>DATCTW010000076.1:0-21393 GCA_036567745.1 Ignavibacteria bacterium | reverse complement strand
AAAAAATATTATATTAGTATTCCGAATTTGAAACGCGCCCGTAGCTCAATCGGATAGAGCATCAGCCTTCTAAGCTGGGGGTTACAGGTTCGATTCCTGTCGGGCGTATTAGTTATTTGAAAATATACGGTGAGCGTAGCTCAGCTGGTTAGAGTGCCAGATTGTGGCTCTGGTGGTCGTGGGTTCGAATCCCATCGCTCACCCTTTGATCACCGTAAAAATTAATGTCCCCATCGACTAAGGGTTAGGTCATCACTCTTTCAAGGTGGAAATACGGGTTCGAATCCCGTTGGGGGCACAAAAAGGGCGAATAAAAATCGCCCTTTTTTTATACTTACCTATATCACTTAAAATCAAAATTTAAATAAAATAAAAAAAGAAATATTCAAGATTTTGTAACATAATAATATGCATACCTAAATGCATGTTATCTGATATTTTCTTGTTTACTTGAAACTAATCATATTTTAGGCACAATTATTATTTACATACCAATTATGAAAATTGTATTATTTATAAAAATAAATATTTGCTAAACTATTGATTCATTAGGGTAGTTTTGAGTCAATTCACCTTTTTATTATAATTACTTATTGTTTGTTTAAACCCTGAAAATCGTATAAAATCTTATATCTTGTATTTCCTTCTCCATGCTTTATTACCATTTTAATTTTATCGCCTTTTTCAACTTCAAAATATTCTGTTGGGCTAAAATTTGTACAATCTGAATTAAGAATAACTTTAAAATCTCGTAATGTAAATAAGTATTGTGTGTAAAAAAGCTTACCACCTTTGTTAACTTCATTACAATTAGCATCAATAGCTGTAATTTTTATTTTTCCACTTTCGGGAATGATAAAATACTCTTCAGCATAACCATCTTGATCTGTTAAGATATACTTTACATTCCCCTCTTCACACCCAACAATTAGAATAAAGAAAAAAAATAAAAAAGAATAGATGTAACGATTCATTTTTCACCTCATTTATTTGATAAAAATCAATAATACTTGAATATATTTAATTAAGAAAATGGCGTTTTAATATGAAAAAAGCTTATATAACTTGTTTTTTATTTATTTTGAAAGCCAATCAATGATATATCTCAAAATTACTTTGTTATCAATAGGTTTAGGTAAGAGCTTTATTCCATCTATTCCTCTATATTCGTCAAAAAAGGCTTCTTCTTCTGTACCAAATAATAAGAATGTTTTATCAAAAATACC
Organism: Ignavibacteria bacterium; assembly: GCA_036567745.1. Classification (GTDB taxonomy): domain Bacteria; phylum Bacteroidota; class Ignavibacteria; order DATCTW01; family DATCTW01; genus DATCTW01. Next base: position 20,167 of record DATCTW010000076.1, on the reverse strand, counting down.
GGATTCAATAAAAAATTTAATTTTTTCATAAATAATATTTGAATCCAAACCTGAAGTATCCACAACAAGCACATTCCACTTATCATTCATAATATCAAAATTGATATTAGATGTTTCATAAACAATATACCCTTTAAGTGCCAATTCTTTAACAAGTATTTGATGTAATGAGTTATCATTATTAAAGAACAATATCTTTTTATAAGAATTTTCAATGACATCATTATTATTTATCTTTATCTCATTTATCGGTATATAAATTTCAATCGTTGTTCCAATATTAACTTTACTATCAATAATAATTTTACCATTTAGATTTTCAATTATACCATAAACAGCTGCCAGTCCTAAACCTCTTCCCTGAAATTTAGTAGTAACAAAAGGCTCAAACACTTTATCAATTATATTTTCATCAATACCACAACCATTATCTTTTATAGATAGCATTACGTAACTATATTTAGAATCTAGCTGTTTTTTTTCATAAAAATTATGATCATAAGGTACATTTATTGTTGATATGTGAATATAACCTTTTTCATTTATTGATTCATAAGAATTCATTACTAAATTTGTAATTACTTGATTCATCTGGTTATAATCAGCTTCAATAAAAAAAAGATCAGGATAAAGATTAAAAACGAAACAAACTTTATCGGAGAAGCTTGAATAAACCATTCCTATAGAATCAAAAACTACATTATTTAAGTTTACTGATTCGATAACATAACTACCACCACGAGCATAAGCTATTAACTGGCTTGTCCAATGAGACATACGTTTCGCTGAATCTTTAATAAGTCTAAGATATTTTAATACTTTTGGATTGGATTTTATTTCAAGTTCCAATAAATCTACCGAACCTATAACTCCTACCAGAGCATTATTGAAATCATGAGCTATTCCACCAGCTAAAATACCTATGCTCTCCATTTTTTGGGCTTGTAATAATTGCTCCTGAAGTTTTAAAATATCCTTATGTGATTTTGCAAGAGAAATTGCCTGTGAAGAAAAGATTGAAAAAGCAACATATAACGGAAAATCTTCCTTTTGAAAATGGTTAAAAATATTTTTCCCAATAAACAAAAATCCTTCACATTTATTTTGCACAAAAATTGGTAAAAGAGCAAATGATTTTATTTCATAAGAAGAAAAAATTTGATAATTCTCCTTTTTTCTATCATAATTCTCTATAATTTTAATATCTCTAACATCTTTAAAATTATGCAACAGATCATTATAAAAAATATATTGTTCGTTATTATTTAATATCTCGATTTCCTCACCGTCATTATTAAGTATAATAAACTTATTCTTTTCAGATTTAATAAGTTTTGCGATGGAAGGATTAAACATATTTGAAACTTCTATTAGAATTCTTTTAAAAATACTTTCGAGCTCAAGATCCATTAAAAAGGCATTTTGAATATTTAATAATTTTTCCAACTGCTCTACTGTTCTTAAAATTTCGTGATGAATTTGAGCTTTTGGTATTTTTACTGATACCAAATTTACCAGATCCTTTAATAATTCAATTTGATCTTCATCGATAGCAAACGGTTCTTGCTTTATTAACCATAAATAACCTTTTTTTATTTTTCTATCTTTTAAAGAAAAGATTAGAACTTTATATCTAATATTATTTTGAGAATCAGTATTTCTGACAATATCTTTTAAGTTTAGATTCTCATATATGTAAAAATCTTCTTCGGGGAAAAAAGAAAACTCACAATTTTTACTTTCTTCAATGTTATTTGAGATTAATGAGTTCAAAAATAAAGGTGAAAAACCAAATTGAGCTTCTAGCTTGATTCTTTCAAAAGATGGATTAAACAAAAAGAAAGCCCCTGAGTTAAAATCAAACTCAACTCTAAAAAATTCAAGAGTTTTCCCTAATACTTCATTTAACTCATCATATTGAATTAAATTGACTAACAATTTTTTTGTAATAGTATCTTTTTCCATCTGAAATTATTTCAAATTTTTATTTGAGACATAATATACTTAATTTATTTGAATGAAACAAGATTTACTGGATTATATTTTTTAGAAGGAAAAAAATACCACTCCCAACAAGAAAGGAGTGGTATTCATTTAAATTTACTTAACAACCTCTTTGATAGAATACTCCTGAGAAGCTATATTTGTTCGGGTAATCATTTCACCCAATAGACCAATAGAAAAGAATTGAATCCCTAAAATCAACAAAAGAACGCCAAGAAAGAGTAAGGGTCGATTCCCAAGCCAAATATTATAAAAATACCATAATATCGATAAATATAGATTAATTATAAACCCTGCTGAAAAACATAATGTCCCAAGAGCTCCAAATAAATGAAGTGGCCTTTTCCCATATTTTGAATTAAATAAAATGGTCAATAAATCAAGAAAACCTTTAATGAATCTGCTTAATCCAAATTTTGTTTTTCCATATTTTCTTTTATGATGAGTAACAGGTATCTCAGTAGTTCTATACCCAAACTCTTTTGCTAAAACTGGTATATATCTATGTAACTCACCATATACTGTAACATCTCTACATACTTCTTTTTTATAAGCTTTTAAACCACAATTCATATCATGAATATCTATACCGGATAGTTTTCGAGTTACAAAATTAAAAAATTTAGAAGGTAAGTTTTTAGTAAAGAGTGGATCATGTCTTTTCTTTTTCCACCCTGATACAATATCCCATCCTTCTTTAATTTTATTTATTAATGCTGGAATTTCTTTTGGGTCATCCTGTAAATCAGCATCCATAGTAATAATAATATCTCCACGAGATTTTTTAAATCCCACATTTAATGCAGCTGATTTACCAAAGTTTCTTCGAAATGAAAAGCATTTAAATCTTTTATTACTTCGATTTATCTCTTTAATTCTTTGTAAAGAATTATCTGTGCTTCCATCATCAATAAACAATACTTCGTAAGTTATGTTTTCTTTTGAACATACTTCCTGAATTCTTTCAGAAAGTTCTTTTAAAGACTCCTCTTCATTAAAGAGTGGTATAACAATAGAAATTTGCGGATTTCTTTGAATATTTATGTTATCCTTTTTTTGTCGATCTTGTTGTGATCTTTGAGCATCAGAATTGTTTCTGATATTTTTATTCTGAGTATTTTGTGTATTTTGTTTATTATTTTGATTATTCATAATTCTCTTCGTTAATTATTATTCTTCATTACCATTACCATTACCATTTTCATTTTCTTCAGCAGATACAGTTGCAACTGCAGCAATAGAATCATTAGGTGAAAGGCTTATCAAACGCACACCAACAGTATTTCTTCCCATTACTCTAATATCTTTTATGTGTTGTCTAATGATAATTCCTTTTATTGTAACAATAATTATATCATCGTTATCGAGAGCCTCTTTAATAGCAATCATATTGCCATTTTTTTCACCAGTCTTAACGGTAATAATTCCTTTACCACCCCTTCTCGTAATTCTATATTCGCCGACATCACTTCTTTTTCCAAAACCTTTATCTGTTACAACAAGAATTGTTGTTGCTGTACGTTTTAGTGTTACCATACCTACAACTTCATCTTTTTTATCAAGTTTCATTGCACGAACGCCAGAAGCTTGCCTACCCATAGCTCTGATTTCTTTTTCATTGAATCGAATAGCAAGCCCTTCCCTACTTCCTAAAATAACATCTTGAGAGCCATCAGTTAATTGAGCATCAATTAGTTTGTCTTTTTTATCTAATCCTATAGCTATTATACCAGATGATCTTGGATTGCTAAACTCTGAGAGTAATGTCTTTTTAATATTACCCTCTTTTGTAACCATCATAATGTAATGCTTATCATCGAACTCTTTAACATTTAAGAAAGCTGTAATTTTTTCATCTTGTTCTTTCTTTATTAAATTTGCTAAAGATCTTCCTTTAGAAAGCCTTCCGGCTTCAGGAATTTCGTGAACTTTAAGCCAATAGCATCTACCTTTATCCGTAAATAAAAGTAAATAATTATGAGTAGAGGCTATAAACATGTGCTCGATAAAATCATCCTCTTTCGTTGTTGCACCAGTTACACCCTTACCACCTCTATTTTGCCTTCGATAGCCACTGACAGGAAATCTCTTAATAAATCCTTCATGACTTATAGTAATAACAACATCTTCATCAGCTATCATATCTTCAATATTGAAATCTTTGGAATCATAAACTATTTCAGTTCTTCTTTCATCAGCATAATTTTTCTTAAGTTCAAGAAGCTCGTTTTTTATGATTTCCATTTGAAGATCTTTATTTGCAAGAATAGCTTTCAGCTTATTTATAAGTTTAATTGTTTCTTTGTATTCTTCTTCAATTTTTTTCCTCTCTAACCCAGTTAACCGTTGCAAACGCATATCAAGAATAGCTTTTGCCTGTATTTCAGAGAGTTTAAATTTTCTCATTAATCCATTTTTAGCAGTCTCAACATCTTTGGATTTTTTGATAAGCTCAATTACTTCATCAATATTATCTAGAGCTATTATATATCCTTCTAATATGTGAGCTCTTTTCTCGGCTTCATTTAGATCAAATTTAGTTCTTCTTACTACTACTTCATTTCGATGCTTTATGTATTTTTCCATTATCTGTTTGAGAGTAAGAATCATTGGTCTACCATCTACAAGAGCAAGAAGGATAACACCAAATGTTACCTGTAAGTTAGTATGCTTGTATAGATTGTTTAGTACTACTTCAGGCACTGCATCTCTTTTGAGCTCAATTACAATTCTCATTCCATCTCTATCTGATTCATCTCTGATATCAGATATATCCTCAATTTTTTTATCCCTTACAAGCTCAGCTATTTTTTCAATAAGATTAGCTTTATTAACCTGATAAGGTATTTCATTAATTACTATACTTTTCCTGTCATTTTTTTGAGTCTCGATTTTAACTTTTGAGCGAATTACAATTCTTCCTTTCCCTGTAGTGTACGCTTCTTTTACTCCATCATACCCATAAATTATTCCACCAGTTGGAAAATCTGGTGCTTTAATATATTTCATTATCTTTTCATTAGGTAATTCTGGATCTTTAATCAAAGCTACCAATCCATCAACTACTTCACCAAGATTATGAGGTGGAATATTAGTTGCCATACCAACAGCTATACCACTACTACCATTAACCAAAAGATTTGGTAATAGAGAAGGTAAAACAGTTGGTTCCTTTAAAGTTTCATCAAAATTAGGGACAAAATCTACCGTGTCTTTTTCAAGATCTCGAAGCATTTCTTCAGCTAGTTTCGCCATTCTAGCTTCGGTATACCTCATAGCTGCTGGAGAATCGCCATCTATAGAACCAAAGTTACCTTGCCCATCTACCAAAGGATACCTTAACGCAAAATCCTGAGCCATACGTACCATTGTATCATATACAGCTGAATCTCCATGAGGGTGATATTTACCAAGCACTTCTCCAACTATACGAGCAGATTTTTTATATGGTCTATTTGGAAGTAATCCTAATTCTCTCATACCATAAAGGACTCTTCGATGAACCGGTTTTAGACCATCACGAACATCAGGTAAAGCACGAGCTACAATTACCGACATTGAATAATCAATGTAGGAATTCTTCATTTCTTCTTCTATATCAACCGGTATTATTTTTTCTGAAATTGTTGCCATTTTAATTTAACCTCTTTTAGTAGATTTGAAAAATTAAACATCAAGATTTCTTACATATTTTGCGTTTTTCTCAATAAACTCACGTCTGGGAGCTACTTCATCACCCATAAGCATAGAAAAAGTTTTATCTGCTTCAACGGCATTCTCAATTAAAACTTGAAGAATTGTTCTTGTTTCAGGGTTCATTGTGGTTTCCCATAGTTGTTCTGGGTTCATCTCTCCCAAACCTTTAAATCTTGATATTATTACACCATTTTTCTTTACACCTGATTCTTGTTCCTCCATTTCTTCATCTTCTTCTGTATTTGAGGATTCCGATTTAAATCTTTTGAGTATTTCATTTAATTCGTCATCATCATAAGCGTATATTTCTTTTTTACCTTTTTTGATTTTATATAATGGTGGTTGAGCAATATAGACCCTACCCATTTCAATTAACTCTCTCATATACCTAAAGAAAAGAGTTAATAGTAAAGTTCTGATATGACTACCATCTACATCAGCATCTGCCATAAGAATAATTTTTCCATACCTAACTTTTTCAGGATTAAAATTCTCACCTATACCACCACCAATAGCAGTAAATAAAGCTTTAACTTCTTCATTTTCCAGAATTTTATTTAAGCGTGATTTTTCAACATTAAGAATCTTTCCCTTTAAAGGCAATATTGCCTGAAATCTTCTATCTCTTCCTTGTTTAGCAGAGCCACCTGCAGAATCTCCCTCAACAATATAAATTTCACAATGTTCAGGATCATTAATCGAACAATCTGCAAGTTTGCCAGGCAAATTCGATGCATCTAACAAAGAGTTTCTATTTCGTATTAAATCTCTTTGTTTTCTAGCGGCTTCACGAGCTTCAGCAGCACGTACACATTTTTCAATTATTTTTTTAGCTACACTGGGATTTTCTTCAAGATAAGTTGAAAGTTGTTCACCTACAATTGATTCAACAATACTTTTGGTTTCGCTATTACCAAGTTTTGTTTTTGTTTGACCTTCAAACTGAGGTTCTTTAACTTTTACACTAATTATAGCTGTTAAACCTTCACGAAAATCATCTCCGGTAAGCTGAATTTTATCACTTTTGATCAAACCATTTTTTTGCGCATAATTATTAAGCGTTCTTGTTAAAGCAGTTTTGAAGCCAACTAAATGAGAGCCCCCTTCATGAGTGTTTATGTTATTAACATAAGAAAAAATGTTCTCATTGTATCCCTCATTATACTGAAAAGCTACTTCAACTGGAGTTTCATCTTTTTCACCAGATATATATATTGGTTTGCCGTGAATTGAAGGTCTTTTTTCATCCACATACTGAACAAACTCAATTAAACCACCTTTAAAATGAAATACTTCTTGTTCATCTGTTCGAGCATCTTTTACAATAATTGTAATATTCCTATTTAAATATGCAAGTTCTCGCATTCTTTCGTTAATGGTAGCGAACTTGAAACTTCGATTTTTAAATATTAAAGGGTCAGGAGAAAAAGTAATTTTTGTACCAGTCGATTTTGATTTACCAATAACTTTTACAGGAGCTAAAGGGTTTCCTCTTTCATACTTTTGATAAAAAATTTGACCGTCTCTGTAAACTTCAACTTCTAAATATTCTGAAAGAGCATTCACCACAGATACACCAACACCGTGTAAACCTCCTGATACTTTATAAGTTTGTTTATCAAACTTTCCACCTGCATGTAATATTGTCATTACTACTTCAAGAGCAGATTTCTTTTCAGTTGGGTGAATATCAGTTGGTATACCACGACCATTATCTAATACTGTAACAGAGCCATTTTTATTTATTGTAACTTCAATTTTAGTACAAAAGCCGGCCAATGCTTCATCAATACTATTATCAACTACTTCATAAATTAGGTGATGCAATCCACGAGTACCAACATCACCAATATACATAGCGGGTCGACGTCTGACAGCTTCAAGTCCCTTGAGAACTGTGATAGTTTCGGCATTATAATTATTTGCATCATTATTTGCAAGAACTGGTTCTTGCTTCTTTTTCGTTTCTTTTGCCATATATTTAATCTATCCTAAATTAATAAAACCTTCAAATTAATTTAATATCAGATACAAGTTTCATTTTGTATTTTTTATTTATCATTTCAATTATTTCATTTTTCCTATAATACAACTCATTTTTCCAAACACTACTATTAGTTTTTATTGTCAAAACGGTTCCATCAAATTTTACAATTTTTGAATTATCTGCAATCATTTTTCCCACAATATTACCCCAGTCATTAATCAATTTACCCTGAAAAAATTCTCTTTCATAGCCAGCTTTGCGAAAAAACTCCTCAATCGCCTGGCTAAGTTGTAATGCAGTTTTGAATGACATTACCGGACTCGACAAGAAATTTATTATTTAAACCATTGTATATCAGAGCTTCATCAAATATTTGTGAACTAGTAGAAGAAATAAAAACCTGACATTTATTTTTTAAAAAATTTAACAAAAATAATGAACGATCTTTATCCAGCTCACTAAAAAGATCGTCCAAAATTAAAACTGGTTTTTCAGCGCATTTCTCTTCTAAGTAAAAAAACTCAGCCAATTTAAGAGCAACCAAAAAAGTTTTTTGTTGCCCTTGAGAAGCATATTGTCTTACATCAAAATTATTTATTTTAAACTCAAACTCATCTTTATGGGGTCCAATAATAGATAAACCTCTTTTTATTTCATCATTTTTTATTTTGATTAGCTTTTCATTAAATGAAGAATAAATATTTTCATAAGAAATATTTTCTTCATTTAAAAGAAATAAATATTTTATTGAAGGAATTTCATTTGCGTTTGATATTTGTTTATATGCTTTTTGAAATAAAGGAACGAAATCTTTTATAAAATTTAATCTTTTTAAAATTATTTTTGAACCATACTCTACCAGAGGTTTATTCCATGATTCTATACTATCAAAATCAAAACTTCTTTGATTCTTAAGATCAGAAAGCAATTTATTCCTTTGTTTTAGCACCCTTTTATATTCAACTAAATCTTGAAGATATGACTTACTTGATTGAGAAATAACCATATCAACGAACTTTCTTCTCTCTTGAGGCAATCCATTAACAATTGAATAGAATTGTGGAGCTAAAACAACTATAGGATATAAACCTACAAAAGAAATTGCTTTATCAACTTTTAGATTATTATGAAAAAGTACTTTGCTTTTAGTTAAAGAAGAATAAAGAAGTTTAGCAGAAGATTTAACATTTAAATCTGAATAAAAATTTGCTTCTAACTCGAAATCATTTTCACCAAATAAAACAGAATTTGAATCACTAGAGGATAAAAAACCTTTTGTTAAACAAAGGTAAGTTAAACCATCCAGTATGTTAGTTTTCCCCTGCCCGTTTTTTCCATAAAAAATGTTAATGTTATCACAAAAATTGACATTAGTATAACGATGATTTCTAAAATTTCTCAATCTTACAGATTTAATCCTCATATAATCAAAAAAAACGTAAAGCGCTAGACATTTAATCTCACAGGCATAACAATCATTAAAATGTCTTCGTTATCTTTCTTTTCAAATTCTCTAAAAATTGTTGCCTTAATTGACGTATCAAATTCAATCAAAACATTATCAGACTCTAAATGGCTTAAAACATCAATTATATAATTTGCATTAAAACCAATTTCCATCTCATCTCCTTTATATTCACAAGGAATTTCTTCTTTGGCTTCTCCACCCATATCAAAATCTTGAGCAGAAACAGTCATGATATTATTTGAAAAAATAAACCTAACTTGATGAGTATTAGAACTTGAATATAATGCAACACGTTTAACAGATGCTAATAGTGCAGCTCTATCTATAGATAAACTTTTTGTGTAATCCAAAGGAATTACGGCTTCATAATTAGGGTATTGCTCATCAATAAGTTTTGAGTATAAAGTACCTGTACCAAAATCAAACTTCACATTTTTTGAATCAAAACCAATTTTTACAGTTTCCTCAATAGATTTAGTTGCAAGATTTAAAGTTTTTGCACGAATCAGAAATTCAGCTGAAGTCTTTGGGAGTTTTAAACCTTTTGTAATTATCCTAACTAACCTATGTCCATCTGTTGCAACAGTATTGAGCTCATTTCCTTTTATATGAAATAAAACACCCGTCATAGCAGGTCTTAATTCATCCATACTAACCGCAAAAACAGTCCTATTGATTATGCTTTTAATTTGTTCTGGATTCATTTCAATTTCTACTTCGGGTTTGAAATATGTGACTGAAGGGAAATCGTCACTAGATTCACCTGTAAGTTTATATTCGCCATTAGGAGTTTTAATTGTAATTTTGAAATTTGAATCCAGATTAAAATCAATATTTACATTTGGAAGAGCGCGCACAGTATCAAAAATTCGCTTTGCTGGTACTGCAACTTTTCCATCTTTACTACCATTAACCGTAAGATTCACAGACATACCCATATCAAGATCTGTTGCAGTTATTCTTAGATTGTTTTCTTTTAATTCAAATAACACGTTCTCTAAAATCGGAATTGTTGTTTTTGTAGGGACAACTCCTATAACACGTGATAATACTTTTTGTAGCTCTTGACTGTTTGTTGCGAATTTCATTGGCAAACCCTAATTAATTTGTTTTTCAAGATTTAACCTAATTAATATATCAATTTATTTCTCAATTTCAAGTCAGAAAAATATAATATTTTGCTGATTTTAATATTAAAAAACCCTTTTTTATGGTATTATAATGAATAACAAAGTTATTTTCTAAAATTAAAACTTTATTAGATTAGAATTTAATTATTCTAGACTAAAATAAACATTTTCTTTTTTAGATCAAATTTAACAAGAAGAATTGAAAAACATAGAAATCCGATAAGTGCTTTATTAACAATACTTTCTTATAGTAAAGATATTTATTATTGTAAATTTTTTAAAATTTTTACATTGATTTTATTAAGTAATTTCATTAGTTTAATTATTTATGATAGATGATAAAATTAAAATAGTTGGCGCTCGAGAGCACAACTTAAAAAATATAAATTTAGAAATCCCTAGAGATAAATTAGTAGTAATAACAGGATTATCTGGATCAGGAAAATCATCTCTTGCTTTTGATACTATATATGCGGAAGGTCAACGTAGGTATGTAGAATGTTTAAGTGCTTATGCAAGACAATTCCTTGATTTAATGGAAAGACCTGATGTTGACCAGATAGAAGGGTTAAGTCCAGCCATATCAATTGAACAAAAAACATTAAGCCATAATCCTAGATCGACAGTTGGTACTGTTACAGAAATTTATGATTACTTAAGATTATTATATTCCCGAGCCGGAATTCAACATTGTGTAAATTGTGGTAAACCTGTTAAAAGACAATCCGTAGATCAAATAATAGATAGCATATTATCATATCCAAAATCAAGTAATATACTTATACTTGCCCCCGTAGTGAAAGGCAGAAAAGGTCATTATCAAGAGCTATTTGAGACTATACTAAGAGAAGGGTTTGTTAGGGTAAGAGTAGATGGAGTTATTAAAGAAATTGAAAAAGGGATGCAAGTAGCTCGTTATAAAATTCATAATATCGAAATAGTAGTTGATAGAATAACAATAACAGATAACATTAGAAGTAGATTAGCTGGCTCAGTTGAAACAGCATTAAGGTATGGCGAAGGAGTTCTTATAGTCTCAAAAATTGAGAATAATAAAAAACATACCGATCAGTTATTTAGCCAGAAATTTGCATGTCCCGATTGCCAGATTTCTTATGATGAACCTGCACCTATGTCATTTTCATTTAGTTCAAAATATGGCGCTTGTCCAGTATGTGATGGCATTGGAGAAAAAAAAGAATTTGATGTTGATTTACTTATTCCTGATAAAACAAAATCAATAGAAAAAGGAGCAATTGTTGCAATAGATAAAGAAAGTGATTCCCTTTTTTTTTCTGAATTAGAAGCTTTATCAAAGGTTTTGAATTTTAAGCTAAGCACACCAATAAACAAAATACCCCAAAAAACTTGGGATTTAATTCTATATGGTAGTAAACAAAAAAATATTGAATTAGAAGTTAAGGCTCCTTTCAGTGTTTTTTTAGATAATAAGTTCACATTTACAAAAACTTATGAAGGTTTAATCAATTACCTTGAAGATAAATTAAATAATACAAATTATACTAAATCATATATTAATTTAGAATCCTTTTTATCTACAAAAAAATGTGATGCTTGCAATGGTAAAAGATTAAAAAAAGAAAGTCTTGCAATCCTTATTGATGATTATGATATTTCATCATTAACTTTTAAACCTCTTAATGAATTTCTTGAGACAATTAAAAATTTAAAGTTAAATGAAAGGCAAAGAGAAATTGGCAAATTAATTTTGAAAGAAATAATTACACGCACACAATTTTTAATTGACGTTGGTTTAGATTATTTAACTTTAGATAGAACTATACATTCTTTATCAGGTGGCGAAGCACAAAGAATCCGCTTAGCATCACAAATTGGTTCACAATTAACTGGTGTACTTTATATACTTGATGAACCCAGTATTGGATTGCATCAAAGAGATAACATCAAACTTATTAATTCACTAAAAAAGTTAAGAGATTTAGGTAATAGTGTAATCGTTGTAGAACATGATAAAGAAATGATGGAAAATGCTGATTATATAATTGATTTAGGTCCAGGTGCGGGTGAATTAGGAGGATATGTAATTACTACAGGGAAACCAGAAGAACTAAAAATTTTTGATGAAAGATACAAAATTGAAAACAATCATTTTTCTGATCATTTTAAAGGTTCATTAACTGCTTCATATTTAAAAAATGAATCAAAAATCGAAGTATCAAAAAATCGACGAAAAGGTAATGGTAAATTTATCATTCTTGAAGGTGCTACAGGAAATAATCTAAAAAATATTACAGTGAAATTCCCATTAGGAAAGTTGATTTGTGTTACTGGAGTAAGTGGTTCAGGAAAATCTAGTTTGATCTTAGAAACATTTTACCCGATTTTGCAAAGGAAAATTAATAAATCAGGTATAAAACCTCTTCCATATAAATCTATAAAAGGGATAGAAAATATTGATAAAATAATTGATATTGACCAATCACCTATTGGAAGAACACCCAGAAGCAATCCTGCAACATACACAACTTTATTCACAATAATTCGTGATTTATTTACTGAACTACCTGAATCTAAGATACGGGGTTATAAAGCTGGTAGGTTTAGCTTTAATGTAAAAGGTGGAAGATGTGAAGATTGCAATGGTGGAGGAATGCGAAAAATTGAAATGAACTTTTTACCGGATGTTTTTGTAAAATGTGAAACTTGTGATGGAAAAAGGTATAACAAAGAAACATTAGAAATTTTATACAAAGGTAAATCAATAGCCGATGTCCTTGAAATGACCGTAAATGAAGCCCTTGATTTTTTTAGTGAAATACCAAAAGCACAAAAAAAATTGAAAACATTAAGCGATGTAGGCTTAGGATATATTAGATTGGGTCAACAAGCCCCAACTTTATCTGGAGGCGAAGCACAAAGAGTAAAACTTGCTACAGAACTTGCCAGAGCACAAACAGGTAATACTTTATATCTTTTAGATGAACCAACAACAGGTCTACACTTTGAAGATATTAGAATGCTTTTAAAAGTTTTAAATAATTTAGTAGATTTAGGCAATACTGTTATTGTTATAGAACATAATCTTGACGTTATAAAATGTGCAGACTGGATAATTGATCTTGGGCCTGAAGGAGGTATAAAAGGTGGGTATATTGTAGCAGAAGGTACACCAGAAGATATAATTAAAGCTCAAGATAGCTATACAGCTCAATATTTAAAAAAAGTACTATAAAATGAAAAAGAAACTTATAAATCTAAGAGATGAATTTAGTATTCAAAAAAATGTTTTTAAAACATTAGATTTTAAAATTATTTTTATTTTTGTTACTATCGCTATAATTCAGACCATATCTTATTATTATTCTAGCAGAAGGTTTTTTAGATTCAATCTATATCAATTTTTTGTCGACTATGAAAATATTTATTTTATTGAATACATTTATTGGCTTTCATCAGAATTTATTGTTCTATTCATTATACCAATTTTACTAATAAAGTTTTTCTTAAAAGAAAAGTTATCAAATTATGGAATAATCCTTGGAGATAAGAAAATTGGTTTCTCTATTACAATAATATCAATTTTAGTAATGCTCCCTATTCTGTGGTTTGTTTCTTCTCTACCTGGTTTTATAAACTCTTACCCACAATGCAGTGATGTAAAAAACAACTGGTTGCTTTTCTTAATTTATGAATTCTGTTTTTTTCTTTATATGATCGGATGGGAATTTGTCTGGAGAGGATACATGCTTTTTGGTCTCAAGGAAAAATTTGGATATTATGCAATCTTCATTCAAATGATTCCTTTTACAATTTTACATAATGGAAAACCAGAATTAGAAACTTTTAGCGCAATAATCGCTGGAATTTTTTTAGGCATTCTCGCAATAAGAACTGGCTCTTTCTGGTATGGAGTATTCATTCATACTACAGTAATGTTTAGTATTGATTTAATATCAACGATAAGATATAAAACCCAAGTTTTTGGTATCGGAATAAATTCAATTATTGAAATAATTAAAAAATTATTTTAGTAGGAACTATAAATATAAAATAAATGTTTTAGGTACAAAGGAGATAATTTTTATGATCACTAAAGAGCAAATATTACAAGCATTAAGCAATGTAATAGATCCTGATTTACATAAAAATATTGTCAGTTTAGGTTTTGTAAAAAATATTGAAATCAAAAATGATGATGTTTATGTTGTAATTCAACTTACAACACCTGCTTGTCCAGTTAAAGACCAAATGAAAAATGAATGCATAAAACAGATACAAAATCTAGGTGTAAAAGGTAAAATTGAAGTTGACATGACATCAAATATTGTAACACATAACAATAAAAGAAAAGCTGAAATTTTACCCGGTGTTAAAAACACAATTGCTGTAGCTAGTGGCAAAGGTGGAGTTGGAAAATCAACTATAGCAGTAAATTTAGCTGTGGCATTAGCCATGGAAGGTGTTAAAGTTGGTTTAATTGATGCTGACATTTATGGCCCAAGTATTCCACTTATGATGAAAACAAGTGGTGAAATTCCAAAAATGACAACAGTGAATGGTCAAAATAAACTTATACCACTGGAGAGATATGGAGTAAAACTAATGTCCATAGGTTTTTTAATTGATCAAGATCAGGCTGTTATTTGGAGAGGACCAATGGCCAGTGGTGCATTAAAGCAATTTATGTCAGAAGTTGAATGGGGTGATTTAGATTACCTGATTTTTGATTTACCTCCAGGAACAGGTGACATTCAATTAACATTAGTACAAACAATTCCACTTACTGGTGCGGTTATCGTTACAACCCCACAAGATATATCTTTAGCAGATGCTAGAAAAGGTTTACGAATGTTCGAAAAAGTTCAGGTGCCTGTTTTAGGAATCATTGAAAATATGAGTTATTTTATCTGTAAAAAATGTGGACATAGAGAAAATATTTTTAGTTATGGTGGCGGTGAAAAAGCTTCAAAAGAACTAAATGTTCCTTTTTTAGGAGAAATACCAATTAATACCGGAATAAGAGCATGTGGTGATATTGGAGATCCAATAGTACATCATGATCCAGAATGTGAGGAGGCAGAACAGATCAAAAAAATTGCGAGAAATTTAGCTGCACAGATAAGTATAAAGAATTTGGAACAGAAAGATAGTACTATAGAAATAAACCTTGATAATTAATATAAATTATACTAAATTTTAGAAACTTTTTGGAGAAATTATGTCAAATTATGAAGAAATAAAAGCAAAAGTTATAAAAGCTCTTGATGAAATTAGACCATACCTACAAGCTGATGGTGGGGATATTGAGTTTGTTAACTATACAGAAGATGGAATTGTCGAAGTAAAATTAGTAGGTGCCTGTGGAAGTTGCCCAATGTCAATTATGACATTAAGAGCTGGAGTTGAAAGAGCAATCCTTAGAAACGTACCTGAAGTAAAACGAGTTGAAGCTGTATAATCACAGTATAAAATTTCTTATAAATTACTTTTTTAAATTTTAAAGATCTATCTTTTTATAAGATAGATCTTTTTTTTTATTCCCATTCAATCGTTGCTGGAGGCTTCGAGCTTATATCATAAACCACACGATTTACCCCCTTAATATCATTAATAATTCTGTTAGAAATTTTACCTAAAATTTCATAATCAATTTTAGCCCAATCAGCAGTCATTCCATCTACACTTGTAACTGCACGAAGAGCAATAGTAAGTTCATAAGTTCTTTCATCCCCCATCACTCCTACACTTTGGACTGGCAATAGCACTGCAAAAGCTTGCCAAATATCATTATAAATTCCAGCCTTCTTTATTTCATCAATAAAAATTGCATCAGCTTCACGCAAAATTGCTAATCTTTCTTCAGTAATCTCACCAATAATTCTTACTGCTAGACCTGGACCAGGGAAAGGATGTCTTTGGATTAAATCATCAGGTAAACCTAACTCTTTACCAATTTTTCTAACCTCATCTTTAAATAAATACTTAAAAGGCTCGATTAATTTCATGTTCATTTTTTCGGGTAACCCTCCGACATTGTGATGACTTTTAATCGTAACAGAAGGACCTCGAACAGATACGGATTCAATTACATCTG
Source organism: Ignavibacteria bacterium (assembly GCA_036567745.1). Lineage (GTDB taxonomy): Bacteria > Bacteroidota > Ignavibacteria > DATCTW01 > DATCTW01 > DATCTW01. The sequence goes on along the minus strand of DATCTW010000076.1, from coordinate 3,806 downwards.
GATACAAAGTTCCTTGAGCAAGATAATCAATCTTACCATACTTACTAGATTCTGATTCAAACACTTCAATAAATGTAGCACCAATTATTTTTCTTTTCTTTTCAGGATCAACAACATTTGCTAATCTATCTAAAAAAATCTTTGATGCATTAATATAATCTAAATTAATATTAAATCTACTTCGAAATGTATTTACGACATAATCACTTTCACCTTTTCTCATTAATCCAGTATCGATGTGCATACAAATTAACTTATCCCCTATTGCTTTATGAAGCAATAAAGCAAGAACAGAAGAATCAACACCACCACTTAAAGCACATAGTACTTTATTGTTACCAACTTCATTTTTTATATTATTTATTGATTCATCAATAAAAGAAGTTGTATTCCAATCACCACTACAACCACAAATATCAAATACAAAATTTTTTAATATTTGTATTCCTTCAATTGTATGAGCAACTTCAGGATGAAATTGCAAACCAAATATTTTTTTAGCAAGATTTTGAATAGCACAAAAAGGCGAATTTTCAGTTTGAGCAAACATTTGATATTTTTCAGGTAATGACTTAATATAATCACCATGACTCATCCATACCTGAGAAGAATTTGAAACATTTTTTGTAAGTGGAGAATCATATTGAATAAGCATTTGAGCTTTTCCATATTCTCTCCTTTCAGCTTTTTCTACCTTACCCCCATTTTGAAACACGATTAATTGCAAGCCATAACAAACGCCTAAAATTGGTATACCGAGATTGTAAATTTCTGTATCAACCATAGGAGAATCTTCATCTAAAACGCTTGATGGTCCTCCAGAAAGAACAATACCTTTTGGGTTTTTCTTTTTAATTTCTGATAATGGATAGTTATAAGGATATATTTCAGAAAAAACATTTAATTCACGAATTCTTCTTGCTATCAATTGTGTATACTGTGAACCAAAATCTAATATCAAAATTTCTTCTTTCATCATAATCCCAAAATAATTTATAAATTGTTAATAAAAACTATAGTGGTTTTAGTACTTTTACTTCAAATGGTTTAAACTTTAATATAGTTTCATATTTTCGAACATTTATTTTTTCGTCATTTATTAAGTTTATTAATTTCTTTTCCTCAAGATATAAAATAACTTTTTCTTCTTTTAGAGTAGTATTAGCTATAACGTAAATTTTCTTTTTCCCCTTTTTTCTTAAAAATCCAAAAACAAAATTTTTATTAGTTTCTATTAATCGAAATGAATTAATAGAATTATCAGAAAATAGATCTATATATTCATTCCTAATTTGATTAATTCTAATTATTTCATCAATAAATCTTTCTTTATTATTCCAATTAAAAGAAGATATACTAAACAATGGAAGTTTTTCAGCAGGATATTTTTTTTGTTCTTCATCTGAAAAATCAAGACCAGTATTAACTGGTAAATTTTCACACAACTCATACCCCGAATGAATAAAAAATACTGCAGGTAAAAAAGCATTTATGTATAATGAAAATAATGAATATTTTTTTCCTCCATTTCTCATAACAGCACGTGGAGTATTATGAGTTTCTGGAGTTGCAAAAAAAGGTAAAGGAACTCCTTCATTATTTAATCTAATAAAAAGATTTTTTAATTTATCAGGATGATGTTCATCACTCCAAAGATATCCTAAAGTAACATTATAACCCTGCTCGACACTTTTATGAGTTAATGAAAAATTTTCTTCCCAAAAAGCAAAATAAGGGTTATTTTTTCTTGCTTTTCTTTGTATTTTTTTTAGTAAGTCTGGAGGTAAGGCATGTCCCATATCTATCATTACACCATCAATTTTATAATTCTTCTGGTAATAAGGCACTATACCAATAATTTTATTCCATAAGTTATGATTGATATTTTTTTTATTTGCCAGCCTTGAGTCATACATCCTTATTGTATTGTAGGCAATGTAATTAAACTTCATATCTTTATACATTCGTAAATAAGTAACATCAGACCATGGGGGTTGATTGTCATCAGGAGGCCAATCAGCAAATGCACCAGGAATTTTAGCTTTTAGTTTGTTTTTTATAATACCAATATATTTACCATTCACATTTTTCACTTCTGATGGTATGTTTGTAAACATTTTTTTGTAAACAATATGAGGTTCTGGTAAATTATCAAATTTATTACTATTAACCAACTCATGGATTTTATTTAATTCATTTTTGCTAAAAATTGGAGAGCCATATTTTCTTTCATCAAAATCGTTTTGATTTCTAATTTCAATATCTTCTTTGATCCAATAGAACCATTCTGGATATTGAGGAATCCAGTCACTATCTTTTGCTGCAGTTCTAAAGACAAATTCGAGTATTATTCTAAATCCCATAAGTTTAGCTGCTTCAATAAAAGACAAGAATTGTTTGTTAACATCAATATCAAGAATAGGTTCAGATAAATTCTCATCAAGTGTATATGGATTTTTAATAGCATAAGGTGAACCAAGATTCCCTTTATGACCATCTGTACCAATAGATGTAATAGGTAAAAGATGAAGAGTATTTATTCCTAATTTTTTAAAATATGGTAATAATGCAATTGTTTTTAAAAAAGTACCTGTTTCACGCCAGCCATCATCATTAACATTTATATCAATTTTACCATTATGATCATGATCATAAGCAGTTGTCAATCTTATAAAAATATTATAAGTCGAAGCTTTTTTACTCCAATTACCATTAATATCATTTTTCGTATATTTTATTTTTTTGTTTACTTTTAATATACTTTCAATAATATTAGAATAAAAATTAAATGGATTAACTTTAATATCTTTATATGAGTATAAATGACCAGCCCAGATAGCAGGAATATAATAATTTAATTTTTTATTCTTTTCATTTGACTTAAGGAAATCCAAAATTTCAGATAAAGTTTCTGATTTTATCATAATATCACCTATTTGATATTATATTTAATTTTTCTTTTATTAATTCTAACCTTCGATAATCAGCCTTAAGTTGAATTGGACATTTCAAAGCTTTTTCAAATTCATTTTTTGCTTTTTGATATTCCTTCATATCAAAATAAGTAAGTCCTAACTCATAATGATGACGAATAAGTTTATTATCAATCTCAATAGCTTTTAGGAAATATTTTATCGCATCATTATAGCTACCTTCTGGAATGCTAATTGAATATATAATCTTACCAATAGTTCTTTCAAACCAGGAGATACCAGCTAACATTCTTTCAATTGAACCAAGTATACTATAAGCTATATGATCTTTTGGATTTATTTGAATAGCTTTTTTTAATAACATTATCATTGTATTTGCAGCAATTATTTTTTCTTTATTACCTGAATAAAAAGCTAAATTTCCTATTGCAGCTGATTTAAATGTATAACCTTCACTTCTATTTGGATTTAATTTAATACTCTTGTTTGCATACTTCTCAGCTTCTGAAAAATAATTTTTCTTCTCATTTCCTGGAACTTCACCTAAGTTTACGAGAAGTCTCGCCATTTTCCAATTAAGGTTATAATCATCAGGATTATTTTTTAGACCTTTTTCATACATCTCAAAAGATTTCTCATAATCAAGATTATAAAAACAATTATCTCCTAATTCTTCATAATTTATATGAAAGGATTGAGAGAATAAGCATTTAAATAAAAAAAATATTATTATAAAGGATTGAAATAACTTTCTCAATAAATAATTCCCTAAAAATTTGTATAATATAATCTTACAATAAATTATATTCAATGTTAAAAAAACTAGATAAACAAAAAATCTAACTTTGAAGTGATATAAAAATATTATATCAT
>DATCTW010000075.1:0-62905 GCA_036567745.1 Ignavibacteria bacterium | reverse complement strand
TAAATATTACAGAAAATAAAAATAAGTATTATTCATGCTTAATTATTTCTTTTCAAGATATTTATAATGAGAAGTTAAAGTATTTCATTATGATGTACTTGCTATGGAAATGAATTAATAGTTTTAATTTATAAACTTAATTATATATATTATTCTTAATTAAAAGCTTCCAATTATCAAATATAAAATTATTTTTTAATAATATTTTATTTATTTATTTATTTGTTTCTCAAAATAACGTTTAAAAAAGAAATATTTATTAATCTGGAATGTATATAGCCTTGAAAAATAATAAATTTTTTTATAAATTATTTAGATAATTTTGGGGAGAAATAAAATGGCTTCGCCTATTGTAAAAAGAAAAATTATATGTCCTATTTGTGAAAAGGAATCATATCAATATTCAATTATGCCAAATCAATACATAATAGAAGAAAAAGAAAGTGATCAACATCCAATAAAGATAAAATGGTATAATCCTGATTTTCAAGATATTAAACCACATTACTATGTTTTGTTTCACTGCCCATATTGTATGTTTACAGATTTTGAAGATAATTTTACAAAACCTCTAACAATTACAAATTTTCAGTCTTTAAGATCTAATTACATAAAACCAAATCCAACAAAAACGAAAGTGCTTCAATTTTTCAATAGCAAAATTTCTTACGAAAAAATGAGCTTTACATCTGCTTTATTTGCCCATCTTAATGCAATATATATTTATGAATTAGAAGAAAGAGAACAATATAAAGATGTAAAAAAATTAGCAAGATTATATCTTAGAACTGCTTGGCTATTTAGAGAAGAAGAATCTAATAAAATTATTAGCAATGATGATGAGTTATTAAAAGAATTACAGAATAACATTGATAATTTAAATTCTGGTTTAAATGACTTAAATCGCAGATTAAATCCTTTGGTTGATAACATAAAAAGAAGAGTTATTGAATTAGGAATTAAATATGATGACCCAAACAATCCTTATCTATCACAAATAAATGAATTCAATAATTTATCTGAACAATTACAAAAAATAATTTCTAAAATTAGATTGTTAACCAAAAAAGACAAAGAATTAATCCAAAAGACTACTCAAAATCAAACCGAAGAAAATTATCTTGATGATATTGCAAAATTAAGTGATTGTTGGCCAACTATTCCAATGAACGAAAGAGATTGTCTAAATAAAGCAATAGAATATTACGAAAGACAATATCAAAAAATTAATTCCAATGACTCACTAAATCAACAAATTGGAATAATGAATATTCTAACAGAATTATGTTTAAGAGTAAATAATTATAAAAAAGCATTCGAATACCTTTCATCACTATATCAATTTTGCGCCTTAAATAGACAAAACCTATATAGTCAACAGAGACAGAATCCATCTTCTCTCATAGAGAGTCAAATAAATAAATTAGGTGACATAATGTTTGATCTCTCCGAAAAAAGGAAAATAATCGAAGAGAAACAATATGAGCACTACTATCCACAGATAAAAAAATATGTAGAAGAAAACACAGAAAAAACATGGTTAGAAATAAGAGAGGAATTAATCAACAGAGATTATCCTGAATTAGTCTTAGACAAATATTTCCAGGAAGAATCAAGTGAAGAGGAAGTTGAAGAGACTAAAAACGAACCACAAAAGAAAAAGAAAAGATGGGGAATTTTTTAAAATTAAGGAAGTAATTATATGGCAAAATCAAAGGTTGCAGTAATATATACTAAACCAGAAACAGTATTAGACGATATCGATCGTTTAGTTGAATTAGCTGAAATGGAAAAGTATTTACCAAAAGATAAAGTAACAATATTAAAAGATAACATCTCATGGCACTATCCATTTCCAAGTGCAAATACAACACCATGGCAATTAGAAGGTACAATACTTGCACTAAAAAAAAGAAATTATTCTGAAATAAGTTGTGTTCAAAATAAAACTGTTGTCATCAATACCTTCAAAGGTGAAGATTTAAACCATTACGTTCCGATTTTCAAACATTATAGTATACCCGTTCTCTATAACTTCAAAAATGAAGATATGAAATGGATACCCTTTAAACCAAAAGGTAAAATGTTAATTTTAGATAAAATTTTCCCTGAAGGAATTACAATACCTGAATATTTTATTGGTAAAAATATTATCCATCTGCCTACAACCAAATGCCATATTTATACAACTACTACTGGAGCGATGAAAAATGCTTTTGGTGGTTTATTAAATACATATAGACATTATACACATTCGTGGATACATGAAACTTTAGTTGATTTACTTACTATTCAAAAAGAGATTCATACTGGTATTTTCGCAATAATGGATGGAACAACAGCTGGTAATGGTCCAGGACCACGAACGATGGAACCTGTAGTAAAAAATGTTATCTTAGCAAGTTCTGATCAGGTAGCAATCGATGCTATTGCTGCGAAAATGATGGGTTTCGATCCCTTATCACTAAAATTTATTAGATTAGCTCATGAAGCAGGTTTAGGAATTGGTGATACAAAAGATATCGAAGTTGTTGGCGAGAATATAGAAGGTGTCAATTGGAATTTTTCAGTTGGTAAATCATTACAAAGATTTTTAGGATGGCTATCCTGGTATGGACCTACAAAAGTCCTTCAAAAATTAATTTTTAGAACCCCATTAGTAAATATTCCAATTTTAGTATCAGAAGTAAATCATGATTATATCCATTGGCCTTTAAAAGAAAAGTGGATTTATCTTAAATGGAAGAAAAATACACCATGGGGTAAATTATTTTCTGAATATGAAGAAAAAGGAACTTTAGGAAAACTAAACTAAATAAAAGGTTTCAAATGGAAAAGAAATATATCGATCAATTATCAAAATATGTAGGTGAAGAAGTTACCCTATATGGATGGGTTTACAATCTCAGATCAAGTGGTAAAATTAAATTTTTATTATTAAGAGATGGTACCGGTATTGTTCAATGTGTTATAATGAAGAACGCAGTTGGTGAAGAAGTCTATAAGCTATTTGATGAATTAACACAAGAATCATCAATAAGCGTTACAGGGAAAGTAAATAAAGAAGATAGAGCACCAGGTGGTTACGAATTATTCTTATCTGATATAAAAGTATTTCAAATAGCTAAAGACTACCCTATCACACCAAAAGAGCATGGAATAGAATTTCTTATGGATCATCGACATTTATGGTTAAGATCCAAAAAACAACATGCTATCTTAAGAGTTAGACACAGAATCATAAAAGCTATTCGCGACTATTTCGATAGTAACGGATTCACTTTATTAGATGCTCCGATTTTCACTCCGAATGCTTGTGAAGGAACAACAACTCTTTTTGAAACTCCATATTTTGATTTAGGTAAAGCATATCTTTCTCAGTCAGGGCAACTATATGCAGAAGCAGGTGCAATGGCATTTGGGAAGGTATATACATTTGGACCAACCTTTAGAGCTGAGAAATCAAAAACAAGAAGACACTTAACTGAATTCTGGATGATGGAACCCGAAGTTGCTTTTAATGATTTATATGATAACATGGATTTAATTGAAGATTTCCTTGAATATGTAGTGCAAACAGTTTTAAAGGAAAGAGCTGAAGAATTAAAAACATTAGAAAGAAATACACAATATTTAGAAAATGTTAAAAAACCTTTACCTAGAATTCATTATGATGAAGCTGTGGAAATTTTACGCAAGAAAACACCAGAATTTGAATGGGGAAATGATTTTGGAGGAGCAGACGAAACGATAATTTCAGAAGCTTTTGATAGGCCTATTATGGTCCACCACTACCCTGCAGCAATAAAAGCATTTTATATGAAACGTGATCCAGAAAATCCAAAGTATGCTATGGCTGTAGATGTTCTTGCTCCAGAAGGTTATGGTGAAATCATAGGAGGCAGCCAACGTGAAGATGATTTAAATACCCTACTTGAAAGATTAAAAGAACATAATTTACCAGAATCAGCATTTAGTTGGTATCTTGATTTAAGAAAATACGGATCAGTACCTCACTCAGGATTTGGTCTAGGAATTGAACGAACTGTTAGCTGGATTTGTGGTTTAGACCACATTAGAGAAACAATCCCATTCCCAAGAACAATATACAGATTGAACCCATAAAATTATAAATTAACAACCTCCATTCAAAAAATGGAGGTTGTTAAAATAATAAAACAATAAAAATAACTATAATAATATTATTAGCATTCCACCAGCAATTAACAAAATAGTTGCAAAAATCCTTTGAAATAAAGTTTCTTCTTTAAAAATTGTTCCCCCAATTACACAGGCAAAAAATACTGATGTTCTCTTAATTGCCAAGACTAAGGCTACATGCCCTTGTTTTATAGCTAAAATTTGAGTATAACGATAAAAAACTGATAGCAATCCAACAGCTATTATTAAAAGTAACAGGTCTTTAGAAATATTTTTGAAAATATTATTCTTTTTATTATTTCCAGTAAATAAAATTATAAATAAGAATATCAAGAAAGATAATAAATGATAGAAAAAAATAAAATGTTCAGGGGATACATTTAACTTTACAACAATTACCTTATCCAATATAGAGGTAATTGTAAAAAGAATTAATGCAACAAGAATATAATTGTGTCCTTTTGATTTAATAAAAATAATAATTGGATCTAGAACTTTGCTACCTTTTTTTAAATTAATAATATACGTCCCAGCTATTAATAATAATATACCAAGAATTTGAAAAAAAGATGGAATTTCATTTAAAAAAAATATTCCTAAAACAGCAACAAAACCCGGTGTCAATTCCATTAGAGGAAGTGAATTGCTAATATCAAGATTTTTCAATGCTTTCATAACAAAATAAAATGAAAGTGCATTTAGAATCGTTTTTAAAAATAATACAATGAAACCCGTTGTACTTATAGAAGAAAGTGAAATATCCAGACCAAAGGGTAAAGAAAAAATTAAACCAGTAAAAGAAACAAAAAATGTGAATTCTAAAGCATCTAATTTAATTAATGATTTTTTTTCGAAAATTGCTGCTGTAGCAGATAAGATTGCAGAAATAAATGCAAGAGTATACCAAGCCATACTTTTCCTTTATATAGATATTAAAAAAAATAATTATTTTGGGGTTAAAATACCCCCAAAATAAGATTAAAATTATTTTTTAGCGGGTTTTATACTTATTGCATAACCTCCACCACAAACCAGATGCACTTTTAGTTCAGTATTAGAATCAACTTTTTGGGTTTCAATTTTGTAAACCATAGGATTTAAATCATAATGGCCATCTGGAGCATCTTTATAAATAGTTGCTATATATTGTTTATTTGGAGTGAGAAAATCTAGTTTGATAAATGAATCTCTTGCATTCTCATCAGTAATACCTCCTATATACCATTCATCTTTATTTTTTGCTTTACGTGCTATAGTAAGATAATCCCCTGGTTCAGCTTCAAGTACTTTAGTATCATCCCAATCAACTGGCACATCTTTAATAAATTGAAAAGCATCCATTCTTTCTTCGTATGCTTCAGGGTAATCTGCTGCCATTTGAAAAGGGCTATAAAGAGTAACATATAAAGCTAGCTGTTTAGTTAATGTAGTATGGATACACTCCTTTTTATCAGGGATCCAACGATCTAACTTTATCTGAAAAATACCAGGAGTATAATCCATTGGACCACCCATTAATCTAGTAAAGGGTAAAATTGTTTCATGTTCAGGAGCATTACCAATGCTCCATGCGTTATACTCGTTACCTCTAGCAGCTTCACAAGCTAACCAATTGGGATAAGTTCTATGTAAACCTGTTGGTCTTGTTGGTTCATGAGCATCAAGCATAATTCTATATTGAGCTGTTTTTTCAGCTACTCTTACATAATGGTTACTCATCCATTGACCATCGTGATATTCTCCCCTTGGTATAATTCTACCGACATAGCCTGTTTTAACTGCATCATAACCATATTTTTTCATGAACCTATAGGCAGTATCCATACGTCTTTCATAATTAGTAACTGAAGCAGAGGTTTCATGATGCATAATAATTTTAACTCCTTTTTTTGCAGCATATTTTTGTAACTCTACAACATCAAAATCAGGATAAGGTGTAACAAAATCGAAAACTTCTTCTTTCCAATTACCGAACCAATCTTCCCAACCTACGTTCCACCCTTCTATTAGAACCCCATAAAAACCATGTTTAGCTGCAAAATCGATATATTTTTTTGCTCTTTCCGTTGTTGCTCCATGAGTCTCGTTTGGAGGCAATTCATTCCAATTTACATTGTTAAGTTTTATATTAGAAACATTAGAATAATTCCAAGTATGGGTTCCGACATGCATTTCCCACCAAATACCAATATATTTAACTGGTTTAATCCAGCTAACATCTTTAATTTTACAGGGTTCATTTAAATTTAGAATTATTCTTGAAGTTAATATATCACCAGCCTTTTCACTAACAATAATTGTTCTCCATGGTGTTTTGTCTGGAGTTTGAAGATAAGCTTTATTACCATAAGCATCTGGTACTAGTGTAGAAGTTAAAACAAATTTATCGTAATCAATTTTTAAATTCATTGCAGGATAATTTACCTGAGCAGCTTCATGAATGTTAATATACAAACCTTCGTCAGTTTTCATCATAAGTGGAGTTTGCACATAATTTTTCCCAATGACAGTTCTTGCATAAATTTCATTCACTGTTAATCCTTTAGTTGCATCTACCTCGCTAAGTTTACTGGTTGTATAAGCATATTCATTAGTTTCATAATCTCCTGGAATCCAAAAGGTTTTATGATTACCAGTAAGAGCAAATTCAGTTTTTTCATCAGTAACAGTAAAATACGTCATATCTCTTTGTTCAGGAAATTCATATCTAAAACCCAATCCATCATTAAAGAGACGAAATCTAATATACATTCTTCTGTTTTTAACAATAGGTTGCACGAGTTTTACTAACATCTCTTTATAATAATTACGTATTTTTTTTACTTCTCCCCATACAGGTTCCCATGTTTCATCTACAGTAATAGTATCAATACCTTCTATTAAAAAATCCTTTGTTAGAGGGAACTTATCTTTTAATTCTAAACCCAAACGACTATCTTTAATTACATCTTTACCTTTAAATTGTAATTTATAAAACGGTTCACCTAAATCAGTTAATTTAAATGTTAAAACAAAATTTTTATTTGGCGATTCAATAATCTGAGAAAATGAGGAATTTACAAATAAAAATACAAATAATAAAATAATGATTTTTTTCATAATTGACCTCTTGAATTATAAACAAACAAGTAATACAAATTTAATTGTTGAAATGATAAAATACAATTCCTAAAATATTGTAAAAAGAAATGATATTATAAACGTTTTAAAATATTCTCTAATGCTATTAGAACATCTTCAATTCTTAATAATTTCCAACAATCCATTCTATCACAAAAATCCAGATGGCAGGGATGACACCAGATATCTTTACGAATAGGGATAAAACCATCTTCTTTATTATACGGGAACCATATATTCTCTTCACCTGGCCCAAACAAACCTATTGTATAAGTCCCAACAGCTGGAGAAATGTGCATTAATCCACAATCATTTGAAATAAAAACATCAAAAGAGCTTATAATAGCAGCAGTTCTACGTAAATTGAATGTATCCAGATAAAAATGTTTTTTAACAGCTTTCGACTTTATCTCTTCAATAATTTCATTATCCTTTGGGCCTTTTAAAAAAATTACCTGTGAGTCGTATCTTTGAAAAATTAAATCTGCTAAAATTGCAAATTTTTCTGGAAACCATCTCTTAGCAGGCCAGGTTGCACCAGGATAAATTCCTATCATTCTACTTTTAATATCAATTTCATATTTTGATAAAAAGTCCAATGCTTCTTCCTGTTCGTTATTGGTTAAATAAATCTTTGTTTTACGATGAGAGTTGACCTCACTAAAATCTTCCACAAAACTCAAGTGATGACTAATCTGATCTTTTTGAATATCATTCTCACAAATTAGATGAGTAAAAAGTTTTGTTCTCCAACCATAATTACTTCCTATTCTAATTTTAGCTCCTGATAAAAAACTAAGAAGTGCACTTCTTGGATTACCAAAAAGATCAATAATGATATCAAAATTATATTTTCGTAATGAGTGAATAAAACTCAAATATCTAAAAAAAGACATCGAAAAATCTAAAGGGATTACTTCTTCAAGATCAGGATTGTTATAAAGAAGTGTTGCAATTTCTTTTTCAGTCAAATAAAATATTTTTGAATCAGGAAAATTAATTTTAATTGTTTTAATTAAGGGTGTAGTTAAAACAACATCTCCAATATACTTTAAACGTGTAATAAGTATTTTTTTATTATTAAAATTAATCACTCAAGCTGCCTTAATAAGTTCTACTTTTATCAATACATCTATACCAAAAATTATAAGCATTATCAGTATAGGATCTCAAGACTACAATTGGCTCTTCAACCTCGTATCTACCTCGATCTCTTACTACAGCAAAATCAAATACAACCTGATCTAGATAAATCCATCTATCCCCATCTATATAATCAGGTTCACCACAAACAATATAAACTTTACCCATAGGTGTTTTCCAACCTTCAATAACTGATGTAAATCTTTCGTTCGCTAGTTCTGCTCGTTTAAAAAACTCTTCTCTATTCCATGTGTTACTTCCTGCCCAAAACTTTTCAAATTTTTCATATTTTTCTTTTTCGGTCATATTTTCAGGAAAGAAATCTTTTTCCCCAATTTTTCTGACAATTTTGGAAACTGCAATTTTATCATCAATATTTAATATTTTTGGGAAACCCTCTGAAAAAATATTAAATTTAACACTTTTTTGTAAAAAATCTTTACCATCATTAGATTTTATTTTAATTGACAGTAAATAATTGCCAGGTCGAACATTAAAAGGAATACCAAAAATCAATTGATTGGTCTTATTTTTAAGTACTGTATCAATTGTAGTTGTAAATAATGATTGATAGTTTATAATATCCCAGACTCTTTGGGAATAGGTATCAATATTCCGATACATTGTAACAAAATCAGTTTCTTTATCCCAATAATATAATATCCTAGAAAGATTAATTTCAATTTTGCAATTTTGATTCTTATTAGTATAAACTTCAAAAAAAGAATAAATTGAATCGGATTTAAAAAAAGGAATATGTTTATTTATAATAGGGGAAATTTTAATTTTATCATTATTTGAGGCTACTTTATTTAACAATAGAATATCACTTAAATATAAATTAGAATCTTTAGAATAATTTAAGGTAACTCTATCGATTTTTGAGAAAAATTTATTCGAATTTAGATCGGAAATTTTAACACTTATTATATAAGTCCCATTATTTAAATTAAAAGATTTCAGAGTAAAATCAAAAAAATGTAATTTCTCGTCATTTAATTCACTTTCAACAATTTTTTTTTCAAATTCATTAACTATTACAATAGAATCATTTTCTTCATTAATAATTGTAATTTTACAATTATATTTGGCTACCCTAAAATTATTTTCTTTTAGAAATACAAGTTTGTTATATCCCACTTTCAAATATATATCTACTCTCCCATTACTATCCTTATAAAAAACCAAAGGTTGAAAATAAAATTCGGGTGAAACTAATTTTCTTAGTGTATAAGAAGTATAACTTTCTACATAGTTTGCATCTTCAAGTGGAACTTTTTTCACACAGGAAATAAATACACTTGAAATTATAATTAAATATAAAAATATTAACGAATTATTTCTCATAAATTAACAAATTCTAATTTTTTATAAATTTAACAAATCTTTTAATAAAATCAAATATAAAATTTATTTGACTTTTACAATAAAAACTAATATTATTGAAAAAATGACAAAATTATTTTATTCAATAGTAGATGATTAAAAAATATTTCATATTTATTTTATTTCTCTTTTCAGCTTTTGAATTATTAGCCCAAAAAAAAGTTTTGATTGACTTTTATAACTACCCCATATTAATAAATAAAATTAATATCAGAGGTTATAACACTACAACTAGTACCGTAATAACTTTATTACAAACAAAAGATGGTTTTATCTGGTTAGGAACAATTCAAGGATTATATAGATTTGATGGTATAAATTTAAAAAGCTTTGATAAAAGTAACATAAAAAGTTTACCGAGTAACAATATTAGAGCTCTTTTCGAAGATAAAAAAGGAAACCTCTGGATTGGTACAGATAATGGTTTGCTATTAAAACAAAAAAACAATTATCCCGAATATAAAATTTTTAATGAACTAAATAATAAAAAGATTACCGCTATTTGTGAAGATAGCAAAGAAATAATATTGGTTGGAACTTCAGATGGATTGTTTCAAATCAAAAATAGCAAAGTTGAACCTATTCAAAAATTTAGCTCTGATAATATTATTACAATACTCAGAGATTCTTCAAAAAAAATATGGGTAAGTAGTTTTGAAAAAGGGTTATTTAAATATACAGGTAACCTTTTCGAAAGGATTAACTTTTCAAAGGAAGAGAAAATCACAGCATTATACTGTGATTCCAGGGGAGAAATATTTGCTGGTTCATTTAATGGTTCAATTTATTCAATTAACGATAATAAAATCACATATATAAATAAGTTACCTAATAATTATACGGTATCTCACATCATAAAAGTAAATAATAAAATATGGATTAGTTCCTTAGGGGGAGGATTATTTTCTATTGAAGGGAACATAGTCAAAAACTATGGCAGAGAGTTTGGAATATTTAATAATATGATAAGCGGTTTAATTAATGACCATGAAAATAACATCTGGTTTAGCACAATAGGTAGTGGAACATACATAATAAATACAAAAAAAATTCAAACATTAACTACTGATAATGGTATTACAGATAACTTAATACATACTATTTATGAAGATAGCAAAAATAATATCTGGATTGGAACAGCATATAAAGGCATTGATAAAATCACCCCTAATGGCGAGCTTTTCCACTTTGAAAAAGAGAATGGTTTATCTGATAACTCCATAAATTCAATTTGTGAAGATAGCCAAGGTAGAATATGGATTGGCACACAAAATAATGGAATAAGTATAATCAACAAAGATAAAATAGATTATTATTATAATCCCCTTTTAAGTGATAAAACTATCAAAAGTATTTATAAAGACTCAAAAAACAATTTATGGATAGGAACGATAAAAGGACTATATAAAATTTATAATGATTCAACTATACATTTTGATATTTCATCAGGTTTACCTAACCAAATAATTAATTATATATCTGAAGATAAAAGAGGAAATATAATAATTGGAACAACAAAAGGGATAAGT
This sequence comes from Ignavibacteria bacterium, assembly GCA_036567745.1. Lineage (GTDB taxonomy): Bacteria > Bacteroidota > Ignavibacteria > DATCTW01 > DATCTW01 > DATCTW01. The sequence goes on along the minus strand of DATCTW010000075.1, from coordinate 51,566 downwards.
ATATATAATGGAGAGAAATTTATAAATTACAACAAGACAAATGGATTGATAGACGATAATATCAATACCATATATTGTGATAATGAAGGCACTATTTGGATAGGAACAGATAATGGCCTTTCTCAATTTAAAAATGGAAATATTTTAAACTATTCTAAAGAAAATACACTATATGATGACCATATCTTATCAATAACTGAATCAGATAACATCTTATGGATTGGTTCGAAAAAGGGAATTTTTTACATCCGAAAAAATGAATTCTTTGTAAATGATGAGAATGATTTATTCCTTTTTTCAGTTGGATATAATTCTGAAGATGGAATGTCTTCTAATGAATGTTATGGAATTTCTCAACCTTCAGTTTTTAAAACTTCTAAAGGAGTTATTCTATTTCCAACATACAATGGTATCTCTATCGTAAATCCATTTCATATTTTTTCTACACGATCTACAATACCTCCAAATGTTGTAATAAGTGAGTTTAAAGTGGATAATTTACCAGTTGAAATTAATAAAAGTATTATCCTAAAACCTGGTAAAAAATCATTTGAATTCACAATTAGTATTTTAAGTTTTACGAATTCCGAAAAAAACAAATTTAGATATTTTTTAGATGGATATGATGAAGAATGGAGAAATGGAACAGGTAATACAACAATCCAATACAACAACTTACCCCCCGGAGATTATACTTTAAAAGTATTAGCATCAAATAGTGATGGAGTGTGGAACTTAAATGGAGACTCTATTAGTTTTACGTTAAAACCTTATTTTTATCAAACAAAAATATTTATAATTTTTAGCATCGCTTTTGTTATTATATTAATTATTACAATTGAGAATGCAAGAGTTAGATTAATAGCAAAGAGAAAAAAAGAACTCGAGGAGCTTGTAGAATTAAGAACTAAAGAATTGAAAGAAATCAATAAAACCAAAGATAAACTTTTTTCGATAATATCACATGATTTGCGTGGTTCAATCGGAAACTTTATGAGCATGCTAAAACTTTTAGTTGATGAACCCGATGTTGTTAATGAAGATGAATTAAAAGATATTTTGAAAACAATGAAGGATTCTTCTGAATCAACATACTATCTTCTTGACAATTTACTGAATTGGGCAAGAAGCCAGCGTGGAGTTATAGAATATAATTTTAATAATCAACAAATAAATTATATTATTGATGACATCATTTTTCTATTTACTCAAATTGCGAAATCTAAAGGAATAAATTTATATTCAAAAGTAAATAAACCTGTTTATGCATACTTTGATAAAAATACCATACATACAGTAATTAGAAATTTAATTTCAAATGCAATTAAATTTACAGATAAAGGTGGTAATGTTTGGGTTGATATTGAAGAAAACGAAAATGATAACAAAATAACAATATCTATAAATGATAACGGTGTTGGAATACCTCCAGAAAAAGCTGATCAAATATTCACCGCATTTCAAGGTTCAACTACTTTAGGCACTGCAGGTGAAAAAGGTACCGGGCTTGGTTTATTATTATGTAAAGAATTTGTAGAAAAAAATGGAGGAAGAATTTGGGTAGAAAGCACAATAGGAAAAGGGTCTTCTTTTAAGTTTACCCTACCAAAAAAATATTACTCTAATCTATAAACAGATAAAAATTTAATAATAAAAATTATTTTTTATTACAATACTTCTGAACTTTCTTTTAATTTTTCAGCTCTATCTGCAATTTTCAATTTTTCTATTACTTCATCTAAATTTCCATCAAGTATTTCTGTAAGATTGTAAAGAGTAAGTCCTATTCTATGATCTGTTAATCTATTTTGAGGGAAATTATATGTTCTAATTTTATCACTTCTATCTCCTGATCTAACCATAGATCTTCTCTGTTCAGTAATTGACTTATTTTGTTTTTCGAGCTCAATTTCATATAGACGAGAACGCAAAACCTTCATTGCCTTCATTTTATTCTTAAGTTGTGAACGCTCATCCTGACAAGTAACAACAATATTCGTTGGTAAATGAGTAATTCTAATTGCAGTTTCAACCTTATTTACGTTTTGACCTCCGTGACCACCTGCTCTAAAAACATCAATACGTAAATCATTAGGATTAATATCTATTTCAACTTCATCAGCTTCAGGTAGAACAGCAACAGAAGTAGCTGATGTATGAATTCTTCCATTAGCTTCAGTTGTTGGCACTCTTTGAACGCGATGTACCCCACTCTCATATTTCATCATACCATAGACTTCCGGACCAGAAAGTTCAAATATTACTTCTTTAAAACCACCAATTCCTGTATCATTCATATCAATAATCTCATATTTCCAACCCTTTTTTTCAGCATATCTAGTATACATTCTAAATAAATCTGCTGCGAAAAGAGCAGCCTCTTCCCCTCCTGTACCAGCTCTTATTTCAACGATACAATCCTTACTATCATTTGGATCTTTAGGCAATAAAAGATACTTTAATTCCTCTTCAGCTTGTGCAAGTTTTGGTTCTAATTCTTCTAATTCTGCTAAAGCAAGTTCTTTTAACTCATTTTCACCTTTTGAATTTAAAATTTCTCTGTTCCCTTTAATATCATTAAAAATTTTTTTATACTTTAAATAACCTTCAACAATAGGTTCAAGGTTAGCTCTTTCCTTGCTTAATTCTTTATATTTCTGTTGATCACTAATTATCTCTGGTTGAGAAAGCATATTAGTCAGATTTTCGAACTTTTCAACAATTTTATCCAATTTTTCAAACATTATGAAACTAACTCCTCAAAATTACTTTTTGTTTTCTAACTCAAAACTATATTCTAAAGCTGATTTAAGTGCACACAAAGCTACTTCTAACTGATTCTCATCGGGTTCTTTGGTAGTAATTCTTTGTAACCATAAACCAGGTAAAGCCAACATTTTCCCTAAAAAAGAGTCTGATTTTTTTGCAGATAATCTAATAAATTCATAAGATATTCCACCTAAAAAAGGAATAAATGGAAGATGAACCAATAATCTTATTGGCAAGTTAATATAACCCAATTTTGATATAATAATTGCGTCTAACAGTGCAAAAGAGATAATAGCTACAATAAAAACTACAACTAAAAAACTAGTTCCACAACGAGGATGAAATGTTGTAAAATTTTTTGCATTATCGACTGTTAATTCTTTACCTTCCTCAAAAGTAAATACAAGTTTGTGTTCAGCACCATGATATTGGAAAATACGATAAATATCTTTCATCTTTGAAATGATAAAAACATACAAAAGAAAGAGTAAAAGACGAAAAAAACCAGTAACTAAATTGAATGCTAAAATATTATTTTCAAAATGAAATAATTTCGTAGTTACAAAAAGTGGAAAAACAAAAAAAACTACCATGCCAATTAGAAAAGCTATAATTAAAGTTATAGCAGTAGTTAAATTTGAGTAGTTCTTTTTATTATTTTTTCTTTTATCATCATAATCAGAATCTTGAAGAGCAATATCAGCTGAATAGTTTAAAGTTTTAATTCCAATAATCATCATCTCAATAAAGTTAACTATTCCTCTTAAAAAGGGAGTTTTTAATAATGGGTATTTTGAAGAAATTGAGATAAAAGGCTCTTTCTTTATTTCAATTTCACCATTGGCTCTTCTTACTGCAGTAGCAATTGCATTGGGTGCTTTCATCATAACACCTTCAATAACTGCTTGCCCACCTACCAATAAAGGATTATCAGGATTATATTTATATGAAATATTATTATTCTCCATAAACTTATAACTTATTTTAAATATATCATTTTTTTAAAAAATAATTTATCATTATTTTCCAAACAATAAATATACAAACCAGAAGGGACATTTACAGCATATTTATTTTTCCCATTCCATTGAACAGCATAAACACCAGGTAATAATTCTTCATCTATCAAAGAAATTACTTCTTTACCTAATAAGTCAAAAATTTTTAATTTAATTCTACTTCGTGTTTTTAACTCGAATTTAATAGTTGTAGAATTATTGAAAGGGTTTGGGTAATTCTGGTATAAAATAAAATTTTCTGGTATAATATCATTAATTTTTTTCACAGAAAGAGTAAAATTCGAAACATAAGCTCTTATTAAATAATTAGTATTTATTGAATACCATAAACCAGTCGAAGGAAAATACGCTATGCTTCTTTCCTTTACATCTGTAATATCACCCCAAAGTAAAGGATTAGGAGCATCACCAGGAAGAATTTCATAACCAATAGCTAAATCATATTCAGGAACTATTCTATAACGTGTCAGATCAATTTTAGTCCATTTTGGAAAAGTATCTGTAACAGTAAACATTATAGGAAGAATAATATTATCAACAGCATAAACGCTTGTATCAGTTGCTTTATAAATATGAAAAAGCCCTGTGCCTTTAGTCTTGAAAGCAAGTTTTACACTATCCAATTGCTTACCCGCAGGCATCCTAAATTTAACAAATCTTTTTACACCTACTTCAGTTGAAAGCCCATAACTTTCAGGTTCTCCATCATCATAAGATATTTCCTTATAACTATCCATCATTTTACCCGAAGACGAATAACTTACAAATTGTGGATCATTACCAAATTTATTAAAATTTAAACAGATAAAAACAATATCGTTATAAAATGATCCGTAATTATTTTGTACATAATTATAATTAGCAGATACATCATAAATATTGAATCTACTATTACCTATTTCAATAGCTTTAACAACAACATTAGGATTAAATTTAAAAACAGCATTCAATGATTCACCCATAGTATATTTGATATATACAGGGGCAAGATGATTGACAGAAACATAATTATTTAATACATTAGGATCTCGATGAGTTTTTTCAACTATTGGTTTTTGTAAAAGCTTATAATGATACCCAAATTTTGTATTTAAATATTTATCATTTACATAATTAGCTATTGCCCAATTTGTTACCAAAAGTTCAAAATTCCAATTATTTATACTAGCTTTTTTTAAAGAAGAATCTATACCAACATTTTTATTATAAGGATTTGTTACAAGAAATTTTATATAATCATCACCACATTGTTCTCTTAAGTATTCTCCAAATAGAGCAGCTCTAGATGTGTTATTTTTCTCGAATTCATCATTCCAATCAAAAAGAGATATGTTAGGATTAGAAAAATAATCTTCTGGTAAATCTACCCTAAAACCACAAAAGATTTCTGCTAAGATAGACATACTTTCATTAATAAAAGTACATTCATTTGGGTCATAATTCCAATGTATCAAATGCTGCAATTCATGAGGAATCGAAGGTAAAGCCCTTTCAATACTCCTTACACCTTTATAAAAAATTCCCGGATTGCAATCTATGTAAATCAGATCCATTTTATTGCTAATATAACCATTCTTATCTACATCTTCATAATTAAAAAAACCTGGAATGTATACGCCCGACTCAGAAAAATTATCTTGAATATCGGTAATTAAAATATTAAGCTTTCCATCACCCTGCCCTTTATTTCTATATTCATCAACATTTGGAGGCATACCAAAGTATTTATACACTAAAGGAATAATTCCAGTATTAGAAGATTTTGATTTTTCATAAGTATATTTTTCTAAATAGTTAACTAAATCATTTATTTCTTTTTGAGTAACAAAATTGTTAAGAATAGCAAGAGTATCTACCCATATTTTCACAATTTCATTTGTATATTTTAACACACCTAATACGGCATCATATTTTTTTTCTCTAAAATTAATGACATAAAAATACCTTGTGTTATTATTTATCGTTTTTTTATTGATCGAAAAATAATCTTTTGGTTTTTCTAAATGAGATAAAAATAATGAATCAGGTAAGACTCTTTTCATATTGAGTTGTTCAGTTTGAGCATAAGTAAAAGAAATAAAAGAAATTAAAAATAATGTAAAAAAAACATATTTGTTTTTATATTTAACAAAAAATTCTTGCGAGTTGAATTTATTAAAATAATAAATCAATTTTAATTCCTTTTTTTTGTTTTATTTTTTAAGTAAATCACAAAATTATTTCAATAAGTTCATCTTTCTTATTGAAGAATAATTTTTGGAATTCATCTTACAAAAATAGATACCTGATGCAACTCTTTTGCCATAATCATCACATCCATCCCAATTTACAATATAACGACCTGCATTTTGGAATTCATTTACTAAAGTCTTAATTTTTCTCCCTAAAATATCATAAATTGTAATATTTACAAAAGAGTGAACAGGAATATTATATTCAACTTTGGTACTCGGATTAAATGGATTAGGATAATTTTGAGATAAATTATATGAATTTGGCAATGTTTCTTCCAACTCTTCTACTCCTGTTGAAACATAATAAACAAAATATGCTCTTATCATTGCATTCCAGCCACTTAAACTATTGCCCAAAATTGAGAGTCTTTTAAGTGAATACCACAGAGTATCATATTTTAAACCCCGAACAACTGTATTATTCTCATTAGGTGAAGAATTGTTTATTGCAACAGCTGTTACATAATCATCATCTTCTAGGAAGCCAACGAAAATCGGTCCATTTATATTTGATAATTTATCTTTATAAGCATTTAAATCAATTTCAATAAAATCATCAGCGATTTGTGAACGATAAGATTGATAAATAAAAGGGGTAATTAAATCTTCTCCAGGTGTTGAATCATTAAGAGCTTTCCAGATATGTACTTGAAATCTTTTAGGAGCATTAAAAGGAGCCGTTCCATCATCAAACTCTTGGTCAAAACCAACCCAGAACTTAACCTTTTTAAGTCTATTCTGTGAATTTTTCGGAGTAAATTTTACTGCCCAACCACCATAAGGATATGCCGTTGTGTTCAGATAAGAAATTCCTGTTTCACCAATCGCCTGAGGTGTACCATTATCATAAGCAATTTCATCATTTTCAAGAACTACAGTACCAGAAGAATTTAAAGTAAAATCTGCCCATGGATTGCTACCAATATTTGTAATAACAAAAACTATTGTTTCATATTTATTCATAAAATCATATTCAAAAGTCTCTTCATTTAAATTAATATCATTATATTTTTTTTCATTGGGACCAAAAGCAAGCATCTTTATTCTTATATTACCTTTTTCACTGGTAAACTTAAACTTAAAATTCTTGGATTGAGAATTAAACACAATATATTTAGAAGCATATAAATAAACATAATCAGTATAATTAAAGACATTCGGGTTAGAGTATAATTTTGCATTGGGTCTACCATTTACAGGGTAGTCATACCCAAACATAGGATTAGAATACTTATCTTTATAATAATTAGCAACAGACCAGTTCGCAATCAATTCTTGAAATGACAAAGGAGAAGACACCTGTGATAAAGCACTATTTATACCGTCCAGCCCTTTTAAAGGATTTTGAACTAATTTTTTTAGCAAGTTATCTCCAAGCTGTTCTGTAAAATAAAGAAGCCACAAAGTAGCTCTACTATAATCTGCAATTCTTCCTTGCCAATCGAAAAGACTAATATTTGTATTGGAGAAAAAATCTGATTCTTTAACACTATTAAAAACATCATAACCACAAATAATCTCAGCATTTTGACTTAACGCTTCATTTACAAAATATATTTCTGATTTATCATAATTATAATGAATTAAATGCTGATACTCGTGAGCTGTAGTTTGCAATACGGTAGACAATCTTCTACTACCATTATAGTATATTGAAGGATATGTATCTATATATAACAAATCACATCTATTACTTCCAATATTTGTCGTTTGATCATTAGAATAAAAAAATCCTGCAACATAATCTCCCGAACCATCAAAACCATCTTTAATATCACAAAGTAAAAAATCTACCATACCATCACCATCATAATTTGGTGGGTTACCAAAATATTCATTATCGATAGCTACAATACCTTTATTAGGATTGCGAGAAGCTAGAGGAGTAGAATTTTCAAGATCGTTTAATATTGCATTTATTTCTGTCATGGTGATATGTTCGTTAGTCATTTCTGTTGTATCAACCCATATATTTACTAATTTCCCTTTTGCCTTTAAAGTAGCTTTAATTGATTCGAATCTTGAATTAGTAATATTAAGAACAAAAAAATCTTTTTTATCTCCTATGAGATAATTTATTTTGTTAGTTTTCTGTAATTGGTAAGAAACCATTTCCTGATATAATTCTGGGCTATAGATTTTAGTATTTTCTAAAACCTCTTTTTGATAGTCAGGATTATTTATTTTATCATTTATACAAATTCTTTTGATATTATAAGGTATATTCTCTTTAGTTAAATCTGCTCTTTGAGAATACGAAGAAATAACAAAAGTAAATAGTAATAAGAAAAGAAATATTTTTTTCATAAAATCACTTAATTAGTTTAAAATTTAAAGATAGACATAAATATAATAATAAAAGTTTAAAAATTAAATAAAGCATTTAAAACAAAATTACTATTAATAACTTTATTATATAAACCAAAAATTAAGCTATAAACACAATAAATATTAGTTAATTATTATAAGAAAGCCAAAATTACGGAATAAACTTACCAAATAATTTTCTTACTTGCTTTAATTCAGAATTGTAAAAGAAACCTAAAAGATAAAGAACAATCAAAAATAATATTAATAAAAATAACTTAATTATTATTTCAAGATATAAATTAAACTTATTATCTATTAACAAAAAAGCAAAAAATATAATTCCAGTAACCACAAATATTTTAAGCAATCTATTGTATTCATATTTTATAGGGTACACTTTTTGATTTAGATAATACATACCAAAAGCCATAATAACATAACTGAAAAGTGTTGCTATAGCAGCACCTGTCATTTGAAACAAAGGTATTAAAACCAAATTAGCTACAATATTTGATATAGCTCCTATCCCAGTAATATAAGGCAAATATTTCGTTTTTTTCTCAATATATACACCAACTATAAAATTCAAGTACAAACCATTAAATAAATAACTAAGTAAAATTATTGGAACAATGTTTAAACCTCCCCAATAGGCTTTACCAATTAAATAACCCCTTCCTGGTAAAGGAATTTTTACAATTTCTTCAATAAAGAATGAAACCGAAAGTAAAATGAAGGAAGAAAACAAAGTAAAATATGTTAAAACACGAGCAAAAATTTCTTTTGCATTTTCCTCTTTTGCATTAGATAAGAAAAAGGGTCTCCATGCATATTCAAACATGGAAACAATCAACATCATAAAAATCCCAAGTCTATAATTAGCTTGAAATATACCAACTGCTTCATAGCTCATCATTTTTTCAAGCATTGGTCTATTAATTACTTGAATAATCATTACAGATAAACCAGATGGTATATAAGGCAATCCAAAAGCTAGAAGATTTCTGTATAATCTATCAGGAAAACTAAATACAAAATGGGATTTAATTGTGGGTAATAGCAAAATAAAAGTAAACAAAGAAGCTGCTACTCCACTAATAAAAATGCCCTTAATACCTGTTCTAAATAAAAGCAATAAAATAATGTTTAAAGTGACATTTACTATTATATTAGATAATTTGATTAAAGCAAATTTTCTTGCTTTATTTTCCAACCTAAGAGTAGCAAAAGGTATAACACATAATGAATCAAAAAAAAGCATCCAAGCTGAATACTTTATTAACGAAGTATCACCACCAGATACCAAAATCGCAATATCAGGAGAAAAATAATATAATAGCATAGTAAAAATTGAGGAAGTAGCAAAAATTGAAATAAATGGTGTACTAAAATTTTCTTTTTTATTACCTATCTCTAAGGTTGATGCATACTTAAAATATGCTGATTCAAGCCCATATACATAAATTACATTTAAAAAAGCAATATAAGCATAAATTGTAGTCATTATGCCATAAACAGAAGGCTTGAGAACATTAGTATAAAAGGGAACTAAAATAAAATTGAGGAACCTGCCAATTATTGTACTTACTCCATATATAGCAGTTTCTGTGGTGAGTTGTTTAATTTTTGAAAGCATTAAGGTTATTATTTTTTATCAATTAGCAATGATAAATCAAATGCTTTTACAGAATGAGTAAGTGCACCTATAGAAATTCTATCAACCCCTGTTTCTGCTATTTTCCTTAAATTTTCGAATGTAATACCTCCGGAAGCTTCTACTTCACATCTATTGTTAACTATTTCAACTGCTTTTTTCATATCATCAATTTCAAAATTATCAATTAAAATTAAATCAGCTTTACCATTATCTAAAACTTCCTTTAACTCTTCTAAATTAGTAACTTCAATTTCAATTTTATAATTTAAACCTTCATCTTTTCTATAATCATAACAGAGATTAATTGCTTTTGAGATTGAACCAGCAGAAGCTATATGATTTTCTTTAATTAAAAACATATCATATAAACCCAGTCGATGATTTTCACCTCCACCAATTTTTACTGAATATTTATCCAATAAACGTAATCCTGGAACAGTTTTTCTAGTATCGTAAATTTTAGCTCTTGTTCCTGCTACTTCTTTTACATACTTATTAGTTAAAGATGCAATACCACTCATTCTTTGCATGAAATTCAAGACTGTTCTTTCAGCCATTAAAATACTTTTAATGTTCCCATGAATAAGAATTATTTCGTCTCCAATATTAACTTCATCACCATCTTTAAACTTTGAGATAAACTCCAAATCTTCATCAACAAGGCCAAAAAGTATTTCAGCAACCTTAACTCCAGCAATTATACCCTTTTCTTTAGATATTATTTTTGCATTTCCAATTGAGCCATCAGTTAAAATTGCATCTGTTGTTATATCCCCTTCTCCAACATCTTCCATTAAACAAGATTCTAGAAATCCTATTAAATCTTCTCTCTCAAAAATGTTAATCATTTTTATCCTTTATTTCTTCTTCATCTAGAAGCATAATTGGAATATCATCTTTTACATCATAAACTCTACCGCATAATTTACAAGTCAATTTATTCTTTTCAGAATCATATTCGAGATCACCTTGATCTTTTGGACAACATAAAATTTCTAATAATTCCTTACTAAGCATCTCTTCTCCAAAAATATTATGACATTACTTTTATAAAGTGATTTGGTGCTTTTGTTGCTCTAAAACTTTCTTTTTTCACAAAAGCATGAACAGTATAACCAGTACATATTAGAATATTGTTAACAAAAATTTCATAATTAATTTTTAGTCTTACCTTAAAATCTTCATTAACAAATGCTCTTACTTTCAAAACATCATCATATTTAGCTTGCTTTTTGAAATTAATATGAGCTTCAACTAAAGGTAATAAAAAACCAGATTCTTCAAATTCTTTATATGTATAACCTCTACTTCTAAAAAGTTCAGTTCTCGCAATTTCAAAATATTCAAAATATCTTGAATGATGTACTCCCATCATTTGATCAGTATGTGCATAAGTAACCCTAATTTCGGTATTATGTTCTAACAATTTTTCACCTATTCGTTAAAAAATCCCATTTTACCAAACTTTTTGATTCTATTCTCAAATAACGTGCGAGGATCGACATCTTTTATAGCATCCAATTCTTCAATAAGAATATTTTTCAATATTGCTGCAGCTTTTTCTCTGCTCTTATGAGCTCCTCCGAGGGGTTCAGGAATAATTCTATCAATTACTCCCTGTTCTAATAAATCAGTAGCAGTTAATTTAAGAGCTTCAGCTGCCTGTTCTTTATAATCCCAGCTTCTCCATAAAATACTTGAACAAGATTCTGGACTTATTACTGCATACCAGGTATTTTCCATCATTAATATTCTATCACCAACACCAATACCTAAAGCACCACCAGAAGCACCTTCTCCAATAATAACAACAATAATTGGCACTTTAAGTCTCGACATTTCTAATAAATTCTTCGCAATTGCTTCAGCTTGACCACGTTCTTCAGCTCCTAAGCCTGGATAAGCACCAGGGGTATCAAGAAAAGTTATTACAGGTATAGAATACTTTTCAGCCAATTTCATTAAACGTAAAGCTTTTCTATAACCTTCAGGACCCATCATTCCAAAATTTCGATAAATATTTGTTTTAGTATCCCTGCCTTTTTGCTGCCCAATCATCATAACCGATCTACCTTCTAGATTAGCAAAGCCACCAACAAGAGCCTTATCGTCAGCAAAATATCTATCACCATGTAATTCAATAAAGTTTGTAGTCATTAAACTAATATAATCTAAAGTATAAGGTCTATCTGGATGTCTTGCAAGTTGCACTCTTTGCCATCTAGTAAGATTCGAATAAATTGATTCTTGTAAAGATTGTACCTTTTTTTCTAATGTAGCAATTTCTTCTGCAATATCTAGATTATCAGAGTATCTTTTTAATTCTTCAATTTTTTGTTCAAGTTCGATGATTGGCTTTTCAAAATCTAAAATTGTTTTTGGCATTTTATATCCTAAAATTAATTTTTACTTTTTTCTTTAAAATAATCTATCACTGAATTTATCAAAATTTCACAATCAAGAAAAAAAGATTGGTTTTTTGCATACAAGAAATCCAATCTTTGTATTTCTTCATTATTTACATTGTCTTTCAAATTTAACTTAGCTAAACTTACAAGACCAACTTTACAAATATTAGTATCATCTATATTATCAGACAAAGATCGTCCAACGAAAGTCATATTACCTTTAAATATTTCAAAAATCTTTTTATAAAAAACGCTAATTTTATTCTTTCCTTTACTAAAAATTTTTATAGGGAACAATATAAACAATAAAAAAAACGATAATACAACATCAAATATACGTTTAACAAATTTATTAAAAAAATTATTAATTTTCAAATCAATTTGAACTAAATCTAATTCAGGTAAAATATTCTTTTCATTTAGAATATCTGTTTCCTTTGGAATAATTTTAAAAACAATATTTTTATTTTTACATTTTGAGATAAAATTTAATATCTCCGAATAGGATAATGCATTAATTGAAAACAAGATCTGTTCTATCTTATATCTATCAATAACATCATTTAAATTATTTGATTTAATAATTTTAAAATCACTCGATTCATTTATATCTACATCTGTCATAATTCCTACAATATTATCTAAACCTTCTCTCAATTTTTTCTTCAAATTTTTAATAAATTCAATACTGCCAGAATTATAACCAATTATTAATGTTCTTGGACCAAGAATATTCTTTTGCCTATATTTTAATGAAAGAGATCTACTACCTTCAAAAATCCTATAAACAAAACGCCACCCCGGTAATAAAATGGTTGTGATAATTAATAAAAATATTAAAGTTGCTCTAGAGAAAGCAAAGTTTTTAAAAAACAGTTCAAATAAAGTTACAATTAAAAAGGAAACAATTACAGCAAATAATGATCTAGAGATAGAGAATCGATATTTTTGATAAATACCTAATGATGAAAAAGTGACTAAATAAAATATAGTAACAAATATATAATAGAATGGATAAGCATATTGAGGAAAAGCAAAAAACCTCCCAAAACGTAAATATTCAGATAAAAAGATAGCAATATTAATAAAAATTATATCAAAAATAATTGGGAAATTCTTGATCCAAAATTTTCCAAAAAAAGCAATTAGAGCTCTTAAAAAAATTCCTATTCTTAAAATTGGAACAACAAGAGATGTAGACTTGTAATGTTTTTTTACAAATAGGTGCATTGCTTCGTAAAATTTTCTTACAGCATCAAAATCACTTTTTTTTGTGCTTTCACCTTTAAAATGAATAATTTTCGTAGAATGAACATAAAAAATTTTCCAGTTCTTTTTGTGTGCTCTATAAAACCAATCTAAATCCTCTCCATACATAAAAAAATCTTCATCTAAACCACCAATATCTTCATATACTTCTCTACGGAACATAACAAATGAACCGCTTAAAGCTTCAACCTCATAAGTTTTATCAGGATCTAAATATGTAAGATTATATTTCCCAAAAAGTTTAGTACGTGGAAAAAGAGAACTCAAGCCAGATAATTTTGAAAAAGAAGACCAGGGTGTTGGATAAGATCTACGACATGCAAGCTGTAAAGTTCCATCAGAATTTAAAATTTTACAACCAGCAATTGCAGCGGTAGGATTTTCAGTAAAAAAATTAAGCATTACTCTAATTGTATCTTCACCAATTAGTGTATCTGGATTTAAAAGAAGTATAAAATCACCTCTACATCTTTTTAGAGCCAAGTTATTTGCTTTAGCAAAACCAAGATTCTCATTGTTTTCAATTAAAATAACTGATGGAAAATCTCGTTTTAACACCTCCACACTATCATCAATTGAGGCATTATCAACAACAAAAATTTCATTCTGTATACCAATTAATGCTTTTTGCAAAGAATGTAGAGCATTAACAAGAAATTCTCTAACATTATAGTTTACAATTATTATCGAAATAGTTGGTTTATTCACAGCTTTTTAAATAAACTCCTAAATCTTAATTTCCAAACCATAAAAATTGCTTCATGAATAATCTTCTTATTCATTTTTGATGTTCCCTGTTGTCTATCCATAAAAATAATGGGAATTTCTTTAATTCTAAATCCTTTCTTCCATGCTTTGAAAGTCATTTCTATTTGGAAAGAATATCCATTAGATTTTATTTTATCAAGATCAATGCTTTTAAGAACTTCTATACGAAAACATTTAAAACCACCAGTAGCATCATTAATTTTCATTCCTGTAACTATTTTTGTATAAACGTTAGCAAAATAGCTTAGGAGAAGCCTTTTCATTGGCCAATTTAGAACATTTATGCCATTAATATATCTTGAACCCAGTACAAGATCATTATCTTTTATCGCTTCAAGAAAAGAAGGAATAGTATTAGGGTCATGAGAAAAATCAGCATCCATTTCAAATACCAGATCAAAATTATTTTTTATTGCGTACTTGAAACCCTCCACATATGCAGTACCAAGCCCCATTTTTCCAGGCCTTTTTATCAAGTGTATTCGTTTATTTTCACTCATCATTTCTTCAACTTTATCACCAGTACCATCGGGAGAGTTGTCATCAATAATTAAGACTTCAATCTCATCATCCATAGAAAGAATTTTAGGAATAATTTTCTCAATATTTTCAATCTCATTATAAGTTGGAATGCATACAAGAGCTTTAGGCATAAAATTTCTCCTATCTACCTTTACCAAATAAAATAGTATAAATTGTATAAAGTATTATTTTAAAATCAAGTCTTAAAGAAATATTCTCAATATAATATAAATCGTATTGAAGTTTAATTTTAACATCTTCCAATGATTCATCATATCTATGCTTTACTTGAGCCCACCCTGTTATACCAGGTTTTACCCTTAACCTTCTTCTATAAAGAGGTATTTCTTTTGAAAGCTTCTCAACAAAAAAAGGTCGTTCAGGTCTGGGACCAATAAAACTCATATCCCCTAATAAAACGCTAATAAAATTTGGGAATTCATCCAATCTATATTTTCGTAATATTTTACCTACTCTTGTTATTCTTGGATCATTAGGCATAGACCAAACTGGACCGGTTAGTTTTTCTGCATCTTGAACCATAGAACGAAATTTGTAAATATTAAACTCTTTCCCATTTTCACCTACTCTAACCTGTTTATAGAAAACAGGGCCTTTTGAATCCAATTTAATAAGTATCGCAATAATAATTCCAAAAGGTAAGAATAGTACAAGAATAATAAGAGCAATAATAAAATCAATTATTCTTTTTACTTTTCTTTCCCATTCAGGAAGCAAAGGTGGAACAAGATCAATTAAAGGTAATCCATAAATTTGATTAACTCTAGCCTGACCGGAAACAATATCATACATTTCAGGCATTATCTTAATTCCAATTTTAAAAGGTTCACAATAAGATAAAATGTCAATTAATTTTTCATGCTCAGAAGAATCAACAGCAATTAATACTTCTTCGATATTATCTTCTTTTATAATTTCAGGTAGTTTTGAAAATTCAGAGTATAATTTAATATTTTCAAATTTGAAGATTTCATTATTACTATTAATCCTTAAATATCCAACCACTTCATAACCTAAGGCAGGAAATTTTTTTATCTGTGAATACAAATAATAGGATTTTTCTGGAGAACCAATAATTAAAGATTTTTTTAATCCAATACCTTTTAGCAATAATCCTCTTTGAACTGAATGGATTAAGAATCGACTGGAACCTGAAAGTAAAATCAAAACAAACCAATAAATCAGAATTATTGCTCTTTGACCTCCAGTAACACCAACTGAAGTATCATCAATATAAATAGCAAAAAAGAGAACAAATACTCCAAAACTTACAGTCTTTACGATTGAAACAAACTCATCAAATCTTGATTTTGCATACCAAGTTGTATATAAACCAAAAAAGTAAAATAAAAATAGCCAGTATAAGTAAATAACAAACATTGGAAGAAGAAGTTCAATAGGCGATGAAGAGGGAATGATTCCACTCTTTACTCTAATAAAATAATGAACTAACCAAGCTAAATTAAAAGCCAAAAAGTCTGCAATAAGAAGTAATATTTTTTCTTTTTTTCTTGACAATTATTTAATACCCGAAAACAATTCAAAATATTGATTTGAAATAATTCCTAATGTGTAGTGTGTTTCAAAATACTTTCTACCATTTAATCCATGCTCTTTTAAAATATCAGGATTATTTTTGTAAAACATTATAGCATCATATAATTCTTTTGTATTTCCCTGTTCTATAAAAATACCACATTTTGCATTTTCTATCATATTATGTACATCTCCTCCCCTTTTCCCTAAAGCTAAAATCGGCTTTCCACAAGCCATAATAGTATAAAGTTTGCTTGGCATATTAATTCCATCAATACCATCTCTAACGGTCACAAAAGTAGCATCAGCAGAGGAAATCGAGTATGGTAATTCCTTAAACGGAAGATAATCCATCATTTTAACATTTGTCAATAAATTTTTTTCAATAAAGTCTTCAATTTCTTTTTTTCTTCCTCCATTACCAATAATTAAAAAGAGTATATCCGGGTCATTTATTATTTTAGCGGTTTCTAAGATTGTATCAAAGCTATTATATAAAGCCAAATTTCCTGAATATAAAAGAATAAATTTATTAGCCAAGTTATTATTTTTAATAAAATAGTTTTCTTCTTTGCTAATTAACCTGAAAAATTTATCATCAGCCCAATTATGAATAATGCTCATCTTATTTTCAATTTTATCGGTATTTTCAAACTTGGATAAAATGAGCCTTTTCATACCCTCACTTAAAACAACTGTTTTTTCTGCTTTTGAAATTGTTTTTTTATTAAACCAATCCCAAATTTTGACTATAAGACTATCTTTTTTAAAGTAATTAAGTGCTACAGCAACATCAGGATAAATATCGTAAATAAGTAAAACATATTTTTGCCTTTTTATGAGAAAAAGAAAGTAACCTACAAAAAGTAAAAGTGGAGGTGTTGAAACGATAAAATTAATCGCTTTTCTATCAGTAAACAGCAATTTAATAAAAATTGAAAGCAGAAAAGAAATTGTATTTATTGTTCTACCAAGGGGAATATTTTTATTTGCGTTGAAACAAAAAACTCTATTTATTTTTACATTATTATGTATCTCAAATTTTGGAGCATCTCCTTTTTTCACATATGATGGTTTTGTAGTATAAACACAAATATCCATATCTCGTTTAGTGAGCATCTCTGCAAGTTCTGTCATCAGTTGACCCGTAGAGGCAATATCAGGGTAGTAATACTGAGTAAGAAAATTAATTTTTTTTATTTTATCCATTACTAATTTATTAATTTTTTATAAATATTTTCAATTAGTTCAGCAATAATATTCCAGCTGTATTTATTTTTTATTAAATTAAAACCATTATAACCCAGTTTATAAACTAAATCATCATCATTAAATAATTTAATTATAGTATCAGCAAAATCATTTTCAGAATCTTTAACAATAAGATGTTCACCATCAATTACATCAATCCCTTCAATACCTATACTTGTAGTTACAATGGCTTTCTTCATAGAAAGTAATTCAAGGATTTTGATTCTTATCCCCCCACCAATTCTAAGAGGAACAACACATACATTAGCTTTAGATACGAATGGACGAATATCCTCAACCATACCATAAATTTCAACATTTGGATCTTTAATATTTCTAATTTCTTCTGGAGGGTTTTTCCCAATAACATAAAGTTTTACATCTGGTACTTTTTTTAAGACTAGTGGAAATATTTTCTTATAAAACCATTTAAAAGCATCAAGATTTGGGAACCACTCTAAAGACCCAATAAAAAGGATACTTTTTTTTTGGATTATAGCATTATCAAAATTTGAAAAATAATCAATATCAACACCAGCAGGCACTACCTCTGTATTTATATTTTGATTTCTTGATAAAAGTTTATTTAAATCATCTTTTGTAACCATTAAACATTTATCAAAGAATTTACATTCTTCAGGTTCATAAACATTAATTTTTGAGTACTGATTTTTGAAAAACATTTTTTTAAAATAATTTTTTTCATTCTTATAAAGTCTTTCCCAAATTAATGTTTCATAATTATGTTCTCTTAATACTACAGGTAAGTTATATTTTTTTTTAATATACTTCCCATAAATTGACATATGCAGATGATCAATATGAACTATATCATAAGAATTGTTTTTTAACTCTTCATCTATAAGATCAAAAATTTCAGAACAAAAGTATTTTTTATGTGTATAAGGTATCCTTGAAAAAAAACTTAAAAAAGCACCAATTTTTGAATTTTTATTATTTTTTTTAACAGTTAACACTCTACAATATTTTTGCAATTCTTGATAATCAGTTTTGTCGTCATACGAAAATGTAATAAAGGTAATATTATTACCTCTTAATGCAAGATATTTAGTTATATTAAAAATTCCTATTGCTCCTCCATCGTAAAGAGGATAAGGTATTTTTGGTGCTATCTGTAAAATATTCATATCTATAATTTTTAACAAATATTTAAATTTATAAAATGAAGTTTTTAATATCAAGGTAATAATACCTAAAGTATTAGATATTCATTCCTAAAAATAAATTTATTATAATAATTATTATGTTTTTGTATGATTTTAAAATATTGATTTTGATTAAAAAAATATTATTTTATTATAAAAAATGAGGAACTAAAATTGGAAAAAATTAGAAGAATAGCCTTTATTGGGAATTATCTTCCCAGACTATGTGGTATTGCAACTTTTACAACAGATTTAGTTCAATCTGTTCAAAAATCTAATCCAAATATTGAATGTTTTACAGTGGCAATGAATGATAGAAATGAAGGATATAAATATCCTTCAGAAGTAAAATTTGAAATAAATCAGAATATTTTCTCTGATTATAATCTAGCTGCTGAGTACTTAAATTTCCAACAAGTAGATCTCGTATGCTTACAACACGAATATGGCATATTTGGTGGAAACGAAGGAGAATATATTTTACACTTACTTCGCAATTTGCGAATGCCAATAGTAAGTACTTTACATACCGTACTTTCAAAACCCAATGAAAAACAGAAAAAAATTTTACAGGAACTGTCTAACCTTTCATCAAGAGTAATTGTAATGGCGGAAAAAGCAGTAGAATTTCTTGAAGAAATCTATGAAATAAATAAAAGTAAAATTATTTTAGTACCTCATGGCATCCCAGATATGCCATTTGTGGATCCAAACTTTTATAAAGATCAATTTGGTGTAGAAGGTAAAAAAGTAATTCTCACATTTGGTTTACTTTCAAGAAATAAAGGTATTGAATATGTTATTGAAGCATTACCAAAGGTAATTGAAAAAAATCCTGATGTAGTATATCTTGTTCTTGGAGTAACACATCCTAATGTAAAAAAATATGAAGGTGAAGAATATAGACAAAATTTAGAAAGATTAGTAAAGAAACTTGGAATTGATAACAATGTTTTTTTTGTAAATAGATTCGTAGATATAAAAGAATTATGCGAATTTATTGGTGCAACGGATATTTACATCACTCCATATTTAAACGAAGATCAAATCATATCAGGAACTCTATCTTATGCTTTAGGGTTAGGAAAAGCAACTATTTCTACTCCATATTGGTGTGCTAAAGAGTTATTAAGAGATGGAAGAGGAATATTAGTAAACTTTAGAGACAAAAATGCAATAAGTGATGCTATTAATAAGTTGCTTGCTGACGATTTAGAAAGAAATAGCATGAGAAAGAAAGCCTATCTATTTAGTAGAGGTGCAATTTGGCCTCAAGTTGCAAGCAGTTATCTAGCAGTATTTAACGAAGTAAAAGAAGAAAGGATAAAAAATCCAATCCCAGCTTTTAAAATCACTCAAATAGAAGAATTTACTATACCAGAAATTAACATTAATCATCTTATCACCCTAACAGATGATACAGGAATATTACAGCACGCTACATACTCAATTCCAAACAGAAAATATGGATATTGCCTTGATGATAATTCCAGAGCATTATTGTTTGTTGTTTTAACTTTGAATATGAATCTATATTCAGATATATTATCAAACTATCAGATAAAATATCTTTCATTTATCCAAGATTCTTTAAACCCTGAAAATGGCTGGTTTAGAAATTTCATGTCATATAATAGGTCATGGCTTGAGGAAAAAGGATCAGAAGACAGCCATAGTAGAACAATTTGGAGCTTAGGAATTACAAGTGCAATTTCATCAAATCAAGAAATTATTGCATTAAGCACTGAATTATTTCACAAAGGGCTGCAAAATGTGAATTCTCTAGAACATCCAAGAGCATTAGCATATTCATTAATTGGAATTCATGCTTACCTTTCAAAATTTTCAGGTGATACTGAAGTTAGAAGGATAAAAGATATTTTATTGAGCAAGCTACTAAACATGTTTAGTAATATTGAAGATAAAAATTGGCCATGGTTTAATGACCTCGTATCCTATGCTAATGCGAGAATACCTCATGCTTTATTTTTATCTGGGCATTGGATGGATAATCAAAATATAATACAGAAAGCTTTCATTATTCTAGATTGGTTAATAGAAATACAATTTGATAATAATATTTTCTCTCCTATAGGTAATCATGGGTGGTATCAAAAAGGAAAAGAAAAAGCTAAATTTGATCAACAACCTATTGAAGTTAATTCTATGATTGATGCATGTTTATTGGCCTATCTAATTAGTTCAGATAAAAAATATTTAAAATTTGCAAGAAATGCCTTTAACTGGTTTATAGGTCAAAATGACTTAGGTATACCTTTGTATGATTATAAAACCGGAGGATGTTGTGATGGTTTATCACCGAATGGAGCAAATTTAAACAAAGGTGCTGAATCAACTTTAGCGTGTTTACTTTCTTTAATTACAATGTATTCTTTTGAAGCTAATAATACTGAAATATTATTTACAAAGAAATAAACATAATTAAGTATTATGAATGTAAAAAATATTGATTCAATAAACATTGTACCATCTCAATCAAGAGTATTATTCAGACCATTTATTCCAAATAGTGAAAGAATAAAAAACATATTATCGAGAATCTTTTCTTTATCAGAAAAGGAAGGGAATTTGATAATCAATAATATAAAAAAAGAATATAATACAGAACAATTTAATATTGAAAAAATTTTATTAACCAATTTTAACTTAATTGAAAAATTTATTTCCCACGATTCTGAAATACCTTATAATAAGAAGCTTCTAATTGGTTCTTTTTTCACCCAAAAATATGCTTTAGAATCTGCAGCTCTTTGCAACCCATCAATAATCGAACACCCTAATCAAAGCGGTTTAAAAAAGGGAGAACTTCGGTTTATATTAAGCTTAAGAGCAATTGGAGAGGGACATGTTTCTTCTATTGTATTTAGAGAAGGAGTAATCAAAAATAACAAAATTTCTTTAAATGAAGCTGCTAGCTTTTTAATAGAACCGATAAAAAATCCTAATCCATTCTTCATAAAAAACTTATTTACAAGAAAATTAATTGAACTTGGAATATGGAATGATATTAGTAAAAATATTATTGAACCACTATCTGAATCTTTTACTCTTGAATCATTATTAAACAGTATTACAAAATTTATTAGAGAAAATACCTATTTTACAAATATTCATATAACAATTGACGCCATAAAGACACTTGCCTTTTCAAATTACGAGGTAGTTTTTGATAGTTATACATCTATATCAGAAAGAGTTATCTTCCCATCTTCCCCTACCGAAATTAATGGGATTGAAGATGCAAGATTTGTTAAATTTATTGATGATGATAAAACTACAAAATATCTTGCTACATATACTGCTTATGATGGAAAAATTATTTTCCCACAATTGTTAGAAACAAGCGATTTTATTTCTTTCAGATTTCTTACATTAAATGGAGAAGCTGCCAAAAACAAAGGGATGGCTCTATTCCCTCGAAAAATTAATGGTTTATATACAATGCTATCAAGACAAGATAACGAAAACTTGTTTGTTGTTTTTTCAGATAACTTGCACTTTTGGTTTGATCCAATAAAAATAATTCGCCCTCGTTTCACATGGGAATTTATTCAAATAGGCAATTGCGGTTCTCCCATTGAAATCGAAGAAGGCTGGCTTGTTTTAAGTCATGGAGTTGGTCCAATGAGAAAATACTGTATCGGTGCCTTTTTGCTAGATAAGAAAAATCCTTCAAAAGTAATCGGAAGACTTAAAAACCCTATAATAGAACCTAAAAAGAATAACAAACAAGGTTATGTTCCTAATGTAGTATATACTTGTGGTGGATTAGTACATAATAATAAGCTTATATTGCCATATTCAATGTTTGATTACTCTACAACATTTGCAATAATAGATATAAAAGATATTTTGGATGAAATGGTATAATTATAGTTCAATATAATACGATATTAAGTTTCACAATAAATTCAAAAGAAAAAAAATAATAAAAGTCTAGTTAGCTTAAGAGGAATAATTAATGAAATGTAAAATAAGAATATTATTTTTATTAATAGTCTTTCTATCTTTTAAAGGAATTATTTACCCACAAACAAATAATACAAAGTATAGAATAATAAAACACTTTGTTGCTTACGAAGAAAAAGGAATGTATTGTGCCTGGCCAAACATAATTCAAGCAAATAATGGAGATATTTTAGTAGTTTTTTGCAGAGCTGAAGAACATCACACACCAACAGGAGAAATTTTATTAATAAAATCGACTGATAAAGGTAAAACATGGTCAAAACCAGAAATTATCTTCAATACCCCGCTTGATGATAGACATCCTTCTATAATGAAATTACTAGACGGAAGAATTGTTGGTTTTTTTGGCTCATCATTCCATCCCACTAAATTATTTGAAGAAGATTTTGTAAAAATAAAAGCATATACAAATGAACAATTAATCAAATGGGCAGAATATACTAAAAGCGAAGAATATCAAAAAGCTAAAGAATTAGCAGGATCTCACTTAAAAATTTCGACTGATAATGGAAAATCATGGTCTGATTCAATTAGATCTCCAGAAACTTTTCGAGCTGGTTTTGAGTTAGAAGATGGAACAATAATAATAGCAGGGTATTCAAAAAACAATATAATTACAATTCATAAAACAAACGGCAAAAATAAAATTTGGAATTGGGAAACAGACTCTATTCAATTTCCAAATTTTAAAAATTTGGCTTTCAGTGAACCTACTATTTGCAAACTTTCGAACGGTAGAATTATTATGATTGTTAGAACTACAGCTATCAATCCATACAATAATCAAGATCATAAAAACTTATTATGGGAAACCTACTCTGATGATAATGGTAAAACATGGGTAGAACCATATCCAATACCGATTTGGGGTTTTCCGGCTCATATATTACAGTTAAAAGATGGTAGAGTTTTAATATCTTATGGGTATAGACGAAAACCTTTCGGACAGAGAGCTTGTATAAGTGATGACGGTATAACATGGAAACATGAAAATGAGATTATAATTAGAGATGATGGACCAAATGGAGATCTTGGCTACCCTGTATCCATTGAAATAGAACCAAATAAAATACTTACAGTATATTATCAACCAAATGTCCCAAGAGGTACTTTTCAAAAAATGGATCCCCCTAATCCTAACAGAAAAAAACCTGGAATATTGGGAACAATATGGTTAATTAATAAACAAAATAAATGAAAATCATTTTATCAAAACATAAACAAGAATGGAATGTAATTTTTCAAAAAGAAAAAGAATTACTTCTATCCACTCTTAAAAAGTATAATCCAACTATTGAGCATATTGGAAGCACTGCTGTAAAAGACATAATTGCAAAACCAATAATTGACATTATGTTAGGAATAAACAATATTCATTCTCTTGATAGCATTGTATCAATTATTAAAAAATTAAAATATTTGTATGTAAAAAAATATGAATCAGTAATTCCAGAAAGAAGATTTTTTATTAAACCCAAAAAAGAAATTTTAATAAGTAGGGATTTAAAATTAAATCCTGAAAATATGACTCTAACAAATAGATTGATTCACCTACATGTTGTAAAAATAAACACAAAATTTTGGAATGAACATATCCTTTTTAGAAATTTATTGATTAATAACAAACGAATCAGAAAAGAATATGAAACCCTAAAATTAGAATTAGCTCAAAATGAATGGGCAAAAACTGATGATTATGCTTCTGCTAAAACGGATTTTATCAAAGAAGTTATTAAAAAGAATAGAAACTAATTTAAAAAAGTGACAGCGTTATTTAAAACATCTGGCAATATTTCATTTAATGAAATATTATATAACCTTGCTCCAGCAGCATTAATATGACCATTTCCACCATAAATTTTTGCTAATTCGTTAATAGGTATATTATTTCGTGATCTAAAACTAATTTTAACACCATCTTTTAATTCAACAAAAAAGATTACAATTTCTGCGGTTGCAATCTGTAAACCATAATTTATAAAGTTTTCTACATCTGGCTCTAAAGTATTTGTTTTATCAAACATCTCCTGCTTAACAATAAAATATACAATTTTGCCATCTTTAATTATTTTCATATTACTTAATACTTCACTAAGCAAATAAAATCTATTTGGGTCATTTGTTTCATAGATATTTTTATATATTTCAGGTGGATTAGCTCCCTTATCAACTAAATCAGCAGCTATACGAAAAACTTCAGAAGTAGTTCTTGGTAAATGAAAAGATTGAGTATCAGTCATAATTGCAGCAAAAAGAGATGTTGCAATATCTTTATTGATATAAGAGTTATACTTATGTGAAATAAGTTTATAAATTATTTCACCTGTTGAAGAAGCCTCTACATCAGTAAATTCAAAATCTGCAAAAGGTGAATTCGGTTGATGATGATCTATAATAATTTTTTTAGCTTTTGATTTAAGCACAATATCTTTTAATGACTTTACCCTACTTACTTCATTTAGATCAACCAAAAAAATTACATCTGCATTAATTATTATATCGGAGTTGGTATTATTAAGTGTTTCTATTTCAGATTTTGGATCCAGAAACTGATAATACTTTGGAGTTTCGCTATGATTAATTACTTTTACTTCTTTATTGAATAATTTCAAAAAAAAGAATAAAGCCATAGCAGAACCAATGGCATCTCCATCAGGATTGATATGAGTTGTAATTACAAAAAACTTGTTATTCTCAATAATATTATAAAATTTATCAATGTTAAATTTATTCAAATCTTTTGTACTCAAATTCGTAGTAAATATCCTCCATTTGTTTCCATAATTCATTCACATCATTAGTCATGATAATTAAATCTCGGGGTTCATTATTGATATTAATAACATATTTTCTTAAAATAGCTTCAATTTTAAAACCTGCGTTTTCAAAAACTTTAATTGCAGCTGCCTGATCAGAACAAAATAGGCTTTGCAAATAATGCAACCTATGATTAACTGCTTCTTTTACTAAATCAGCTGTCATTAATGTACCTAGACCTTTATTCTGAAATTTAGAAAGTACTGATACTCTCATCTCTCCATTATACTTCATCCAGCCGAAAGTATTTAAATAAAGAGTACCATAAGCAATAATCTCATTATCTTTCAGAGCGATAAGAGGGAAAACGCGATTGTAATCCAGATCCCGAAAAATACGATCAACTATTTCTGGATTATTTACATCCTCTTTTAAATAAAATTTTTCTTCCTCATTTAATGAAGAAAAAAAGTTGATTAATATTCCTTTATCATTTTGTGTTAGAGGTCTTAATTCTACCACAGTTTTATCTTTTAAATTCATCTTTTTTGGATAGATATCCATACAATTCTCCGATAATATTTTCTTATATTTTTTATATAATTAAGGTCTTTTGATAATAAAAAGGAAATAATTAAATATCAAAAGACTTATTACCTTAATTATATTAACTTGGTTTGATTTTAGCTTAATTTTTTTAAAAGGTCAATACCAAATTCATACCCCTGAGTAAAAGCTTTTAAATTTAGACTTTCAGTCCCCTTTGGAACAGAACTTTCCACTGCCTTATAAACAGAATCCCTATCTAAAATACTTGTTACAGCAGTAAAAAAACCAACCATAACAATATTTAAAATAAGTTTTCTTCCTAACTCCTCAGCGATTCGAGTAGAAGGAATTGAAAAATGCTTTATCGAAGGTTTCAAATTACTATCAATTTGTATTAAATCACTTTCAGTAATTAAAATGCCATCATCTTTTAGCTCTGGTAAAAACTTTGTATATGCTTCTTGAGACATTACGACCAAAATTTCAGGTTTCGTTACATATGGATACTCAACAGGATGATCAGAAATTATTACCTGAGCACTACAAGATGACCCTCTTGCTTCTGGTCCAAAAGATTGAATCATTGTTGAGTATTTATCTGCAAAAATTGAAGCAGCCTTCCCAATTATATGAGCACTAAGAATTACACCCTGCCCACCAAAACCACCAATTTTTATTTCTTTTCTCATTGTTAACCCTCATAAGGAATATATTTTGAACCAAGCTTTTTAGATAATTGTTCATTCATTGCTTCAAGATATGTTGGTCTTTCACGGTCAATAAATTTACCAATTATTATTTTACCTTGATATGTAATCCCAACAGTTCTAGTATCAGCATTATTCCGAATTTCACTATTTTCTTTATAATATAACATTTGATCTAGTCCATCACCTAATCGATTTCTTCTAGAATATAAAGTTGGACAAGGAGCTAAAATTTCTATAAATGAAAAACCTTTTTTAAGTAAAGCTTCTTTTATTGACTTCTGCAAATGTCTTACATGATATGCAGTCCATCTTGCAACATAAACAGCACCGCAAGACTCAGCTAAATATGGTAAATTAAAAGTTTCTTCAAAGCTACCATATGGAGCAGTAGTAACAATTGCAGATTGTGGAGTAGTAGGACCAACCTGACCTCCAGTCATTGCATAAGTAAAATTATTTACACAAATTACAGTCATATCCATATTTCTTCTAGCAGCGTGAATAAAATGATTCCCTCCTATTGAAATAAGATCTCCATCTCCACTATATACGACAACTTTTAAATTTGGATTACCTAACTTAAGACCTGTTGCAAAAGGTATTGCTCTTCCATGAGTAGTATGAAAAGAATCCAAATTGAGATAACCTGCAACCCTTCCTGTACAACCAATGCCAGATACAATAGATACCTTCTTTAAATCTAATCCAGACGAAAATAATGCTTCTGCAAAACAATTCACAGTTGTTCCAATGCCACAACCAGGGCACCAAATATGAGGAATCCTATCCATCCTAAGTAAAGAACCGATTGGATGTTGAGGAATTTCATTTAAATATATATTTTCTTCGTTCATATAACTCACTTCTTATTTTTTTAATGCTTTTTTTATTGTTTCATAAATATCCATTGGGTCGTGTACACCACCACCAGCATGAGTAACTGATAATACTTCAGCTCCTCCTTTATTACATCTTTCAACTTCAAGAACTATTTGACCAAGGTTTAACTCTGGCACAACAAATGCTTTAGTTTTTTTGGATAGTTCTTTAATTCTATCTTCAGGGAAAGGCCATACAACCTTTAGTCTTAAATGTCCGACTTTCAATCCTTCGCTGCGAGCAAGTTCAATTGCTGGAAGAGAAACTCTTGAAGTAATACCATAAGAAACTATAATAACTTCAGCATCATCAATATTATTTTCATCATAATCAATAATATCTTTTGCGTTTAATTTTATTTTATTTACTAATCTTCTTACCAATCTATCCTGAGCAGATACTGTCATTTCAGGATAACCTTTTTCATTATGAGTCAATCCAGTTACGTGAATATTATAGCCATCACCAGCCTTAACAATAAATGGAACTAAATTAGAATCAGGTTCATAGGGTAAATATGTTTCAGGAGGAAGAGTAGTATACTTACGGGGTTCAAGTAAAATTTTATCTGCTTCTGGTATCACAACCTTTTCAGTCATGTGGCCAACACATTCATCCATCATAACCATAACAGGCACTCTATATTTTTCTGAGAGATTAAAAGCTTTAATTGTAAAATCGAAACATTCTTGTGGAGAATTTGGAGATATAGCTATTATTTCATAATCTCCGTGTGATCCCCATCTTGCTTGCATCATATCAGCTTGAGCAGGCAGAGTTGGCAAACCTGTAGAGGGACCTCCTCTTTGAACATTAACAAAAACACAAGGCACTTCTGCCATTACAGCAAGCCCAATATGTTCCATCATAAGTGAAAAACCTGGACCTGAAGTAACCGTCATAGCTTTTTTACCTGCCCATACAGCACCCTGAATAGCAATAGATGCTGCAATTTCATCTTCCATTTGAATAAAAATACCACCAATTAATGGAAATCTCTGAGCTATTCTTTCTACAACTTCTGTTGAAGGAGTAATTGGATACCCTGCAGAAAAATTACAGCCAGCTGCAAGTGCACCTTCGCAACAAGCATGATCACCATCAATAAAATGAGAACCTGTTAGAACTGATTTTGGGTCTGCAGTAATCATATAACCTCCTTATCCTTTTTTATTCTAAAACCATAAATTGCAAAGTCTGGACATAACATTCCACATAAATCACATCCTGTGCATTCATCTGGTCTTGCAAGGAAAGGAGGATGATATCCTTTGGAATTAAAATCTTTAGATAATTCGAGACATTTAGTTGGACAAAACTCTACACAAAAACCACAACCTTTACATCTTTCAAAAAAAACATAAACAGAACCCTGTACTTTTTTTGATTTTACAGTTTCAGACATTGATCAATCCTTATAATAAAAAATTTCTCAAATTTAACGTATACAATATACTATTTTTTAAATAAAATAAAAAGATAAAAATGTTTTACAAATGAAATTCTTTGATTAATCAATATTTACTGCAATTTTTGATAAATTATATTTTATTGATAGATTTATTAAAATATTAAAGAAATATTAGTTTGTAACCTAAATAAATTAGAAAATAATAAAGTTTTTTTTAAAAAAGTATTGACTTTTTATTCTAAAATTATTAAAATAAAAAAAAAAGAACTTTTTACTTAAAAATTAAAATGATTTTATTTAGATTCGAAAAATATCTAAAAACTCAAAGATATATTCTTAAAAACACATCTATCTTTCTTATTCGATTTGTAAATTTACGCCACTAATCTATCTACAAAAACAAATTTATTTTATTTAGTCCCTTCTTTTTTTGAGGGGAATAGGATTTTATTTTATTTAAGGGAAAAATTTATGAAAAGATATACAAAAGCAAACGGTTGTTTATTACAGAACGGTTTATACGATCCAAGATTTGAAAGTGATAGTTGTGGAGTTGGTTTTGTTGCAAAATTAGATGGTTTGCCATCACATAATATTATCAATTGTGCAATCAAAGTATTAATAAACCTTGAACATAGAGGTGCACTTGGTGGAGATAAATCTACTGGAGACGGAGCAGGTATAATGATAGATATACCAGATTCTTTCTTCAGAGAGAATTTACAAAATGATAGTATAAAGTTACCTGATTTAGGTGATTATGGGGTTGGGATGATATTTCTTCCTTCAAATGAAAAACATAAAGAAAATTGCATCAAATATATTGAGAAATTTGTATTCGATGAAGGGTGTGACATATTAGGTTGGAGGAAAGTACCAGTTAATAATTCATGTATTGGAGAATTAGCTAAATCAACTGAACCGACTATTTATCAAGTATTTGTTCACAGAGGTCAAATAAAAAGAGAAAATTTTGAAAGGAAGCTATATGTTATAAGAAGACAAATCGAAAAAACTATTGACGCTGAAAAAAGTGATATGAGTCAATTCTATATAGCAAGTTTCTCTTCAAATAGAATTGTATACAAAGGTCTATTAACAGCCAATCAATTAAATAATTATTATTTAGATTTATCTGATTCTAGATTTAAATCAAAATTTGGTATAGTTCATCAGAGATATAGCACAAATACACAACCGACATGGAATCTTGCACAACCATTTCGTTTCTTAGCACATAACGGAGAAATAAATACTCTCAATGGAAATATAAACAGAATGAAATGGAGAGAATTCCATCTAAAATCAGATTTATTTGGAGATGACATAGAAAAAATAAAACCAATCATTATTGAAACTGGTAGTGATTCAGCAATTTTTGATAACGTTCTTGAGTTATTAGTACTCGGAGGAAGGTCAATTCCACATGCAATGATGATGATGGTACCTGAAGCATACGGCCCAAAAATCCATATGAGTGAAGATAAAAGAGCTTTCTATGATTTTCACTCAGCAATTATGGAACCATGGGATGGTCCAGCAGCAATTATTTTTACAGATAGCAGATATTTAGGAGCTATTCTTGATAGAAATGGGTTGCGACCTACTCGATATACAGTAACAAAAGATGGAATTATTGTTTTGGCATCAGAAAGTGGTGTATTAGAATTTACACCGGAAAATATTATTAAAAAGAGCAGGCTATCACCAGGGAAAATGTTGCTTGTTGATTTCAATCAAAATAGAGTGGTACCTGATAAAGAAATTAAAGCAAAAATTTCCAGGCAAAAACCTTATAGAAGATGGATAAAAGACAATATTATAACTTTAAGAGGATTGTTTACTCCTTCTAATGCTCAAGAAGAAGATGAAGAAACTCTATTAAGAAAACAATTAATTTTTGGGTATACAGAAGAAGAATTAAAATTAATAATTTCACCAATGGCTTCAAGAGGACAGGAACCAATTGGTTCTATGGGAAATGACACTCCATTAGCTGTGTTATCTGAAAAACCAAATCTTTTATTCTATTATTTTAAACAAAGATTTGCACAGGTTACTAATCCTCCAATCGATCCTTTAAGAGAAGAATTAGTAATGTCACTTGAAAGTTTTGTAGGAGGTGAAAGCAATCTACTTGAAGAAAGTCCAGAAAACTTTAAGGGTTTTAAACTCCCCCATCCAATAATAACTCCTGAAGATTTAAATAAAATTGTAATTGCAAATCATCCTGATATTAATGTTGTTTGGATTGATATCTTATTTAACAAAAAGGATGGAGAAAAAGCATTAGAAAATGCAATGGAGAGTATATTTGCAAAAGCTACTTATTCAATACAGTCAGGAATAACAATATTTATTCTTTCAGATTATAATACAGATGAAAATATGATTCCAATCCCTTCCCTTTTAGCTTGTTCAGGTTTACATCAATACTTAAGTAAAAAAGGACTTCGAACTCGAACAAGTATAATAATACATTCCGGTGAAGTAAGGGAAATTATGCATTATGCTTTGTTAGTCAGTTACGGTGCTGATGCAATTTGTCCATATTTAGTTCTTAGTACAATTTATAACATGGCTAAAAATAATTTACTTGAAGAAAATTTAAAACCAGAAGAGTATATTGATTCATATATTGTTGCTGTTAAAAAGGGTCTACTCAAAACCATGAGCCGTTTAGGTATTTCAACATTCCATAGCTATTTTGCTTCACAAAACTTTGAAGCTATTGGTTTATGTAATGAATTGGTAGAGAAATATTTTTCTGGTACTATAAGTAGGTTAGATGGAATTAATATCGAAGATATCCAAAAAGAAGCAATAGAGCGACATAACAAGGGGTATTCTAATAAAAAGAATTTAGAATATTTTCTTCCATCAGGTGGTGAATATTCCTTAAGGGTTGATGGTGAAAAGCATTTTTGGAATCCAAACTCAATTTCACTATTACAACTATCTACAAAAACAGATAATTATGAAATTTTTAAAGAATTCACAAATTTTGTAAACAATGATGAAAGAAGTCCTCTAGCAATAAGAAAAATTCTTAGTTTCAAAAAAAGAAATTCAATACCAATAAATGAAGTGGAACCTATAGAAAGTATTTTAAAAAGATTTGTAATTTCAGCCATGTCATTTGGATCAATTAGCAAAGAAGCACATGAGACTATTGCTATAGCAGCAAATAGATTAGGAATAAGAAGCAACTCCGGAGAAGGTGGAGAGGATATAGAGAGAAATCTTAATAATTCCAGATCAAAAGTGAAACAAATTGCATCAGGGAGATTTGGAGTTACCCCTGAATATATTTTAAGTGCTGATGAATTACAAATAAAAATTGCACAAGGGGCTAAACCAGGAGAAGGAGGCCAACTACCAGGACATAAAGTAACTCCAGATATTGCTAGAGTTCGCCACACAACAGAAGGGGTCACATTAATTTCTCCTCCACCCCATCATGATATATACTCAATCGAGGATTTAGCTCAATTAATCTATGATTTAAAATGTATAAATCCAAATTCAAAAATTTCAGTAAAGCTTGTTTCGGAGTCCGGAGTAGGAACAATAGCCTCAGGGGTTGCTAAAGCTCAGGCAGATATTGTTGTAATTTCCGGTTATGAAGGAGGAACTGGTGCCTCACCATTAACTTCAATTAAGCATACAGGCATACCATGGGAAATTGGTTTAGCAGAAACCCATCAAACTCTAATATATAATGATTTAAGAGAAAAAATAAAAATTCAAGTTGATGGTCAATTAAAAACAGGAAGAGATATTGTAATTGCAACTTTACTTGGAGCAGAAGAATATGGTTTTGCAACTTCAATTTTAGTTACTTTAGGATGTGTTTTACTTAAAAAGTGCCATCAAAACACCTGTTCAACTGGAATAGCTACACAAGATCCTTTATTAAGAGCTAAGTTTTCAGGAAAGCCAGAATATATTGAAAGATTCCTTAAGTTTTTAGCTCAAGAAATAAGAGAAATTATGGCTTATTTAGGTTTCAGAACAATTAATGAAATGATAGGAAGAACAGACATTCTCGAATTTAAACCACCAATTAATTTATGGAAAGCTCAGAAATTAAATCTATCACCTATTCTGAATCCTAGAATTAAAAATACTAATATTTACCATATTCCAAACATTCAAAAAGATGTTGAAATGTACGATGATAATTTTTTGAATCAATTACAACCAGCTATTGAACATTTATCACCAATAGAGATATCTTTACCAATTAAAAATATACATAGAGCTGTCGGAGCAAGATTAAGTGGATATATTATTAACAAATACGGACAAAATTATTTACCAGATGATACAATAAAAATCAATTTTTATGGTTCTGCCGGTCAAAGCTTTGGTGCTTTTTTAACTAAAGGTATTACATTTAAAATAGAAGGTGATGCTAATGATTATTTAGGTAAAAGTATGGCTGGTGGAAAAATTATAGTTGTACCAGAAAAAAACGCAAGCTTTTCACCTCATGATAACGTCATTTGTGGTAATGTTACTTTATATGGTGCTACTTCAGGTGAAGTATTTATTAATGGGAAAGCTGGAGAAAGATTCGCAGTAAGAAATAGTGGTGCGACGGCAGTAGTTGAAGGTGTTGGAGATCATGCTTGTGAGTATATGACTGGTGGTGTAGTGGTATGTATTGGCTCGACTGGTAAAAACTTTGCTGCTGGTATGAGTGGTGGTATTGCTTTTATATTTGATGAAACACAAATGTTTGATACCAAATGCAATTTAGATATGGTTGACCTGGAAAGTGTATGGGATAAAAAGGATATTTCTTTTCTTCGTTCATTATTAGAAAAACATTTTTTACTTACCTCAAGCCCAAAAGCTAAAGCTATACTTGAAAGATGGGAATCTAGTCTTCCACTTTTTGTAAAAGTAATACCATTAGAATATAAAAAAGTATTAGAAAGAATAAAACAAAGTGAGCATAGAGATATTGAAATAGTATCCGCTACAGAGGAGGTGTACAATGGCTAAATCAGGGGGTTTTAAAGAATATCAAAGAGAAAATCCAAAAAAAATTCAAATAGAAGAAAGAATAAAAAACTTTAATGAATTCGAAATTTTACTACCGAAAAACAATATTATTGAACAAGCTTCAAGATGTATGGATTGCGGAATACCATTTTGTCATACATTTGGTTGCCCAACAAATAATTTTATTTGCGATTGGAATCATTTAGTATATAAAAACCATTGGAAAAAAGCTCTTGAACTATTACATCTAACAAACAACTTTCCCGAATTCACTGGAAGAGTATGTCCTGCATTATGTGAAAAATCCTGCACCTTATCAATAAATTTTGAACCAGTTATAATAAAACAAATTGAGTTACAAATTATTGAAAAAGGATGGGAAGAAGGTTGGGTATTACCAATAATCTCAAATTATAAATCAGGGAAAAAAGTAGCTATCATTGGATCTGGACCAGCTGGTTTAGCCTGTGCTCAACAATTGGTAAGAGAAGGTCATAATGTAGTAGTTTTTGAAAAGAATAATAGAGTAGGTGGATTGCTCAGATATGGAATACCTGATTTCAAATTAGAAAAACATATAATTGATCGAAGAATAGAACAATTAAAAGCAGAAGGAATAATATTTGAAACTGATGTAAATGTTGGTAGCGATATATCTATTAACTACTTAAAAAGAACATTTGATGCAATAGTTATAGCTATAGGTGCATACGAACCGAGAGATATAAATGTAATTGGAAGAGATTTAAAGGGTATTCATTTTGCATTGGACTTTTTAATAAATCAGAACAAAATAAATGCAGGAGATAAATTAAGTGACGAAATAATAAATGCAAAGGATAAAGAAGTAGTAATTATTGGTGGAGGTGATACAGGAGCTGATTGCGTTGGTACTGCAAAACGTCAGGGGGCAAAATCAATAACTCAAATTGAAATATTACCAGAACCCCCTAAAGAAAGACAAATATATAATCCATGGCCATTTTATCCGAAAATTTATACAACAACTTCTTCACATGAAGAGGGTTGTAACAGATTATGGTCATTATCAGTCAGTAGATTTGAAGGAGAAAACGGATTTGTCAAAAAAATTTATTTAAAGAAAATAATATGGGATGAAAATAATAAACTTGAAAAAACGAGTTTTAGGGAAAGTAATGAACCAGAAATTGAGATTAAAGCTGATTTAGTATTATTGGCTACAGGTTTTTTACATGTTAAACTAGATACAATGTTAACAAGTCTAAATATCAAATTTGATGAAAAGGGAAATATTAAAGTAGATAATAATTATATGACTTCAGAAAGTAAATTTTTTGCTGCTGGAGACTCCATAACAGGAGCTTCTTTGGTTGTAAAAGCAATAAATACTGGCAGAAAAGTTGCAGAAAAAGTCAATCTCTATCTAAATTCTATTTAAAAAGATTTATATAATTTTGTTATACAAAACATTAAAGAATAATTATATATGTATTTTCTACTTTATAATTAATTAATTACATTTTATATTGAAGTAAACAAATAGCTTATACTGAAAAGCTTTGGCCAAAAATAAATTATGATAAAAATTAATAAAATACACGTAACAAAAAGACTGATAATTTTATTATTTTTCCTTTTTAAATTTTTTACATTTTCTCAAACTAATTTTTGGGTCCAAATTACCCCACCCAATGGAGGTAATATTACATCATTTACTACTAATGATAATAACTACTACTTTGTTGGAGTTAAAAATAAAGGTGTTTTCAGATCCTTTAATCAGGGTTCTATTTGGCAACCCATAGGATTAAATAACACTACAATAACTGCACTTAATATTAAAAACAACATAATATATGCAGGCTCTGAGAATGACGGAATATTTTTATCAAGAGATAATGGAGAAAGCTGGCAGTTAATAAATTCAAACCTAATTGGAGAGAAAATCAATTGTTTAGAATTCTATAATAATCTTCTTTTAATAGGTACTGATAATGGTTTATTTTCCAGTAATACAGATGGTTCAAACGTAACTCAAATAACCAACGGAATTCCAAATATTGAAATTAGAAGTATTAAAGTAACCAATTCTGGTAATATTTATATAGCAACAAAAAATGGTTTTTATCATAGTAATAATACTATGGTTTTTCAGCCATTAAATAATGGCTTAATTTCTTTGAATCTTTATACCATAGAAATAAGCCCTTCAAACGATGTTTTTATAGGAGGAGAAGAAGGATTATATAAACTTAATTATAGCAATTTATGGCAAAAAATAGACACAAACAAAAACATTAAAAATATAAAAAGCATATTAATTACAAACAATAATCAAATCTATATTGCAAATGAAAAACTATTTTTTTCTGCTGATTCAGGAAAAACATTTAATGAAATTATTCCAGACACAATAAACATCAGACAATTAAAAATGGATAGATTTGGTGTTATTTGTTTGTCTTCTTCGAAAGGTTTTTATAGTAACAAATCAAGTGTATGGTCTAATATTGGTATACCTCTAAATTTGTACGTAAATCAAATAATTACAGAGAAAAACTTTTTTGTATATTGCGCTTCTACAGATGGATTATTTAGGTATAATCTACAAACTTCAACATGGAAAAATTTAACTGAAAATTTAGATAATATTTCTGTTTACTCTTTTACTAAAGATTCTACAGGAATAATTTATATCGGCACACCTAATGGTATATTTAAATCTACTAATGAAGGTAATCAATGGATTAAATCAAATGCAGGACTTCTAAACTTTAATATTAATCAGATAAAATTTTATAATGATATCTTATTTTGTGCAACAAAAAATGGTTTATTCCACTCAACAGATTTTGGAGGTAATTGGAAACAATTACTTTCAATTCCATCGAATGTATCAGTAAATTGTATTCAAAAGGTAAATGAAAACATCTTGTTAGCTGGTACCTCAGTTGGGTTATTTATTTCAAAAGATAAAGGGAACTTCTGGCAACAAAAAATAATTAATAACTCAAATTTTGAAATATCATATATAGGTATTAATAAATCGGGCACAATAATAATCGGTAATTATTATTCACTTTATAAATCCACAGATTATGGAGAATCATGGACAACCATTACTAACAATTATAGTAATGGAAATATAAAATGTATTGCACTAAATCCATCAGGTGAATTTTATCTTGGTTCAAATTATGGAATATTCCGGTCAATAAATGCTGGAGCATCTTATACACAAATCAATTCAGGATTGACAAATATTGACATAAGAGATATAATATTTTCAGAAAGTGGATATTTATTTTGTGGAACAAATGGTGGTGGTATTTTCAAAAGTTTATTATTAACTCCTGAAACTCCCAAGTTAGAGTACCCTCAAAATAATTCAATAAATATTCCTAAAGAAATTACATTAAGATGGACTGGATCAAGTTATACACTTTTGTATAGAATACAGGTCTCAGAAAAATACGATTTTTCTACTCTTTTCATTGAAGATATTGTTGTTTCGACAAATTTCACGTTAAGAGATTTAAAAGATTATACTACATATTATTGGAGAGTTAATGCTTCTAATGGTGTTGGTGAGAGCGATTGGTCTGAAATATGGCAATTTAAAACAGAGATGACTCCTCCTTCCCCACCGAAATTACTTTATCCACAAAATAATGAAAATTATGTTTCAACTTCACCAATCTTAAAATGGTTCGAAAGTGAAAGATCTTTGTATTATGAGTTACAAATATCAGAAAAGCAAGATTTTTCTACATATCTCTATTATTATGCTTTTATATATAACAACCAACAAATTATCAGTGATTTAAAAGATAATACTACATATTATTGGAAAGTTAGAGGTGTAAATATTGGAGGTGTAGGTAAATGGTCTGAAGTTTGGGCATTTACAACCTTAAGTAAGCTACCTTACACCCCAAATTTAATATATCCCGAGAATCTTTCTAATATAAGTAATACTCAAATTTCATTTAAGTGGAACAAAGTCATAAATGCTAATTATTATACTTTTAACTTATCGAAAGATCAAAATTTTACTAATAATATTATTGATACCACAAATTATAATGATACTTTACTTACAGTTAATTCATTAATTCCAGGAATTTATTATTGGAGAGTTAAAGCTCATAATACATTTGGTGAAAGCGACTGGTCAAAAACATACGGTTTTATTTTGAATGTAAACTCTATTAATAAATTTAGCGATAATTTTGAATACAAATTATTTCAAAACTATCCAAATCCATTTAACCCAAGCACAAATATATCTTTTGCTCTAGCCAGATCTGGATTCGTAAAAATATTATTATATGATACCTATGGTAAAGTTGTAGATATTATATTGGATAAATATTTTAATGCAGGTAATTATTCAATTACATATACACCTATTAATTTATCATCAGGTTTATATTTCTATAAATTGATAACTACCAATTTTACTCAAACTAAGAAAATGTTATTTTTAAAATAACGTAATGAAGTCAAAAAAAAGAAATCAAAATAAATTAAAGGAAGCCACCCCTCTTTATTGTGATTATTCTTGCAAATATGCTTCTTTTTCTTTGCCCGATTCTATTGGAGCATGTAGAAGAGAAGTATCTGTATATTGTACTTTAAAGAAAAAACTTAATAACAAAAATTCCCTATGTCTCTTCAAAAAATAAGAATTTAAAATTCAAAAATACTTGACATACTTGAAATATTTTATTAAATTGAAATTGAGTGTCTTTTTTAAAAAATTTAATAATATTGGAGTTAACACATGCCTTTTACTGAGAATAATAGAATTATTATTGATTTAGATATTTGTACTCAAACTGAAGAATGTGTAGATATTTGCCCTGATAAAGCTATTATAATCGAATCAGAATATCCAATATTGATAAAAGATTGTATGGACCCTTGTATTGAATGTATAAGGATTTGTCCAGCATCAGCAATTAAAAAAAAATAACTAATAATGCTCTATAAAAAGCAAAATATTCTTTTTTTATTTTTCATAATAACCTGTTTTATTAATCAAGATGTATATTCACAAAATTTAGATTACAATGTTTCTGAAATTACTATTGATCATATTTTATATAATAATTCAATAACAGCAATAGAACAAGATTCATTGGGTTTCTTGTGGATTGGTACCTTAAGAGGGTTATTTAAGTATGATGGTATTACATCTGAAAGAGTTAATTTATTAGATGAGAAATATTTTTTAAGAAAAATAAATGCTATTTATAGAGACAAAAATAATAATATCTGGATAGCATTAGATAATATTGTTTTTTTACTAAATAAATCGAATCTACAATTTTCTTCTTTTGATTTTAATAGTATTTTTAAAGATAAAACTAAAAAAGCAATCAAAATATTCAAAATATCTGAAGATGATTTAGGAAATATACTTTTTTTTTCAAGTTTTCATATTATAAAATATAATATCAAATCAAATAATTTTGAAATATTTTATTTTGAAAAATCCTTTTTTTCAATTAATTCAGTTTTAATTAAAGATAATAGAATTATTCTATCCCTTTTAAATAAAATTATTCCTTTAGATAAAAATGATATTCGACAAAATGAAATTGATATTATTTTAAATAGAATTCAATTTAAAGAAAATAAGAAAACACAAATAAGTTTAATTACTTCATTACATTCTTTTTCAACTGAATTTTTTTTAATCGATAAAAACGAAGGATTAAAATCATTTTATCTCAAAAATAATGAAGTAATAATTAAAAGTAAATTTAATAACCAATTAGATAAAGTCAAAGATAAAGTTATATTCCTTTATATCGATCGAAATAACAAGTTTTGGATAATTACAAACGATCTAAATTTATATGTTTTTTTACCTACACTTAATGAATTAATTGCTCTTAGCGATAAATTTAATATAACAAGTTTTAAACTTTCTCCAATTACTACTATAACAGAAGATAATTGTGGAAATATTTTTCTTGGACTTAAAAATAGTTCGTTAATAAAAATATCCGCATTAAATTATAATACTTTTTTTATAAAATTAAAAAAAAATAATCAAGATAATATATTTTCTTTTATCGAAGACAAAAATGGTCGAATTTTTTTATCATCAGGGAAAAACATTTACTCTTATATCCCATACTTAGCAAATAATAATTCAAATATAATTTATACCAACAAACAATATTCTCTACACAACCTACGATTAAATACTTACGGTGAATTGTTTTTTAATGACAAAAAAAATTTATTTTCTATAAGTTTTAATTCAAAGAGTAAAAAAACAAGAACCATTTTTCATCTTGAAAAAACAAATAATGAAATAATTTATGATTACATAATTTATAAAGATAAGTATTTTATTTTTGCAAAAAGTATTTATGTTGTTGATTCAGATGGAAAAATAATCAAAAAAATTTCTTTCCCTTCAAAGGAATATTTTTATATAACCTGCGAAGGAGAAAATGGATATCATCACATTATTACTGAAAAATTTTTTTATACTCTAAATCTAAATAATTATGATATTAAAAAAGAAATTCCTTTACCTGATGATCTCAAAGATGTAGCTGGTTTTATTACTATTTCTCGGGCATCTTCTAATACTTTTTGGTTATCGTTTACCAATAAAGGATTATATCAATTAAAAAAAGATGAAAAAAATAATAAATAT
This sequence comes from Ignavibacteria bacterium, assembly GCA_036567745.1. Taxonomy (GTDB): domain Bacteria; phylum Bacteroidota; class Ignavibacteria; order DATCTW01; family DATCTW01; genus DATCTW01. Next base: position 10,663 of record DATCTW010000075.1, on the reverse strand, counting down.
CTCCTTAAAAAGGAAAACATTAATCATTTAATAGATAATTGCTTTATAAATAACATAATCATCGATAATAACAAATTATGGCTTGCAATAAATAAACTCGGATTATGGTACTATGATCCAGAAACTAAATTTGCAACCAATGTTTACTTAAAAGAAGAAGAAAATAATTCGATATTTTTAAATAAATCATATATATTAAGTTCAGATAAAATTCTGTATTTAGGTTCCAATAATGGTTTCTTTAAAATAATCCCCAATAAAAGAATAAACAACAAAAAAAGCAATTTACTGTTTACAAATTTCTCCTTTTCAAATGAAATAATTGATTGCCAAAAATTATTATCTTTAAAAGAGATTACTTTACCCGACGGTGTAAATTCTTTTTCATTCCAATGCTCTCTGCTAGATTATAATAATCCCCCAAAAAACATCTATAAATGTTTTTTAGAAAATTATGATACCACCTGGAATTTACTCGGTAATAAAAATTCCTTTTTTTATTCAAATCTTGAAGATGGGAAATATATATTGAAAGTTTTAGCCATAAATGCTAATGGTGTAAGTTCATCAGATACTTTACATTTAACAATTACAATTCCAACTCCTTTTTATAGAAGCTGGTTAGGAATATTATTATATTTATCTTTTATTTTTATTATAGTATATCTCATATTTTACCAGAAACAAAAATCAAATGAAAAAAAATTAAAACAATTAAGAGAATATTCTAAACAATTTGTTGAGTTACAAGAAAAAGAAAGAAGCAGAATTTCCCGCGAATTACATGATGGTATAAATCAGGTTCTTTCTTATGCAAAAATAAAACTAAATAGCTTACACGAAAGATTAGAAAAATCTTCAATTGAAGAATTAGAAAAAGTTGAAAAACTGCTTGATGATACTAATACAGAAATTAGACGTATATCACATAATTTACACCCGATAATTTTAGACGACCTTGGCCTTCAGAAAGCTCTCTTAAATCTCATAAGAACTTATAAAGAAAGATATAATATTGAAATTGATTTCATCTACGAAAACTTACCATCTGTATTTCCAAAAGAATTACAAATTAATATATATAGGATTATTCAAGAAGGATTAAATAACATAATAAAACATTCTAAAGCTAATAAGGCTTTAATAAAATTAGGAAAAAAGGAAGAAAAATTATCAATTCTAATTCAAGATAATGGAATTGGGTTTAATGTTTTAACTAATGATCATTTTGGATTTGGTTTAAAAAACATCAAAAAAAGAGTAAACTTCTTTACGGGGTCAATTAGAATCGATAGTTTTCCATCTAAGGGTACCGAAATTTATATCGAAATACCACTGAAGGAGGTGGAAAATGGGAAATGAGAAAGTAAAGATTTTAATTGCTGATGATCATGTTTTATTTCGTGAAAGTATTGAAAGCTTTTTATCAAAAAAGGACAACATTATTATTTTAGGGACCGCTTCTGATGGTTTTGATGTTATTAAAAAAACAGAAGAATTTAAACCAGATCTAATTCTTATGGATATAAGAATGCCAGCTTTAAATGGTATAAATGCTACAAAGATAATTAAACAAAAATTTCCCGAGATTAACATAATAATTATATCTGCTCTTAAAGAGAGCGAATATATAATTGAATCATTAAAAGCTGGTGCAAAAGGATATATTTTAAAAGATTCTGGATTAGATATATTAGTTCCGGCTATTGAAAAAGTTATGAATAATGAATATTATTTAGACGAGAAATTGTCACAGGAAATTATTAAAAATTTTATAAATAACCAATAATCACTTTTCTTATTCTATTTCCTCAATTTCTTCTTCTAATAATTGTTTTTGATACATTTCATAATAGATACCGCCAATTTCTATAAGTTCTTCATGAGAACCTGATTCAACGATTTTACCATTTTCTAAAACCACAATTAAATCTGCGTCTTTTATAGTTGAAATTCTATGACTTATTAAAATACAGGTTCTATTCTTCATAAAATTTCTCAATCTCTTAAGAATTTCTTCTTCAGTATAAGTATCTACAGCGGATAATGCATCATCCAAAATAAGAATTTTGGGTTTTTTCATTATTGCACGAGCTATACTTACTCTTTGTTTTTGCCCACCGGATAAAGTAATACCTCGCTCTCCTATTATTGTATCATAACTATCAGGAAAAGATCTGACATCTTTATCAATCTGTGCAATATCTACCGCTTTTTTGAAATCTTCTTCGTTATATGTATTAATTCCATATATAATATTCTCTTTTATGGTTGTTGAAAAAAGGAAAGTCTCCTGAGTAACATAACCGATATTCTGACGAATAGTTTCTATTGGTAAATCCTTAATATTAACACCATCTATGTGAATACTACCTTTGGTTACATCATAAAATCTATTTATCAAATTCACAAGAGTAGTTTTTCCACTTCCTGTTCTTCCAATAATAGCCAATGAAGTGCCAGCCTTAATATTTAGATTAATGCCTTTAATAATATCGGGCGAATTTTTACTATAGCGAAAATATACGTCTTTTAGCAAAATATCACCATGTAGTTCAGTTACAGATAATTTATTATTGGAATTCTCAACTTCTGGTTCAGTATCAAGTATTTTTGCTAATCTTTTCATTGATGCTGCTGATTGTTGAACTAAATTAGCAACCCAACCAAAAGCAATCATAGGCCAAATTAACCAACCCAAATAAATTATGAAAGCAGTTAAATTACCAAGAGTAAGTTTATCATTTATAACCATTCTTCCACCAAACCATATGACTAGAACAATAGATATTCCAATAAAAAGAACCATCAGAGGGAACATTAATGAATGAACTTTTACAAGTTTCATATTTTTATTAAAATATTCTTTGCTAATATTGCCAAACAATTTTATTTCATTTTGTTCCCTTACAAATGATTTTACTACTCTAATTCCTGATATACTCTCTTGTGCTTTTGAAGTAAGTAATGAATATTGAGATTGTACCTTTTCAAATTTTTTGTTTACACTAGAAGCAATTAAATACACAAAAATAGAAATAAAAGGTAACGGAATAAAAGAAATAATCGTTAAATGAGAATTTATAGAAATCATAATCGCGGTTATCATAATAAAAGCTACAATTGTATCTGACGAATATAAAATTGCAGGACCTAAAAAGTTACGAACAGCATTAATATCATTAGTGGCATGAGCCATTAGATCTCCAGTAGATGTATTTTGGAAATACTTAAGATCTAATTTTAGTAGATGAGAAAAAAAATCATTTCTCAAATCATACTCAATTTTTCTTGATGCCACAATAATAGTGCGTCTGGTAAGGAAAAGACATACACCAGCAATAATTGATACAAATACTATTAGTAATGAAGTTTTTATGATTTCTATAAGTTGAACATTTTTAGATAATGAATCAATTGCATTACGTATAATTAGTGGAACTATAATACCAGAAATGTTCGATACTATAGTAGCCAGAAAACCTATTATATATAGATGTTTATACTTTAACAAATACGGTTTAAGTCTTAATAATATTTTCATAATAAAACCTCATAAAGTTTATAATTTATTTTTTTATTTTTTAAAATAAAGTCATTTAAAAATTTACAAACTTGAAAAAATCATAATATTTCTGTAAATTGTATTAACCATTTAAAATAAACATATCAATATTTTTTGAGGTTTTAATATGAAAAAAGTATTTATAATATTTTATTTTTTATTACTGACTTCCTTTTTATTTTCTGAAGAAGCTAGATTTATGAAATATCCTGATATACATAAGGATAAAATAGTATTTACTTATGAAGGGGATCTCTGGATTGCTAATAATAATGGCGGTAACGCAATTAGAATCACATCTTTTCCTGGTAATGAATATGCCGCTAAATTTTCTCCAGATGGCAAATACATTGCTTTTACTGCAAATTATGATGGCTCACAAAATGTATACCTTATGCCTTCTGAAGGAGGAGATATTAAACGATTAACATATTCACCTGGTGGAGTTCAAACCGTTGCATGGACACCAGATAGCAAAAAAATAATATTTAGATCTATGATGGAAATATTTATCGGAAGAGATCCAAAATTATATTCTATTGGAGTAGATGGCAATTCGCCTGAAACCTTGCCAATTGATAGAGGTAGATTGTGCAGTTTTTCTTCTGATGGTTCAAAAATGTTATATACAAGAAAAGGTGATGAAGAATATTATTGGAAAAGATATAAAGGTGGTAGATACGTAGATATATGGATGTACGATTTTAAGACAAAAAATTTTACTCCAATCAGTGATTATGTAGGTAAAAATGCGTATCCTATGTGGGTTGAGAATAAAATGTTTTTTACTTCAGATAGAGCAAATGATGGTATTACAAATATTTTCGTTCAAGATTTAACAACAAAAGAAATAAAACAATTGACTTCTTTTTCTGATTTTGATGTTATGCAACCCTCAACAGATGGTAATAATATTGTTTTTATACATGACGGCTATATAAAAATATTAAATCTAAAAACAAACGAAATTAAAAAAGTAACTATAAATATTATTTCAGACAGATGGCAATTAAGGCCAAGATATATAAACCCCAAAGATTACATTCATAGCATATCAATTTCTAACGATATCAACAAATTAAGTATTGAAGCTCGAGGTGATATATTTTATATAGATAAAAATAAAAGCACTAACTTAAGTTCTTCTTCAGATACAAGAGAAAGATATCCACAAATATCACCCGATGGGAAATGGATTGCATATTTTTCTGATAAAACTGGTGAATATCAATTATATATAAAGAAAATTGATGGAAGCGAAAATATTCAGTTAACAAATAATCTTAATAAAACAGTTTACAAACTAATTTGGTCTCCTGATAGCAAAAAGATACTTTTTGGAGATAAAGAATTCACATTATACTATATAGATATTCAAACAAAAAAGTTAACAAAAATTGATCAATCTAACCAATTGAAAAATGACGAATTCTATTGGGAGATTTCAGATTACAATTGGTCCCCTGATAGCAAGTGGATATGTTATAGCTTAGTACAATATAACCGTAATAGTCAAATTTTCATTTATAATACAGAAACAAATAAAAAATATGCAATAACAGATGATTTTTATGACAATCTCTATCCCTCATTTGATAAAAACGGGAAATATCTCTATTATATTTCAAGTAGAAACTTTGATGTTCAAATGGATTTTTATGAAGATAATCATATAATCAATGCCCCACAACAAATAATGATTGTACAACTACAGGATAATGAACCGTCTCCATTTGATGAACAAACTGGAGAAAAAGAAACAAAAACTATTCAAAATGTAAAAATTGATTTTGAGAACATTATTAAAAGAACATATCCTTTGCCTATAAAACCTGGAAATTACTTTTATCTAAAAGCTGGAAATGGAAAAGTAGCTTGGCTTTCTATAGATAAATTTACAGAAGATGAATACGAGGAAATATTTAAACCAGGTGGTAGACCAAAATGGGATCTTCATATATTTGATATTCAAAAATCAAAAGAAACAATTATAACAGATAAGGTTTCTGATTTCAATCTTTCACCTAATGGAGAAAACATCATTATAAAGAAAGCTAATGAATTTTTTGTTTCTAATATTAACAAAATTTTTGAGACAAAAACTTTAGGTGACAAAGTAAATTTAGATGATTTAATATATTACGTAGAGCCACAAAAAGAATGGATTCAAATTTTTAATGATGCGTGGAGATGGTATAGAGATTTCTTCTATGACCCAGATATGCATGGTAGAGATTGGAATAAAATAGGTGAAAAATACAAATCATACATTAAAGACATATCTTCACGTTCAGAATTAAATTGGGTAATTGAACAAATGGTTGGAGAATTATGCGTTTCACATACATATATTTCTGGAGGTGATTTTAACCAACAGCAAGTACCTCAGTCACCTATTTATACCGGTTGGCTGGGTGCAGATCTAACTCCAGACGAAAAAGCAGGATATTATAAATTTGCGAAAATATATGGACCAACACCTCAAAACTTAAATTTGAAATCTCCATTATCAAGTCCTGAAATAAAAATTCAAGAAGGATATTATTTGTTAGCAATAAATGATAAAGAATTAAAAGTACCAGATAACTATTGGAAATATTTACAGACAAATGGTAAAGAAAAAATTAAAATTACAATAAACGATAAACCAACTTTTGTTAATGCAAAAACTTATGAAATAAAATTGATTCAAAATTCATCAAACTTAAGATACTTCAGATGGTTAGCAGATAATATTGAAAAAGTTGAAAAAGCCACTAATGGAAGAGTTGGTTATATGCATATTAATGCAATGGGTTCTGGTGGAATCGGTGAATTTGATAAATTCTGGAGAGCATTTAGATACAAAGATGGCATAATTATTGATGTTAGGCGTAATTCAGGTGGTTGGACTGAATATTTTATGATTGATAAATTAGAAAGAAAAGTTGTTGCTTTTAATGTTCTAAAAAATATGGTTCCTTTCAGGTATCCCGGATCTGCTGGTAATGGCAATTATGTTGCTATATCAAATGAGTACAATGGATCAGATGGAGAAGCCTTTATTCAACACTTTAAAGCAAGAAATCTTGGTAAAGTAATTGGCGTTCCTTCCTGGGGAGGATTAGTAGGAATAGTTAATGGACAAACTACTATAGATAACGGAACAATTCAACAATCAAATAATTCATTCTATGGAAAGGAAGGGACCTGGTGGGTTGAGAATCATGGAGCTGACCCTGATATATATATTGATAATGATCCTTCATCTGTTATGAGTGGAAAAGATCCTCAACTTGATAAAGCAATTGAAGTAATACTTGAAAATGCTAAAACAATTAAAATAGATTTACCAGAACGTCCACCCTATCCAAAAAAATAATTGAAATTCAAGTGATAGAGAGCTATGCTCTCTATCACATTTAAAAATATTAAAAAACAAATGAAATTTTCAATAATTATTCCAACACACAACAGAAGAGCGCAATTAATAAATTGTATTAATTCAATTATTACTACTACATATCCTACATACAATTATGAAATAATAATAGTTAATGATAATAGTATAGATGATACCGAACTATATTTTAAGAAAATCACTCATTCTAATATTAGATACTATAACAATACTGGAAAGGGTCCTGCATCAGCAAGAAATTTTGGTGCAAAAATAGCAAAAGGAATGTATTTGATATTTATTGATGATGATTGCACTATTGATGGTAATTATTTATGGTTAATAGATAAAAAAACAAATGAGTTCTCCTTTTCACTAGCAGGTGGTATAATCATAAATTGCTCAAAAACAAAATTCTCGAAAGTATTAGAATACATGACATTATTTTATCAAAAAGAACAAAATTTTAGTGATACACCAAAATTTCTTACCAGCAATAATATGATTTGTCTTAAAAAGGATTTTTTTGAAATAGGTGGATTTGATGAATCTTATACTCGTGCTGGTGGTGAGGATAGAGATTTATCAAATAGATTTTTTATTTCAAATAAAAATATTTTATTTTTTCAAGATCTAATTGTATTTCATCATCATAATCTTGATTTAAAATCTTTTTTTAAACAACAATACAATTATGGTTTAGGTGCTCATATATTAAGAAAGAAAAATAAACAATTAAAAATAAAAAAAAATAAAATATTAAAAATACATTTTAATATGATTATTTCTATCTTTAAGAGCAAAAATATTTTAGATGGTTTTTGTTACTCTTTAATTGTTATTCTTTCACAATTGATAGTAACATTAGGTTATATTTCATCAAGTTTACTAATAAAAAGGGAGAATAAAATTGAATAGTAATAAAATAACTGTAATAATACCCACTTATAATTCTGAAAAGTACATTGAAAATACTATTAATTCATTAAAAAAATCACAATATCCAATTCATGAAATTATTCTTATAGATGATTCATCAAACGATAACACTGTAAGTATTTTAAGTGATTTTAATATCAAGATTTATAAACAAGTGAATCATACAAATGCAAATCGTTGTAGAAATATTGGAGCAAGAATAAGCACTGGTGATATATTGGTTTTTTTAGATAGCGATGTTATTATAAAACCAGACACACTGCTTAATCTTGTAAATTCCTTTGAGAATTCTGAAGCATCTGCTGTAGTAGGCTTGTATGCTGTAAACCATTCTTATAAGAGTATCTTCAGCAAATATAAAAATTTATGGATAAGGTATTCATATTTAAAAAGTCAACCTTCTATAGATTGGATTTTTGCAGCAATTTCTGGAATCAAAAAAGATGTCTTTCTACAAATTTCAGGTTTTGATGAATCATTGAAGACTAACCAAATCGATGATATTGAATTAGGGAAAAGAATTTCATCTTTGGGTTTAAAAATTATTCTTAATCCTAAAGTGGAAGTAATACATCAAAAAGAATATTCATTTTCAACATTTATTTCAAATGAATATAATAGGAGCCAAGGTTTTGTAAAAATTGCAGGTAATATTAATCCAATAATTAAATCAATTTTTTATGGAATCGCTAATATTTATCCTAGCTTTGTTATTTCCACAATTTTATCGAATTTAGTTATAATAAGCTTAATAGCATACTTTATAAATGATATTAACATTGGATTTTTTATTTTATTCTTTTTAACATATTCAATAATAAATATTCCTTTCTTAAGATACTTTTATAAACAATATTTTTTATTAGATTCTATCAAAGCTTTTTTTATACAATTTATAGATCATTTTGTTTGTTTTTGGGGAAGTATAAAAGGTTTTATCAAAATTTTGAAAAAACTATAAGAACTTATAATATTCAAAATAATATTTTCCAAAATGCTTTAGCTTCACCTAAAATCCAAGCATATTCTAAAAAAATGTGAAAAAAGAAACCTTTCATGTAAATCAATCCAAATCCAGATTTTCTTAATTTTAAAAATTTGATAATGTATTTTAAAAAAGGTAAAAATGGTAATGATACAAAGAAAAGAAAAGATTTTAACCTTGTAAAATTTAACTTATCTACTCGTAATATTCCAAATTCGTATCCCCTTATATAACGTTCCTTTAAAGAATTTTTAAAAGTAGAATTGTGAATATGATAAACTGAAAAATTATTATTAAAAATAATTTTTTTATTATTTTCTTTTAGAGCATAACATAAACCTGAATCTGCAGAAGATAAATATGAAGGATTAAACCCTTCAAGCTCCATAAAAAGGTTTCGCTTAATTGCAAAATTTGCGGTAGGTGCAGTTTCTACAAAACTCTTACTTGATTCTGGTAACCATAACCAAAATTTAGCTAAATGTAATGTTATATCAAAAAATTTATTTCCAAAACATTTTACAGGACCTGATAAAGCATCACATCCTTTATTGAATTCATCATTTGCAACCATTAACCAGAATTTATCAGCTATACAATCAGAATCTATGAATACTAAAATCTCAGCATTTGTTTCTTTAGCAGCAATATTTCTTGCTACCTCACTTAAGGTTTTTTGATTTAAATGAATCACTTTGAAATTACTATTACTTTCGATAATTTTTTTTACATTCTGGTTAGGAGTACTATCAACGCATATAACTTCAAAATCTTTAAAAGTTTGTGCTTTTAACGATTCTATACAATGTAAAATTGTATTTTCGGATTTATAACTTGGAATTATAACACAAAAACGCATTAATGAACCTTCGTTATAATTTTAAGTACAGGCTTATCAGAACAATAACAACCTAAGGATTCCCCAAAAGCATTTATAAAATAAGATAATGTTACTAAAAAGAAAAATATAATTCTTTTAGATAAAGAAAAATTATATTGATTCTTTGGAGTTTTCAAATATGAATACATTCTGAGCAGCGGTTTACCAAAAATTAAAAAGGAATAAGTAATATTTTTTAAAATACCCCAATCATTAATTTTTCTTCGAGCATAAGAAAATAACCAACCGTTATAAAAGTTTTCAAACAACAAATTTGAAAAGGACATTTTATCATCATGAATAAGGTAGACCTCGTCAGTTAAGTATAATTTATACCCTTCATCTAATAATTTCCATTGCATAACAGTATCAGAATATAAAAAATATTCAAGTTTATCATAAAAACTCAACAAAATATTTTTTTTATAAATCGAATTATGACCAGGAATCATTGTAAAATGCTCTCCCCCCTTAGTTCCCTTTTGCCATAAAAGATAATGAGTCAAATAACCTACCCAGTCTATTATAGACATTTTATCACCAGGAGAAACTAAACAACCCACTCCAGCAAATTCTTCTTTTTTTATATAATTTAAAAGCGTATCAATAATGTTTACCTCATGGAAAATATGATTTTCCTGAAATAAAATATAATCAGCATAAGATCCTTTTATTGCTTCTTTTACTATTTTAAAATAATCTTCGCCAATATATTTAATAATTCTGAAAGAATTAAATTTGTCCATATCATAAAAATCAAAACTGAAATTATATGGAGAAATAAAGATCATATCAATTTTATCAAGAGGTTGAGTTTTTATAAATGAATCATAAAACCTATTAAAACCAAAAGCCCTTTCACCAATAAAGGTTATTACAGAAATTTCAGGTTTATTCATAAAAAATCCTATTTTA
>DATCTW010000074.1:0-106141 GCA_036567745.1 Ignavibacteria bacterium | reverse complement strand
AATTAAATCAAAACTTGAAAATATACACTAAAAAAAATTTTCTACTTAATATGATATTAAAATCACTTGATAATTATAGTTACGTAGCTTAAATTTGCTAACCTGATTATGGAACTCTGGAAAAGAAATTTATATATTATTTGGATTTCACAATTTTTTGCAATTGGTGGAATCAGTTTAGTTTTACCATTTTTACCCTTATTTATCAGAGAACTTGGTATAGCTAGCACAGCCGAAGAACGAATATGGAGCGGTTGGGCTTTTGCTGGACCATTCTTATTATCATTTATCTCTACTCCAATTTGGGGTTCATTAGGTGATAAATATGGTAGAAAATTAATGACAGTAAGGGCAATTTTTGGTTTAGGGATTTCTCAAATATTAGTTGGCCTATCTCAAACACCTTTTCAATTGGTATTGTTTAGAATGATTCAAGGCGTAGTAAGTGGTTTTATTCCTGCTGCATTATCTTTGGTTGCTTCAAACACACCAAAAGAAAAAAGTGGTTATGCTTTGGGAGTTCTTCAAACATCAACAGCTGCTGGAAGTATAATGGGTCCTATGATTGGTGCCACATTATCTGCATTTTTTGGTTTTAGAATTATTTTTTTCATAAATGCTGCAATATGTATAGTGATAGGTTTTTTTATTATTTATGGATTTAAAGAGATAACTACAAATGATGATAATGGCAAAAATTATACAATTTTTGATAATTTATCATTTATTAAGCAAAGGAAACATTTATTTTTGGCTGTAATTATTATTTTCCTTGCACAAATGTCTATAATGACAAATCAACCAATTTTTACCCTATATATTGAAACCATGATATCAGATCCAAAGTATCTTACAACAATTTCTGGGATAATTTTCAGCATAACAGGTGTAGCTAATGTAATTTCTGGTCCTATTTGGGGCAAAAGGAATGATAAATATGGTTCAAGTAAAAATTTAGGTATAGCGCTATTTATTGGTTCTTTTTCAATATTATTGCATGCTTTTGTTAATAATCCACATTATGTAGGTTTGTTAAGAATTTTATTAGGTATAAGCATTGGTGGGATTCTACCTTCTCTTTATACTTTAATGAGCAATGAAACTCCGATAGAAAGACGTGGTGGTATTTTAGGTATATCATCAAGCTTTACAACACTAGGTAATATGATTGGACCATTAACCGGTGGGTATATTGCAAGTTATTTTGGCTTTCAAATGGTTTTTTTCTTCGGAGCATCAATATTATTAATTTGTGGGAGCATAGTACTAAAAGGTTTCATAGATAAATAATCTTATTTTCTATATTGAGAAATAAACTTTTCAACCTCAGGTATTCCACCTTGAAAAATTAAATAACCGTTACTAGGTTCTCTCTCGGTGATTTCACCAGCAATAGGTGTGAGCATTATTTCTTTTACTTTTTGCAAATCATTAGTTTGGCCTAAAGCCCAACCTAATTTTACATAAGCTACTTCAGGTAAAAGATTAGCTGAAGGAATAACCCCTAACTCCATCATATCTCTTCCAGTATCATAAACATACATTTGTACATAACCCCATAACGTTTGAACTGTCATATAAACAGCAATGTTATTATCTCTTGCTCTTTTTAATGCAGGATACAAAGGTTTATTAACATGCCCCAACCCAGTACCTGCAATAACAATCCCTTTATACCCATTATCGATTAAAGAATCTATTATATCTGGTTTCATATTTGGATAGTAGTATACAATACTTACTTTTTCTTCAAAAGCAGTAACAATTTTAACTTCTTTATCATTTCGTCTTTTTTTATAATCTTTTCTAAACGGAGTAATTTTCTCTTTACTAACCATACCTAAAGGAATATCTCCAATAGTTCTAAAGGTAGATCTATAGCTTGAGTGCATTTTTCTAACTCTTGTTCCTCTATGCAATAAACCATATTCATCAGATGTTGGACCAAACATGCAAACCATAATTTCTGCAAAATCACTTTCAGCAGCAGTTTTTACACTATGGATTAAATTCAATGCTGCATCCGATGATGGTCTATCACTTGATCTTTGCGAGCCAACCATAACAATTGGAACTGGAGAATTTTGCACCATAAATGACAATATAGCAGCCGTATGATGCATTGTATCTGTACCATGTCCAATCACAATACCTTTAACTCCTTTTTCTATCTCATTACCAATAGCTTTTGCAACCCCAATCCATTGTTCTGGACCCATATTTTCTGAAAAAACTCCGTATAACTTTTCAGTTTCAAGGTTACATATTTCTGCAAGTTCTGGTACAGAGCCATATAATTCCCCTGGTGAAAATGCAGGAATAACTGCACCAGTTCGATAATCTAATCGACTTGCAATAGTACCTCCCGTTCCAAAGAGTTTTACTCTTGGCTTTTTGGGATCGTAAGGGAATTCCTTTTCTGGTATTTTATAATGGGCTTCTTTTTTACCTCCAATTTTAATATCAGTAATTCTAGAAATATTTATGCCGACATTGTAACCAGATCTTAGCTTCAATACTATATGATTTGGATCAGCAGTTTCTGATCTTGGTAAAATTATTCCTTTAAATATTCCCGCATCAGTTAAAATTTCTACGTCACTCCAAACATCCGCATTAAAACTTTTGAGAATGGATAATGCTTGACCTTTGTATCCTTTAAATTTATCACTCTGAATCATAACCATAATCCTTTAAAAAGTCATAAACTTTTTGTTTAATGACACTACCGTCTATTCTGCCATTATAATAATTCATTATTTTACCTAACAAAAGTGAAGGAATATTTTTTTTATTATAAATAATTCCAGCTAATAATAATTTATATTCTTTGTTCATTATTTGGTTCATATCATATTCATCAATCTTTTTTGGGAAAGCCTCATCCACACTCAAGCCTTTTTTTAGAATATTATTTATTGTTATCACAACTCCTTTTTTTGTAATTTCACCTTTTTTGTAAGTAGTAAAAATTTTGATAAAATCATTATCACTCAATTTAGAAATATCATAATCTTTTCTTTCTAAAGCGGTTAGTTGATCAACCAATATATTTGCAACAAATTCTTTATCAACATTATATTCTTCAACTATTTTTTTAAATAAATTTCCATATTTTGTAATATATAATTTTTTTATATGATAATCTTTTAATTTATATTTTTTAAATTGATTTTCAACTTCCCAATAAGCCAAGGGCATTTGTAATTTTATTTTTTGCACTCGTTCATCAGTAATTGCTTTAGGAGGTAAGTCTGTATCGGGATACATTCTTTCAGGCCCTGGTAAAATCCTTTCAAACCCATTTGTACCATCTATTAACGCCTGTCTTGTTTCAGATGGCACTCCAATAGTAGCTTCTTTTGCTCTTATTTGTATCTCTTTTACTGCAGTTTTAACATCTTCCTCATTACCCCACACTAAAACAATTGTGTCATCTTCAGTTGCATTTAAAAACTTCCGAATATTTTGCCACTCGAGTGTAGAAAGGTTTTCTGTTGGACTATCACTATGAATTATATTTGGAAGAGTAGTCAAACATGCTATTACTCTTACACGATCTGAAAACTCTTTAGAAAAATATGTATCAGTTTGAGTTTGCCACCTTAAAAGACCCTTAAATCCTTGGAGAAGCACTCCATAAACCTTTTTCCCTTCTTGCACAGCAAGATTTATTGGTTGATATCGAGTTTTTCTGACAATTTTAGTAACATCATCATTTTTATAAGATACATTTTGAAAAGTTATACCTCTTTTGTTCAGCTCTTCCTTTATTCTTAAAAGATTCCATTGACGCATTGCCTCATTATAAGTTAAAATTGGTATCATTTGAATCCTTGATACCCCCTTAATTTCAATCCTTGTTCCTCCATCAACACTTACATTAACATCTTGTCTGGCAGCACCCAACCCAGTTCTTACTTTTCCTGTTGAACGAGCTAAACGACGTATTATTTCTGCTACTTCAGATACTTCGATTGGAGATTTAAGGTCTGGAGTTGTTACTGTTTCTGTTAAAGGCATACCTAATCGATCAGTTAAATAGACTCGCTGATGGTAAATATCTGAAACTTCACGACAGGCATCCTCTTCTAATCCTACCTGAACTATACCAATTTCTCTTTTTTTGTATGGAATAAATCCATTAACTGCAACAATTGTTGTTCTTTGAAAACCGGCAGGTATACTACCATCTAAATACTGTTTTCTAGAAATATGCAACTCATCAACAAGATTGCACTTATAAAGCAAAGCAATTTCAAGAGCAATATCTAGTGCTTCTTCGTTTAACTCAAATGGTGGAGTATCATCCATTTCATACGTACAAACGGTATCATGATGAATACGATAAATTATTTCTTTTTTAGTTTTAAATTCCATCAATGCTGTACCATCATACTCCCCTAATTCAGATAAAGTAGGCCTCATATGCCTTAATATCTCAGCATCATATTTATCTGAATATTTTCCTGCAGGGCATCGACAAAACAATTTCTTTTGAGTTTTTAACTGTTGGTGAATTTCAAGACCAGATTTGAAACCAATGAGAGCGTAATCTTCATCTCTCATTTCATTAAAAGGTTTAAAATTAAACTGTATCATATAAATAACAATTTGTTTTTTTAAATATAACGAAAAATATTTTAACATTCAATTTATGATTTAAAATAATATTTCTTACTATTTAGTAATAATAATTGGATTTCCTCTCCATTTTAAAACTCTTTACTCTCATTTAATAAAAAATTGTATAATAAATAATGGAATAAATAATTTTTGTAGTACAATAATTAAAAGTATTTTTTTAACAAATTAATAAAGAATACTGATACAAATAAATAAGTTGAATAAAAAATACTAATCATTCATTAATTTATTTTTTTCTAGTAGTATCATATAACATTTATTATTGTAGATTAAATTTAAAAGAAGACTTAACCTTGAAATATTTTACGCAAATTTTAAAGAATATTAGAAAGCGGACGAAACAATAAAAGAGAATACAAATTTAAAATTTTTTAAAACAATTGTTATTTTGATGTTATGATTAAGCTTTATAATCAAACTCTTCCTAAAAATACTATATTTTTTATATATATTGTCTTGATTATTATCATTGTATTAAGTATTTTTGTAAAAAACAAAAGAATATTATGGATATTATCGATTTCAGAGATTTACCCAATCAAACTAATCTTTTTTTAGATTACATTTATGATTTTGAAAAAGTTGCTGAGTTTTATAACGGTAATTATTTTTCCCCAGAAGATTTAGTTAGAATTCTCGAAAATATAAAATCACATATTGATAGAAATATTCTTTGTGATATTTTACTATCAGAAAACAAGGAAGACAAATCAGTAATAAAAAATATTGAACTATTAAGATCACAAAATACATTTGCTGTTGTTACCGGTCAACAAATTGGAATTTTTGGAGGTCCATTATATACATTCTATAAGATTTATACTTCTATTAAGCTAGCTGAAGATTTAAATAATAAATATTCAGAATACAATTTTATCCCAATTTTTTGGATGGAATCAGAAGATCATGATTTTAATGAGATAAATAAAGTAAAAATAATTGATAAAACTAATAACTTTTTTACACATGAATATTATCCTGATGGATATTCTTCAGAATCAAGTTTTGGAGCTACAGGAAAAATCATAGTTGATAACAATTTCAAAAATTTTATTCAAAATGTTTTAAACACACTTCCTTATACTGATTTTCATGATGAGCTTGTTAACTTATTAAATTACTATTCTGAAGGTAATAATTTAGCTGATTCTTTTAAATATTTTGTAAAATATTTTTTTAAAGATTATGGTGTAATATTCTTAAATCCAAACAATGAAAGTATCAAAAATTTACTTAAGCCTATTTTTGAACAAGAATTAAATACCTTTCCAAAAACCTCAGAATTAGTAATAGATATTTCAGCAAAATTAGAACAAGTATATCACGCTCAAGTAAAAGCTCATCCAATTAACTTATTTATGCATCATAAAAAAGGAAGATTCCTTATTGAACCTTCTGGGGAAGAATTTTCATTAAAAGGGACAAGACAAAAATTTAGAAAATTAGAAATTGTTGAGTTATTAAATACATCTCCTTCTGTATTCAGTCCTAATGTTTTGCTTAGACCAATATGTCAGGATTATATATTACCAACATGTATTTATGTAGCTGGTCCATCGGAAATTGCTTATTTTGCACAACTAAAACCAGTTTACAACTATTTCAAAATTACCATGCCAATATTATATCCACGGGCTTCTGTTACTTTAATTGAATCAAAGATCAGAAAAATACTCGATAAGTATAAAATATCATTTTCGGAATTACTTGCAAATTACGATGGTGTATTAAGAAAAGTTTCTGATGAGGTTTCAAATATAAAAATTGATGTAGAATTTTCTAAGATAAATAATCATATTGATACAATATTTAATGACCTTGAAGAAATTACAAAATCTATAGATCCAACACTTATAAACAATATAAATAACTCAAAGAGTAAAGTAGAACATATATTTTCAGTTTTAAAAGATAAACTTTTTAACGCTCAAATAAAGAAAAATAATATTGCAATAGAACAGATTAATAAAGTTAAATTAAATTTATTCCCAAAAGGAAATTTACAAGAAAGAGAGTTAAATATTATATATTACTTAAATAAATATAGTAAACAAATCACAAAAAAGATTTTTGATGAAATAGATATTACAAATTTTAATCATCAATTAATTGACATATAAAAAAAGACCCCTTATATAGGGGTCTTTTTTTATACTTCCATAATTTCTTTTTCTTTACCTATAATAAGATTATCAATTTCTTTAATATATTTATCTGTTACTTTTTGAACTTCTTCTTCTGCTTTTTTTCTATCATCTTCCGAAATATGTTCTGCTTTCTCAGCTTTCTTTATGTGCTCTATTGCATCTCTTCTTACATTTCTTATAGCAATTTTACCATCTTCGCCAAATTTTTTTGCAACTTTTACAAGTTCTTTTCTTCTTTCTTCATTTAAAGGTGGTATTGGTATTCTAATAAAAGTACCCATTGAAATTGGATTTAAACCAAGGTTAGCAGCTTGAATTGCTTTTTCAATAGTTGGTAAAACGGATTTATCCCATGGGGTAACGGTAATAGTATGAACATCAGGAGTTGCTACATTACTTACTTGATTTAAAGGAAGATGTTGACCATAGTAGTCTACTTTTATTCCGTCAAGAAGAGCTGTAGTTGCTTTCCCAGTTCGAAGTTTTTGTAATTCAGATCTTGTAACATCAACAGCTTTTTTCATTTTTTCTTCCATATTTTTCTGAATATCCTTCAGCATTTTACCTCCTTATCATTTATTTGCCATTTTCAGATACCAAAGTTCCAATATTTTCACCCAGTAATAACTTTTTTAGGTTATCTGTTTTATTCATATTAAATACTATAATCGGTAATTTATTTTCTTTACAAAGAGTAATGGAAGTCAAATCCATAACACGAAGATTCTTTTTGATAACATCATCATAAGAAATCTTATCATATTTTATTGCATCTTGATTCTTTTCAGGATCTGAATTATAAACTCCATCAACTCTTGTACCTTTAAGTATTACATCAGCTTCAATTTCTATTGCACGTAATGATGCAGCTGTATCAGTAGTAAAATATGGGTTACCAGTACCAGCCCCAAAAATTACTATTCTGCCCTTTTCCAAATGCCTTATAGCTCTTCTTCTAATAAAAGGTTCAGCAATTTGTTCCATTTTTATTGCGGTCAATAATCTTGTATGAACACCTTGTTTTTCAAGAGCATTTTGTAAAGCCATTGCATTTATAACAGTAGCAAGCATACCCATATAGTCGCCAGTTACTTTATCTATTCCATCTGAAGATTCAGCAACCCCACGATAAATATTACCACCACCGATAACAATACCTAATTGTACACCTATTTCAACTACTTTAACAACTTCTGCTGCAAAATAGTGTAAAATATCTGGTTGTATACCAAACTCCTTCTCACCCATAAGTGATTCACCACTTAGCTTGAGAAGTACACGATTGTAAATTGATTTTTCCATAATAAATATTCAAAAAAAAGTCTCATTGTTACCAATGAGACTTTATTATTTTTTAATTACTTTCATCACCTAATTGAAACCTTACAAAGCGCTTAACAGAAATATTTTCACCGATTTTGCCAATTTCTTCCATAATAAGATCCTTAATAGTTTTATTAGGATCTTTAATGAAAGCTTGTTCCAAGAGACAAACATCAGCATAAAATTTATCTAATTTTCCTTCAGCTATCTTCTGAAGAATATGCTCTGGTTTTCCTTCAGATTTAGCTTGTGTTTTGTATATTTCAATTTCTTTATCAATAACTTCTTTAGGTACATCATCCCTTTTAACATATTTGGGATTCATGGCAGCAATTTGCATAGCAATTTCTTTTGCTAAATTTTTAAAAGCTTCCGTTTTAGCAACGAAGTCGGTTTCACAGTTTAATTCAACTAGAACACCAATTCTAGAACCGGCATGAATATAAGATTCGATTGCTCCTTGATTAGCAACTTTATCAGCTCTCTTTTCTGCAACTTTTGAACCTTTCTTTCTAAGGTATTCAATTGCCTTCTCTTCATCACCGTTAGTTTCTTGAAGAGCCTTTTTACAATCCATCATTGGAGCACCAGTTTTATCTCTTAATTTTTTTACGATCTCAGCAGTTATTTCCATATAATTTATGAACTCCTAATTTTAATTCTTTTTTTCTTTAGTATCTTCTTCTACAACAGATTCATTAATTTTTTCTTGTTGTTCTTTTACAGCTTCTTCTTCAGCACGGAGCAGTTTATTTTTTTCTTTCCCTTCAATAATAGAATCTGCAATTTTGGAGGCAATAATTTGAATAGTTTTTCCTGAATCATCATTTGCTGGAATTACAAAATCAATTGGATCTGGATCACAATTTGTATCTACAATTGCAACTATAGGAATTCCAAGTTTTTTAGCTTCCTTTACAGCAATATGCTCTTTTTTAATATCAACTATAAAAAGACAACCAGGTAGTCTGGTCATATCAACTATACCATTTAATACTTTCTGTAATTTTATTTTTTCTCTTGAAAGGAAAAGAGCTTCTTTTTTGGTAATCTTATCAACAGTACCATCAGCTTCCATTTTTTCTATATTATTTAAACGTTTAACACTTTTCCTTATAGTTGCAAAATTTGTTAACATTCCACCAAGCCATCTCTCAGTAACATAGTTTGTACCACATCTTTGTGCTTCTTGTTCGATTATACCCTTGGCTTGTCTTTTTGTACCTACAAATAGAACTTTTTTCCCTTCACTTACAATTTTCGTAATTTGATCGCAAGCGATATCTAAAAGTTCTTGTGTTTTCTTTAAATCAATGATATGAATCCCATTTCTTTCCATAAAAATGTATGGTTTTACTTTAGGATTCCATCTTCTAGTCAGGTGTCCAAAGTGGGCTCCCGCAGCTAATAATTCTTCTAATGAAACTCTTGGCATTTTATCTCCTTTTGTTTTAAACCTCTATCTTTCTCACCTTTTGCACAAGCTCCTAAGAGCACAAATGCAAAATCAAAAGATATGTGTGTTATTAAAATAATAATGTTAATTTTAACGTTTAGAGAATTGAAATCTTTTACGGGCTTTTCTTTGTCCGTATTTTTTACGTTCAACCATTCTAGGATCTCTGGTTAAGAAACCTTTTTCTCTTAGAATGGTACGATACTCTTCATTAATTTGAACTAATGATCTAGCAATTCCTAATCTAATAGCTTCTACCTGTCCAGTGGTACCGCCACCAAAAACATTAACATAAACATCATATTTACCTAAATTATCAGTTACTGATAATGGGGCAAGAATCTTTTCTCTTGATATTTCAAGAGGAAAATATGATTCAAAAGGACGGTCATTTATAACAACTTTTCCAGTACCACTTAACAATCTAACACGGGCAACTGAAGTTTTTCTTCTCCCCGTTCCAATTGCTGAAGAACTCATCATTTATAAATCTGCTCCTAATTTAATTTAAGTTTAATAATTCTGGTTTTTGTGCTGAATGTGGATGTTCACTTCCAGCATAAATTTTGAGTTTTTTGATAATTCTTCTACCTAATCTGTTATGAGGAATCATACCTTTAACAGCATGTTCTATAACAAATTCAGGTTTTGTTTTAATAAGATCTTTGAAATATTTTACTTTTGCTCCTCCTGGATAACCACTATGACTAAAATAACTTTTTAGTTCAGCTCGTTTACCTTCAACTTTTACTTTCTCAGCATTAATCACAATAACATAATCACCTGTGTCAACATGAGGAGTAAAAATAGGTTTATGCTTCCCTCTTAAAATTTTTGCAACTTCTGAGGCGAGCCTACCTAAAGTTTTTCCTTCGGCATCCACAAGGAACCATTTCTTTTCAACATCGATCTCTCGAGCTTGAAATGTTCTTACTTGTGTTTCCAATTTTACCTCCAAAAATTTGAATTAAAAATACTAAAGCTTTTAAATTTATTGAATTTTTTTCAAAAAGTCAATGTTAAATTTAGTATTTTAGCCTTTTTAAGCGAATTTTAAATGAAATCCCATTTTAAATTTAAATTTCATTCCCAAATTATTTATTTCTTTAGTTTTACTGAAAAAACTTTACCTTGCTTTTATTAATATATACTTTATATTAAGTATAACATGAAAAAATTAGATAAAATATTATTAATATTGATATTATTTATTCATATTGGTTGCTCTTCTCAAATAATAATTGAGAGAGCACTCAAAATCAATCAAGATGATTGGATAACATTAGGAGGTTCTAATTCAAGAACAAATATTACAAATGAAGTTCTAAAATTGCCATTTACAAAATTATGGAATTATCAAGGACCAGCAGGAATAAGCTCAAATCAACCATTATTAGCTGATTCAATTCTATTTGTAGGTTTCATGAATGGAGAATTATATGCCATAAATTTAAAAAATGGTAAAAGAATTGGAAGAATAAAGGTAGATGCTGCTATACATGGTGCTCCTTGTTTATCAAAAAATGTTTTATACATTCCTATTGCTCAACATAAGTATTCTTTAAGAGCTTATAATATCAATGAAGGATATTTAATCTGGAAAAAAGAAATAGAAGGTATTGAAAGTTCATTATTATTAAGCGACCAATATTTATATGCTGTAACTGAAAATGGCACTATTTATTGTATAAAACCCATAGATGGCAAAACAATTTGGGATTATAAATTACCCAAAAAATCATACTCTTCTCTTGCAGCTGATAGTTCAAAATTATATGTTGGTTGTGATGATGGTTTTTTATATTGTATAAATAAAAATAACGGTAAATTATTGTGGAAATTTTATACTTCTTCACCTATTAGAAGCACTCCTTTAGTTGGAAAAGAAGGAAATATTTATTTTGGATCAAGTGATTCAAATTTTTATTCAGTTTCAGCTGATAGTGGCTTTATGAACTGGAAATTTAACTCAAATTCACCAATTATTAGTGGTTCATCATCAGATGATAGTAAAATTTATTTCGGTAATTTATCAGGATTTTTTTACTGTTTAGACAAATTAACAGGTAATTTAAGGTGGTCATTTAAAACAAGAGGTAATATTGTATCTTCCCCTATTCTAACAAAAGAACATGTTGCTTTTTCTTCTTACGATAAAAATATTTATGTTTTGAATAAAAATTCAGGCGAACTTTTTTGGAGTATTGAACTCGATGGCATACCAAAAACAACTCCAATTTTTTGGAATAATCACATGATAATTTGCTATGAAGATTATGATATCGAAGCTTATAAATATTAAACTATATATAATATTTTTGACATTTGCTACTTTATCATCTACTTCAGCTCAAAACAAAAAAATAAGCATTCATACAAATATTGATAGTACATTTGTTTTTATTGACAACCAATTTATTGGATACACACCGATTAATGACTTTGTAATTTCTAAAGACACAATCAATCTCTTGATTACAGATGAAAATGTTTTAAACTGGTCCAGTCAAAAAATAAATGAAAACATAATTGTAAACAAAGACACGTCAATTTTTATTTATTTTAAACATAAAGTTTATGTAAATACTCTACCTGATAATGCAGAAATAATTTTTAATGATAAATCTATCGGTAAATCCCCCCTTTTTATTCTATATGATAACACAACAATAAATAAAATTGAAATAAAAAAAGAAAATTATCATTCATTAGTTTTAAAAACTGATTCAACATTCCCAAAAACAATATCATTAAAATTACAAGAATTAAATACTGATCAGGATAAAAACCTTAAAAAAATCAAATCTAATAATAACCTGAATGAATATTTAATAATTGGTGGAATTATTTCAGGAATAATTTCAGGTTATTCAAAAATGAGAGCAGACCATTATGAAGCTGAATATTACAACAATAAAACAAATACTAATAAAGAAAAAGTATACCTTTATGATACTATTTCAAATATTAGCTTAATTATATTTGAGTGTTCATTAATATCAATAAGTTATTTATTATTAAAAGATTAAAAACATAATTTTTGTCAAGTAAATTGCTCTTTTACCGATAATAATTAATAAATTGAACCATTAAACTAATGAAAATTATAAAATTTGTTACAGTAATATTTATTTATCTATTGGTTTCCTTAATTAATGTTTTTTCTCAAGAGCAAATTAGTAAAAAAACATTAAAAGAAGTACGCTACTTAATAAATGATTCAACTGGATCATATTTAATTAAAGAAACCATTTTGATCGATGGGTCAAAAGATTATAGCTTTATACCAAAATCTTTTCCTTATGATACAAATGAAGTTCAAACTGTATTACCTGACTCAGTAAAAGATTGGTTTTATAAAGTAAAAAATAAAAATGGTAGTTATTCCTACTCACAATCCAACGAAAAAGACTCTTTATCATATTTATTTAAAACTACTGAGCAAGAAGAAGAAGTTAAAGATAAAAAAAATAAAACCGCATGGTGGATTATAGGCTCTAGTACTGTTGCAGGAGGAATAATTGCTTACATATTTTTAAAATATCGAAAAGGATTAGATGAATTACCTATACAACCTGATCCACCAAAATAAAAAATTATACAATTTTTAAAATATATGAATACCCAAAAGAGGATATATTACATATTCAGCTTTCTTATTCTAATTTCTTTTAAGGTTTATTCACAAACTTATAGCTGGTATTGGCAAAATCCAAGACCTCAAGGGAATCCTCTTTTTAAGATCACTGCATTCGATACTTCAAAAGCTGTAGCTGTTGGTACAGTTGGTACAATTATGTCTACATCTGATGGTGGTTTTTCCTGGCAGGTGACTCATAAATTAGGTGGAAGTGATTATTGGTTATGGTCAACTTACTACTATAACCCTTCATTAGGTTGGGCTGTTGGAGGAAATGGAAATATTTTTAAAACGGAAAATGGTGGCTTTAGTTGGGTAAAACAATATTCTGGTATTACTTCAACTTTACAATCAGTTTTCTTTGTTGATCTATTTAATGGTTGGGCTGTTGGTTGGAATGGTGCAATTTTGAAAACAACTAATAGTGGCGAAACCTGGTTTGCACAAGATTCAAAAACACAAGCAGATTTATACTCGGTTTACTTTCTAAATAAAGATACAGGTTTTTGTGTAGGTATAAGGGGAACGGTTGAGACTGCATTGGTAGGTGAATTTTTAAAAACAACAAATGGTGGTGAAACATGGCAACAAGTAAAACTTGGCATTGATAATAGGTTATGGGGTATTACCTTTCAGCATGGTGTAGGATGGATTTATGGTTGGGGTGGTTTACTTTTAAAATCAACAGATCGTGGTGGCTCTTGGTCTCCAAAAAATCCATCACTAACTGAATCTATTTACTCTGTATCTTTCCCTACAGAAAATATTGGATATGCTGCTGGTGAAGGTGGTTTATTATTGAAAACAACAAATAAAGGAGAAACTTGGTTTCAGTTAAAGCGAGTAACTGAAGATACAATTTATTCGATTAGCTTTGTTAATGAAAGAATTGGTTGGTTTGTAGGTGAAAATGGTATTATCTATAAAACCCGTGATGGTGGAAATTCATGGGCCCAACAAAGCTCTGGACTAACAAAATGGATTACCTCTACAGATTTTATTGGCACTACTGGTTGGGCTGTTGGTGAAAAAGGTACCATAATAAAAACAACTGATAATGGTGTAACATGGAAAAATTACAGTACAAGAAATAATCTTTATAATGAAGTTAAGTTTCCAAATTTATCTATTGGTTACATTGCTGGCAATGGATTAGTATTAAAAAGCACTGATGGTGGAGAAACATGGAGAGATGTTTCACCATCAAATGATAATTACAGTAGTGTGCATTTTATAGATGGCTATACTGGTTATGTATGTGGTAATAACAAATTTTACAAAACCACAAATGGAGGTTTTACATGGAATCGGATTATAATATCTAATAATGATTCATATAGTAAAGTATACTTTTTAAATCAAAATATTGGATGGGTAGTTGGCAAAAATGGTTCAATTTATAAAACCACAAATGGAGGTTCAACATGGATTAAACAAAATACTCCAACTACAAAGACAATTTTATTTATTAAATTCATAAATGAACGATTAGGTTGGGCATCTGGTGAAGATGGATTGATAATTAAAACAACAAATGGAGGAAATAGTTGGACTTCAGGATCCTCAAGCTTTGGAGATGAGATTTCCAAAATATATATTAATGACTCATTAAACTTATGGGCTGTTGGTAAATGGGGTTCATTATTTAAATCTACTGATGGTGGTAATAATTGGAGCAAAATTCAATCTGTCACTAGCAATTTTTTAAGCACACTCTTTTTCCCAGATGTTTCAAATGGTCTTGTTTTTGGAAAAGGTGGAACAATATTAAGGTTTCGTGAGGGTGTTCAAAAACCTGTAATTGGTATAACTTCGGCAAGATTAACTTTCAATGCTTTTAAAAACGGGAATATTCCACCAAATCAATCTGTTATTATTTTTAATTCAGAAGGTGGAACATTGAATTGGACTGCTACAAAAAATGCTTCTTGGTTAGAAGTATCACCTTCTTCAGGAACAAATACTACGAATATTATATTTTCAATTAATACAACAAACTTATCTGTAGGTACTTATTATGACTCTGTGTCAATTTCTGATCCTAATGCTTTAAATTCTCCTCAGAAAATTTATATAACCTATAATGTATATGAACCCGGCAAACAACCAGAAATTGATTTGGGAGGAATTACTTCCCTATTATTTGAAGCTGATCAAAATGGTCCTTTACCTCCAAAACAGACATTTATGATAAGAAATAGTGGTGGTAGTATTTTAGAATGGAATGCTGATATAGATGTTGATTGGTTAAATACCTCAATACAATCAGGAAGCCTTGGAGAAAATCAATTTATCATCGATTCAGTAGGTGTAAATAGAACAGATTTAGTAGAAGGTACTTATAAAGGGAAAATAACAATTAATTCATTTGGAGCATTCAATTCACCACAAATTATTGATGTAACTTACAAAATCTATTCTGCACCAAAATTTGTTTTGTCTGATACTGTTATAACTTTTTACACAACTTCTTATGGCCCAATTCCAGAAAATCAAATTATAACAATAACTAATTCTGGAAGATCATCATTTAATTGGATAGGCACTAAAGATAAAGAATGGTTTGATTTTAATCCAAAAGTAGGCAAAGATAATCAATTTATAACTATAGAAATAAAAAATACCAACTTTTTAATAGGTGAGCAAGTAGGATATATAACCCTCACCTCTTCAGAAGCTATTAATAGTCCTATAAAAATAAAAATAATACTGAAAATTTTACCCGAAGCTCTTATTTCCGTTCCTTATGATTCTATTGTCTTTTATAAAACAGAAATCGGAGAGTTTAGAGATACAACAATAAGTATAATAAACATCGGTACAAGTAATCTTGAGATTAGTTCACATACTTTTACAGGAGAATACTCGTCTTCCTTTGAAATATTAGACAACGATCAAATTACTATTTTACCTGGCGAAAAAAAGGATTTACACTTTAGATTTAAACCTTTAAAGATCGGAAGGAAATATGCAGAATTGAATATTTCCAGTAATGCCTTTTCAATAAATAATGGCAAAATAATATTACCATTTATCGGTTATGGCATAGATACAAAACCTCCAGAAATTACAGGAACAATTCCACAAATAGCCATTTATGGAGACAGTATAAAAATATCTTCTCTTAATGCACAAGATTTATCAGGAATAAAAAAATTTGAACTTTGGTATAGAAGTAGTAACGAAGATTGGAGTACATTACGAAAAAGAGATATTACATCTAGTCAAAATGGTTATCAATTTATACCGTCCTCGTCTGTAAAACAATACGGAGTTGACTTTAGAATTACAGCTGAAGATAGTGCAGGTAATATCGGAATTTTCTTAAATAAAACTAATCCTGAGAAACCAATAACATTTTTCTCTATACCTATTAAAATTCCTAAAAAAGATTTAATTGGTTCTACTTTTTCTACACCTGGTGGAACTACAAAGGCATATTACAGAATGTTTTCATCGCCAATAGTATTTGATTCAATTACCGCAAAGGATTTTTGGGGTCATTTAGGAGATTATCGATATCAGTGGCGTTTTAGAGTACCTATTAATGGTTTAGATAATTGGATTGATGGAGAAAATGAAGTAATTAAAAGTGGAATATCATATTTTATCATTACAAGAAATCCAAGCACTGTTTCAGGTAACTCTGGTACAACAGTTAAATTTGAAAATATTTATAGAGATGGAATTCAATTACAAAAAGGTTTTAATTTTATTGGTAATCCTTTTGCTTTTGAAATACCAAACAATAAAATAAACTTTACGGATAAAAATCAGTCTTTCCAGAACAACGCATGGTATTATGCTGGTAATTACCAATGGGTTTTATATGAACCTTTTAAAGTATGGGGGGGGTATTGCATTTATGCTGAAAATCCTACAAAAATGGTTGTAGAAGAAACTATTAAAAATACTACAATTTTAAAAAATAATTCAAGTATTGATGGATGGGAACTTCAAATTATTGTAAATGATGGTGAACTTTTTGACGTATCTAATTATATCGGAATGAAATCAAAGGCAAGTAATAAATATGATATAAATGATTTTCACGAACCACCTAGATTTGATGGTGGACTTTCATTATTCTTCCCTCACAATGATTGGGATGCTTATTCAGGAAATTACGCTGGCGATTTCAGAGAAATTAGCAATGGTAATAAATGGGATTTCACGATATTATCTGAAAAAGATAGAGTAATTAATATTGAGTTCAAACCATCAGAATATTTTCCAAATAACTTCATTATACAACTCTTTGATAAAGATAATTTAAGGTATATTCCAATTAATAATTATAAAGCCAAAATTCATAGTAATGATGGCATAAGAAATTTTTGTTTGTTTATTGGTACACAAGAATTTCAGAGTGAAAATGAAAATAAAATAGATTTTACTCCAAATGAATATAAATTATATCAAAACTACCCTAACCCATTTAATAGTAAAACAAAAATCATTTATCATTTGCCTGAAGAAGGATTAGTAAGACTTGAAGTTTATTCAATCTTAGGAAGTAAAGTTAAAACAGTAATAAATGAATATCAACAGAAGGGTATTTACGAAATAATTTTTGATGCAAAAGATTTGGCAAGTGGGGTATATTTTTATAGACTAAATATTGAAGGAAAAAGGAACTATTCATTTATAAGAAAAATGATTTATATGAAATAATCAAAATTTATTCTAATTTTCCTATTGCAAGAGCAATTTCTCTTTTTTGAGTTCTATCTACAGCAGTATAAAAATGATAATACATTTTATCCTTAATTATAATAAAAGGTTTGCCTGCATGCAATTCATCAAACGAGCCTTCTTTACCAACTTTTAAAATTGGGTTATTCTCAAATGGACGCCAACCTAAAGGAAATTCTTCATCAGTAGTCCAGGCGATACCATCTTGAGTATGCACTTTATCCCAGCTATAATATGCCATATACCACTTATTATTATATCTGAATACACAAGGATCCCCTGCCCTACCTGAAGAATCCCAGGCATTATTTTTAAAACTACCAACTAAAATTGGTGAATTTATATCATCAACTTCCCAATCTAATAAATTTGAAGATTTAGCATAACCAATAAATTCTTCTTCAATAGAATTATAAACACCTGAAGAATTAAAAAATAAATAATATATACTATTATGTTTTATCACATTAGGATGCCATATAGCATCTCGTCTAAATCCATTACCATAAGGAGTAATTATAGGATTTTTTTTATACCTTTTCCAATTTAGCAAATCTTCAGAAATAGCTAAATTTAAAGTTTTATAACCCGCCTCATATCCTTTCTCAGTTAAACCAAAATAAAAAAGGTAGTATTTATTATTCTCATAAAAAATAAATGGAGCTGAAGTACCAAAGGAATCATAAGAAAAAGGATTAGTAATTGAAGGTCCAAATATTGGATTATGAATATCTTTTTCCCATGTTAGTAAATCTTCACTCCAGGCTAAACCAATTTTTGGAAATGCTACTGAATTATAACCAGTAAATTTTTCTTTTATCAATTTATAACCAACATATACCATCCCATATTTTTTTCTTTTTACATCAAACCATATTGCAGGTGATTCTACCATTCCCGAATCAAAATCATTGATAGAACCTATTTTTAAAATTATTCCTTTCTTATCCAGTTTATTAAATATCATTATTTGTATTGACCCATTTTCTTATCGGTAATTAAAACATGATTTAAAATCCACTCCTTCATAAAATTAAATAATTCAAAATTTATTTCTTCCCTCTCCATATTACTCATTTCTTGTACTTTGACGATAAAATAGTTATGTTGATTTTTATGCGAATGGAAATCATAATCAGGTAGTAGCGTCATAAAATCTTCTTCATCTTTAAAATGGTAATTGGCATAATCAATTAATTTTTTTAATGTAGAATCAATAATACTCAAAGATTTTCCATTTGCTAAAGAATCATAATATTCGTTTAAATAATTAAACAATATTTGATGTTGTTCATCAATTCTTGGGACATTAATTGCATATTTCTCATCCCATGAAATAATATTTACCATAATACCTCCTATTTAATGAATAATAATTCTTTAATAAAAAATAATCAAGAAAAAAATTAATTTTGTATTACTTTGAATTAAACCTTTTCATTATTAAATTTGTCAAATAATTGAAAATTTAGTTATTAAATATAAGAAGCTAAAGAGGAGAGAAATGAGAATTATAATTATTTTTTTAATATTATTTACAAACAAAGCGTTTTCTTTTTATATCGATCCAGGAACTGGAAGTTATTTAACTCAAATATTAATTGCTAGTGCATTATCTATTCTTTTTTATCTAAAAAACATAAAAAATTATATAAAGGAAAAATTTCGAAAATAATTTATTGAAATTATATTGGATAATTTAAAAAGTTATAGAGTATTACCTTCCTCATTTAGAGATCCTGCTGGTTTCGTTTTTGAGGAAAATGGAGAAATATTTAGAACAGTAAGCTTAGAATATAAAAATGAATTTGAGTGCTTTATCTCTTCAGGTTTATTGGATAAACTTATTAAAGAAAATTTAATTATTCCATTTAGTATCATAAATAATAACTCAAATGGTGAAATTTATTGTGTTTTAAAACCCGAGAGAATAAATCAAATATCTTATCCTTATGAGTGGTGCTTCTCTCAATTAAAAGATGCTGCATTACTTACTATAAAAATTGCAAAAATTGCTCTTGATTATGGAA
Source organism: Ignavibacteria bacterium (assembly GCA_036567745.1). Lineage (GTDB taxonomy): Bacteria > Bacteroidota > Ignavibacteria > DATCTW01 > DATCTW01 > DATCTW01. Next base: position 86,203 of record DATCTW010000074.1, on the reverse strand, counting down.
TGGAATTAAAAGATGCTTCAGCTTATAATATCCAATTTTATCAAGGGAAACCAATATTTATAGATCTTTTATCATTTAAAACAAAGAAGAATAATTCTCCTTGGATTGCATACAGACAATTTTGTCAACATTTTTTATCACCATTATTATTAATGGCACATAAAGAAAAATCCCTGATTTCATTATTAAAAAATCACATAGATGGAATTCCATTATCAATCACCAGCAATCTTTTAGGTTTAAAAAAATTTAATTCACAAGCATTTTTTCATATTTATTTGCAAAATAAATTATCTAAAAAAGATATTAATAATGCTAAGGGTAATAAAAATTTTACAAAAAAAGATTTTTTTCGAATATTAGATAATTTATTTGACATAATTAACAACCTAAAAATCAACATTGAAGATGATAACTGGAGTAATTATTACGAACATAAAATACTAAGTGATCAATATTTAAAATCAAAAATAAAATTGGTAAAAGATTTTCTTTTAAAAATAAAGCCTAAATACATTTATGACATAGGTTCAAATACAGGAATATTCAGTAGAATTTCATCTCAATTTTGTAAAGAGGTCATTTCTTTAGATTCAGATATTGACTGTATTGAATTATTATATCAAGATATTAAAAAAAACTCTATTACAAATATATTACCTCTTGTTGTCGATTTTGCTAATCCATCTCCATCTATTGGTTGGGAAAACATTGAAAGGACTAGTTTTTTAAATCGAATGAAAAAAAATACAATTTTAGCACTAGCAGTTATTCATCATCTAATTATTGGCAATAATTTACCATTAACACATTTAGCTGAATTCTTTAAAAAATATTGTAATAATTTAATAATTGAATTCATCCCTTTAAACGATATAAAAGTTCAGCATTTATTAAAAACAAGAGAAAATATATTTAAGAACATCACAAAAGAATACTTTGAAAAAATATTTTCTCAATTTTTTACAATAATTGAAAGAGAGAATATTGATTCATCATCTCGAATTTTATATCTTATGAAGAATAATGATCAAAATAGATAATATTTTTGACAATAATTATTACGTTTATTTAATTTTTTATATAACATTTATTGAGTATCTAAAAAATTCCTATATATATTTTAATTATCAAGAGATACTTTTATTTCTTTTATTCTTAACCTTTTTTTCATTTATATCATATTATTTGATAAAAAAGTTTGTAAAAAATAAAATAAAATCAGGATTAATTTTCTTAGTAATCTTTATACCATTTTTAAATTTTTCATTTATTAAAGATCTTATTTTTAAAAATTCAGAATTAACAAATATTATTTTTAAACCAAATTTGTTTTTACTTTTATTTCTAACATTAATATCTATATTCTTGATTTTTTTTATTTATAAGTCTAAAAGAACTTTTAATAAAATAAATAATTTTTTAAATATTTTTTATATAATACACTTTATTATAAGTATTTTTACATTTTGCACATCGTATGCTAATTATTCCGAAAATTTATTATTAACAAATAAAAATGAATTAAGTATAAGTAAAAAATCATACAATGTATCTGAAGGTAAAGACATATATTTCATAGTTTTTGATTCATATACCAACAATAACTCTTTAAAACTATATTGGCAATATGACAATCAGCAAATAATAAACTATTTGTTAAAAAACCATTTTATTGTGAACGATAGTGCAAGATCAAATTATGACTTTACTTTATTTTCTATTGGTTCCATATTAAATTTTTCTTACTTTAACGATACAATATTAAATAAAAATATCGATAAGGTTGTTCCGTATACATTCATTTCAATAAAAAATAGTAGTTTAATGAATATTTTAAACAAATTTGGATACAATTTTTATAATCTATCCCCATTTGATTTTGGTGAACTTAAAAAATTTTATGATCCAAACTTTTTTCCTAATGAACCAGATAAAATTTATAATTATTTTTTTAACTTAAGTGCTCTTGGTGTTTTAATCAATAGAATAAAACTTGAAACTCCTGATAAATCAAATTTTAGAATTTTAGATACATTAAAAAAGATAATAAGGGAACCATCAAAAAATCCAAAATTTGTTTATGCTCATTTTATGCTACCTCATGATCCATTTTATTTTAATAGTAAAGGAGAAAAAATACCAGAAAAAGAAAGGCGAGGTGTTATAGCCAAAAAGAATAAAAGAAATTACTTAGAACAAGTTATATTTACAAATTCAATAATTGAAGATATTGTTCAAAGCATTTTCAATAATTCAAAAACCGAACCTATTATTGTTATTCAAGGTGATCATGGGTATAGATATTTAGATAAAAATATTTTTGGAACTGAAGAAAACCATTCAATTTTTTTTGCAACTTATTTGCCTGACATTAAAATTGATAAACAAATTGATAATATAACAGGGGTAAATCTTTTTCGATTCATTTTGAATAAATATTTCGATTATGATGTACCATTTCTTGAACATAAAGAAATATTTATACCTTTAGTAGAAAACTAAAAAATCAAGTTTTTTGAGGCTTTTTCTTTGCTGCTGGAAACAGTATGTTATTCAAAATTAATCTATAACCAGGCGAATTTTTATGTAAATTTAAATCAGTTGGTTGATCATAAACAAAATGCTGATAATCTTCGGGATCATGGCCACCATAAAAAGTAAATGTTCCTCTACCAAAATTTCCGTGAATATATTTTACATCTTCAACTCCATTCCCTTGAGCAAGAATAATAACACTTTTTTTGATTAAACTTTTTTTGAATGATGAGGTTTGACCAAGAAATCCTCTTAAAATATTAACATGACATTGAGTTAACATAGTTGGAACTGGATCATACTTTGCAGAAAACTCAAAAAGAGTAAAATAGTCTGCATCTGGATTAGCGAACTGAGCCATATCATTTGGTGGAACATCAATATCAGAATATTCATACCTAAATGGATCTCTATCAATTGTAAAATTTTCAAATGCTAAACATTTTGAATATTCTAATTTTCTTTGAAAATCTGGATCTGGAGGATCACCATCATAATACCTATCACAAATATCTGTATTTTCTGCTGCTAAAGCAATATCATAGGTATCAGTTGCGGAACACATTGCAAACATAAAACCACCCTCTGCAATGTAAGATTTTATACTTCTTGCGACAGCTTTTTTTAATTCCGATACTTTTTTAAAACCATTTTTTTTTGCTTCAGCTTCATTAATATTTACTTGTTGAATATACCAATCAGTATTGTTAAAATCTCGATAAAACTTCCCATATTGGCCAGTAAAATCTTCATGATGCAAATGTAACCAATCATACTCTTTTAATTTACCTTGTAAAACTTCAGTATCCCAAACTTTATCATAATTAATTTCAGCATATTCAAGTGCCAATGTGACTGCATCATCCCATGGTCTGAAATTAGGTGGAACGTATACTGCAATTTTCGGGGCTTTTTCTAATTTTACTACATCCATATTATTGTCTGGCTTTGAGATTAATGAGATTATTTCTGCACTTTCTGCACCTGATATTGGTTCAAATAACACTCCTCTTAATCTACACTCCATAGCAATTTTTTCGTTGTAATCCATTAAAAAAGAACCACCACGATAGTTTAACAACCACTCAACATCCATCCCATTTTTCAAAGTAAAGTATGCAATACCATAAGCCTTTAAGTGATCAGTTTGCTTTAAATCCATAGGGATTAAAATTTTTTGCTGGGAGAGTAATTGACTATAAATAAGAACTAAAATTATTAGTATTTTTTTCATATTTTAAAAATTAATATCTCCTTTAATCTCTCTTACTATTTTTCTAACTTCATTTATATATATAGAATTTGGGTATTCTACAAGAATTTTTTCATAATAAGTCAGGGCATTTTTTACATCATTTAAATCCTTATAATAAATTTGTGCACATTGAAACATCATTTTATCAATTAAAGGGCTCTCGGGATAATTGTTAATAAATTTATTTGCCGTCTTTAAAGCTTCTGTAAATAATTTTAGTTTTCTTTGTATTGAAATAATTTTAAAGAATGCATCTTCAGAAAGCGATGAATTCCCACTTTCTACAATAGATTTAAATAATTCTAATGCTTCAGGTAATTTTTTTTGTGATTCATTTTTTTCAGCTTCCGAAAAAACTGTTAATAATTTATTCGATTGATTATTTTGAATAAAATTAATCAATATTAAAGCATCATTAGTATAATCTGAACTTAAGTTACTAGTAATTTCGTTTAAAACTTTAATACTTGAATCATATTTACCCTCAAAATATAACAATTCTGCAACCTTAAATTTCGCATATTCTTTTTGATCATTGGAAGCATTTTGATGATTTAAGATTTCATTATATTTAGAATATGTTTCATTTAAATTATTTTTCTGGAAAGCAATTTCAGCTAATTTTATCAATGAATTTACAGAGTAATTCTGTAAGTAATACTTTTTTAAAACATTATTAAAATATGTAGAAGCTTTATCAAGATCATCAAATCTTTTAAAAAAAATATCCCCTATTCTATACTCTACTTCAGAGCTATATTGATTGTTAGGAAATTCTTTTAAAAAGTCTTCATAAATTTTAATTATTCTTGAGTATTGTGATATAATTTCAGTATGCAATTTATTATTATCAAGACTATCATTAAATAGTGTGTTTACTAATTCTTCAGAAACACGAGCATAACCTAATCTTGCAAGTAAGTATACACCTGAATTTTTAAAATTATCTATTATATATTGATAGGCCTTGAAAGCAATATCATAAGATTTATCTCGATATGCATTTTCAGCAAAATTAAAAATTTCATAACCATTAGACTTTTTTCTTCTCTCAATTTCTAAATACATTTCGAATGAATCTTTATAATTCTTTTGCTCATTATATAACCAGGATAACAAATAATAATAAGATAAATTATTTCTATTTTCTGATAATTTATTTTTTGTAACATTTATAGCAATATCTAAAAAATTTTTGTTATTGATATGATTTATTAATAATGATTGCAAATAACCAAATTGATTATTATTATTGTTATTGTTATCTAATAGTTTTAAATATTCTAACATAGCATCTTCATATTTTTCACGAAAAACTAAAATATATGCTATTTCAATAATAAAAGCATTTTTATCGATACTACGAGCTTGATAGTAAATCTTCAATGCTTCATCATAATATCTTGCTTCTAATAAAGAAGCTGCAATTACCCTATATACATTTATGTTATTATTAGCTATTTTTATAGCTTCTTGTATTTTTTCCCGTGCTAGATTCTCTTCACCTAACCGAAATTTAATTATTGCAAGATTCACAATTTGATTAAAATCAGAAGGTCTTTTTTCAAGCCATTTTAAAATAATTTTTGTAGCATTCTCATATTTTTTTGAATATTCTAAAATTTTACGATAGGAGTCATAAAATTCAAAATAATCTGGGTTTTTTTCATAAAGTTTTTGATAAATTTTTTCAGCCTGTTCTATCTCACCTGCTCTTTCATACTGTTGTGCTAATTGAAATAATGAAAGATCATTCTGATCTTGTGAAAATAACCAAAGGTTATAAAAAAGCGAAATAAATAATAATAAAGTAAATCTTTTCATAATATTATTTTTTAAATAAATTTATTTATTTTATTATAGACTTCAAGGTAATTAAAAAGGCAGGATTTATATTTGCAATAGATTATTTTGACTTTATTTTAAATTTTTTACTTTATATATTTTTAAAAAATTTCGAAATAAAATGAAAAATATTGCAATTTTTGGATCCACAGGTTCAATTGGGGTAAACAGTTTAAATGTAATAAGAAATTATCCTGATAGGTTCAAAGTAGTATGTTTAAGCACAAACAAGAATTACGATCTAATTTATGAACAAGCGAGAGAGTTTAATCCCCAGTTCATAATAATAACTGATAAAAGTAATAACATTAACTTTAGAAAACAAATCAATAATACTGAAGTATTATACGGTAGAGAGTGGTTTGAGAAAATTCTAAAAAATGAAAAAATTGATATTCTAATAAATTCTTTGGTAGGTTTTTCAGGTCTTGAACCAACAATCATTGCTATTAAAAATAATATAAAAGTAGCATTAGCAAATAAAGAATCACTTGTAACAGGCGGTGAACTAATTAATAAATATTTGAAAGAATACAATAATGAATTAATACCTATTGATAGTGAGCATAGTGCAATTTTGCAATGTCTTGTTGGAGAAAAACCAGATACGATTAGTAAATTAATTCTCACAGCATCCGGTGGCCCTTTTTTAAACAGAAATTCAAATGATTTCGAGACTATCACAGTATCTGAAGCACTAAATCATCCAAATTGGAAAATGGGTAATAAAATAACTATTGATTCAGCTACACTGATGAATAAAGGTCTTGAAGTTATTGAAGCAAAATGGCTATTTGAAATTCCATTAGAAAAAATTGAAGTAATTATCCACCCCCAATCTATTATCCATTCTATGGTAGAATTTATTGATGGTTCTATTAAAGCTCAATTAGGTATTCCAGATATGAAAATTCCTATCCAATATGCATTAACATATCCAGATAGATTACCAAATAATAATAGTAGGTTAAATTTTTTAGATATTAAAGGATTACATTTTTATAAACCAGATTTGAAAAAGTTTCGTTGCTTAAAATTAGCTTATGACGCTTGTAAAACTGGCGGTTCTGCCCCAACAATAATGAACGCAGCAAACGAAATAGCTGTTGATTTATTTTTAAAAGAAAGAATTAATTTTAATACTATACCTGATATCATAGAAGATGCCTTATCAACTTTCCCGATAAGTAATATTAATGATTTCAATGATATATCTGAAACAGATAAAATTGTTAGGGAACAAATGCTAAAAAAATTCAGTTAATTAAATATATATAAATTTATTGGTAAATATTTAACTATGACAATTTTAACAACTATATTTTACTTTGTTATTACAATTTTAATAATTGTATTAGTACACGAGTTAGGACATTTTTTAGCTGCAAAACTAAGTGGAATGAGAGTAGATAGGTTCTCTATAGGTTTTCCCCCACGATTATTTGGTAAAAAAATTGGAGATACTGACTATTGTATTTCATTATTACCTATTGGCGGTTATGTAAAAATTGCTGGAATGATTGATGAAAGTATGGATACAGATTTTCTCCAAAAAGAGCCTCAACCTTGGGAATTCAGATCAAAACCAGTAAAAAATAGGATTTTTGTGATTGTTGCTGGCGTAATTATGAATATATTACTTTCAATTATTATATTTTGGGGAATAAAATATTTTCAGACTGAAACTTTATGGAAAACAACCACAATTGGAGTAGTTACAAAGGGCAGTATTGCTGAAAAAGTTGGTTTTAAGTCCTATGATAGAATTCTAAGTGTTAATAATAAAGAAATACAAACATGGAATCAAGTAGAAAGCCAAATATTTATATCACAAATTACTGATAATGTTAATGTAAAAGTTGAAAGAAACAATGAAATAGTTGAAATAATAATTCCCAAAAATACAATTAAAGAAACTGACAACCAATTTATTTTCTATCCTAAGGATATAACAGTAAAAATACTTGGGGTTCAAAAAGGATCACCTGCTGAAATTTCAGGAATTAAAAAAGATGATATAATTAAAAGCGTAAACAATACACCTATTAATTTTAACTCGGAAGTAATAAGAATTATTCAAGAAAATGCAGGGAAAGAAATACCTATAGTGTTGCAAAGAGATAATAAAGAAATTGAATTAAAGGTTACCCCAGATAAAGATACTAAAATGATAGGTATTCAATTAAATAATTTTTATTTTGGTCCAAAAGAAGAAAGGAAATTAGGTATTTTTGAATCATTCGTCGCAGGTATTAAATTAGCTGTAAATACAACTTACATGTTTTTTAAATCAATCTGGTATATAATAGAAGGCAAAGTAGAATTTTCTAAAGCTATTGGAGGTCCAATAAAAATTGCTGAACTTGCTTCTCAATCTGCAGATTTAGGGGCTTACAGCTTTTTTAGCTTCATAGGAATGTTAAGCTTAACCTTAGCAATAATTAACATTTTACCTTTTCCAGCTTTAGATGGAGGACATTTAGTATTCCTTATTTATGAAGGTATTTTTAAAAAAGAATTTCCAGTAAAAGCAAGATTAATATTACAACAAGTTGGTTTTTATTTGTTATTGATATTTATGATCTTTGTAATATATAAAGATATATTCAGGTAATTTAATGAAAATCAATTTCTATTATGTAAAAGTAAAATTTATTTTAACATTATTTTTATTTATCTTTTGTAAATATTTTGTTTTTTCTCAACAAAGTTTTATTGATGATATAATAAATAAAGTAAACATTGATACACTATCAAAATTCGTAAAAGAGTTAAGTGGAGAAATCGAGACAAATATAAATGGAGAAAAAGTTTATATTAGCTCAAGATTTCATTCTAGTTATGGTAATATTTTAGCAGAAAAATACATTGAGAGTAAATTAAAAAGTTATAAGCTTGATACATATCTCCAAAAATTTGACAATTCAATAACTAATGTAATAGCAATAAAAAAGGGGTTAAAATATCCTAATTGGAAATATATAATATGTGCACACTATGATTCCAACTCTGAAAATCCCTCAATAGCACCTGGTGCTGATGATAATGCAAGTGGTGTATCTGTTGTATTAGAAGCAGCTAGAATTCTTTCAAATTATAATTCAAATTATACTATCGTTTTTGCTTTATGGGATGAAGAAGAAATTGGATTAAAAGGGAGCTACTATTATGCTCTTGATTGTAAAAACAATAATGATACTATAATGGGAGTTCTTAATCTTGATATGATTGGTTATGATGGACTAAAAGATAATATTGTTATTCTGAATACCCAACAAAATTCTCTTTCTTTTTTAATCACTAACAAAATTAATTTAATAAACGCACAATATAATTTTGGTTTAAAAATAAAATTAGATTACCTAACACAGCTATCGAGTGATCATATATCATTTATCTCTTTTGGATATCCAGCGGTTTTGATGATAGAAAGTGATAAGTCTGGAGATTTTAATCCATTTTATCATTCTTCAAACGATAGAATAAATAATTTTAATTTACAATATTTTGAAAAATGTGCTAAAGTATCAATAGGCACTATTGCTTCACTATCAGAATCAAATAATATATCATCATGCAAGAAAGAAAACTTAGATTATAACTCTCAAGTAGAATTATCTTTTTATCCTAACCCATTTAATTCAGAAATAACCTTTAAAATTAACTTACCTAAAAACACAAATATTAAAGTTGAAATTTGGGATGAATTAGGTAAAGAAGTAGATTTAATTTATGATGGATTATTGAATTATGGAACTCACTTTTTTAAATGGAAAAGTAACAATAAATCTTCCTCAGCATACTTTGTAACCCTTAAAACACCTAACGAAATGATTACAAAAAAGATAAATTTCATCAAATAAAAAATATATTTTTTTACTAATTTTCTATTTGTTTTATTATCAATGCGGCAAGATATGCAGCACCAAATCCATTATCAATGTTTACAACTCCAATTCCACCAGAACAACTATTTAACATCGTTAGTAATGCAGATAAACCATTAAAATTAGCTCCATATCCGATACTAGTTGGAACTGCAATTACAGGTTTATCTGTTAATCCAGCAATTACACTAGCTAAAGCACCTTCCATACCAGCGACTGCGATGATTACTTTTGATTCATTTATTTTGTCAATAAAATTAAATAGCCTATGAATTCCAGCAACTCCAACATCAAAATATTTTTGAACTTGAATACCAAAAAACTCTAAAATTAGGGCTGCTTCATTTGCTATAGGAATATCCGAAGTTCCAGCAGAAAGAATTGCAACTGAATTTTTACTTTTTTTAATTTCTTTAATTTTGATGAAAAAAATCCCTGCATCTGAATGATACTCAATATTATCAATATGCTCTCTTAGAAAATTATACTTTTCATAAGAACATTTTGTACCAATAACATTTGCATCTTTTTCAATTATCTTATTAACAATTAATAATATTTGTTCAGGGGATTTTCCTTCACAAAAAATTACTTCAGGTAAACCCCTTCTAATAATTCTATGATGATCTATCTTAGCAAAATCAATATCTTCAAATGGTAAATATTTAAGTTCCTCGTAAGCAGAATTAATATCTCTTTTACCAGTTCTTACTTCTTCAAGTATTTTAATAATATTTTCTTTATCCATTTATTACCTCATTCATTGATCCAGATTTAAAAGTTAATAAATCTAAAGTTACATATCTAAATCCAAAAGATATAAATTTTTCTACAATTTTATCTCTAATTAATGAGTCAAAAAGAATTATATATTCATCTTTTGATATTTCTAATCGAGCTATATCATTGTGATATCTAACACGAAACTCTTTAAAACCTAAATCATGTAAAAAATTTTCGGATTTTTCAATTTTAAGTAGTATTTCTTTTGTAATTTCGATATCATAAGGCACTCTTGTAGCTAAGCAAGAATTCGATGGTTTGCTTGCAATATCAGAAAAACCATTTTTCCCCAAAAAAGTTCTAATCTCTTTTTTAGTAATTTTTGCAATTTTTAATGGACTTATTATACCAAGTTCATCTAGAGCTTTTAATCCGGGTCTATAATCAAATTCATCATCAAAATTAGTACCATCAAATATAGTATTAATTCCAAATTTTTCTTTTGATAATCTTTTTATTGTTGAAAATATCTCTTTCTTACAAAAATAACATCTATTAACTGGATTTTTTAATATTTCACTATTTGTAACTTCATTACTATTATATATAAAATGCTCAACATTTATTTTTTTGCAAAACAACTCAGCAAATTCAACATCGCGTTTGTTTATAAAATTATTAATAAAAGTAAAAGCAATTACTTTGCTATTGGTATTATTCTTACAATACCATAGCAAAAAAGCACTATCTACTCCTCCTGAAAAAGCAACAATAACTTTATCATAACTTAAAATAAGTAAATTTAAATCCGATATTTTTTTATTAAAAGTATAATCCATATATACTTAAATAATTTTTTAAATTTAAAAAATAATTAAATTAATTTTTTTTTCAAGGGACTAAATTATATTTTATAACATTAATTGAAAAAATTACCAGCCTAAAATATAAGCAAAAATTAAGGGAGCTACAATCGTAGCATCACTTTCTATTATAAAGCTTGGAGTATTAACATCAATCTTCCCCCATGTTATTTTTTCATTTGGTACAGCTCCACTATAAGAACCATAAGAAGTAGTAGAATCACTAATCTGGCAAAAATAGGACCACAAAGGAATATTTTTCCATTCTAAATCTTGATATAACATTGGAACAACACATATAGGGAAATCACCAGCAATACCACCTCCAATTTGGAAAAAACCAATTGGTGAAATAAATGAATAATTTTTATACCAATCAGCTAAAAACATCATATATTCAATTCCGGTTTTTATAATAGAATGATTTAATTCACCTTTAATACAATATGAGGTAAAAATATTGCCCATAGTAGAATCTTCCCAACCAGGCACGATTATTGGTAAATTTTTCTTTGCAGCTGCTAACATCCAGCTGTTACTTGGATCGATCTCAAAATATTTATCTAATTCTCCACTTAAAAGCAATTTATACATAAATTCATGTGGAAAAAATCTTTCATTTTCTAATTCGGCATCCTTCCAAATTTTGAAAATATGCTTTTGTAATCTTCTGAAAGCCTCTTCTTCAGGAATGCATGTATCTGTTACTCGATTATAATGATTTTCCAGTAAATTCTTCTCATCATTTTTTGATAAATAACGGTATTCAGGAACTCGCTTATAATTAGAATGAGCTACTAAATTCATAATATCTTCCTCTAAATTAGCACCTGTACAAGATATTATATGTACTTTATCCTGTCTTATCATTTCAGCTAAAGAAATTCCTAATTCAGCAGTAGACATAGCTCCAGCTAGTGTAATCATCATTTTACCTTGATTTTCAACATGTTTTTTATAAGCTTTAGCTGCATCTACTAAAGAAGCTGCATTAAAATGTAAAAAATGTTTTTCAATAAAATTTGATATTGGTTTCATTCTATTCCTCAAATTTTAAATAACCATTGTTTTTTTCTAAGATATTCAAATAATCATTAATTCCTTGTTTAATATTTGTGAACTCATAAAAGTAACCACATTTTCTTAAAGCAGAAATATCAGCTTTAGTTATTTTTTGATACTTCCCTATCAAATAATCAGGGAATGGAATTTCTTCAATTGAAATAGCGGTAAAATAATCTCTTATATAATTAGCAATTTTTAAAAAACTATATGCTTCTCCAGTTCCACAATTAAAAATTCCACTTATTCTATTTTGCATAAAATAATATATGATATTACATATATCATTAACATATACAAAATCTCTTATATATTTTTCACTACCTTCAAATACTTTAATCTTTTTCTCATTTTTTGCTTGATGATAAAAATGATACATTACCGATGCCATTTCCCCTTTATGATTTTCCTGAGGCCCATATACGTTAAAGTATCTTAAACCTGTAATTTGTGTTTCACTATAATTAAGCTTTCTTACATATTCATCAAAAAGAAATTTTGAAAAGGCATATAAATTTAAAGGGTTTTCAGAATTTTTTAATTCTTTAAATCCGTTTTTACCATCACCATACACTGAAGCAGAAGAAGCATAGATAAATTGCACTTTATTAATAATAGCAAAATGCAATAAGTTTTTACTATATTCATAATTGTTTTGTAAAATATAATCACCATCTGTAACAGTAGTATTAGAACAGGCGCCCTGATGTAAAATACTTGATATATCTTTTTTATACATATTTATTTTCTTTAAAAAATCATTCTTATCAACAATATCAATAAAATTCAGTGCTTTTAAATTCATAAATTTCTGATTATTTCCTAAAGAATCTACAATTAATATATCATCAATCCCTTTATCATTTAAAAACTTAATAATATTACTTCCAATAAATCCTGCTCCTCCTGTTACAATAATCATAATAATACCTCACATTATTTCTAGAAAAATAACTTTGCTAATTTTAAAATTCCTTGTTTCCAAGGGACTCTATGAGAGATACCCTTTTTACTTGAAAAAGTGTTTAAATTTCCAAGATACCATTTATAATTTCTAATTAAAGCGTCTTTATTTGAGTATTTAGGTATAAATCCAAGTACTTTTTCTGCTTTCTCAATAGATACGAAAGAATCTTTTGAAGCAGTTTCATAAACCCATTTATATAAAGGGGATAATTTTAACAATTCTAAAAACCTTAGAGTCCATATCATTGGTGCAGCAGGAAAAGTAATAATTCTTTTACCAAAACTGGCATAATCAAGAACAGCTTGGTAATCTTCTTTCATAGTAGCAAAATTTTTTGCACCAATATTAAAAGTATCATTTACTTTTGTAATATCTAAAGTCATTGTCAGAAATATTGCCTCACATAAATCTTCAACATCTAATAATTGATAGTGATTCTTACCATTTCCAATCATAGGAAAATTTTTACCATCTTTAGCCCAATCATAAAGTAAAGCAAAAACACCCAATCTTTCTGGGCCAATAAAAGACTTTGGTCTAATAATTGGTATACACATACCTTTATTACGATATTCCAAACAAACTTTTTCTGCTATAATCTTTGCTTTACCATAATGACCCACACCATCAAGTTTATCTTCTTCGTAGATAGGATGATGATCAGGTATTCCATATACCGCTGTTGAAGATATATGAATAAAACGTTCTACTTCATTTTGAAATGATATTTCTAATAAATTTTTTGTACCATCTACATCAGTAGAATAAATATCTTCTTTTTTATACAACGGTAATGCGGCAGCAGTATGAATTACGATATTACATGTGTCTACTGCCTTTTTCACTGTATCAAGATCTCTTATATCACCTTTTATATTCAATTTGATTTTTTTCAGGATAATTAAAATCACTTATATCCAATGCTACTATTTTAAAAACATTTTTTTAAGCAAAAATCTAATTAAATTAATTCCTAAAAAACCAGAACCACCTGTTATTAATACCTTCATTTCTATCCCTTCATAATTGTTATTTAAAAGCTAATAATTGATATGTATTCAACTTGTTATTCTCAAGAAAAGAGGTTCTTTTCTTCAATAAATCAAAAAAAAGTATTTTTCTGAAACCAACCTTTAAAAGATTTCTTTTTATTTCAGTTTTAGACATACAAAAACAAAAAAGATTTTTTTTAGTTGATAAAACATCATTTACAATATACCCATCTTCATTATCCAAAGAATGAACATGTGAAATAAATAATATACCTCTTTCTTTTAATAACAGATAAAAATTATGTAAAGTTTCAATTGAATAAGTCAAAGGTATATGAATAAAACTTGCCATTGAGAATAAACCATCAAAAGTATTATATTTAAATGAAGGTTTTTTTATATCCATAACAATACAATTTAAATCTCTTATTTCTTTCTTCAAATTACTAACAAACCCAAATTCAATATCAATTGAATATATCTCATAATTATTATGATAAAATTTTTTTGAATCATAACCTATTCCACAGCCAATATCAAGAATTCTTTTACCATTCAAATATTTAGTAAAAAGATTATAGCAATTATCATGTAACTCATTATTAAATTCTGATTTACTTTTTTGAATCCATTTATTATAAATACAAGAATATGTCTCTTTATTAATCATCTCAATTTCATAATCCATTAAATTTGTAAAACTATATTTCATTTTATAACTCGATAATATTATCAGTAATATTTTTTAATAAAGTCTTTTTATGAGAAATAAATAGAATACTAAGGATATTTTCATTAAAGTATTCTTCCAAAATATCTAAAAAAATTTTCGAATTATAAGGATCTAAAGAAGATATTGGTTCATCTAAAACAATAAAATCAGGTTTAACTAAAAAATTTCTAATTAAAGCAAATCTTTGTATCTGTCCTGCACTCAATTCAAAAGGATATCTATCCAATAAAATTGGTTCTAATTTAAATAACGAGCACTGTGCTTTTAATAATTCATTCATATCTTTATTAGTATATTTATCTTTGTATATAACTTTTAATGTTTCTTTTAAAATACAAATAATTCTCTTATTAGGATTAAACATTAAAAATGATTCCTGTCCCAACCAAGTATATTTTGTTCTTAAATTCCTTATAGTTTTATTATTTAAAAGATCATTTCTCCAGTATATTTCTCCATCGTAATATCGATGCAAACCTAAAAGAGTTTTTCCTAATGTTGTTTTTCCTTTTCCACTTTCTCCTGTTAACCCTATTAATTGATTATTTCCAATTTCAAAATTAAAATTCTTTATTATATATTTTTTATTTTTGCTGAGTAGTCCTTTTTTATAATAAATATTTAAATTTTTAACAGATAGTATTTTGTTCATAGCCTGTTATTACATTCATTTAAAAAAAATTTTAAATAGGGATCTAATTTTTCAAATTCAATTTTATCTAAATTATTTTCAAAAATTAACTTTCCATTTTTCATTATTCCAATTTTAGCATTAAAATAACTGATAAAAATCGGATCATGGGTTATTATAAATAGATATTTAACATCAAAATTTTTTAGAAAAAAAATTAAATTATCAATATTGTTATCATCTAGCCCTCTCGTTGGCTCATCAAGAATTAGTAAAGATGGTTCATTTATTAAACTTGCAGCAAGCATAGCTCTTTGATTCATACCACCACTTAATTGATGAGGGTAGGAATTAAATACTAAATTTGGATTTCCAAAGTTTAATAGTGATAAAATATATAATGCTTTTTCTTTCGATTCTTTGAACTTACCACCAGAATGAATTACATATGATTCCATTATTTGAGAACCTATAGTTTTTAAAGGATTAAAATATTTTTCAGGATTAGACCAGCAAATTGATATTTCTTTTCCTCTCATTTTACTAATGATTTCATCATTTAATAAATTTTTCCCTTTAAAATATATTTGTCCATCAACAATAGCATTTTCGGGCAATAGCCCTAACATTGATAAAGCTAAAATACTTTTACCACAACCACTTTCACCCATTAATATATAAGTTTCATATGGAACTATTTCTAAACTTAAATTATTAATAATCTTAATTTTTTCATTACCTCTGTTTATATCAATATTTAAATTCATTATATTCAACATTTTCAATATTATTTAATTTTAATTAAATCTAATTTCAAAAATGGATCCAAATGTAATTTTGAAACCTTTTGATTATAGGCAAGGTAGTATTTTTCATGATATAATGGTAAAATAAAACAACTATCAGCAACTTTATTTAAAATTTCATTAAATAAATTATTTTGTTTTATTTCATTCTCTGCATAAATTGCAGATTCTATCATCAAATCCATTTCTTTATCTTTAATATGGCTTAAATTCGAAGAATTTTTAACAGATAAACCCTTCGAATAGATCAAGTTCCGCAAAAACAATTCTGGTGTACCTGTTGGTATAGATAACGGGTATAAAGTTATATCAAAATCACCATTACTAATTAATTTTTTATATGTACCAGGTTCAACAATTTTTATCCTTGAGCTTATTGAATATTTTTTTAGTATAGAATACAAATACTCAGCAGTTAATTTGTATCCCCAATTTGATATATCACTTTGATTTACGACAATATTAATTTCTCTATCTACCTTTGAATTAAAAAAATTTATTACATTACTATTTGATAAATTAAATCTTTTCTTTGACCATGGTTTATTTTCTGGAACAAAAAAATCATCTGCAGGATAACCTTTATTCATTAATATCTTATTAACTAGTTCATATCTATTAATACTATTATTAAGTGCTAATCGATTTTTATAGCTTTTAAAAAATTGTGATTTGTAATTGAAAATCAAGTAGTGAGTAATCCCTAATTTAAACGAATCAATTCTTATAAATGAATACTTCTTTAGAAACTCAATTTGGTAAGATTGCACCCCTCCATGATGAGCAATAATATCAATATCACCTTTTATTAAAGCTAATAATCTTATAGTTGGATCAGTGATAATTCTAAACTCAACTTTTTGATACTTTGGTTTAAAATCTCTATAATCATCAAAATATTCAACTAGTTCATATTTACCAATTTTATACTCTTTCAAACTATATGGACCTGTTGCTAATAAATTACTGATTCTTCCACTATTATCAAAAGATTTTGGATGAAAAATCCCAGCAAAATAATGTCCAACTTTTTTAGGATAGTCAATTGATGATTTACTGAATTTAATGAATATCTTATTATCTTTCACATATGCAGTGTCTAGAAAATTATAAACAGAATAAAAATCTAATTCAGGATATTCTTTAAATCTATAAATATTAGCAACAATATGTTCAGGTTTAAGTATTTCTCCATTATGATACTTAATATTATTGTATATTTCTAATACCCATAACTTACCATTTTCAAAACTTTCCCATTTTTTTGCTATACAAGGTTTTGGTTCATAATTATCATCAATCAAAGTTAATGTTTCCCATACATTGGCATTTCTTTGAATAAAAACAGGATTATTATTACCTAATATTAATGAAGAATTAACTCCAATAATTAATTTGTCAGTATCTTTTTTGCCTGAACAAGAAAACAAAAATATTACAAAAATTAGATATAAAGCTATATTTTTATTCATTCTCAAAATTGTTATTTATAAATGAAAAATCTATAAACTTTGAATAATTAATTAACGATTTTTTTCTATCAAAATAATCTCTTAATTCATCAGAAAGAATATGTAATAAAAAAGAAAATATAAAGATAATAATTACTGGAAATAACAATAAATATGGCTTAGATAAAAGGAAAAGCTTAGAATCACTAATAATATTACCTAATTCTGGAATTTCAGCAGAAATTCCCAAACCTAAAAAATTAATGGATACTATTGAATATATTTCTCCTATAAATAATGAAATAAAATAAAATGATAGAACAGAAAAAATACTTGGTATAATATGATAAAATAAATTTCTAAAAGATGAGTAACCAAAAACCTTATTAGCTAATATATAATCTTCATTTTTTATTACTATTACCTCATTCCTAACAATTCTTGCTAAATTACACCAACCTGTTAATGAAAGGAATAATATTAGATTGAACAAGCCTCCACCAAAAACACCCAACAAACTAATAGCGATCAAAAAATTTGGAATTGATAAAAAGGCATCAACTATACGCATAAAAATAGAATCGAGTATACCTCCAATATACCCTGAAAAAGTACCAAATAAAAAGCCAATAAATATATTAATTGATGTAACAATTAACGCTAAAAGTAGTGTATTTTTTGAACCATGCATTACTCTTATAAAAAAATCTCTCCCCATATTATCAGTTCCAAAAATATGCAGGTTGGAAGGGCCTTGCAGTATGTTATCAGGTTGATAAATATATGCATTATCTTCAAAAATAATTGTAAAAAGAAAAATGATAATAATACAAGTAATTAAAAAGAATGTATAAATATTTATTTGTTTTTTCACTTTAAGAAAATATTTCCTCTGAATTTTTAGGATTAAGAAAATAAATGACTACGTCAACTAAAAGATTTATGATTATTACAAAAATACCAATAAAAGCAATATAAAATTGAATAACAGGTAAGTCTCTATTTAAAATTGCTTCATAAATATAACTTCCAATTCCAGGTATGGAAAAAATGGACTCAATTATTATCAAACCACTTAATAATCCAATAAATCTAATACCACTTATCGAAATTAAAGTAGTTATACAATTTATAAAAGCATGTTTTATTAAAGCTTGAAAAAATGAATTACCTCTACTTAGTGCAGCTACAAAATATTCTTTATGAATCACTTCAAGTAATTTGTTTCTCAAAATTCTTGAAATAAAAGTTGCATTATAAATAGACATTATTGAAATCGGGAGAATATAATTTTTAAAATTATCATCCCAAATTATTGGTAATGATGGAATTAATGGTGAAACAAATATTAATAAAAAAATTATAAATATTGGTATGGAAATTAAAATATTGCTAAATATTCTTATTATAAAATCAATTTTTTTACTTATTACTGATAGTATGCTTAAAAAAATGCTAATAATTATTGATAAAAAGATAGAAAATACTGCAATAATAAATGTTGGGAAAAACCTAACAGTAAATTCAATCTTAATTTCTCTATTAGTAACCATAGATTTACCGAAATTACCAGAAATAAAATTCATAAACCAAATAGAGAATCTTTGATAAATATCTTTATCTAAATTATATCTTTTATCAATATTTATTACTGCTTCTTTAGTAAGTATATTTAAATTAGTACCTCCAAAAAAAACTGAATAATCCTTAGGGGATGATTCGTTTAATAAAAACGAAATTATTAAAACAATAAACAACGATACTACAGAAAAAATAAATCTTTTTATCATCCCCTAATCTATTCTATAATTGAAAACAATATTATATTGAAAACTTATATTTTACACCAAATTCTACATACCTACCAGGAGCATTATAAACAAATTCACCATCATATTTTTTATTAAATATATTATCAAAACCTAAAGAGATAATAAATTCACCAGAAAGTAAATACAAAGATTTCCATATTTTTGCATCAAAAACTGTATATGGTTTCATATGATAATAATCTAATTGAGTATTTTCATCATCATAATATCTATCATCTGAAAACCTCATCGATAATTTAAAATTTATTAAATCTTGATTAGTATATAAAATTGCCATATTTCCAAAATAATCAGGTGCGTTTCTCAACCTATGACCTTTATTGGTAGGTGACTTCGTAATTTCAGATTTATTAAAAGTTAAATTACCATTAAGAGTAAAAAAAGTAAAAATCTTATAATTTGCTGATAATTCTAATCCTTTAATTTTAACTTCATCTGAGTTTTGTGTTCTAATTATTTGTACTCCGGGTAGAGTTGGATGTTGATCATATCTATAAGTAATTGCATCGATAATTTTTCCATAATATATAGTAGCAGAGCAATTGAAATATTCATTTTGAGAAGAAAAATCAATTCCAGCATCTACCATATTAGTTTTTTCTGGTTTTAAACCCGGATTAGCTTCCCTCCAAGTATTTCCAGTACTTAGATTCTGAAAAAACCATGTTGCAGTACCAGGCCAAAATGCCGTACCATAAGAAGTTCTAATCTGCAATTCATTACTAATAAAATATTTTAAACCTCCTCTAAAATTAAAAGCATCTTTTGAAACATCTGGTGGATTTTTAATTGTTGATCCCATATCATAAATATCTGTATACGTCCACTTATCATAACGGAAACCTAAAAGTGCAAATAATTTATCTTCAAATAATTTTGAATAAAGCTGAGCATATATCGCAGATCTATCAATTTTATATCTTGTTTCAGCATTTAGTTTAGTTTTATCTGCATTATATGTTTTAGAATTATAGGAATCTTTGATAAAGCTACCACCAATAGTAATAATATGATCTCTTAGCAAATAAATATCATTTTGTAAATCTATTGGAATGCTTTGATTTTTAGATTCACCTTTTGAGGTAATCGTAGGATCATACACATAACTATTATTTGCATCTTTTTGAACAAAAATATATCTACCATTAATAGCATTATTTGAAACTAATACTGCTCCTTTTGTTGATTGAGTATTACCTGTAAGATTTTGATATCCGAAACGTAATGTCGATTTCAAAATATCTGGTATAGTATAATATATTTTACCAGAACCTAACATTCTATATCCATCAGTAGTTGAATTTTGTTTACCACCATATTTATCTTCGTTGAAATAATGTGCGTTTAAAGTAATACCAAATGTATTTAAATCATTTTTATAACCAAGCGAACCACTAAAATATGTATTAGTATACTTTTCATCTTCTATAGCAACATAATTTAAATAAGAAGGTAACCCATTTTTAAAAAGGTATACACCTGTATTCAAATCTGTATTCTTATAACCTTTAGAATCATCTAAGTTGAATGACCCATAAAAATGAAAATTCTTAAAAGCTTTACCAACTGATATTGAAGGTCTATATGTAGTAAAAGACCCAATGTTTTGACCAATAATAATTGAAGATTGATCTAACCCGGTTTTTGAAATAATGTTTAAAGCACCTCCACTTGCATTTGGACCATATAAAGAAGATGAAGGGCCTAAAATAACATCTATACTTGACGCATTTTCTGGATTGAATGCAATACATAAACGTGGTTCAATTAACGGTAACTCGTCAACCATATACAATGTTCTACCGATAAAATATCCAGTACCTCTCATATGAATCCATGGTGGTATATTTCTATTACCATGACCAACTGATACACCTGGAAGATTCCTAACATATTCACCAATATTGGGATTACTATTAATTTGAGTTGATATTAGACTCTCATTGATTGAATTAACAATCACAGGTAATTTTTTTAACTCAGTCTGATATTTTGTAGCTGTAACTGTAATTGCACTTTTTACATAAATCGATAGTGAATCAACATTAGCATTTTGTGAATGTAAAAATGTTACAAAATAAAATAATAATGTAAATAAAAATATTGCTTTTCTCATTAATACTCCTTAGTTAGTAACACATTTTTTATTTTCGTGCTACATTAATATAAAGGAATTTCAATAATAAAGCAAGTATTTTTTTAAATAAATTATAAATTAATAAAATATTTTATTGAAAACTCAATATACCTTCCTGGTGCATTCCAAGGGAACTCTTCACCATCATATTTATTGTTGAATAGGTTATCAAAACCAAGAGAGGCTATAAATTCACCAGACAAAATATTAAAGGTTTTCCAAATTTTTGCATCGAATACAAGATAAGACTTCATATGATAATAATCTAATTGTGTGTTTTCATCATCATAGTATCTATCATCAGAAAATCTTCCAAAAAACCTTAAATTAATAAACTTGTTATTGGTATATAAAATTCCAAAATTACCAAAATAATCTGGTGAATTTCTCAATTGATGGCCTGCATTCTTAGGAGATTTAGTAATTCGTGATCTATTTAAAGTCAAATTTGAATTAAATAAAAGATAATCTGTAATTTCATAATTAAGGTTTAGCTCAATACCTTTAATATCAACTTCGTCTGAATTCTCAGTTTTTGTTACTTGAACGCCAGGTAAAGTTGGGTGTTGATTGAAACTATAATTGATAGCATCAATTATTTTACCATAATAAAAAGTAGAAGAAAATCTCAACTTATTCTCTAATAATGAAAAATCACAACCAAAATCTACCATTCTAGTTTTTTCTGGTTTTAGATTTGGATTAGCTTCCCTCCAAATGTTACCTGTCGATATATTTTGAAATAACCAAATATTTGAACCCGGATAAAATGCAGTACCGGCTGAAGCTTTTAAATGTATATTTTCATTAATAAAATATTTAATACCTCCTCTTAAATTAATACTTTCTTTTGATATTTCTTTTGGAGTTTTACCTTGAGATTCAAGATCATATATATTAACATAATTCCAACCATCATAACGAATGCCTAATAATAAAGAAAATTTATCATCAAATAATTGTGATAAATTCTGCAAGTATAAAGCATATCTATTAATATCGTAATTTGTTTCAGATAATATTTTACTTCTATCAGGGTTAAACGTTTTTGAACGATTTTCTTCACGAGTATAAGTACCTCCAATTGTCAAAATATTATTTTTGAATAAATAAATATCATTTTGCAAATCAATTGGAAGATTACTGATTATTATATCAGCATGCTGAGTTATTGTAGGATCATAAACATAACTATAAAGAGAATCTACCTTAATAAAAACAAACCGATTATTAATATTCGAATTTGAAACTTTTATTGCTCCTTTAGTATATTGAGTATAATTTCGAAACTGTTGGAAGCCTATTCTTAAAGTTGACTGGATTACTTCTGGTATAGTATAATACACTTTTGCATTAGTAATATATCTAGCCCCATCAACCCAATAATTCTCTTTCCCGCCATATTTATCTTCATAGAAATAATGGATACCTGAAGTAAAACCAAAACTATTATTATCATTTCTATAACCAATATTAGCACTTACAAAAGTATTCGTATACTTTTCATTTTCAATTGAGACATTATTTAGATAAGATGGCTTTCCATTATTAAAAAGATACAACCCTGTTTCTAAGTTAGTGTTTTTATAACCATTAGATTTATCAACTGTATAAGAAGCATAAAAATTCCAATTATCGTAATTTTTGCCTATTGATATTAATGGTCTAAATGTATTAAAAGTACCATAAGATTGGCCAATAAGAATACCTGGCAGATCTTTTCCCGTTTTTGATCTAACGTTTACAGCACCACCACTTGCATTTGGCCCGTATAATGATGAAGATGGGCCTAAAATTACTTCCATTCCAGATAATTGTTCTGGGTGCAAAGCTAAGGAAAGTCTTGGATCATTTAATGGAATTTCATCAGACATATATAATGTTCTACCATAAAAATAACCGGTTCCTCTTAAATGTATCCATGTTGGTAAATTTCTATTTCCATGTGCAACTGAAACACCTGGAGTATAACGCACATATTCACCAATAGAAGGATTACTTGAAATCTGAGAGTTAATAAAGTTTTGATTTATTAAATTAATTGATACTGGCATTTTTTTTATTTCAATTTCATATTTTGTAGCTGAAATTGTTATATCATCGTTGTAATAAGTTTTTAAACTATCATCATTTAAATTTGTTTGTGAAAATATATAATTATAATGTGCAATTATTATAATAACTATATATAAAATATTTTTAAACATATAAATGACATACCTCACTAATAAATTTTATTTGTCGGTAAATTTACAAATCGATAAATAATTATTCAATGAAAAAATACATGTATTAAAAATCGTAAGGAAGGTTAAATTTATTGATCTTTTAATTTGAGTGGTCTAGCTGAATCAGTAATAGCATTAATTTTTGAAGCTATGCCAATACCTTTTTCAATTTCATTACTACTTATAATTTTAACATCTAAGATACCTTCTGTCTTGAATCCTGTTTTTAAGAAATTTATTTCAGAAAGACATAAACTCCACCCATTACACCATGCAAGAAGCTCGCGTTTATCCTGATCATTTCCATCAAAATGAATAATCAAATCAATATCACTGGAAGGGCCTGCATTAGCATTTTTAGTACTACCAATAATATATATTCCTTTTACACCATATTGTCCATAACTAATTTGTTTAGCCATCGCTTCAGCCATTTTTAGTCTCCACAACCAATGGTTTTCTTGTTGTATTTCTGTTGATGTTTCTGAAAAATATGAAATTTGTTCAGAACCTAAAGGTTGATCTATAAAAGCAATAGCTTCATCTTTATCAGAATTAAGTAAAACCCTTAATATTTTTCCGCCAGTCTCCTTTGGTACATCAATAATATGAACTACATCTTTAATAAATGAAAATTCTGGTAATAATTGAAAGAAAATGTTATTTGATTTTAATAAAAATTCCTCATTAAAAATTGCTCCCTCATCTTCAGGATATAAAGGCAGGTACTTAATTGAAGATTCGACCAAATCCTGAAAAAAATGAGTTCCAAAAGATAGATCTGGTATATAGTTGCCATTTTTTTTAGCAACTTCAATTAACATCGCAGCATTATTTATATCGGAATATGTAACACTTACACCCAGTTTTATATCTCCTCTACTACCCCATCTTCCTGGACCAATAAGTATAAATTTTCTTTTTGGTAAAATTAAATTTATTTTGCTTATCGCTTTTCCTACAGATTTTAATTCATTTAAAGTTTCAAGTGAATTATATTTTTCTGGGTCAACATACACAATATAGCTAATTTCAGGAACTAAACCGTTACACACATATTTTTTTGCATTAAAAATTATTCTATCAACATTTATATCTTTTGGAATAGGAGAAGAAATATTTTCTTTAGAATAACTTTGTGCTCTACATTGCAATAAATATAATGATTCGCCATCTGAAGCAAATTCAATATCAGCTGGGTAGCCAAGTTTCTTTTTTAGAGTATCTAAAATTACTTTAATCTGTTTAGGAAAATCAGTATTATGAATTAGTTTATTAAAAGTGAAAACCAAATTATCTTTTTTAAAATCAATTTCAAACTTTGATTTATCTCTTATTGCACCATCTTCATATACAGAAAGATAAAAGTCGATGTTCGAGATTTTTTCACCACTTTCTTCTAGCAATTCCTCTATTGTTATTGTTTCAAATGAGTTAGTTTCTAAATTAATAACATCTACTTTCTTGGGTGAATATTTCAAAATATCTTCTGGTAAAGCATTAACCCTAATGTTTGGTTTGGATGGAGAAAACAGTATGGGGTAATCATCACTAACTCTATCAACGGCTCTTGTTCCTAAGCCAGGTACAATGCGAACTAAACCATCTTCTCTTGAAATCCTTGGAGACCACCTGACTTCATTATTACTAAATGCGACGCCAGCATAAGCAGGCAAGAAATATTTTCCATATCGCTTACCAACTACTTCTTGAAGTAAAATAGCCATTTCTTCATTAAAATCAACCAATCCTCTCTCCTTTCTATAACCAAGAGGATCAGGTCCATAAGTAGAAGCATAAACTTCTGCAATTGCATCCATTAAAGCGTTTAATCTCTCACTTTTAGAACCTTGATTACCAAGGAACAAACTTTTATATTTACCATAAAAAACCGAACCTAATCTATCTTCGAGTAGGCTAGAAGATCTAACAATTATTGGATTATCACCCAAATCTTCCAGAGCTAAAGAAAGTCCTTTAATAATTTCTGGAGGGAAATAAGAATTTTTAATTATTTGAACAACATTTTCGTATTCTTCTCTTATTTGTTCAATATCTTTATATTTTTGTTCAATGATTTCTTCAAGATTATTATAATACAAAAAATATTGAAAAGTATCCGACGTAATAAACCATGTTTTTGGTACTTTAATTTTATCTTTATATTCTTGAAGCTCATTAGACTGTTTTATTATCTTTTGAGCAAGAAACAACCCTGCACTTTTACCGCCAAATTTTCCTCTTGAATCATTGGGTGCTATTGAGTGATGTAAAATTTCATAAAAATCATCTATATCAATAAAGTTTTTTGCAATATTGATAAAATCAAGATGATCATCAAAAAACCTATTTATTAGAAGAACTGTCAAATTTTTTTTTAAATACGGTGTAAACTCAGTTCTTTCAGGAAAAAATAAATGGTAACGAGTTAATGCGGCAAGTATATCAGTAAGTGATGAATCTAAATTTTTAACTGCTTTTACTAAAAAATTTAGTTTATCTTCTTTTAACCATTTTTGGATATTATTATTAATTTCGCTATCACTGATATAATGAGAAGCAATGGAGAAAGCCTTATCACTTATTTCTTTAATCTCTTTCAAGTCTTTTTTCATTATGGGTTTATTTGTATCATAAATAGCATCAAGTGTATCATTACTTTTTTCAGAACCAAAAGAAGTTAGTAAAAATTTAGCCTCTTCAACACCAATTCTTGATAAATATATCATCATTTTTCTAGCTAATCTTAAAAAAAGACTTAGATCTGTCTTTTTTAAAAGATCAATTATTACACTCCATTCACTAGCTTTTGTATTACTCATATACACTCTCATTAAAAAATAACCCCGGTAAAAACCGGGGTAAGATTTATAAAATACTTATTATAATACTCTAAACCCAACCTCTATCCTTACAAGCTTGAGCAACTCTATTTATAGAAATTACGTAAGCTGCATCACGCATATAAAGATTATTTTTTTGTGCAAGTTCATTAACTGATTTAAAAGCTGAAGTCATTTTAGTATCAAGTTTACTCAATACTTCATCTTTTTCCCAATAATAATTCATATTACATTGAACTTGTTCAAAATAACTACAAGTAACTCCACCAGCATTTGCAAGGAAATCAGGAATTACAAAAATATTTTTCTTTTTTATAATTTCGTCTGCTTCAGGTGTAGTAGGTCCGTTAGCACCTTCTGCAATTAATTTAACTTTAGAGTGAATTTTTGGTGCAGTTTCTGCAGTTATTTGGTTTTCAAGTGCAGCTGGTATTAAAATATCAACTTCCTGTTCAATCCATTTTTCACCTGGTAAGACATCATAACCAAGGTCTTTAGCTTTATTCTTATCAATTTCTCCAAATTTATCAGTTATAGATAATAATTCTTCGATGTTGATTCCTGTCTTCTTAGTGAAATAGTATGAAGCTTTATCTTTATTATTCCAACAAGAAACACCTAAAACTTTTCCACCTAATTCTGTTAATAATTTTATTGCATATTGAGCAACATTACCAAATCCCTGCACGCTTGCAGTAACATTTTTAATATCAATACCTAAATATTTTAAAGCTTCTCTTACAGTGTAAATTACTCCATAACCAGTAGCTTCTGTTCTACCTAATGAACCTCCCATACCAACGGGTTTACCAGTTATCAAACCTGGGTATTTAGCTCCCCAAATAGCCTCATATTCATCAAGCATCCAAAGCATATGCTGAGGATTTGTCATAACATCTGGTGCTGGTACATCACGTAAAGGACCAATATCTCGTGCAATCTGTCTAACCCAACCACGGCATATTAACTCTTGTTCACGTAAACTTAGATTGTGTGGATCACAAATAACTCCACCTTTGCTACCTCCTAAAGGAATATCAACCACTGCACACTTCCAGGTCATCCACATAGAAAGAGCACGAACAGTATCGATAGTTTCGTTAGGATGAAATCTTATACCACCTTTTCCAGGTCCACGTGCATCATTATGCTGGCATCTAAAACCACGAAATACTTTTACAGATCCATCATCCATCTTTACGGGAATACTAAAATGATATTCTCGCATTGGATATCTTAATAATTCTCTCGTTGCTTGATCTAATTTTAGATAATCAGCAACTTTATCAAATTGGGCTTGCGCCATTTGAAATGGGTTAAAAGCTTTATCTGACATAAATAAATCCTTATAATTAGTATTTTATTGTAAATCACTTTTTAAGTGATTATTTAAATATCAAAAAAATTAAGTAAATTTTCAAGACAATTACATTCTCAAGCTTCTATCACAATTTCTGAATCAGATATTTCAACGATTTTACCATCTATACTACTATGATGATTTGCTCCTAATTTGTTCTCTTGAATTTTTGCTATAAGATCTCCTTTTTTTACTCTATCTCCTACCTTTACACAAGGTACTGATGGTAAACCTACCCCTTGTCTTAACTTAATCGAAACTTTCTTTGGATTAAATTTTATTTCCTTATAAGGTGTTTTTGCTTCAAACGTCAATAAATCAAGTTTTTTCATCAATCTTTTTAAAGGCGTTCTTCTATGTTTATACATAGGGTGAACTTTAACATCGAAGTTTTTTGTTGGATATATATTTTTAACTCTCAATGAAGCTTTTGCTCTATCACAAGCTTCTTTGGGATAAAGATTTTCTGGACAAGAATATAGAGTACAAAGACCACATGAACAACACAAAAGTCCAAATTCATTCCAAAGATCTTCACCTGATTTAGTAAATTCAAGACTACGCATAACTTTATGTGGTTGAATATTATAACCTAAAATATATCTTGGGCATAATTCAGTACAAAAACTACACTGATCACAAGCAGATTTTCCAATTCGATGAAAATTATTTTCTGGTTGATTTTTTCTTGTAATTAATTTATGATGTTTCGGTAATACAATAATCCCACTTGTAGTTTTTGTTACTTTTCCTGACAAATCCAAATTTAACTCACCCATCATTACACCACCAACATATAGAGCATAATTATCAACAGTAATACCACCAGCAATTTTAACTAATTCATCGAATTGGGTTCCTACTGGTGCAAAAAAAGATGTAGGGTTATTTACGGCTCCTGTTACACATAAAAATTTTTCTGTTACAGCTATATTTTCATTTGCTAAAGAAATATTATAAAATGTTTCAACATTATTTACAACCACTCCTATATCTAAAGGAATTCCAGCTGATGGAATAAGTTTTCCTGTGCACTCATAGACTAAAACAAACTCATCACCTGTAGGATAAAAATCTCCAAGCAATTTTACTTGAATTCTTTTGTTATTTTTAATACTTCTTTTAATTGCCTCAATTGCAAGTTCATTTTTTTCTTTTATTCCAATAATACCAACTTCAGCACCAGTTGATTCAAGCATTAAATTAATACCATCAATTACTCTTTCTGCAAAATTTAACATTAATTCATAATCTTTATGAATTAGAGGCTCACATTCTGCACCATTAGCTATTAGTATTTTTGCTTTAGAAGCAGCTTTTATATGAGTTGGAAAGCCTGCCCCACCAGCACCAATAACACCAGCATTTTTAATTTTTTCTGAAATCATAAAACCCTTGAATAATCGTTAATATGTAATTTCCATACTTTAATACCACAAAACCTTTTTCCTTCAGGACATATTGGTAACTTTTTGCCTAATAGTCTTAATGTACAGGGTGGAAGTAAAAATTTTCCGATATTAGGATGTACCTTTATTATTTGTTTTACTTCATCAATAGAGTTTTGCCAAATTTCTTCCTGTGCATTATAACATAATCTCATCGCATACTTATGATGGTAATTTAGCAAATTTCCTGATTCAAAAGATCTTATTGCAACAGAGTTTGGTAGTAAATATACAACAAATTTTGGATTAATGCTATACGAAATCAACTTATTTATTTCAGACCAAATGTAATCCATCATTTCAATAAATCTTGCTCTTAATTGAGGAATTATTTCAATTAATTTTGGTATAACATAATCAGGTTCACTTAAATCCATTCGTGTAATATCATAACTAGAAGATTGTACAGTTCTATGTCTTTGGTTTTGAGAATCAGCAGAATGACTTAACTTCTTTTTAAAAGTATATTTTATATGAGTAAGAGCTTTTGTTAATAAAATATTATTAGTTAAAACAATTTCGGAAGACAAAATCCTATTTAAACCAGGGTTCAATATTCTTTCAATTGCTTCTTTATCAATTAAATCAGTTGAGACATGACCATAAAACAATCTTACAGCGTCTGCTAATGTTTTCTCTGCATTAATACTATAATCAACAAGTTTTGATGAATAAGAGCTTAATTCTGAATCAAAATATTTTTTGTACTCTTTTGTAATTAAAATTTGATTACTTTCTAAAGGAATAACAGAATTTTCAATCTCATTAATTATTTTTTCAAAGCTGTTATCAATTTTAACAACTTCAGCTAACATTTGTTTCACAAGATCTTTTTCTTCATCGGAAGAATCCAATAAAAGAGAATGTTTAAAATATCTAAGTAGAGTTAAAATATTTACAGTATGATATAAATAAGTATATGTACCTATAGGAAGAACATATCTAGCTATTTCTCTTGCTTTTTTCTCAATATCTTTTTGAAATTTTTCTGAACTCTTTTTTCTAGCTGGAAAAATATCATAATAATATTTATCTACATAAGGATAAACAAGTGTTGTTAATTCATTATAAAAAAGATATTGTTTATCAATAATATCAATAAAGCTTTTTTTGTAAGAATTTGGTAAATCTGGTATGTAACAAAATTTTTCTTTAACTTTTGTGTATCTTTGGCTAACCTGTTCAGAATTATAATAAGGATGAGAATGCAATAACGACCAAACCAGATAGCGTGAGACATTTGTTATAGCAAACTGAAAATACTGATGTTCAAAAGTAGTATGATGTCCGGCTTTTAAAAGATCGAATAATAGCTTCTCATCCTTTGGGAATTGAATTGATTCATCTTCAACTATACCTTTAGAAGAGTAGCAAGTTTTTGCAGTAGATACAACATTCTTTAACGGATTTGAAAATTTATTAACAAGCGTAACACTCAGTTTATTAGTGCGCATTCACACTACCACTAATTCTTTTTCATCTCTTTTACAATCCTATCTGTATCCATTGCAATAACTAGTTCTTCATTAGTTGGAATAACTAATACAGCTACTTTTGAATTATCATCAGATATATTCTTTTCTTTCTCTTTAGAAGCATTCTTTTCTTCATTAATCTTTATTCCTAAAAACTCCATATCAGAACATACTGCCCTGCGTACATTAATACTATTTTCACCAATACCCCCAGTAAAAACTAGGGCATCAATTCCACCCATAGCAGCAGCATAGGCTCCAATATACTTTTTAACACGATAGGTAAAAACATCGAAGGCAATTTTTGATTTCTTATCACCTGCTTCCATTTCAGATTCGATTTCACGCATATCACTACTAGTACCACTTAAACCAATTAACCCACTATGTTTGTTAAGTAAAGTTTCAGCTTCAGCTTTAGTAAGACCCTCTTTACCCATTATATATAAAATAACCTGGGGATCTAAATCACCACTTCTGGTTCCCATCAAAAGACCCTCCAGTGGAGTAAATCCCATAGTTGTATCAATAGAGATACCATATTTAACTGCTGCCATACTACAACCATTACCAAGATGACAGGTTACAATTTTTAACTTATCTATGGGTTTATTTAATAATTCAGCAGCTCTATGAGAAACATAGTAATGAGAAGTTCCATGGAAACCGTATCTTCTGATTTTATGCCTTCTGTATAACTCATATGGAATTCCATATAAATATGCATGGGGTGGCATTTGCTGATGAAAAGCAGTATCAAATACACCGACTTGAGGAGTATTTGGTAAATGCCTTTGACATGCTAAAATACCACTAATATTATGTGGGTTATGTAATGGTGCTAATTCAATATTAGCTTGTAACTCTTTCATTACTTCATTATTTATGAGTACTGAGGAAGCAAAAGTTTCACTTCCGTGTACAACCCTATGACCAACTGCATCAATTTCTGATTTATCCTTTATTACTCCATGATTAGGGCTTAACAAAACAGCCAATACATATTCGATTGCAATAGTATGATCTAAAATTTCTCCACTAATTGTTATGGAATCTCCATCTGACCTTTGATGTTTTAATAAAGCACCACTCATTCCAATTCTTTCAACAATACCTTTTGCTAGAGCAATTTTTGTATCAGTATCCATCAACTGATATTTTATTGATGAACTTCCACAATTAAGAACTAAAATTTTCATATATGTTACCTAATTAATAATCTTTAATTTATGATTTTATTTTGTTATTATTAGCATCGTATTTAAAGAAACCCTCTCCAGTTTTTTTACCTAATTTTCCTTCACGAACCAGTTTTCTCAAAATTGGGCAAGGACGATATTTTAAATCCCCAAGTGTAACTCGTAAAGATTCCATCCAATTGAATACTTCATCCAGACCCATTGAGTCTGCCATTTCTAGAGGTCCCATTGGAAGATTATAACCTAATTTCATAGCTGTATCAATTCCTTCTGCAGTTGCAACACCTTCCATTAAAACATACATTGCCTCATTTAATAATGGAACTATAACTCTGGTAGTAACAAAACCTGGATATTCGTAAATCTCTACTACAGTTTTACCCAAACGCTCCCCAAATTTTTTTACCTTTTGATATGTTTCATCTGAGGTCTTCAAAGCCCTTACAACCTCTACAAGAGGAATTTTTGGTACTGGACTAATGAAATGCATACCAATAATTCTTTCAGGATGTTTTGTGAACTTAGCAATTTCAGTTAAGCTAAGTGTAGAAGTATTTGAAACAAGAACAGTTTTTGGATCACAAATAGTATCCAAATTTTTAAATATTTCTTTTTTTAAGTTAAAATCTTCATCAACAGCTTCAATTACAAGGTCATATCCTATTATTGAATTAAAATCAGTAGATGTTTTAATTCTGGAAAGAATAGATTTTTTATCACTTTTAGTCATTGCCCATCTTTGGATTTCACGATCCAAAGACTCTTCCAGAATCTCAATACTCTTTTTTAAAATATCTTCTGTTAAATCAATAAGAAGAACATCCATTCCTGCTGAGGATACCGTTTGGGCAATTCCCCTACCCATAACACCAGCTCCAATAATTGCTACTGATTCAATCCTATTAGGATCTTTAGCAGGTTTTGAAATAGCAAAATCATCAAAGTTTAATTTTCCGTTTGTCATAAAATTATTCAAAAATTATTCTAAATTTATTGTTATTGTTATTTAAAAATACTTTCGAGTAAGAATTATATCCAATTATTTTATTCAATTTTTTAAAATCAAAATTTTGAAACTCATTATTAAAGTTTTTAATAATCTGATTTTTAATATCAGAATTCGCTTCCAAATCAAAAGAGAGATAATCTTTTGAGTATTTATAATATATTACTGTTTTACATAAATCAAAATATCTTTTGAAGTATGATAAAGAATCATTTATTAATTTTTGAACTTTTTCTTTTGATTGTGTTGAATCGAGGATAATAATCCACTGAGAAGCTTGTTCAGGTATTTCATTTGTTAAATTTAAAAATGTATCATTACCTAGAATACTGTTTTCTCTCGATCGTTTGATAGATTTTCTGATATCATCAAAATTAGAAGATATAAAAACATTATTCTCATCAATTGGAGAAATAAAAACTTTACCATCATTATAAATTTCTTTAAAATTAAAATTTTTTATATCCTTTTCATAAACCATTTTTTTCCTGATTTCTTCACCTAATTCATTTTTATGAATAAAAAAAGAAAAATCTTTGTTATTAAAAAAAGAATAATAAATATCATAATTTGAATAATTTTTAATTTCTGGTAAGAAATCAGAAATATTATAAACATTATTTATAGAATCTAGATAAATGTCTTTTAATATTTTATCATCATTTGTTTTTTTTATGAAACCAACTAACTGAGATTCTTTAGAAAAATGTTGTAATGGATCATTTTTACTACAAGAAGTAAGGAATAATAGTATTAAAGGTAAGTATAAAAAAAACCGATAATTAGAGTAAGAAAAAAATATTTTTTTGACCATAATTACAGAATTTTAAAATTATGCTATAATATCTTTAATTTTTTGTTAATAATCAAGCCTTAAATTAGGTAAATTTTATGAAGAAAATTTTAATAAAATCGTTAATTTTTTTTATTTTTTTTAATATTTTTTGCATTTCTCAAGTAAAAAATGAAAATATTGCTGAAATTTTACAATCTTTTAGGCCAAGAGTTATTTTATTAAATAATTTTCTAAAAAAATGCGAAGAAAACAAAATTAGCTTATTATTAATTGAAGATAAAATGGGTAATAAATCTAAAATGACAAGATTTACAACATATAAAACAAGTATAATTTATATTTCTAGATATGGGAAAAAGAGATTAACTTATTTATTTAATTTCAAAGATGATACCTTATTTACTGTGAAAACTTATTAATTGAGAAACTTAAATATGGATTTAAAGTTATTTCTCGTCTAATACTCT
The DNA here is from genome assembly GCA_036567745.1 of Ignavibacteria bacterium. Classification (GTDB taxonomy): domain Bacteria; phylum Bacteroidota; class Ignavibacteria; order DATCTW01; family DATCTW01; genus DATCTW01. Next base: position 51,659 of record DATCTW010000074.1, on the reverse strand, counting down.
TCTAATTGTATTTAATACTAAAGAAGCAACAAGGGGCTTTTGAATAAATTCTTTCACACCAATTTCTCTTAAAGTATTTATAATCTGACTACTTGCAAAACCACTGCATAATATTATTTTTGCTTCTTTATTAATGCTTAATATTTCACGGGCAAGTGTAGTACCAGACATCTTTGGCATAGTTAAATCAGTAATAACTAAGTCAATATCATCTTTATTTTGTTTATAAATATCTAAAGCATCCACTCCATTATAAGCTGATAGTATTCGATAACCAAAATTTTTAAAAATTGAAGTAGCAATTTCTACAATTGGTACTTCATCATCAACAAAAAGAATTAACTCGTTCCCACCCTTCAAATTTTCATCTACTTCATACTCAGAAGTTGATTCAGCCATTACAGCAGGTAAATAAATTCTAAAAATTGTACCTTTATTAATTTCACTTTCTACTTCTATAAAGCCTTGCATTCCTTTAACTATACCATAAACAATAGATAGCCCAAGTCCTGTTCCTTTTCCATCACTTTTTGTAGTAAAAAATGGTTCAAATATTCTACTTTTAACTTCTTCATCCATACCAATCCCTGTATCCTCAACAGTTAAGCAAACATATTTTCCAGGGATACTTTCAACATTTTTCTTACAAAACTCTTCATCAAGTTCAATATTTTCAATAATTATTCTCAATACACCACCATCAGGCATAGCATGCTGAGCATTTATGCAAAGGTTCATAATTACTTGATGAATTTGAGTTGGGTCGGCTTTTATATTCCAAGTATCAGGAGGATAATCGGTATATATTTCGATATTTGATGGAAGTGAACCTCTTAGCAATTTTATGATTTCTTTAAGAACAGTAGTTATATTAAGAACAACAGATTTCGTCTCTTGATGTCTTGAAAATGTTAATAATTGATGTATTAAATCTTTTGCTCTATTACTTGCATTTATTATACCAATTACTTCTTCATAGTTTTGATGATCTTTTGGAATGTTCCACTTTAATAATTCTGCATAACCCAATATACCAGTAAGAATATTATTAAAATCGTGAGCTATACCACCAGCAAGAGCACCAATTGAATCCATTTTTTGAGCGTGACGTAGTTTTTTCTCTAATTCATGAAATTCGGTGTTATCAGTAACTACTAATAAAAACTCGATGGATGGAGTAACTTTATTTTTAATTGGAATATATTCTACATTTATATATTTTTTTTTGTAATCTCTACTAAAACTAATTCTTTTCTCAGATTTTTTTATTTCTTGTAGATAAGATGAATCAACTTGATTTTCAATCCAGTAAATGTTGGAAGTTTGTAAAGTTTTAGGAAAAAGTTCATCACAAGATAAACCTATGATTTCAGATTTTTCTAATTGAAGAATTTCAATAAACTTTTTATTTGCATTAATTATTTTGAAATTACTATCTATTAAACAAATACCTATTGATATGTTATTAAAAATTTCATTATATCTTTCGAGAGAATATGTATCTTTTATAGAAGTTTCTTTTTTATTTACTAATTCCTCAGAAGGCGACCTTATGATACCCCAATAAAATGAAGAAATCTCATTCTCATAAAATACAGCCCAGAGTGTAACGTTTACTTCAACAACAATACCATTTGAACGAATGAATTCCTTTCTATATTCTTCTGCGAAGCCATTGTTCTTTAAATTTAAAAATACTTCTTTATCTTTTAAATGCCACTTTTCTGGGGTAAATTGCTTCCAATTCTTACCAATTACTTTATTTACTGGCAAACCCAACAAATCAGCAAACGCTTTATTAGTATCAATTATTACCTGATCTTCTGAAATCTTAATAATACCAAAAATACTTGTATCAAATAATTCTTTATAATCCATTTTAATAAGTTATTTATGAATTATTTAATTTAGTAAAAAAAAATATTTGAAACAAGTAATAAATAAATTTTTTATTATAGATATTAAGAATTTGAAGATAAAACTTAAATTTGAATTAAAGAGATATTCATTACACTAATTATAGTGAATTATGACTTTATCTATTCTATTCAACAATGTTTCAATAACTTATATTTCGTATATAGACATATATTTTAATTTTTTCAATTATTCAATTTTTATAAAATCAATATAACATATCATTCCTTTTTAAATTAAAATTATTATAATTTTAAATAAGTAGTTTACCCTTTTTTAATATCTGAACATTATCAAAATAGACATCTGGTTTATTCATTATCATATCTAGATGTAAATTACTTTGATTTTTCCCTCCGATACTAACATTGCTTCCAAAGGCAAAATGTATTGTTCCTAATTTTTTCTCATCTTCCAAAATAAGACCTGTAATTCTTGCTTTATTATTTGTGCCTATAGCAAACTCAGCAATGCAATTAGTATTTTTATCAGAATTGTCAATAATATTTTTTATAATTTTAGCTTTTGCTCCATTACTAAACGAAATTATTTTCCCATTCTTAATTACTAACTTAATTTTTTCATTATTTAATAAACCAACTTTTCCCCATTTAGTTCTATGATCAGGACTCGAGCTTAAATCAAAAACTAATACTCCATTCATACTATTTTCAATGGGGGCAATACACATTTCACCATCTGGTAAATTAATAAATCCACCTTTCTTATGACAAATACCATCAAGACAAATGGGTTTTCTCCCTTTAACTGAAAATGATACATCGGTTCCAAGATCTGTTTTAACTTTAATAATGTTTTTACCTTTTATTGCATCAGCCAATTTTTTTGTAAGTTCACTCATAGCAGAATAATCTACATCTATAGATTGTAAAAACATGTTTTCAGTTATACCCGGTAATGAAGCTACTCTTGTACCTTTTTTTCTTGCATTTACAAAAGCTCTTGTATGGCTCAATGACATCGTAGTTGGTGCTATTATTACATCGGCTTTTTGAAAAATATTATTTACAATTGATACTGGTTCTTCACCATTCTTTGATGTAACAGGTATTTGAATCATAACAGTATTAGTAATTTTTTGAAGATAATTAAATAATTCATTGCCAATTTTTTGTTTATTAATATCTGTAACTATAACAACGTTTTCACCTTTTTTAATATCTAAACAAGTTTTAGATATGACCTCACATACTTTTTTATATGAACTCATAGTATCACTTTCAAATAGTTTCTAAATATTCTTTTATTTTCTCTAAACCAATAATAATTTTTTCTGGTTCAGCACCAAATGATAAACGTAAAAATCCTTTTCCATTTTTCCCAAAAGCTGAACCGGGTACAGTTATTACATTCGCATACTCTAATATTTTTTCTGCTAATAAAATATCATCACCATATTTTGAAAAATCTACAAAGAAATATAATCCAGAATCTGGTGTATAATACTCTATTTGTTTAATTTCTGAAAGCTTTGATTGCATAATTTTTCTATTCTCACTTAAAGCAAGAATTACATCATTTGTATCTGATGATAAAGCTTTTAAAGCAGCGTATTGGCTAATAGTTGAGGCACAAGAAGTTACTACTTGATGTACTTTTACTAGATTATTTATATTTTGCTCACTAGAAATTATCCAGCCAATCCTCCACCCTGTCATAGAAAATTCTTTTGACACACCATCAAGAACAAAACAATTATCCAAACTTAAATAATTGCTAATTGAATCAATTTTAAGATTAGAATAATTCAAGTTAGAGTATACCTCATCAGAAATCACACATATATTCTTATTCTTACAATATTCAGCTATTTTTTGTAATTCTTGAGAAGAATTTATTCCTCCAGTTGGATTAGAAGGAGAATTTAAAATAATGGCTTTTGTATTTTCAGTAACCTTTTCAATTATATCATTTGCACTAAACGAAAATTTATTACTGAAAAACAAGGGATAAGTTACAATTTTTGAAGATAACATCTTAAGAGTAATAAAGTAACCTGGATAACCTGGATCTGGAACAATTACTTCATCATCAGATTTAATAATCGAAAATAAACTTATAAATATCGCCTCAGCTACACCAACAGTAACCAATACATTTTTCGAAGTAATTGGATTTCTGTGTTTTTTATTATAATGACTTGCAATCACATCTCTTAACTCATTTATTCCATAATTAGAAGAATAAAAAGTTTTATTGTTAGTAATTGATTCAATAGCATATTTTTTTATCACTTCAGGAGTAAAACAATATGGCATACCAATAGCAAGATTTATACTATCAGGTCTAGCTTTTTGTTGCATCGCTCTAATAAGAGAGCCTTTTTGGTTCAAAATTTCTTCTCTAAAGAACATTAAAATCTCAAAGCCTCCTCTAGTGCAAGTTTAGCTTTAATTTTTTCATCTTTATATTTTATTATTATTGGAGTATAAATACTTAGGCCATATCTGTTTGAAAAATTATTCCTAATTGTTCTTGAGCCTCCAACAACAACTGCATTTTCGGGGACAATAATACTATTATCGGAATCTGCTTCAATTATTTTCTCATTAACTAAATCAAAAATTTTTGTCGAAGATGTGATTACTACTCCTGTTGCTATTACAGCTCCCTTTTTAATAACTGTTCCTTCATATATTCCTGTATTCCCTCCAATAAAAACATCATCTTCAATTATTACAGGTCGAGCGTTTACTGGCTCCAATACACCTCCTATTTGTGCACCTGCACTAACATGGCACCTTTTTCCAATCTGGGCACAACTACCTACTAATGAATGAGAATCGAGCATAGTACCACTATCAACGTATGCACCAACATTTACAAAACAAGGAGGAATAACAGCAACATCTGGAGCAACAAATGCTCCTCTTCTTATACTTGTTCCTCCAGGTACAATTCTAATATTATTTGCAAGAGAAATTATTTTTAATGGATAAGTGGATTTATCAAAAAAATTAAATTCTCCAATAGACATATTAATTACCTCTCCAATCCTAAAACCAAGCAATATGCCTTTTTTGACCCAACTATTAACAACCCAATTATCTTTAACTTTTTCAGCAGAGCGAATAAGGCCAGAATCTAATGCATTAATAAAAATATCAAATAATTCTTTACAATTACTATTATTAATTATTTCTTCTCTTGGCAAGTTATAATAATACTCTATTCCCTCTTGTAGTGCAATATAATCTACTTCTCTCTGTAAATCTAACATAATTACTCCTTATTATATTTGTTATTAAATAACTTCTTTTATTTCAAATAAATTCATACTATCTAAAATTGATTTTAACTTATTTCTGTTATACTCTTGCATTTCACATAAAGGTAAACGTACTTCACCAGAAGGCATACCTAACATATTCATTGCTGTTTTAATCGGAATTGGGTTTGTTTCTATGAAAATACCCTTAATCAGAGGTAAAATTTCATAATGTATTTTTCTTGCTAGATTAAAATCACCGTTTAAAGCAGAATTTACCATTTTTACAACCCTTTGAGGTACTATATTTGAAACTACAGAAATTACCCCAAGACCACCAACAGAAATTAGAGGTAGAGTAAGAGCATCATCTCCACACATAACTGAAAAATCTGGTTTGGAACTAACTATAGATTGAATAACATCCATCATCTGGTTAATATTTCCTGAAGCTTCTTTTACCCCAATAATATTTTTTAGTTGTGCTATTCTTTTCAGGACAGGAGTATCAATATTCTTCCCTGTCCTACTTTGAATATTATATACTACAATAGGTATATCAACATTTGAAGATACTTCAAGAAAGTGTCTATAAAGACCTTCATCAGTAGGTTTATTATAATATGGGGTTACTATTAATGCTATATCAGCTCCTAATTCTTTTGCTATTCTTGTGTTTTCAATTGTTTTATAAGTTGAATAGGCTCCTGTACCAACCATCAAAGGAACTTTTCCATTAATAGTTTTTTTACTTACTTTTATGATTTCAATTTGTTCTTCTTGAGTGAGTGTTGGCGTTTCGCCAGTAGTCCCAAGAACTAGTAAACCATCGATATTATTTGCCAATTGATAATTAATTAATTTTATCAGACCATCAAAATCAACCTCACCATTTTTGAATGGGGTAATTAAAGCAGTGTAAGATCCTTTTAATAACATAAAACCTCCTATTTTATTAATTCTGTTAACAATTCATTAAAAGTAAAAAAACCTTTTTTGCCTGCTATCAATTTAGCTGAAAGCAATGCTCCTTCAGCAAATCCTAACCTATTTCTTACGGAATGAATTAATTCGATAGTATCTGCATAAGAATCGAAAATAATTTTATGAGTGCCTGGTATGAAGCCACATCGATTTGAGGTAAATTGTAAAGTTTCACAATTTATTTTACCATTTGAATTACCAAATAAAACATTTTTTTTCCTTTCAATATTTTTTAATATAATATTTGATAACTCTATTGCTGTTCCAGAAGGAGAATCTGTTTTTAAATTATGATGAAGCTCCTGACCGGCAACATCATATTCTGAAAATCGATTAAAAAGATTTGATGAGAAATCAATTATCCTATAGAACAAATTCATACCTATAGAAAAATTACTCCCATAAACAAAACCGATTTTTGAATTATTCACTAGAGATCTAACTTCGTCAATTTTATTATACCAACCTGTTGTACCTACAACAAGATTTTTACCCAATGCAATAACCTTTTTTATGTTATCAACAACGCAACCAGGATTAGTAAAATCTATACATACATCAGCATTGCCAATAGAATCAATTGATATTTCTCTGAAGTTCGCTTCTTTAGAAACAGGATCAATTATACTACATATTTCAATATTTTTCTCTTTAGCTAAATCATTTATAACTTTTCCCATCTTTCCAAATCCAATAAGTGATATTTTCATTTTATACCCCATAAAAAAATTTTTGATGTAATTGTTCTACACATTTATCGGCTTCATCATCATTTACAATGAAACCAATATTAACTTTTGATGCACCTTGAGAAATCATTTTTATATTAATACCTAAATCATTTAAAATTTGAAAAGTCATTAGAAGTATCTCAGAAGATTTTTTTACATTTCCAATTAAACTGATAATAGAATTTCGATTTTTTACTTCTACCGAAGCTATTTTGCTTAATTCTTTAACTAAAAGATCAATATCATCAGCAAAATCTAATGTAAAGGAAATGCTTACCTCTGAAGTAGCAACCATATCTACACTAATTTTTAAATCTCTGAGAATTCCAAAAACTTTTGCTAAAAAGCCATAACTTCCTAACATTCTGCTGGATACAACGTCAATTAATAAGACATTTCTTTTTACAGTAATAGCTTGTAATAATTTTTCGTTCTCAATCTGTTCATTGATAATTTTTGTCCCATTTTTTTCAGGATACAAATAGTTTTTTACATACACAGGGATATGCATTTTCATCGCTGGATGTAAAGCTCTTGGATGCAATACTTTTGCACCAAAATAAGCTAGTTCAGATGCTTCTTCATAAGTTAACGTATCTAATGTTAGAGGATTCTTTACAATTTTTGGGTCACAAGAAAGAATACCATCAACATCTTTCCATACCTGTACTTCTTCTACATCTAAAGCTGCACCAATAACACAAACTGAAAGATCGCTTCCACCTCTCCCTAATGTTGTAATTTCACCATTTTCATTTTTGCCAATAAAACCAGTTATAATTGGCACATGATCGTAGTTTGTTTCAAGATAGCTAAGGTTAGATCTAATATTTATAAATGAAGAATCAAGTACTTCGGCATTAGTAAAATTTGAATCAGTTACCATTCCAATATCCCATGCATCATAAGCTTTCGATTTTATTCCAATTTTATTCAAATATTCTGATACCACACGAACAGATATTCTTTCTCCATAAGAAATTAAAGTATCAAATGTTTTTTTAGAAAACTCTTTTATCAAAGAAATTCCCATTAAAATATTGTTTATCTCTAACAACAAAGGATCTATAGAGCTTGAAGGCAGCTTAAAATCTGATAAAATCGAATAATGTAATTCTCTTATTTCCTGTCCATCAATTCTACCTTGAAGAGCATTATTACCTGCTTGTATAAGTAAATCTGTAGTATCTCCTATTGCAGAAAGTACAACAATAGGTTTTTTTGATAAATAAGTATTTATAATTTCTCCAACATTATAAATTCTTTGTGCATTACCAATAGCACTTCCACCAAATTTTAATGCAATCATATTAATCCCAAATAATTATGAATAATGTTTTGATTAAATAAATTAAAAACTTAGTTTTTTTGATAAAAACTAAAATTTTATTTTAAAAAAATATTAATGTCCAATTGGACAAAAAATTAAACAATAAAGAAATTTAAAAAAATAACTGAGAGTTATTTAGATTTGTGTTTTAAGATACGTTTATATTTGTAGGATTTTGAAGGGTTTTTGAAGAGGTTAATAAATAAATTATTAGACTCTTGATTATAAAATCGCATATAATGGTAATGACCTTGCATAAATAAAATTAAATTTTCCAAAGTAACCTCCTATTAAAATATTTGTTTAAAGTTATTTTCAAATATAATATTTTTTTTTATAAAGTCAAGAAAAAATTTAAAAATTAAAATAAAATTTATGATAGTATAAAATTTTCTTAATGAAGAAAATATTTAATATAGATTACTTAAATAATTTTTTAGAAAATATAATCTGCCGAATAAAAAAAAAGTTTAATATTATAAAAAAGAGGTTGAGAATTAAAAAAAAATTATTATATTACTAAATTAATTGCTAACTAATCAAAAGGAATTTGAAATGTTATCGTACAAAGAATTAGGTCTTGTCAATACAAGAGAAATGTTTAAAAAAGCGATGGAAGGCAAATATGCTATTCCTGCTTATAATTTCAATAATATGGAACAATTACAAGCAATAATAACCGCTTGTGTAGAAACAAAATCCCCTGTAATTTTACAAGTTTCCAGCGGAGCAAGAAAATATGCCAATCAAGTATTATTAAAACACATGGCTAAAGGTGCTGTAGAAATGGCTGAGCAGATGGGATATAAAATTCCAATAGCATTACATCTTGATCATGGTGATTCTTTTGAATTATGCAAATCATGTATTGAATCTGGTTTTTCAAGTGTAATGATTGACGGTTCTCATTTACCATACGATAAAAACGTTGAAGTAACGAAGCAAGTTGTTGAATATGCTCATAAATATGACGTAACAGTTGAAGGTGAATTAGGAGTACTAGCAGGTATAGAAGATGAAGTATCTGCTGAACACTCAACATATACAAGACCAGAAGAAGTAGAAGATTTTGTTAAGAAAACCGGGGTTGATTCTTTAGCAATATCAATTGGTACTTCTCATGGTGCTAATAAATTTAAACCTGAACAATGCACAAGAAATGCTGATGGTATTTTAATACCCCCTATGTTAAGATTCGATATTTTAGAAAAGATTGAACAAATACTTCCTGGATTCCCTATTGTGTTACATGGATCTTCAAGCGTTCCACAGGAAGCTGTAAAAATAATTAATACTTATGGTGGTGCATTAAAAGATGCTATTGGAATACCTGAAGAATGGTTAAGAAAAGCAGCATCAAGTGCAGTATGCAAAATTAACATTGATTCTGATGGCAGATTATGGATGACAGCAGCAATAAGAAAATATTTTGCTGAACATCCAGCAGAATTCGATCCAAGAAAATATTTAGGTCCAGCAAGACAAGCCTTAATTGATATGTACAAACATAAAAACGAACATGTTCTTGGTAGTGCAGGAAAAGCTTAATTTCTTCTTATAACCGTGATGACAAAACATTCATCACGGTTTTTTTATTTTATAAGTAAAATAACAATTCGCTACCAAAATCTTTACTTTAATATACCATTTACTCTATACGTGTACCGTTTCTTTTGTAGTAATATATAATTTATTAATCCTAAACTAATCCTCTCTATCCAATTTTCTATTTATTCAGTATATCCAAAATAATACTTATATATACTTCTTGAGTATATAATATACGAATAATACTTACTCATCTCTCTATACAAATAAAAAAAGCCACAATTTCTTGTGGCTTTTTGCGGGGCCGACGAGGCTCGAACTCGCGACCTCCTACGTGACAGGCAGGCGTTCTAACCAAGCTGAACTACGACCCCAAAAATTTAGTTTAATAATATAATATTTTTTTTAACAAAAAGCAAATGATTTTTTAAGAATATTATAATTTTTTTTGATAGATAAAAATCCTTTTTCAATTGTAATATTTTAAAAAATAAGTTATATTCAATAAAATAATTGATCATAAAAACAATGGAAACATTTATAAAAAATATCGGACAACTTATTACTGTAAATACTTATAATAAAAATATTAAAATTGGCAAAGAGATGCAAGATTTAGGAATTATTGAAAATGCAGCTTTGCTAATTGAAGATAGTGTTATAAAATGGTTTGGAAAAGAATCGGATTTTAATTTTAATTTAGATGACAGTGTAAATATAATAGATGCTTGCGGTTATGTTATAATGCCAGGTTTTGTAGATTCTCATACTCATATTTTGTTTTTGAAAGGCAGAGAAAATGAATTTGCATTGAGAGCAAAAGGTTTTACTTATCAACAAATAGCTGAAAATGGTGGTGGAATTTTATCAACTGTTAAAGATGTTCGTGTTTCAGATAAAAGACAATTAAAAAAATCAACAGATAAAAGATTAGATGAAATATTAAGTTTAGGGACAACAACAGTTGAAATAAAAAGTGGTTATGGGCTAAATTTTAAGAACGAAATTAAAATGCTTGAAGCAATAAATGAACTCAATGATGAAAATCCGATTGATATAATTCCAACTTTTTTGGGTGCTCATGCTATCCCTAACGATACTGAAAAAGAGAAATATATTGATGAAATATGCAATAATATGATCCCTTATGTAGCTGAAAAAAAACTTTCTAGATTTTGTGATGTATTTTGTGAAAAAGGTTATTTTAGCATAGATGATACAAAAAAAATATTAGAAAAAGCTAAAGAATTTGGGTTAATTCCGAAATTACATGCTGAAGAACTATCCTATACCGGAGGAGTTGAATTGGCTTGTGAATTAAATGCTATTTCAGTTGATCACCTTGAAAACATTTCAAATGCTGGTATTGATATATTAAGTAAAAGCGATACTATAGGTGTTTTATTGCCTGGAGTTTCTTTTTATTTAAATCACAAATATGCACCCGCAAGACAACTGATTGATTCAGGAGCAAAAATTGCTATTTCAAGTGATTACAATCCAGGATCATGTATGACTGGCAATATGCAATTAATAATGACTATAGCAATTACTCAAATGCATATTAGTATAGAAGAAGCAATTTGTGCATCTACAATAAATGGCGCTGCAGCCTTAGGTGTTCAAAATTTTGTAGGTAGTATTGAAGTTGGTAAAAAAGCTGATCTTGTAATCTATAAAATCAATGATTATAAATCTCTTCCCTATCACTTTGGGATAAATCATGTATATATGGTTATAAAAAACGGAAATGTTTTACAATGGTAAAAAGTTATTAAATGATGAAGTTTAAAAAGAATCTTTCTGAAAGTCAAATTAAGCTTATATATATATTATTTGCTATAATCGTTTTTATTATTACTACTTATAATGCAATTAATATAGTATTCCTTAATGCTTATGGAAATGACCAATGTATATGGGTAGATATTCCCGATACTCAAAAGGTTGTAATCACACAAATTGTTAAAAATGGAGTAACAGATAAAGCCGGAATTCAAGAGGGGGATACTTTAATTGCTATTAATGGAAAGCATTTTTTAAATGGCATAGATGCCATGAATATAATAAATAGAGTAAAGTATGGTGACTATGCCAAATACCTTATTAAAAGAGGTGACACGCTTTTAGAAAAAGAAGTTAAAATAATAAAAGCTATAGATATTAATTATATTGCTAAATACATTTTAGGCTTAGGTTTCCTAATAATGGGTTTATTTGTTGTGCTTACCAAACCCAATGGAACAATTCAAAGGAAATTCGCTAATTATGCAATACTAACTCTCCTATTTTTTGGAACTTCAGATTTAAGATTTGATTATACCATTACTCACAAATGGCTCATACTTTTTTATCAATATATATATTTTTTCGCTAGGATTACTATTCCTCCAATTTTTCTAACTTTCTTCTTTTATTTCCCAATAAAATTAAAAATTGCTGACAAAAAAAATCTTATTAGAGCTATTTATATTTTTAACTTCTTATTGGTAATAATATTTTTTATAGCAAGTAAAAATAGAATCATTTTCCTTATAGAAACTATTATATGGATACATCTATTATTTTATATTTCCGGACATTTAATTTTTATATATAGTTATTTCAAAAAAGTAAGGAAAGAAAAACAAAGACAACTAAGACCAATTTTAATTGGTATTGTTATTGGTGCCATAGCATTTATCTACACATTTATTATTTCTACCGATAAATATATTTTATTTTTACAACCATTTAAAATGCTACCTACAATACTTATTATAGCCGTACCTATTTCATTCGGATATAGTATATTTAAATATCGATTAATGGATTTTAGTTTTATAATTAAAAAAAGTTTAGTATATGGAATTGTTACAACAACTTTTGCAGTTATATACATTGTTTTTGTTCTTGGAGTAGGTACATTTATAAATGATTTGCTAGATACAAATGATAATCAATTCATAAGTATTTTAGCTTTTATAGTAATTGCTTTTGCATTTGATCCTTTAAAAAAAGAGGTTCAAACCTGGGTAGATCGCTATTTCTATCAAGATAGGTATAATTATCAAAAAGTATTGTTAGAGTTTAGTAATGAGCTACCCGGAAAAATTAACCTTACTCAAATTATGGAATCTATTGTTACTAGAATTTCTTCAACAATGCATATAGATAGAGTTGCAGTTACTCTCTGGAATAAATTTGAATGCGTTTGTTATTCTAAAAATATTGATAACTCGTTATGTAAATTCTCAAATTCTTCAGATGGTATTTATTCTTTCTTTAAGAAAAACAAAAAACCTCAAATATTTGATTATTTATCTGAAGAATTTGAACAATTAAATATTAATAAAAATGATAAACAAAAAATAATTGATGCTAATATTATTTTAATTGTTCCTATGTTCTTTAAAGACAATCTTGTTGGTATAATTAGTGTTGGAGAAAAACTTTCTGGTAAAATTTATTCTCAAGAAGATATTGATTTATTAATTACAGTAGCAAATCAAGCAGCTATAGCAATTGAAAATGCCCGATTGTATGAATCTGAATTTGAAAAGAAAAAGATTCAACAAGAATTAAATCTAGCAAGAAAAATCCAACAAGGTTTATTACCCCAAAAAATGCCTTTCTTTAACGGAGTTGAAATTTCAGCCATCTCTCAACCTGCTGAATTGGTTGGCGGTGATTATTATGACTTAATTCAGGTTGATGATAACAAGCTTTTTGTAATTGTAGCAGATGTATCAGGAAAAGGAATTTCTGCAGCATTATATATGTCTAAAATACAGGGTATAATGCAACTAGCTACAAGAATGTATTCTAATCCCAAAGATATCCTTATTGAAGTAAATAAACAAATCTATGAAGGAATTGAAAGAAAATCCTTCGTTACTATGATAGTAGCACTATTCGATTTTCAGGAAAAAACAGTTACAATTTGCAGGGCTGGTCATAATAAACCAATTGTATCAATAGATAATGACGTTAAATTATTGGATTCAACAGGTATTGGCTTAGGTTTAGAAAAAGGCAATATTTTTAATACAAATTTAAAAGAAAGTAAATTAGAATTAGGGAAAGATAATCTTTTTGTCTTTTATTCTGATGGATTAACAGAAACAATGAATGATAAGTACGAGGAATATGGAGAATCAAATTTATTGAATTTTATAAAAAACAATTTATCACTCTCTCCTGAAGAATTAAAAATTTCACTTCTTGAAGAAATATACTCATTTAGAAATTTATTAGAACCTCACGACGATCTTACTTTGGTAATAATAAAATATAAACAATAATATTTTATTATATATATTTTAAATTATTAAAAACAATATAAATTTATATCTTATTTTAAGCAATAATGAATTATGGTTCATTATTCATTATTATATTAATAATTTTTAACTTTACTTTCTAATTTTTAGTTATTATATTTGTATAATGATTCACTATTCATTTAAAGGACATGAGAATTAAAGCAGGGAATAAAGAACAAGATATTTTAAATTCAGCAATTAAAGTATTTGCTGAATATGGATATAATAATTCGAAAATATCGAAAATTGCAGAATTAGCTGGTGTAGCCTCTGGTAGCGTTTATTTATATTATAAGAATAAAGACGATATTTTATTATGTATTTTTAAAAATATTTGGGATGGATTATCATCAAAATTAGAACAACTTGTAAAAAATGATTTAATATCCCCTATCGATAAAATCGATGGAATGATAGATTTAGTTTTTGATATGTTTGCGAATAATATGGATATGGGAAAAATATTTGTCACAGAACATAATAATCCAAGGATAAAGAATGAGTTGAATACATATATAAATAGATTTTTAAATTTAGGACAGGAAGTTTTAAAGGAAGGAGAACAACAAGGATTATTTACTCCTCATTTAAATTATAAAATTATTCGTTCCTTTATCTTTGGTGGTTTACGTCATCTTATACATTTATGGGCAGATGATCAAGCTAATATTCCTTTAGACCAAATTAGGCTTAATGTAAAATCACTGATAAAATATGGTATTTTAAACAAAAATTCTTATGAAACCTTCTCAACAAAAAACGAATATACAAAAATTTATGGGAAATAAAATGAAAAAGAAGTTAATAAAAACATTATTACTTTTAATATTATTTTTTGCAAATAATAAAATATTTGCTCAACAAATAACTCTTGAAGAAGCTATTCAAATAGCTTTAAAAAATAATGAAAAAATCAAACAATATAATGAAAAATTAATTCAAAAAGATTACGAAAATAAGACTGCTTTTGGAAATTTTTTGCCTTCAATTAAGTTACAAGGTAGCGTTAATCATTTAAACGATCCTATGTCTATTAGTCTTGAACCAATAAGAGATGCCATAATTCAGTTACAATCCAAAGATGCAGTTAATTTTCAGAATTTAACATCAATTATAAATAACCATACTCCTTTAACACCACAACAACAACAAGCAGTATATAATCAAGCATATTCACAACTTAATTCAGCTCTTCCCCCTTTTGAAGAAACATTCAAAAAGCAAGACTATTGGTCAGCAAGTATTATTGGTGTTCAACCAATATTTATGGGAGGAAAAATATTAGCAAACAAAAAATATACTTCGTCAGAATTGCAATCAGCAGAAGCCGAATTAAGAAAAATCCAAAACGAAGTAACACAAGAAGTGATAAATAATTACTTATCAGTAATATTAGTAACTGAAATAGTTAAAACCAGAATAGATGTTTTAGAAGGAATAAAAAAGCACAAAGATGATGCAGAAAAACTATCAGCAGCTGGTTTAATAGCCCCCTATCACTTATTAAGAGCAAAGGTAGCATTAGCAGAGGCTGAAAAGAATCTTTTCGATGATCAAAATAAACTCGAATTGGCTTATATAGCTTTGAAACACTCATTGGGTTTACCTGAGAACTCAATTCTAACAATTAATGATAAGATGGAATACAAACCAATTCTTGATTCAATTTATATTTTTAAAGATGAGGCTAATTTATCTCAGCCAATTTTTGAAATAATTAAGAATAAAAAAATAGCTGCAGAACAAAAATATAACGCTCAAAGAGCAGAATTTTTACCACAAATTGCAGCTTTTGGAAAATATGAATTAATACAAAAATATCTTTCTAGTCTTGAGCCCGAATGGATTATTGGAATTCAATTAAATTTTAGTATTTTTGAAGGCTTAAAAAAATATAACCAACTTGAATCTGCCATACATTTAGAAAAAGAAATTGAGCATTTAGAAGAATACACGAAAAGGCAAATAGATTTGTGGATTAATAAATCATATAGAGATATGAGAAATGCTGAAAAAAAATATCAAATGTTAGCAGCAAATATAGACTTTGCTAAAGAAAGTTTAAGACAAAATGAAAAAAGATTTTTAACTGGATTAGGTACTTCATTAGAAGTAATCGATGCAAGATTATCACTTGAAAAAAGCCAAATAGAGAGACTTAATGCATTATACGAATATTATAAAGCTTATAATGACCTATTAGTTGCAACTGGAAATGTAAAAAAATTTATGAATATTTGGGAAAAGGAGAATTGATAAAATGAAAAAATTAGTTTTAATAATACCTTTATCAGTAGCTATAATTGCAATTGCAATATTATTATTTAGAGCATTCAACCCATCGAAGGAATATATTACTGGAGTAGTTGAAACAACAGAAATTGATGTAGCTTCAAAAATTCCTGGTAGAATAGATAGCGTATTTGTTTCAGAGGGTGATAAAGTAGAAAAAGGTCAAATATTAGCTACTCTAGAAAGCAAGGAAATTAATGCCAAAGTAGAACAAGCACGTGGTGCTATGATGGCTGCACAAGCAAGAATGATTATGGCTAAAAATGGTGCACGCCCTGAGGAAAAAGAAGCTGTAGAAAAACAATATCTTGCTGCAAAACATCAATTTGAATTGGCAGATAAAACTTTTGGAAGAATTCAACAGGTTTTTAAAGATAGCGTTATCTCTGTACAAGAAAAAGATCAGGTTGAATTTCAATTCAAAGCAGCAAAGGAACAACTGGAAGCAGCTTATGCAAAGTATAAAATGGTAATAAAAGGTGCAAGATATGAAGATATTGATGCAGCTGAAGGTATTTTTCATCAGGCTATGAATGCATTAAATGAAGCTCTTGCTTATCAAGCAGAAACAAAACTAATATCTCCTATAAAAGGTGAAGTATTTAAAAGAGTAAGTGATCCTGGTGAAATTATTGGATCAGGTTATCCAATCTTCACATTAATCGATCCAAATGATGTATGGGTTGTAATTCAACTTCGTGAAGATAAAATGACCAAATTTAAAAAAGATATGATAATTAATGGTATAATTCCTGCTTTAGGAAATTCAGAGTATAAATTTAAAATAACATATATTGCTGCTATGGCTGATTTCGCAACATGGAAAGCTACAAATCAAAAAGGTGATTTCGATCTAAAAACATTTGAACTTCATTTAAGACCAATTAAACCAATTGATGGTTTAAGAGCTGGAATGACTGTTAGATTTGAATTACCAGAATAGACTTACTAGATGGAATAACAATGAAAAGAAAAATAAAAAATATTTCAATTTTCAAAATTGCTAAGGAAGAATTTTCTCAGATACTTAATAGAAAAGCATATTATATGTTATTAGTTTTATTACCTCTAGTACTCTTCCTTGTTCTTTCATTAATATATGAAAAAAAGGTAGTAACACAATTACCGGTTGCTATAGTAGATTGTGACCATAGTATGGTATCAAGATTGCTTATACAACAAGTTGCTTCTACTAGATCTATGAAAATTGAGAAATATTTAAATTCTGTTGATGAAATAAAAGAAGAGATGCTTAAAGGCAATATTCAAGGTGGATTCGTAATACCAAAAGATACTGAAAAAGATATAAAAAAAGGCAAACCGGTATATCTTACTATATATAAAAACACATCCAATCTTATTGTTGGTAATATGATTTTAAGGGATGCTGCAACAATTGCAAGAATGGGATCTGCCGAAATCTTAAGAAGAAAACTTAGACTTACAGGTTTAAGTGAAGAACAAGCTATGAATATTTTAAATCCAATAAGAATCGAGAGCAACTCTCTTTTTAATCCTGGGTACAATTATTTTATGTATTTAATTCCCGGTCTACTTCCTGTTTTGTTACAAATGATAATAATGGTTGTTTCAGCTCTCACAATAAATCAATGTGAAGCTGAAGGCAAGCTACCAGAATTACTAAAATTATCTAATTACAATGTTTTTAATATTATTTTTGGTAAATCAATACCTCATATTCTAATAAATTTTGCTACTGGATTAGGTATAATTGGAATCATTTTCTTTTTTGGTGAAGTGCCTCTTCAAGGATCTATATTTTTTCTATGCTTATTAATGTTATTTTTTGTTACAACATCATTCTTTATGGGGATGATGTTCTCAGCAATATTCAAAGATCCTTTTTTATCTACAGAAGCGGTAATTTTTATAAATACACCAGCTTTTATTTTCAGTGGATATACTTTCCCACTATGGGCTATGACTTCAATTCACGAGGGTTTATCTGAAATATTCCCTTTTACTCATTATGTGAATGCTTTCTTTAAGGTAAATCAGTTTGGAGCAACAATAGATTATGCATTTATCGATCTTCTTAAAATGGCAATAATTTTAGTCATTTCAATATCTATTACAGGATTATTTTTAGAGTTAAAGAAGAAAAAAACTAATAAAATTTTGGCATCTGGAGCTACTTTATGATTAAAAATAAATTTAAAAGTTTTCTTCAAGTATTTAAAAGAGAATTAGACATCATAATAAAAGACAAGGATATTTTGGTCATTATACTTCTTTCTCCTGTCTTTTATGCTTTCTTTTATGGTTCATTTTATATGTATAAAAGTGAAAATGATGTTCCTGTAGTTGTTTTAGATTATGACAATTCTGAGAAATCAAGAGAATTTATTCGAAATGTTGATGCTCATAAGCTAGTAAAGGTATCCGAATATGTTTATGACTTTTCCTCAGCTCAAGATAGATTATTTAAAATGGAAGCTCAAGGAATAATTATTATTCCTGGAGATTTTTCAAATAATATTAAATCTTTAAAACCGGCTTATGTAAAATTATTATTAAATACAAGTCGATTTTTACCATCAAATGATATTAATATTGCTGTAAATGAAGTAGCTGCTCAAATGCGTGTAGATCTCAGACTAAAATATTATCTCAATAAAGGTTATAACTATGGACAGGTACAGGGAAATATAGAACCAGTAAGAGAAGACATTAGACCACTATTTAATCCTACTGAAAGTTATGGTGATTTTTTAATTCCAGCATTATTAGTACTTATATTGCAACAAACATTAATTATTGGATTATCTGAAAGTATAGCAAAGGAACGTGAAAATAATACATTACATGAACTTTACGAAACTGCAAATAAAAGTATTTGGGCAACAATTAGTGGCAAGTCAGGTTTTTATTTAATATTATATTGTGCTTATACATTATTTTTCTTTGCCGTTCCATTTTATATATTCAAATTATCATTCATTGGAAACATTTTTACACTAATTATACTCACTCTTATATTTTTACTGTCAGTAGTATATATGGGTATTTTTGTTTCATCTTTCTTTAAGAAAAAGATTATTTCACTTCAATTTTTTGTATTCACATCCTACCCTTTTTTACTCGTTTCAGGTTATGTTTGGCCTTTACAAGCAATGCCTTTAATACTGAAAATTTTTTCATTTTTCTTACCTTCTACTCCCTATTTAAATGCCTTTAATAGAATTACAAAGATGGGTGCTTCGTGGGAGCATATTTTGCCTGAGTTTTTACAATTATTACTACTAGCTTTATTGGGTTTTCTTGGAACAAGGATAAGAATGAAATTACTTATTATGAAGGAATTGAATATAAAATTAAATTCTCCATTTTTCAATGTTTTTCAAAAAATAAAAAATTCAATACAGAAAGCATAATTCATTTATAACATTTAACAACTATTTATTTTTTGATGAATACTTATTAAAAAGCACTACAAGTGGAAAATAAATAATTGTAAAGACAATTATTCTAATTAAGGTAGATTCACCAGGGAAACATTTGTATACTATAGCAAATACGATTAAACCAAGTACAATACGAATAGTTCTTTCAAAAATTATGTTCATAATTTGATTTTATTTATTGTCTGATAAATATCTTTTATTAGTTCATAAGTAAACAAAAACGGGTTTTGTGTATCCTTATGAATATCTATCGAAAGAATAACTTCATCCTTCGATTCTCTTAAATAAAAACTAATTTCATTTATATTTTTTAGGTATTCAATTATTTTATTGAAAATCATGAAAGAATTTTCATCACTAAAATTTTCATTTGAAAAATTGAGATTAATTCTTTCACCTTTTAATTTAATTTTACTAATCTTTAAATTAGATAAATAAATTCTTAACAAACTAATTGTAAATAAATTTTCTGCTTCTTTAGGTAATTTACCAAATTTATCGATAATTTCATCCTTCAGTTCCATTATTTGAGTATCATTATCAATATCATACATTTTTTGATAGTACAAAAATCTCTCTGAAGCGTTAGAAATATACTCTTCAGGGAAATAAGCATCATAATCAACTTCAACAATAGTAGCGACTTTTCTTTTATCCTGTAAAGATTTAATATCAAAAATATCTTTAAATTCTTCTTTCTTTAGCTCCTCAATTGATTCGTCAAGAATTTTACAGTAAGTTTCAAACCCAACCGCATCAATAAAACCACTTTGCTCACTACCAAGAAAATTTCCAACCCCTCTAATTTCCATATCCCTCATAGCTAAATTAAATCCTGAACTTAATTCTGTAAATTCTTCAATTGCCTGAAGTCTTTGTAAAGCTTTTTTTGTTAGCAATTCAAAACTCTGAATAATAAAATATGCGTAAGCTTGAATATTGGATCTACCTACTCTTCCACGTAATTGATACAATTCAGCAAGACCAAATCTCTCAGCATGATTAATAAAAATTGTATTTACATTAGATATATCCAATCCAGATTCAATTATTTTTGTAGTTAATAGTATATCATATTTTTTTTCAAAGAAATTTAACATTGTCTTTTCAAGTTGAGAAGCTTTCATTTGTCCATGAGCAATTGTTATTTTTGCTTCGGGTACTATTCTTAAAAGTTTCTCATAAATATTTTCAATATTTTTAACTTTATCATGCACAAAGTAAACCTGTCCACCTCGAGATAATTCACGCAAGATAATCTGTCTGATTTTTTTTTCATCAAATTTTATTATTTCTGTTTCAATAGGCAATCTATTTTTTGGAGGGGTTTCAATTATAGATAAATCTCTTGCCCCCATCAAAGAAAAATTCAAAGTTCTTGGTATTGGTGTAGCTGTTAAAGTCAAGGTATCTACATTAACTTTTAACTCACGAAGTTTTTCTTTTGCACTTACCCCAAATCTTTGTTCTTCATCAATTATTAAAAGACCTAAGTCACTAAATTCTACATCTTTTGATAGTAATCTATGAGTACCAATAATTATATCAACTTTCTTTTCTTTTAAATTTTTCAATATTTCTTGTTGTTCCTTCTTTGTTTGAAACCTCGAGAGAGGAGCAATAGTAACAGGAAAGTTTTTAAGGCGTTCAGTGAAAGTTTTATAATGTTGTTCAGATAAAATTGTTGTTGGAACCAGTACTGCAACTTGTTTACCATCCATTACAGCTTTAAATGCAGCTCTAATTGCCACCTCAGTTTTTCCATAACCAACATCACCACAAATCAAGCGATCCATAGGACTTTTACTTTCCATATCACGCTTAACATCTTCAGTTGCATTTGCTTGATCCGGTGTATCTTCAAAAATGAAAGATGATTCTAATTCTTTTTGCCATATAGTATCTGGATTAAAAGCAAAACCTTCAGATACTTTTCTTTTAGCGTAAAGAGAAATTAATTTACGGGCAATATCCTTTATTCTCTTTTTAGTTCTATCTTTTAATCTATCCCATTCACCAGAACCTAATTTACTAATTTTGGGTATTACCCCTTCAGTAGAAGAGTATTTTTTTAAACGATTTATATAATTTAAATTAACAAACAGTGAATCTCCATCCATATATGAAAGCTTAACGCATTCCTGTTCAGAATTACCGATTTTAATTTTTTTTAATCCTTCAAATTTACCTACTCCATAATCTATATGAACAAGATAATCACCAATTTTTATAGAATTTAAATCTCTAACAGAGAAACCTTTAATTTTCCTTTTAGTAGTGGAAATTCGGCTTTTGTTTCTTCCAAATATTTCATGTTCAGTTAAGATTGCTATTTTTTCATTTTGCAGTATAAACCCGTTTTGAAGTGCTTCATCAATGTATATGACATCTTTATATGCTTCCAATTCAAAATCGTCAATTTCTTCAAATAGATTTTTAATATTTTCTAATCTTTTTGTACCATCACATAAAATATATACAGAATAATTAGATAATAATAATTTTTCTATTTCATTATGAGCAATCTTGAGACTTGAATTATAATTAGGATGTTTATTAATTGAAAAATTTATTATGTCATTAATATTTGATTTTATTAAATAATTATTAATTTTTTTAAAGTTTTCAAAAATCCTATAAAAATCATCAATTGTTATTTTCTCTGTATCCTCAAATTCATTTAAATTTTTTTCAATTAATTCAATGCCATCAAAAAATATTAATGAATCATTATCAATTAGCGAATAAATATCGATTAATTTAGCACCATCATTAAAATCTAAAAAATTGGGTGTAATCTTAAATGATTTTATATTATTAGTAGATCTTTGATTCTGTGTATTAAATTCTCTTATAGATTCTACATTATTTCCAAAAAACTCTACTCTGAATGGATTTTCTCCAAGATAAGGGTAAATATCTATCAAACCACCTCTTATTGAATAATCACCAGGAGACTCTACGAAATCTTTTCTCTCGTAATAAAATTGTTCAAGTTTCTTTTGTACATAATCAAAATCTATCTCAGTTCCTACAGAAATTTCATAAATTTCTTCAACAAGTTCATTTTTAATGGCAACTTTTTTTAAAATTGAATCGGAAGTAAAAATAAATATTTGTTTTTTATCTTTTTTTAGAGCATTTATAGTTTCTAAGTTTTTTAATTCTTGAATAGATTTATCAACACTCCTAGATGAATGAAATAATTTTACATAGTTCCCACTCCCAAATATGGTAAACAAATCATCATAGTATTTATCTGCTTGTTCATTAGAAGAAGTAATCAAAATTATTGGGTTATTATAATTATCGAATAATATTTTTAATAAAATTGATATAAAAGAAATTTGAGGAATTGATATATTGATTTCTTTTTCTTTAGAAAATTTATTTAAAAACGTTTCAACAATCTCTTTTTCAGAGATTTTTTTAATTAACTCATTTATTGGCATTTTATACATTATTTTAAGATTTCAATATTACCTCATTTTAATTTTTTTTTCAAGTCAAAATTATAAAAAAATGGATATTTATTAACTTGATAATGAATAATTAAATTAATATATTCTGTGATTTTAAAAATATGGATCTATTAACTACATTTTTGATAAGTATTAGTCTTGCTATGGATGCTTTTGCAGTATCCATAACATTTGGTATTAACATTAAGTTTCTAAAACTACGCGATTCTTTTAAAATCGCAGTATATTTTGGTTCTTTTCAAGCATTTATGCCTATTATTGGCTGGTTATTTGGATATGGTTTGCAAAAGTATATCTCACAAATCGATCATTGGATTGCTTTTTTCCTACTTAGTTTTGTAGGTTTAAAAATGATATACGAATCAATAAAAAAAGAGGAAAATGAAAAAAAAATTAGTTCGGTTGATAGAAAAATTTTATTTTATTTATCAGTAGCAACTAGCATAGATGCATTAGCAATTGGTGTTAGTCTATCATTTTTAAATACAATACTTACCCCTGCATTAATTATTGGAATAGTAACCTTTTCTCTTTCCTTTGTAGGTGTTCATATTGGTAATAGGTTTGGCCATTTTGGTGAAAAGAAATATGAAATAATAGGCGGTTTAATACTCATTTTTATTGGAATAAAAATTCTTTATGAGCATATCCATTAGAAATTCAATGAATTATAACTATATTGATAATATATTCATTTGATTCTTATTGATGAAATTTGTTAACATAAGGAAAGCCTTTTTTCTCATAAAATTTTCACCAATCAAATTCTTTTCGCAAACACTCACAGATAAAGATTTTTTTCTTTTATAACTTCTTACAATAATCTAGTACCTTTTTTTTATGAAAATATTTTTTTGAAACAAAAAGTCCTCCAAAATATTTACAAATCGATGAAATAAAACCTACTACTTCCCTATCTTAACTATCTAATTTTCAGAATCTCTAAGATATTTACCAATATCTTTTTTTAGATTTTTTAAGAATATCATTACCAAGAAATGAATGACTTATAATATTTAACTCATACCAAATACTAATAAATTTTATAATATATTTTTGATTATATTTTCTAATTATCATAAATAAAATTTATTTCTGTAATTAATTTTTTTAGGAATATTCAAAATAAAATTGAGCAAAGATAATTAATAATTGTTAAAATAATAAATTATATTATTGATTATTTAAAAAAAATGATATAAATTGTTAAAAAAATAAATTATTATATGAGAGAGATTATTTTATCAGAAAGATCTGATTTTACAAGTATTTTGAATGATTATGATTATTTTTATAATAATGCCATCTTAAATAGGGTTATCTCATCAATTCCTAATATCTTTCTAATATTAAATAAAAACAGACAAATTGTTTTTTGTAATGATGTTTTATTACAAACTTTAAAATTAGATGATAAAAATCTTGTATTAGGATTAAGACCTGGCGAAGTTTTTAATTGTATTTATTCATCAAAATTAGATACTGGTTGTGGAACAACTGAGTTTTGTAAAGTATGTGGTGCTTTCAAAGCAATAACTCAAACACAGACAGAACTAGTATCAAAAGAATATGAATGTAAAATGTTAACGATGAATGAGGATAAAATTGTAGGCTTAACATTAAAAATTAATACAAATATAATTGAACTTGAAAATGATTATTATATTACATTTCATATTATAAACATTAACGAAATAAAAAGAAAAAAAACTTTAGAAAATTTACTTTTCAATGAAATAAAAAAAAATATTGATAGTACGGTATCTTTACTTGATATAATTAAAACACCAGAAATAAATAACAATAAACACAAATATCTAGATATAATCCAAACTACTTCATTAAATATATCTGAAGAAATTCAACAAATGCAAGAAATTGATTATATTGAAAATGGAAATATTACTCCAAATATAAATCAAATTCATTCTCTTATTTTTCTTCTCGATATAGTAAAAAAAATAATGAATATACCTTCATTAAAAAACAAAAATATTTATATTGATCAAGTTTCCACTTTTCAAACTTTTTCTTCTGACAAAGCTTTATTAGAAAAAGCATTGAAAAATTTAATAATAAATGCTCTAGAATATTCACCACAAGATGAAGAAGTAAAAATTGGATGTTATTGTGAAAACGAAAAAATAAAATTTTGGATTAGAAATAATTCTTCTATTACTCCAGAGATTAAATTACAAATTTTCCAAAAATCTTTCTCAACTTCTAGAACTAATAGAGGGTATGGAACGTATCTCTCAAAGTTAATAGTAGAAAATATATTAAATGGTAAAATTTTTTTTGAGAGTAATCTAAAAGAAGGTACAACTTTTATAATAGAGTTACCAATAAATTTTTAACAAACTCTTTTAAAACAATATGTATAAATTTATAATTGAAGGTGGACAAAAGCTAAAAGGTGAAGTTGAAATTAGTGGGGCAAAAAATGCTTCATTAGCACTGATACCTGCAACACTATTAGCCAATGGTGAATTTAAATTATATAATACTCCAGATCTAAGAGATATAACTACTATGTCTCAACTAATGAGATCAATTGGAGCAAAAATAAAACTTGAAGAAAACACTCTTACAGTAAATACAAAAAAAATTAAAAAATTTGAAGCCCCATATGAGCTTGTAAAAAAAATGAGAGCATCAATCTATGTTTTAGGTCCATTATTGGGAAGATATAATCAGGCAAAAGTATCTCTTCCTGGCGGATGTGCCTGGGGCCCAAGACCAGTTAATTTGCATATAGAGGGTTTAAAAAAACTTGGAGCTAACATTGATCTACAAGAAGGTTACATAATAGCAAAAACAAAAGGACTTAAGGGAGCTGATATTACCTTTGATATCTCAAGTGTAGGTGCTACAGGTAATATTCTTATGGCCGCTACTCTTGCAAAAGGAGAAACAAGAATTCAGAATGCTGCAATTGAACCTGAAATAACTTCACTTGCAGAATTTTTAGTCAAAATGGGGGCAAAAATTGAAGGAATTGGAACAAATCAGTTACTAATTCAGGGTGTTGATGAATTGAAACCAACTGATTTTAATACTATACCCGATAGAATTGAAACAGGTACTTTTCTTATTGCAGCTGCTATAACTAAAGGAAATATAAAAGTGGTTAATTGCATTCCTCAACACTGTGATGCTCTATTATATAAACTTAAAGAGGTTGGATGTTCTATTGAAATCGGGGAAAATTGGATAAAACTAAAAGGAAATGATGTTATTAGGCCAGTAGATGTAACTACAGCTATTTACCCTGGCTTTCCTACTGATATGCAAGCACAATGGATGGCTCTTATGTCAATTGCTGAAGGTTCTTCTGTTTTAACTGAAACAATTTATTATGATAGATTCAAACACGTTCCAGAATTAATACGATTAGGAGCAAATATTGATGTAAATGAAAACGTAGCTGTAATTAAAGGTGTAAAAAAGTTAAAAGGCGCAAAAGTTATGTCTACAGATTTACGAGCTTCAGCTTCACTAATACTTGCTGGTCTTATTGCTGAAGGAAAAACAGAAGTTTTAAGAGTATATCATCTTGATAGAGGATATGAAAATATTGAGAAAAAATTACAAAAATTAGGAGCTAATATTAAAAGAAGGTATTATCAAGAATTTTAACATATTATACAATTATTTTTATTAAATATCCTTTTTTAGAATTATTTTGGATTATTTTCTATTAAAAACGATTTAATTATCCAAATTTCTACTCTATTATTCATTCAAAAAAAATAAATCTATAATTATTAAATATTTTTAAGTATTACAAAATTGTAATTGTTGTAGAATTGACAATTAAAATTCTAAATGCCTTGACTTTAGATACATTTTTTTATAATTTTTAAAGTTTATTATAATATTTTGGGATAATGATATCAAGTGATTGAATCTGATGATTTAATTATTCAAAGGAAATTATTAGCTGAAGGTAATCTTCCTAAACATATAGCAATAATTATGGATGGAAACGGAAGATGGGCAAAAGAACGAGGTAAAAGTAGAACTTTTGGACATCGTGAAGGAGTTAATTCCGTTCGTGATATTGTAAAAGCTTGTGGTGAATTAAAAATAAAATATTTAACATTATATACATTTTCATCAGAAAATTGGCTTCGACCTAAGGAAGAAGTAACAACGTTAATGAGATTACTAGTACACGCATTGAAAAAAGAAACTAAAGATCTCAATAAAAATAATGTAAGATTAAATGTTATTGGAGATATTAATACATTCCCGAGAATCGTACAAATAGAATTAAAAGAATCTATTGAAAAACTGAAAGATAATACAGGCTTAACACTTACTCTTGCTTTAAGTTATAGTGGAAGATGGGATATAGTTCAAGCAGTAAAACAAATTATAAAAGATATCGAATTAAAAAAAATAAAACCAGAAGATATATCACAAGAAACATTCTCAAAATATATTTCAACAAAGAATATTCCAGACCCAGATCTTCTAATTCGTACAAGTGGAGAGTTTAGAATAAGTAATTTTCTTTTATGGCAATTAGCATATACAGAAATTTATATATCACAGCTCTGTTGGCCTGAATTTAGAAGACAACATTTATATGAAGCAATTAGAAACTATCAACGAAGAGAAAGACGTTTCGGAATGGTAAGTGAACAACTTAAAAAGTAGAATCTATGAAAAAGTATATTTTTATAATAATCTTATTACTCAGCACCCAAACTTTTTTTGGGCAACAAAATCCAAATGTAGAAGTATATAAAATTTTAGGAATTTCTGTTGAAGGAAATATTTCAACAGATGCTGGTGCTATCATCGCAGCTTCAGGTTTAAGATTAGGTGATGAGATAACAATACCTGGAGAAGAAACAATGAAAGCAATTCGCCAGCTATGGAATCGCAAAATTTTTTCTGACATTCAAATTTTAATAGAAACAAAAATTAATGATGGAATTTACCTATTAATTAAAGTAAAAGAATATCCACGCCTTAGAGATATTATTATAGAAGGAAATGACGAAATTAGTGAAAGTAAAATAAAAGAAAAAATACCCTTTGTTTCGGGTCAAATAATCACTCAAAATGACCTATCTGAAATGTCTCATAGAATAAAAAAAATATATGAAGAAGATGGTTATTTGCTTGCAAAAATTAAACCTGAACTAAAAAAATGTGATTCATTAGGTACTAGAGCAGATTTGATAGTAAATATCGATGAAGGCAAAGATGTACGAATATACGGGATAAGTTTCGAAGGAAATAAGAATTTTTCAGATGGTGATTTAAAAGGTGAAATGGATGAAACTATCGAAAAAAAATGGTGGAAGTTTTGGAGATCAAATAAATTTGATAAGAAAAAATATTCTGAAGATAAGAAAAGAATTATAGATTTTTACAGGAAAAATGGTTTTCGAGATGCTGAAGTAATAAAAGATAGTATCTGGTATGATAATTCAAAAGAAGAAATGTATATTAAAATTTTTGTTAACGAGGGCGAAAAATATTTCATTCGAAATATTGATTGGGTTGGAAATACTTTATATTCTGATACAGTTTTAAATGAAAGATTGGGTCTAAAACCTGGTGATGTATATAATGCAGAAAAATTAGAAAAAAACTTAAGACAAAACGAACAACAAACCGATGTATCCTCTTTATATATGGATATTGGTTACTTGAGATTTTACGTTATTCCTGAAGAAATTCCTGTAGCTAAAGATAGCATTGATATTAACTTTAGAGTTCTTGAAGGTAAACAATTCCGTATTGCAAAAGTAGATATAAAAGGTAATACTAAAACTTATGATAAAGTTATTAGACGTGAGCTATATACCTATCCTGGTGATATTTTTAGAAGAAATATGCTAATGGAAAGTTTAAGAAGACTTTCACAGCTTAATTATTTTAACCCTGAAAAACTAAAACCAGATGTTATTCCTACAACCACAGACTCAACTGTTGATATTTCCTTTGAAGTTCAAGAAAAATCTTCTGATCAACTTAATGCTCAAATAGGATACAGTGAATATTATGGAATGGTTGGTGCTGTTGGATTTACTTTTACAAATTTTTCTATAAAAGAACCTTTTTCTGGTGGTGCTGGTCAACAATTAGATTTCAATTGGCAATTTGGTCAAGGCAATCGATATAGCGTATTTTCTATTGGATTTACAGAACCATGGTTATACGATTCACCTACTTTAGTTGGTTTCACTTTTTCGGATACAAAATATAATTACTATACAGAACAAAGAACAACAAACATTTCCGCAAGAGTGGGAAGACGATTTCAATGGCCTGATAATTATTTCCAGGGAAACTGGACAGTAAGCTATAGGAACTATAATATTATAAAAGATACTTATGGTTATTATTCAAGGACTGGAAGGTTTTCTCAATTTGGTATATCTCAAGTTATAGAAAGAAATTCGAAAGATAGTCCAATATTCCCTACTACAGGTTCATCTGTTGCTTTATTAATTGATTTATTTGGTGGGCCACTATTTCCAGGTAATTCTGATTATATAAAAACAGAATTAATTTCTGAATGGTTAACTCCCATAATGAAAATAAAAAATGCCAATAGGCTGGTTCTATTCCTTCATTCTGAATTCGGTTTTGTTGAAGAATTAAAAGATAATACATTTATTGATTGGTACGAATTATATAGAATGGGTGGAGGTGGATTGACTGTTGCAACCATACCATTAAGAGGTTATGACGATCAAACAATAGGTCCAATTGATAATAATTCTACATATCCTTCTGGAAAAATTAAAGCTAAATTTACTGCTGAGTTAAGATTTAGTCTTTCAATGGATCCAATCCCTATTCACGTATTAGCTTTTACTGAAGCTGGTAATGTATGGAAAGACTTAAGACATACAGATCCATTTAATTTGTATAGATCTGCTGGTGTTGGTATTCGGTTGTTAATAAATCCAATAGGTCTTGTAGGTTTTGATTATGGTTATGGTTTTGATGATACTAAAGGAATAAAGAGAGGATTTGGAGGGAAACCCAGTGGTTGGAAATTCCATTTCCAATTTGGTAGAGGCATGTAATTTGAAAATTAAGAGAAGAAATTAAAATTAATAAATTTCAATAAACATTAACAATTTTGATGAGGTTAACGTGTTAAAAAAAGCATTATTTGTAGTATTATTAGGGTTGTTTATTAGCCCTTTTTTATTTTCACAAGTAAAAATAGCTTATATAAATTCAGATTTGGTATTTCAGCAATTGCCTGAAGCTCAAGAAGCACAAAAAATACTAGAAGGAATGCAAAAAAGCAGTGTGGATTCATTACAAGCAATTGAAAAAGAATTCCAGTCCAAAGTTTCTGAATATCAACAACAAGAAAGTATGATGACTGAAGAAGCTAAAAAGAAAAAACAATTAGAACTTCAAGATCTACAAAATAAATGGTCACAATATAAACAACTGAAAAGTGATGAAATTGCAAAAAAACGTGATGATCTAATGAGACCAATAATGGAAAAAATTCAAAAAGCAATAGATCAATTAGCTAAAGAAGAAGGTATAAATTTCATTTTTGACAAATCTGCTGCCTTACCGGTTCTTCTTTATGGTGACGCAGAATACAACCTAACAAATAAGCTATTAGACATGATGATTAGAGGTGCTAAATCTACAAAGAAAAAAGGCAAATAATTAAACTTTTTTCTTAATATATTATTTGGGTGAAAAAATGATAAAAAAATCAATTATTATATTATTATCATTCATTCCTTTTTTAGTTTATTCTCAACAAAAAATTGGTTTCATTGACTCTGAAAGTATATTAAAACAACTACCAGAAGCTCAAGATGCTCAGAAAAAGATAGACATTCTAATCCAAAATTGGCAAGAAGAAATTGCTAATATGGAACAAGAATGGAAAAATAAATTCGAAACATACGATAGAAGAAAACTAATAATGTCAGATCAATCCAGAGCAGCTGCTGAAAAAGAATTACAGGACCTTGATAAAAAGATTATGGATTATCGAACACAAAAATTTGGACAAAATGGCGAGCTTTCAAAAAAACAAATTGAAGTAATGAAACCAATTCAAGATAAGATATTCTTAGCTTTACAAGAAGTAGCTAAAGAAGAAGGTTATGATTTTGTTTTCGATAAAAGTGGACAATTATATTTATTAATTACTAATGAAAAATACGATTTAACTATTAAAACAATTGAAAAATTTAAACAATTAAAAACATCACCAACAAAATAACATGGTTGAGTATAAACTATCAGATATTGCCAAACTAATTGGAGCACAAATAGTTGGCGATCCAGAAATAAAAATATATAACATTGCAAAAATTGAAGAAGCTCAATCAGGGGATTTAACTTTTTTAGCTAATCCCAAATATTTTAAATTTGTTGATAGAACAAATGCTTCTGCAATTATTGTATCTAAAGATTTTTCAACTGAAAGAAAAGATATTACTTTACTTAAAGTTGATGATCCATATTATTCTTTTCTAAAAATAATGGAAGCTCTGGAAGCTCCAGCTCAATCACAAAAGCCAGTAGGCATTCATCCGACTGCAATAATTGGAAATAACACTATACTTGGTAAAGATATTTATATTGGTCCATATGTAGTTATTGGAAATAATTGTTCTGTTGCAGATGGAACAATAATACATGCTGGGGTTTTCATTGGGGATAATACTTTAATTGGAAATTTTTCTTTGATTTATCCAAATGTAGTTATAAGAGAAAAAACTAAAATTGGTAATAATGTAATTATTCACCCAGGCGCAATAATCGGTGCAGATGGTTTTGGTTTTGTTCCAACTAAAGAAGGCACTTATCTAAAATTACCCCAATTAGGTGGTGTAGTAATTGAAGATAATGTAGAAATTGGAGCAAATACAACTATTGATAGAGCAACAATTGGTAACACGATAATACGTTCAGGAACAAAATTAGATAATTTAATCCAAATTGCCCATAATGTTGTAATTGGAGAAAACACTGTTATGGCCGCCCAAACTGGAATAGCTGGTTCTACAAAAGTTGGCAAAAATTGTGTATTTGCAGGTCAAGTTGGAATAGTAGGACATATCGAAATTGCAGATAAAGTTACTATTGGTGCTCAATCTGGTGTTTCTAAATCAATTAAAAAAGATGGTTCTACATTTTTTGGGTCACCAGCTAAAGAGTATCATGAGGCATTAAGAACTGAAGGTGCAATAAGGCAGTTACCTGAACTATTAATCGAATTCAGACAATTAAAACAAAAAATTTTAGAACTAGAAAAACAAATTGCAGAGATTAAATAATATGCTTGTTCAACAGAGGACTATAAAAAATACAGTTTCTTTTTCTGGTGTTGGTTTACACACAGGAAATTTATGCACAATTACTTTTAAGCCTGCTCCTGATAATTACGGAATTAGATTTAAAAGAATTGATATTGGCGGATCTCCAGAAATACCAGCTGATGTTGACCATGTAGTAGATATATCAAGAGGAACTACATTAGGAATTGGAGATATTAGAGTACACACTGTAGAACATGTTTTAGCAGCAGTTGCAGGTTTGCAAATCGATAATCTTATTATAGAGCTAGATTCAAATGAACCACCTGTTGGCGATGGAAGTGCTATGCCATTTGTAGAAACATTGCTGAAAGCAGAGTTCGTAAAACAGGATTCTCCAAAAGATTATCTTATTATCGATCAAATAATTCACTATCAGGATGAAAAAAATAGTGTTGATATTGTTGCATTACCTACAGATGATTTTAGAATTACTGTAATGATCGATTATCAAAACCCTGCATTAGGTAGCCAACATACAGGTTTATTTGATCTAGAAAAAGAATTTATTCCAGAATTTGCATCTGCTAGAACATTTTGCTTTTTACATGAAGTCGAGATGCTTCACGATCAAGGATTAATTAGAGGCGGAAATATAAACAATGCAATTGTAATTGTTGATCAAGATTTAACAAATGATGAAATAAATCGTATAGCATCAAAATTAGGTATAGAAGATAATGTTATTCTTGGTAAAAATGGTATACTTAACAATAAATCTCTACATTATAGAAATGAACCTGCAAGACATAAACTTCTTGATTTAATTGGTGATTTAGCTCTTATTGGTGCACCTATTAAAGCTCAAATTTTAGCTGCTCGTTGTGGACATAAAAGTAATGTAGAATTTGCAAAAAAAATCAGAAAATTATACCAACAAAAAAAGCTTATTAAAAAATATCAATTTGAAAAAAAATCTGGTGTAGTTTTTGATACTGACGCAATTATGCGTATTTTACCTCATAGATATCCTTTTCTTTTAGTTGATAAAATTATTGACTTTGAAATTGACAAAAGAATAGTAGGTATAAAAAATGTTACGATAAATGAACCTTTTTTCCCTGGTCACTTCCCGGGACAACCAGTAATGCCAGGTGTTTTAATTTTAGAAGCTATGGCACAAACTGGAGGGATCTTATTATTAAATGGAATTGAAGATCCATCTAAAAAATTAGCAATGTTTATGTCAATCGATAAAGCAAAATTTAGAAAACCAGTTTTACCGGGTGATCAATTAATTCTTGATTTAGAAGTCATAAATATGAGAAGCAGAATCTGTGTAATGTCCGGTAAAGCGTATGTAAATAATATACTTGTAGCAGAAGCGGAGTTATCAGCTGCAGTAGTAGATCGAAATAACAATAACAAAAAATAATATCAAATTTTCTTTTATGTGAATTACCCTAAACTTTAGTTTTAGGGTAATTCTTTATTTCTATGATAAGATGGTAATATTAGGTATAGAAACATCCTGCGATGAAACAGCAATTTCTTTATTAAAAGATGAAAAAATAGTTGCAGATATAGTATCTTCTCAATTTTTTCATCAATTATATGGAGGAGTTGTACCAGAATTAGCCTCAAGAGCTCATTTAAAGCATATTGTATCATTATTTCAAGAAGCAATTAAAAAAGCAAATATTTCGAAAAATGAAATCGATGCTATTGCTGTTACTTATGGACCAGGGTTAATTGGAGCATTATTAGTAGGGCTGAATTTTGCAAAAGGATTATCTTTAGGATTAAAGAAACCTTTAATTGGTGTAAATCATATAGAGGCTCATCTATTATCAGTTTTCCTTGATGAAAAAAAGCCTTCTCTTCCCTATCTTGGTTTAATTGTATCTGGAGGCCATACCCAACTTGTTCTAGTTAAAAATGTTTTTCAATATAAAATTCTTGGATATACTAAAGATGATTCAGCTGGAGAAGCATTTGATAAAGTTGCTAAAATGTTAGGACTTTCATATCCAGGTGGACCAACTATTGATAAAATGGCTAAAACTGGCAATAAAAAATTTATTAAATTCCCAGAACCCTGTAAAAATACTAATGATTACAGTTTTAGCTTTAGTGGTTTAAAAACATCTGTATTATACTACTTAAGAAAAATAAAAAAAGAAAACCCAAATTTTAATTTTCTCTCGACTCCATTTATTAATGATATTTGTGCATCTTTTCAAGAATCTGTTGTTAATGTATTATCTGATAAACTAATAAAAGCTGCAAAAGAGTTTAATATTAAAAACATAGCCGTTACAGGAGGTGTTTCTGCTAATTCAGCATTAAGAGAAAATATTTCATTTAAAGCAAAAGAAAATAATCTTAATCTATTTATACCAGGAGTAAATTTATCTACAGATAATGCTTCTATGATTGCTCTTGTAGGTAAGCTAAAATATGAAAAACAAATGTTTTCAGAATTAAATCTAACAGCATTACCAAACTTAAAATTAGAAAATTATGAAAATTAAAACATTTTTTGGAATAATTTTATTGACTATTTTTCTATTTAATTGTTCAGAAAAAAAAGAAGATAAAAAACCAATAATTACAAAACCTTTCTCTTTCACACAAAATGAAAAAGGCACAAGAACAAATCTAAATCCCCAGAAATCAATAGAACAAATTATTGCTGAAAATCCAAATAATATTGATGTATTATTAGATGCAGCATCTTACTACGATCAAAAAAAGGATTTTAAAAATGCAATTCATTACTATAAAAAGGTAATTTCACTAGATAAAAATAACATAGATGCACATTTTAATTTAGGTGCAATTTATACAGATTTACAGGATTATAATAATGCAATTAACTCATATAAAGAAGTCATCCGAATAAATCCAAAAGATTTCGAAGCCATAAAACTTTTAGGTAAAGTATATTACTTTGCTAAACAATACAAATTATCTATTGAGACTTTTAATAAGTATCTTAAAAACAATCCAAATGATAAAGATGTAAATTTAGTGTTAGCTTTAGCATACGAAGAAAATAACCAACTAGATAAATCTTTAGAAATTTACAAAAATATTTTAATAAAAAATCCAAATGAAGTTATTGCACTATATAACATTGGATATATATACTCAATTCAAAAAAAATGGAATGATGCAATTAAGTATTTTAATCAGGTTCTATCACTTGATCCCAATAATTATATGTCTATATATAATTTAATAGTTGCTTATAATACTATAGGAGATTTAGAAAGAGCTGAGGCAGAATACAAAAGGTTAAAAAACATAAATCCTCAGTTAGCATCCAAATTTTCAGATTTGTTTGAAGTCGCTCAGGAGAATAAGTAAGTGCGTCGAAAAAAAAGTAGATTAAAACTTTTTTTTATCTCATCTTTTATTATTTTATTATTGCTTTTATTAGGCTTTATTTACATTACTTTTTATTTATCATATACCTCTCATTCAGATAAATTAAAAGTAGTTACTATATCAAAAAACTTGAATTTACGTGAAATCGCTCATGTTCTTTATGAAAATGACATAATAAGGAATGAAAACTTATTTATATTAGCAACGAAGATATTAAATCTTGAGAACAAGCTTTATCCTGGCACCTATACATTTAAAAATAATTTAAATAATTACGATGTATTAAAAATAATTTCAAGTGGAGAAGAGACAAACATAATTAAAGTAACTATTAGAGAAGGATTAACAATAAAACAAATAGCTTCTTTATTAAAGAATAAATATAATATGGATTCTTCAAAATTTGTTAATCTCGCAACTGATGAGAAATATATAAAAAACACTTTAAAACTTAACGTCAATAATTTAGAAGGTTATCTATTCCCAAACACTTATATTTTTTATGAAAAACCTGATGAAGATGATTTGATAAGGTTAATGGTTAGCGAATTAAAAAAAATATTTACCGACAGTCTAGTAGAAGTTATTCACTCAAAAAAATTAAATATACATAAAGTATTAACTATGGCTTCAATAGTTGAAGGTGAAGCAAAGATAGATGATGAAAGATCAATAATAGCTGGAGTTTATTACAATCGGCTTAAAAAAGGTATGTTATTAGAAGCTGACCCTACTGTCCAATATTCTATTTCAGATGGACCAAGGAGATTATTTTATAAAGACTATAAAACAATTTCACCATATAATACATATTTACATCCTGGATTACCACCAGGACCAGTAAATAACCCTGGTAAAAAATCGATAATGGCTGCAATAAACCCGTCTAAACATACTTTCTTGTATTTTATTGCTGATGGAACTGGTAAGCATATTTTTTCGAATTCTTATCAACAACATATTTTTGTAAAAAGAAAAATTAGAAGAAATAATAAATAGCAATATTCAATTTACAATTTTTTTATAAATAATATATATTGAATATAAGAAAGGATGCTATTTACCCAAAAAGATCGATTAAATATTTATTTGAATGCTAGTTTTGAAATAGAAATTATTTCAAATAGATAAAACACTTCCAAATAAAAATTCATCAATGTATTGAAATCTTAAAAAATTACTATTATTTAATTATTTATAACTAACTCAGAAAGTCTTTGCATTAACTCATCCATACCTTCACCCGAGTGGGCGGAAATTACAAATACTTTCTTTTTATCAATTTTTAAGTTTTTAAAGGTGTTTTTTGTTTCTTCATCAATTGCATCCGACTTTGTAATTGCAATAAGTCGAGGCTTTTTAATTAGATTTTCATCATATTGTTTTAATTCTTTTAATAGTACTTTAAAAACCTTTTTCGGGTCACCAGAAAATGGATCAATTAAAAATAAAATAATTTTTGTTCTCTCAATATGCTGAAGAAATTCAAGACCTAAACCTTTACCTTCACTAGCTCCTTCAATAATACCGGGAATATCAGCAATACTGAAAGCAGCAATATCTTTGTAATTAACTATACCAATATTTGGAAATAAAGTAGTAAAAGGATAATCAGCTATTTTAGGTTTAGCACGAGAAACTATAGAAATAAAAGTCGATTTTCCAGCATTAGGTAAACCAACTAAACCAACATCAGCGATTAATTTTAATTCTAATCTAATAATTTTTTCTTCACCTTTTTCACCAGGTTCAGCATATCTTGGGGTTCTATTTGTGGGTGTAGCAAACCATGTATTTCCTCTTCCACCCTTACCTCCCTTTGCTGCTATATATTCATCACCATCATTAACAAGATCAGCTAAAAGCTCTCCTGTTTCATCAAGGTAAATCTGCGTACCACAAGGG
Organism: Ignavibacteria bacterium; assembly: GCA_036567745.1. Taxonomy (GTDB): domain Bacteria; phylum Bacteroidota; class Ignavibacteria; order DATCTW01; family DATCTW01; genus DATCTW01. Next base: position 13,844 of record DATCTW010000074.1, on the reverse strand, counting down.
ACATATAAAACTAAATCTTCTCCATCTTTCCCATTTTTTAAGCCACCTTTCCCATGTTCACCCTTTTGGGCTTTATAATGTGATTTGTATTTATAATCCATTAAAGTATGAAGCTGCTTATTAGCTTTAAAAATAATTGAACCTCCCTTACCACCATCACCACCATTAGGGCCACCTTTTGGGACATATTTTTCTCTTCTAAAAGCTATACAACCATTACCACCATCGCCGGCATAAAGAAACAATTTTGCATGATCAATAAACATCGCGTTTTAAAAACCCTATTTGAATTTTATCAGTAAAATTAATTGCTGTGTTTGAATACGGATTTATATCATATTTAATAAAAAGATTATCAATATAAGCAGCTGCCTCTTTCCAATTTTTGCACCTAGAAAGTTCATTCATAGTTGCACGGTAAAAAATTTCATCTTTATTAAATAACTTTTTTATGAAGTTCCGCTCATCTTCATCATTTATTTCAAAAGTAACCAAATTTTGTTCTTCAGAAGAATTACTTTCACCGATTACTGTAAACTCGTAATCAAAATTATCAATAATCTCTGTAACTCTTTTTCTATCATTTTCAACCTTAGTTTCATCTTCATAATCACGATTATTTATTTCAGAAGTTTCAGTGTTTCTTTCAGTGCTAATATCCTCAGAAATTATTTGATTATAAGATTCATTTTGTTGATCTAATATTATATTATCTTGTTTATCCTTTAAAAAAACATCTTTCTCTAATAGTTGTGGTTTTAAGTAACTTTTTTTATTTAATAAATTATAAATCTGTTCATTTTTTTCTTTAACTTCTTCTTTTTTTGGTAAGGTATCATCAATACTTTTATTAATATCTGGTTTTCTAATATCATCAAGATGATCTATCATAATTGATAAATCCTCGAAAGTAATGTTTTTTTTACCCCTTAAATCTTTTTCTAAATTTAAAGCAGATTTTATACCGAACAGTTCTTTATCTTCATAAAAAACCATAAGCCAGGTAATATCAACATTCTTTGTTTTAATTGTATTGGAATAATTAATAAAATCTAATAAGGGCTTTGGCATTGTTGCAATTTCATATGACGAGTATTTACTAATTAATGATGAATCAATTTTTTTTAATAATTTATCAAAATCAGAAATTAATATTTTTTTTATATTCTTTTTATTCAAATAACCAATTAAAATATCATTATAATAAGAATAATCTACAAAATACCTTAAGAGTGAAAATATTTCATCAACAGATTTAGAATTGCTATCTTTAAAAATAAATTTTGTTAATGTCCATCTTGGTTTTGATAAATAATTAAGCTCAAAACTTACTGCTTTTTCAAGTAATAAAATAAATTCATTTCTTTGAAAAATGCAATTTTGTTTTAATACTTCATCGAGATTATAAAATACTTTTTTTATATCATCATCAGTAATGTCAAACCTATCTTTATCAATTCTTAAATAATTCTCCTGATTCAATAGGGCTTCTGCTTCTAAATAAAAATAATTTTTTATTGATTTTGGAATATTTGTTTCTAGTATTTGTTTTAATTTAATATTTCTTTCAAAGCCAATAGTCCTCGATTTTATTGCATTAATTAAATTTTCACTTTCAACTTCAAACATTACTATTTCTCCCTATTTGGTAATAGTAGTGATTTTACTCTGTCGATTTCTTTTTCTGCTTGAGCTTTATATGTTGAGTCAATATTAGGTTTTTCAATAATTTGTCTATACATTACTATTGCTTGTTCGTACTTTCCTAACTTTTCGTAACATTGACCTGCCATATAAAGTGAAGCAGGTACCCAATCAATTCTTACAGATTTATCCATTATGTAAGGAATTTTTAAAAATTCAATTAATGCTGTAGAATAATCCCCTTTTGAAAAATAGCACTCACCCAGGTAATAACGAATTTCAACTTCCAATTCAGGTTTTGATGAGGACAATAAGCTTTTATAATGAATAATTGCCTGATCAAAATATTTTAACTTTTGATACAAAATACCAATTTTCAATTTTTTATCAAATATTGATGGATCTTTAGGAAACATTTCAATAAATTTTCTGCAATATTCTATAGCTGCATCAAATATTTGTAATTGGTAATATGATTCTATGATATTATCTAGAGCAACAGAATATATGTCTTTATCAATTACTTTTTTGTCAACAATATTTTTATAGAATTTTACTGCTTCAGAATATTTTTCAGATCTAAAATAATAATTACCTAACATCAAATTTGCACTCTGTGCTGCTTCTGAACCTGGATACTTTTGAATAACAATAGTGTAATTTTTATGTGCATCTTGAATCTTAGCAGATACTTCTTTTATTTTTCCAATATAATAATAAGCCCATGCAGCATAATTAGTTTTGTCATAATCACTTGAAATATCAGAAAAAATATCTTCAGCAGTTTTATAATTTTTAACATTGTAATAATAAACTGCTTCGTTAAAACTTAATTCCGCTTTTTCTTGATCATTTAGATCATAATCTTTTTTAAGATTCTTTTTTTGTACCACAGCTTCTTCAATATTACCTAATTTTAGATTTGTTAAAACTATCTTAAACAAAATATCTTTTTTATTTTTTTCCAAATCAGGATATTTTAAAGCAGAATATAGATAGTTTAATGCCAGTTTATATTGCGAGTTTTCGTAAAGTATATTTGAATATTTAAATAATATATCTGGTTTATTTGTTGGTTTTATAAGTTTAAAGTAATTCTCTGAAGCATCGTTATTACCTTCATTTTTATAAATAAGAGCTAAGCTTATTAAAGATTCATTATAATATAAACCATTTGGATTATTATAAATATATTTTGAATAGTATTTTTTAGCAGATTCAAAATCTTCTAACTTTTCGGAACATTCAGCAAGTTTGAAAATGTAATAATTCACTAAATCAGAATTAATAAAAATATTATCAACAGATTGAGTATAACATTGATAATATAATTTATATGCAGATTTATAATCTCCACTTTCAAAATATGCATTAGCATACAAATTGTTTAGGGTATCAGCTAATTTTGAATAATAAAAGAAATTTTTTATTTTATTATAACATTCAAATACTTTTTGAAAATTAGCATTTTTTTTGTATATTTCTGATAAATAAAAATATGAAGAAGATAAATATCTTCCATTTGAATGTTTTTTTAAGTATTCATTAAAGTAACTTTCTGCTAATGAATCTTTATTTGATAAAAAAGTAGCATATCCTTTTAAATAATATGAATATTCTGTGTACTCACTATTAGGGAAATTATCAATTATAATATTAGAATATTTAATTAAATTATTAACATCATTTTTGGATTCTAAAATACTTAATGCTTTACCCAAGAATTTATCTCTCTCTTTTAATTCTGGATATGTATTGTAATAATTTAATGATATACTTAATATTTGTTCGTTAGTCTTATTTTTAATTTCTAAATTAAAAAGCTTTAAGATAACATCTGACCTAAAAGGATGATTTGGATTATTACTTATAAAATTTTTTAGCTCTTCTAAATCACTTTGATTTATTATTCCTTCTTCTAATAAAATATAATAATTAGAAAGCATTTTATAATACTTAGCAATGGCTTTTAATGAATCATTCAGATCATTAGAATTAATAGCTATATCAAACTGAGCTAAAGAGGATTTATAATCCTTCATATCATTATAGTATACTTCACCTAATTTATAAGAAATTTCCCCTTTTGGTTTATTACTAATAACTTCTTGAAGCAAAGAACCAATTTTTTTAAATCCATCGATATTATTAATAGGTACATATAAATTTATATGTTCAATTTTCTCTTTCGCTTCATTATAATAAGGGCTATTGGAATAGTTAATAATTAGTTCATTATATTTTGTTAAGGCTTTATCTAACTCTTTATTTAACTCATAAGAATTTGCCAGATTGAATAATGCATCATCTACTAAACTATTATTGCTATATTTACTAATTAAATCTTCAAATTTTTGAACTGCCTTTCTGTAATCTAATATAAAATTCTTATATATTAATCCGGTATTGTACAATAAATTTGGCACTAAAAAATCTGATGGATATATATCAATAAAAGAATTATAAGCTTCAATTACAAAATTATAATTTTTGATTTCTAGACAATTTTGAGAGTAAAGTAATAAAGATTTTCGTTTAAGAATATTGTCATTAGAATTAATTATCTTCTTAAAATAATCATTAGATTTTACATAATCCCCTAATTTTCTATGAATTTCTGCAGCTAAATAATATACATTTGTAATTGTGGTATCGCTTTCAAATTGTTCCTCGTATTGTTGAATATATCTTAAAGCTTCCAGATAATTACTTAATTGATAATCAATATTTGCTAAGTTATAAAGAAGTAATTTTTTAACAAAACTATTTTTCAATTTAACAGAATCTAAAACAGACTTAAAGTATTTTTTTGAATTTTCATAATCACCAATATTAGAATAGATTATACCTAGTTCAATTCTTGCTGAATCTGAGTAAGAATTTAAAGTATTATTAATTATGATATCTTGATATAATTTAATAGCTGATTCAATTTTTCCAGAAGAAGCTAAAATTCTTCCTAATGACAACCTTATAGAATTCTGTTTATCTTTCGTCAAGCCTCCAGATAATATTTTTTCATATTGTTCAATAGCTTTGTTAGTCAAATTCTTCTTTAAATATAAATCAGCCAATTTTATTCTTGCTTCATATACTATATCATTTGAATAATACTCAGATAAAAGCATATTCAGTACACGTTCAGAATTATCAAAATCATTTTGTATAGCATAATATTCTGCTGATTTTAATAAACCTTTGGGAGCTAAATCACTTGTTGGGTGGAAAATTTTTATTCTTTCAAATGTTATTGCTGCTTCATTTATTTTCCCTAGTAAATAATTGCACTCCCCAATTTTCCACCAGGCTTCTGGTGCCCTTTGATTAAGCTGATAGTTTAAAGCAAAATTTTGAAAACTATTCTTAGCTTCCTCATAGCGTTTTAAATTAAAGTATGATAGACCTACATAAAATCTAGCTTCAATTCCTTGTTCTGTATTTGGATATAACTCTATGTATCTTTTAAACTGATCAAGTGCCAAGTCGTAGAGTTTATCATTATAGAGGCTAACTGCTAATTGAAAATCTGTATTCTCTTTATTTTCTTGTGCAAATAGAGAAAAAGAATACAAACATAATAATATAAATAATTTCTTCATATTAACATTCAAAATTTAATTTCAAAAATTTAATAATTTTTACATATGTTATCAAGGTAAAATGGATAAAAATTTTTTCTTACAAAACCTTATATCTTTTTTTTTCAATATATTTAGACATAAATTAATCGTTAAAAAAAATAAAATACAAAAAAAATTAATTTGCTTATTTCAAAATTATTCATTATTATCACAAACATATAAGTTTATATTTCAATTTATTTCATTTTTTTTGCAAAGTTTTATGAATATTTATTCAAATATTTTTTCATTAATTTTTAAATAAAGGGGAAAATAATGGGAAAGAAAGAACGTGATTCAATTCTTTCAAGCAATTCAACTACAGAAAATGAATCATCTGTTTTTGAATTTGATGCAGGTTTTACTTTTAAAGGTTTAAAAATTCCAAGAATATTTACAAAAAAAGATATTCATCCTTATGATGAAATCGAATGGGAGAAAAGAACTGCAATAATTCAAAACGAAAAGGGGGAAATAATTTTTGAACAAAAAAATATTGAAGTCCCAAAAAGTTGGTCTCAAACAGCTACAAATATCGTTGCACAAAAATATTTTCATGGCAAACTAAATTCTCCTGATAGAGAAAATAGTATAAAGCAATTAATCAATAGAGTTGTTCAAACCATTACTAATTGGGGTATTAAAGGTCATTATCTTTCTTCTTTAGAAGATGCTGAGAATTTCTCTCAAGAATTGACTCATATTTTAGTAACACAAAAAGCATCATTTAATAGCCCTGTATGGTTTAACGTTGGTATCGAAGAAAAACCTCAATGTTCTGCCTGTTTTATTAACTCTGTAGAAGATAACATGGGTTCTATCCTTGACTTAGCAAAAACTGAAGGAATGTTATTTAAATGGGGGTCAGGGACGGGAACAAACTTCTCTACATTAAGATCATCCAAAGAGAGTTTATCAGGAGGTGGTACAGCTTCTGGGCCTGTTTCTTTTATGAAAGGTTTTGATGCTTTTGCTGGTGTAATTAAATCTGGAGGAAAAACAAGAAGAGCAGCAAAAATGGTTATTTTGAATATTGATCATCCAGATATTGTTGATTTTATTAATTGTAAAGCTATTGAAGAAAAGAAAGCATGGGCATTAATTGATGCTGGATATGATGGAGGTTTTAATGTACCTGGTGGAGCATACGATTCCGTTAGTTACCAAAACGCTAATCACTCTGTAAGGGTTACAGATGAATTTATGAAAGCTGTTCTAGAAGATAAAGAATGGCAGACTAAAACTGTGTTAGATAAAAAGCCTTGTCAGACTTATAAAGCCAGAGAATTGATGAGACAAATTGCAGAATCTGCCAGAATTTGTGGTGACCCGGGTATACAATTTGACACAACAATAAACAATTGGCACACATGCTCCGCAACAGATAGAATCTATGCATCTAATCCATGCTCCGAATATATGTTTTTGAATAATTCTGCCTGTAACCTTGCTTCAATAAATTTAATGAAATTTAGAAAAGAAACTGGTGATTTTAATGTAAAAGAATTTTGTCATACTGTTGATATTCTTATATTAGCTCAAGAAATAATTGTCGACAACTCAAGCTACCCTACTGACAAAATTACAGAAAATAGTCATGCATTTAGACCTCTAGGTTTAGGTTATGCCAATTTGGGAGCATTGTTAATGTCTAATGGTATGCCATACGATTCAGAAATAAGTAGAAACTATGCTGCCACCTTAACAGCTATTATGACTGGAGAAGCCTACAAAATGTCAGCTCAAATAGCTGCTGTAATGAAACCATTTAAAGAATTTCAAAAAAACAGAGAATCAATGCTAAATATTATTCAAAAGCATAAATTATATTTGGATAATATTTCAGTAAAAGGATTTTCAAAGGAATTATTTGCCTATGCTATACAAGTTTGGGATGAAGCTTATGAACTAGGTAAAAAATATGGTTTTCGTAATGCTCAGGTTACTGTTCTTGCTCCTACAGGAACAATTGGCTTTATGATGGATTGTGATACTACAGGAATTGAACCCGATATCGCTTTAGTTAAGTATAAAAAACTTGTAGGTGGCGGTATGATGAAAATTGTAAATAATACAGTACCTCTTGGATTAAGTAAGTTAGGTTATTCTAAAAAAGAAATAGATGATATCTTAGATTATATAGATAAAAATGATACAATAGAAAATGCACCTCACTTAAAAGAAGAACATTTAAGTGTTTTTGATTGTGCTTTTAAACCAAGTAAAGGTACTCGCTATATCCATTATATGGGACATGTTAAAATGATGGCTGCAGTTCAGCCATTTCTAAGTGGAGCAATTTCTAAAACTGTCAATATGCCTAACGAAACTACAACAGATGAAATAATGCAAACTTATATTGAGGCGTGGAAACTTGGTTTAAAATCAATAGCAATTTATAGAGATGGAAGCAAAAGAACTCAACCTCTTAACACCAGTATCAAAAAAACTGAAACAAACAACAAAAACAATCAACAACCAATTGTTTATAAATCTGTAAGAAGAAGATTAGGAGATGAAAGGCCATCTATTACTCATAAGTTTAGTATATCTGGTCATGAAGGTTATATTACTGTTGGAATGTACGAAGATGGCCAACCAGGTGAAATATTTATTGTAATGGCTAAAGAAGGCACTGTAGTTTCAGGTTTAATGGATTCTTTTGCAACAGCAATATCTTTAGCATTACAATATGGTGTACCGTTGCGAGTACTTGTAGAAAAATTTATTCACACAAGATTTGAACCTTCAGGTTTTACAAATAACCGAGAAATTCCTATCGCTAAATCTGTAATGGATTATATCTTTAGATGGTTAGCTCTTAAATTTTTACCACAAGACTATCAACCAACGAATGATTCTATAGAAAATATACCTGAACAAAAAACATTAGTAGAAAGCAAAAACGATAACATTACACAAAAAGAAAAATTTGTTTTTATCACTCAATCTGACGCACCTCCTTGTAGTGAATGTGGTTCTATTATGATAAGAAATGGTGCTTGTTATAAATGTCCAGAATGTGGTTCAACAAGTGGTTGTTCATAATTTTCAAATATAGTATTTATTCTTAAAAGTCAGCCCTGTTAGGCTGACTTTTTTTTTTATTCAAAAGAATTTCAAATTATATATCCAAAAAAAACTGCATCTTCTATAATATATTCACTCTAATAGAATATCTATATTCAAAAATTAAAAACATGCCCTTTTAAAAATCAAAACTATTTTTATTTTCCTTATCGAAAATAAGATAAAATTTTTTTCAAGTTTGAATGAATTATAATTTTAAAGTTAATAAAAATATTTTTCTAAATGTAAAAAAGAATTATATAAAATTTATTAAAAAATAGGGTTAAATATAATCTTGACTATAAAAAACTTTTTTAATAATTTTAAAAAATTAAATAAAGGGCTTTGACTCTATGAAAAAAATGGATCATTACCAAAAAAAGTTATTACTTTTAAAACTTGCTAAAAAGTACAAAAATGTTTCTCGTGCTTGCGAAGAACTCGGAGTTAGCAGACAGCATTATTATGATATGTTAAAATTATATAACGAAGGTGGTACTAAAGCGTTAAAAAATTCTGGCAGAAACAAACCTCATTATAAAAAAAGATTTAGTGCAGAGATTGAAAACAAAGTATTAAAAATAGCTAAAGAACATCCAGAGTGGGGACAGTTAAGAGTTTGCAAACTCTTGAACGAAGAAAAAGTTAAAATCTCAATTGGTGGTGTTAGATGTATTTGGTTAAGACATAATTTAGATACAAAAGAAAAAAGAATCGCTTTTTCAAAAAAAGCATCTAAAGTATGAGTTTTGTAGAAAAAATAATAAATACTCAAAGATCTAAAAATTCACTTCTATGTATTGGGTTAGATACTGATTTAAAAAAAATTCCAACCTTTTTAAAAAGTTACGATGACCCAATTTTTGAATTTAATAAAAGAATTATTGAACAAACTAAAGATATTGTTTGTGCTTACAAAATTAACATTGCTTTTTATGAAGCTTTAGGAAGTACAGGTTGGCAAACCCTTGAAGAAACTCTTAAAATAATTCCAAAAGAAATAATTACAATTGCTGATGCTAAGAGAGGAGATATTGGAAATACATCAGAATTGTATGCCAAAGCTTTTTTCGAGACTTTTTCATTTGACTCAATAACAGTAAATCCCTATTTAGGTTATGATTCAGTTTATCCTTTTATAAATTATAATAACAAAGGTGTATTTATATTAGCATTAACTTCAAACAAAGGTTCTAGTGATTTTCAATATTTAAAAATTGATGGTAAACCTTTATACCAAAAAGTTGTAGAAAAGGTTGTCGAATGGAACCAAAATTTAAACTGTGGTGTTGTTATTGGTGCAACGCATCCTGAGGAATTAAAGGTTTTAAGAGAAGCTGCTCCTTCTCTGCCCTTTCTTATTCCGGGTATCGGTGCTCAAGGAGGTGACCTTGAATCAACAATCAAATATGGTTGTGATAAAAATAAAGAATTAGCTTTAATCAATATTAGTCGTGCAATTATTTATGCAAGTAGTGATGAAGATTTTGATATAAAATCAAGAGAAATAACTATTGGATACAACAACAAAATTAATAATATCAGAAATAAACTATAGAAAGGTAATTGATGGAAGAAAGAATTATAAACGAAATGCCAAAAGTTCTTCTTCATGACCATCTTGATGGTGGTTTAAGACCCGAAACAATTGTTGAATTAGCTAAAGATATAAAGTATGATAAATTACCCTCTAATAATCCAGATGATTTAAGAAAATGGTTTTTTGATAATGCAAATTCTGGTAGTCTACCTTTATATCTTCGCGGTTTTGATCATACAATTGCTTTAATGCAAACTCCTGAAGCTCTTGAAAGAGTAGCTTACGAAATGATGGAAGATATGAAAAAAGAAAATATTGTTTACGTCGAAACCAGATTTGCTCCCGTTTTTCATATAAATGATAAACTCCATTATAATGAAGTTGTTTCATCAGTTCTAAAAGGGTTAGAGAAAGGCAAAAAAGACTTTGGTATAGAATACGGTCTTATTCTTTGTGCCATGAGAAATATGCAAATATCTCAGGAAATCGCTGAGTTAGCCGTTGATTTCAGAGAAAAAGGTGTTGTTGGTTTTGACCTTGCCGGTGAAGAAGGCGGGTATCCACCCAAAAAACATGTTGATGCTTTTCATTATATACAACGTGAGAATTTTAATATAACTATTCATGCTGGTGAAGCTTTTGGTAAAGAATCTATTTGGCAAGCTATTCAATGGTGTGGAGCACATAGAATTGGACACGCTACGAGATTAATTGAAGATATTGCAATATCTGATAATAAAGTTGTTAAACTTGGAACCCTTGCTCAATACATCCTTGACAAAAGAATTCCTCTTGAAGTATGCCTTTCAAGCAATTTGCATACAGGGGTTATCAAGGATATTAAGGAACATCCTTTTGGTCTTCTTTTCAAAGAAAAATTTAGATTAACAATTAATACTGATAACAGATTAATGAGTAATACAACTCTCAGTAATGAATTTAAATTGGCTTCATTAGCTTTTAATCTCACTTTTGAAGATCTCGAGAAATTAACAATAAACGCAATGAAAAGCGCATTTATTGATTATCAAAGAAGAATTAATGTAATTTATAATATTATTAAACCGGGTTTTAATCACTTAAGATTAAAATATAATATATAAACATTTTTTATTTATCTGAATAATTTTTTTTCATCTCATATTTTTCTTTGAATTAAAAAAAAATGATTTTCTTTATACATATCTTTTTATGATGAATCATTGTGGAGGTTTATATGAAAAAATTTTTCTTCATTTTATTACTCACTACCCCATTACTCCTCTTTTCCCAAAATCCAGAATTTAATAAATACTTTGTTGATAAAACATTGAGAATTGATGTAACACACTCTGGAACAAAAACAACAGAATACTTCTCAATTGATAATATCTACGAATATCCTCTATGGTCTGGGAATAAAAAAAGTTTAATTGATAATAGAAATCTTGGAGAGTACCTTTTAAAAGTATATGATGAAAAAAGTAACAAATTGATTTATTCATTTGGTTATTGCACGATTTTTAATGAGTGGCAAACTACCGATGAAGCTTCAAAAGGTATTTTTAAGAGTATGGATGAATCTCTTTTAATACCCGAACCTAAAGAATCTGTAATAATTGTAATAGCCAGACGTAACAAAAAAATGTTATTCGAAGATATTGCTACTTTATTTGTAAATCCAAAAGAACCTATAATTAATAGAGAAAATAGGAACCCTAATTACAATGTAAATAAAATACTGATAAATGGGAATCCAGAAAACAAAGTAGATTTAGTTATTTTGGGAGATGGTTATACAAAAGAAGAAATAGAAAAATTTAGAAAAGATGTAAACCGTTTCATAAATACACTTTTTAACGTCTCAACTTTTAAAGAAAGAAAAAATGATTTTAACGTATATGCTATTGAAGTAATTTCTCCTGAATCAGGGATAGATAACCCAAGAAAAAATAGTTGGAAAAATACACCTCTAAATTTATCTTATAATTCACTAAACTCTCAAAGATATGTATTAACCCTAGAAAATAAAGCCTTACGTGATATTGCAGGAATGGTACCTTATGATGCAATTTACATTTTATTTAATTCTCAAGAATATAGTGGTGGAGGTATTTTTAATTTGTATTCTACTTGTTATACAATTCCTACATCTCCAGATTTAGATTGGCAATGTGATTATGTTTTTGTTCATGAATTTGGACATTCTTTCGGTGGATTAGGTGATGAATATTATACTTCTGATGTTCCTTATAACGATATGTACCCTGAAGGAGTAGAGCCATGGGAACCAAATATTTCACGTATACTTGATAAAAATAATTTAAAATGGGGTCACATGATAGAAAAAGATGTGCCTGTACCTACACCATGGGGAAAAGATGAATATGATAGTTTATCACTTCTAATTAGAACTTTAGATAGAAATTCACCAAATTATTTTGTCTTAAGGAAAGAAATATCTGATAAACAAAAAGAAATAATGAAAAATCAAAAATACGCAAATAAAGTGGGTTATTTTGAAGGTTCAGGATACAGTTCAAAAGGATTATATAGACCATTTATAGATTGTAGAATGTTTTCATTAAGCCTAACAGAATTTGATCCAGTTTGTAGAAAAGCAATTGAAAATGTAATTGACTATTATACAAAATAAAACCAAAGAGGGATCATGAAAAAGTATTTTATTTTCATTTTTGTTATGATTATTTTTTCTTACTTTGGGTGTAAAAAAATTACTAACAAAAAGGATACTATTATGAAAAATTCTTTGCAGGAATTAGTTAATTTTTTAGAGAAAAAAACCAAAGTAATTAAAATTGGGGATGAAAAAGGTCCTTTAATAGTAATACTCCCTGAAATTGGTGCTAAGATTATTGGAATGTCAATAGATGGTTTAAAAGGTGAAAACTTATTATGGATTTCTGATTCACTATTAAACGAATCATATTGGAAAAAACCAGATTGGAACATTGGTGGTGCCAGAACGTGGATATCCCCTGAAGATCAATTTTATCTTGATAATAACAATAATTGGTTAGTTCCGTCAAATATGGATCCTGGTAAATATGTTGAGGAACTATCAGATAAAAATAGCATTCAATGTTCTAATACATTTGAAATTAATGATAAAAATAACAATCATTACAAGGTAAAGATAACCCGAAAAATAGAAATACTCAATTCTCCCCCAGAAAATATTAAACCAGATAAGTATAATTTTAGTTTTGTAGGTTTTACCTTTACACATGAATTACAAAACATAGATTCCAAAACTATTGGAAAAGATATTCCTTATATGGGATTGTGGAGCCTTATTCAACTCAATGCAAATGGTACAATGATTATACCAATTAAAGAAGTAAAAGATAAGAGAGGTGAAAATTATCGTAACTTCTTCAATATATTTACCCCAGATAGAATATCAGTAAAGCCTAATAACATCACTGTAAAAATGGATGGAAAATTTAGAGGAAAAATTGGTATAGCACCATGGGCAGCCAAAGAGTTATTAGCATATTTATATGACATAAATAATGATGAAGCTATTCTTTTTGTTAAAAACTTTTCTGTAAATCCAGAAGGTAAATATTTAGATAAACCATGGGGTAAAGAAAGTAGTTATGGAGACGCAGTTGAAATATATAATGATGATGGTAAAATGGGAGGTTTTTGTGAAATGGAATGCCATGCAGAAGCAAAAGAATTAAAACAAAATGAAAAAATTAGTCATACAATTACTTTTACAGCTTTTAAGGGTAAAAAATCGGATTTAAAAGATTTCGCGCTTAAATTATTAAAAATCAGTCCTGAAAATATTATTTTCTATAATTAAACTATAAAGGTCGTGTGATAAAAATCACACGACCTTTTTTAATAACTTTTAAGAAATTTTACTACTACTTTAAGAATCATAATTTATTTAAATCCATCCAAAAATTAAAGATTTCCATATCATTTGAAAAATTGATTCATTTTTTATAAATTATTAT
>DATCTW010000073.1:0-103410 GCA_036567745.1 Ignavibacteria bacterium | reverse complement strand
GAAATATTATTTATTTTTTAGGTATAATAATTTGAATATCATAATTTATTTAGTTTAACTATATTAATGAATTATTAATTAAATAAAACGAGGTTAAAATGAGATTATATTTATTTGCTGATAGTGGTGAAGCTTGTATAGGAATTGAGAAAGATGGTTATTTATACGACGTTTCTGATATTGCTGGTGATGATATGATATCACTCATTGAATATTTTGAAGATTACCGTGAAGAATTTTTAGAAAGACTAAATGAAGAAGATGCAAAAAAAATTGAAATTGGAAATGCGTTTATTTTAGCACCATATTATAACCCCCAAAAAATTATTTGTATTGGTAAAAACTATCTCGAACATTGTAATGAAGCAAATGCTAAACCACCAAGTAAACCAGTTGTATTTTCAAAATACATTACTGCTATAATTGGTAATGATGATTATATAATTCATCCTGAAGAAACTAATCAATTGGATTATGAAGGAGAATTAGCAGTTATTATTGGAAAAGAAGGCAAAAGAATTTCAAAAGAAAATGCTTTTGATTATGTTTTTGGATATTCAATTATTAATGATGTAAGTGCACGTGATCTTCAATTTTCTGAAGGCCAATGGGTAAGAGCAAAATCCTTAGATACTTTTGCACCTTTTGGTCCATGTATTGTAACAAAAGATGAAATCGAAAATCCACAAAATTTGCGGATACAAACAAGATTAAACGGTGAATTGATGCAGGATGATAATACTGGTTCTATGATTTTTAAAATACCTGATATAATTGAATTTGTATCAAGAAATATTACTTTAGTTCCAGGTGATATAATTAGCACCGGTACTCCAAGTGGGGTTGGTCATTTTAAGAATCCTCCAAGATATCTTGTTCCAGGTTCTGAAGTTGAAGTTGAAATTGAAAAAATTGGAATTTTAAGAAACAAAGTAAAAGAGTATTCTGAATGAAATTAGTACTTTTTGATATCGATGGAACTCTTCTTTATTGCGATGGTGCTGGTAGAAAATCTATGAGCGAGGCAATCAATACTGTTTTTGGTTTTGAAGGAATACCACAAAATTATTCTCTTGCCGGAGCAACTGATAGACAAATTATAAAAGATGTTTTACTATATTATGGTTTAAAAGAAGAAGAGATTGATTCAAAAATTGATTTATTGTTGAATAATTATGTAGAAAATCTTAGAAAGAATACCTCAAATGGTTTGCATAGAAAAATATTGTTAAAAGGTGTTGTTCCACTTTTGGAGCAACTTCGCTCTTTGAAAAATGATGTTCTTTTAGGGCTTTTAACTGGTAATTTGAAGGAATCAGCAAAAGTTAAATTAAACTTATTTGATCTTGAAAAATACTTTTTATATGATAAAGAATTATTTGGAGGATTTGGTTCTGATCATCATTCTAGATCTAAACTTGTAGATATATCATTACTACGTGCTTTTAATTTAACAGGTAAAATATTTATTGGAAAAGATATAGTTATAATTGGTGATACTAAAAATGATATTTTATGTGGAAAACATCGAGGTGTAAAATCTATTGCTGTAGCTACAGGAGAGTATTCCATCGAAGAATTATTGAAGTATGAACCTGATCATGTTTTTGAAGATTTTTCAGATACTAATAAAGTTATTAATACAATTTTATACTAAAGTGAGTTATGAACTTTAAAGCAGTATTATTTGATTTAGATGGTACACTATTAAATACTATTGATGATCTTGGTGATTCAATGAATAATGTGTTAACAAAATTAAGCTATCCAACACATTCTATTGAATCATATAAATATTTTGTCGGTGATGGTCTTGAAATGCTAATTAAAAGAGCCCTTCCAGAAGATGTTGATGAAGAAACTTTCAAGAAAGCTTATCAATTAATGAGAGAGGAATACGGTAATAATTGGGCAAATAAAACAAAACCTTATGATGGCATTCCAGAATTGTTAAATAGCTTGAAATCTTTAGGGATAAGAAGGACTATTTTAACTAATAAACCTGATGATACAGCTCAAAAAGTAGTTAATAAATTTCTTTCTGATTATGAATTTGATATCGTTATGGGGGCTAGACAAAACTACCCCAAAAAACCTGAACCAGATGGAGCTATAGAAATCGCAAAAGCATTGAAAATTGAACCTGAATTCTTTTTATATCTAGGGGATACAAAAATTGATATGGAAACTGCAAAAAGGGCTGGTATGTTTCCGGTTGGGGTTTTATGGGGTTTTAGAAAAGCTGATGAGTTGATAAATTCGGGTGCAAAAATTCTAATTGAACATCCAATAAATTTATTAGAGTATATAAATAATGGCAATTAAACTATTTCAAGTAGATGCTTTTACTGAAAAACCTTTTAAAGGCAACCCTGCAGCTGTTTGTATCCTTGAAAAAGAAATGGAATATGAATGGATGCAAAATTTAGCTAAAGAAATGAATCTCTCTGAAACAGCTTTTGTTCTTAGAAAGGGAAAGAGTTTTTCTTTGAGATGGTTTACCCCAAAAGTTGAAGTAAATTTATGTGGTCACGCAACTTTAGCGACAGCACATATTTTATTTGAAAATGGATATTTATCAAGTTCTGAAATCGCTACCTTTGATACCAGAAGTGGAATATTAAAAGCTAAAAAAGATGGGATATGGGTTATTCTTGATTTCCCAATAATTCCTGTTGAACAAATTGAAATACCTGATGGTTTAGAAGAGGCATTAGGTACTAAAATAAAATTTATGGGGGAAAGTGGAGAAAATTATTTTATTGAGATTGAATCTGAAGAAATTTTGAAGAATCTATATCCTAATTTCGAAAAACTAAGCAAATACAATACTCAAGGATTTATTGTAACTGCAAGATCGCTGTCATTTGACTTTATATCTCGTTTTTTTGCTCCTCAAGTAGGTATTAATGAAGATCCTGTTACTGGTTCTGCACATTCATCACTATTTCCTTATTGGCAAAAAATTTTACAAAAAAATAATTTTCTTGCTTTTCAAGCTTCAGAAAGAGGAGGTATTCTTAAATTAAGCTCTATGAATGAAAGAGTATTAATTGCAGGGCAGGCAGTTACTATTTTTGAGGGAGTGTTAAAAATATAATAGAAATAATGTAACAAATATGGATATTCTGTTCTATTAATATAGAGATATTAATTTTTATTTAAAAATTCAAGAACCAAATATTTTATATAATGCATTATTCAAATCCTCAATTGTAACAGGTTTACTCAAAATAATATTTACAGTTTCTATATCATTTTTAGAAATAAATGAACCCCATCCAGTAAGTAATATTATTGGAATAGAATCATCTATTTCCCTTAACAATTTTGATAATTCTATTCCTGTAATTTCGGGCATTCCAAGATCTGTGATTACTAAATCGAATTTGTTACCACTATTAAATGCATTTTCAAATAATACTTTCCCATTTTTCGCTTTAAGAGAAGATATTACTTCATGATTTTGTTCTGTTAGTAATGCTGATAGAGTATTAATAACTGATTCGTCATCATCTATTAGTAATATTTTTAATGTTTGAATATTCTTAAATAAATTTTCTTGTTGTTCAAATGTTGTTTTATAGTTTATTGGAAAAATTAAGGTAAACTTAGTCCCTTTACCAATTTCACTTTCTACTAATATTTCTCCTTCGTGTCTTTTGATTATTCCATATACCATAGAAAGCCCCAAACCAGTGCCTTTTTTACCCTTTGTTGTATAAAAAGGTTCAAAACAATGTGCTAAGGTTTCATCATCCATTCCTAATCCGGTATCGATAATTTCGGAGAATATTTTTCCATTTTTCGTATAAGTTTTAAAAGTTAATATACCTGAATTATTCATAGCGTCACAGGCGTTTATTATCAGATTTGTATAGCATTCTCTTAATTGGCTTTCATTGCCTTTGATTAAAAGAAGATCACTCTGAAGGTTTGTTATAATATCAATTTTTTTACCCTGAGATTCAGGGATTGTTTTCCATCGAGAAATTGTAAGTTCAATTGCTGAATTGATTACTTGATTAAGATTGACCATATCAAAAGTATCTTCATCAAGTTTTGGTCTGTAAAATTCTCTTAAATGTTCAATAGTTTTTTTAATATCAAGACTCGCAGTTTTTATTATTGATAATCTTTTGGAAATCTTTTCGTCTTCAATTTCTCTAGATAATAAATCAGAATAACCGAGAATTGGTGCTAAAGAATTATTTATATCATGAGCTATACCACTTGCAAGTTGTCCTAATGCTTTTAATCTTTCATTTTGAAATAATTCTTTTTGAGTTTTATTTAGTTCATTTATAGTATTTTCCAATTTTTTGTTGGTTTTTATTAGTTCTCTTTCCGATTTTTTTCTTTCTGTAATATCATCGAATAAGAGAGCGAAATAGTATTTTTGAGGAGAGAATACTGTAATATAAAAAAATTTATTTGTTCTTTTATTATAAGTTTCAAAAGAAGTTGAAACGCCTTTAAGTGCTGTATCTCCAAAAATATTAATAGCAAATATGGGCCATTGAGAGTTGTACTCTTTTGCTATATTCTTAGCAGTAATATTTAATATTTTATCAGGTTTTATATCAAGCATTTTTTCAAGAGCATTATTTATTTCTAATATTATGTAGTCATGAGGTTTGTTATTCTCATCAAGTATTATTTTACATAATGCTAAACCACTTGTCATATTTTCAAATAAGGAACGATATTTTTTTTCATTCTCACGAAGATCTTTTTCGAGAATATTTTTCTTTTTAATTTCATCAATTAAAATATTTCGTTGTATATTATAATCTGTAATAAGTTCGGCTAGATTTTTAAATTCATTTTTCGATTTCATTAACTTATTAAGATGTTCTGTATCATTGTTTTCTAAACTTAGAGATAATAATTTTATTGGTTTAATTATTGAGTAGTAAAGGTAAAATGATAAAGATATTAAAATTATTGAAATAAATAATAAATAGTATGTCGTTTCTGATTTTGAAGATTCAAAATAGGGCTTTAGAAAAACCGGTGAAAAAGAGAAAAGAATGTATTTTATGCATTTATTATCATAATTATATAATGGTTTGAGAACTTTTAGTGAATCTGAATAATTTCTAAAGTTTGTTTTTGATACTTCATTTCGATCTAAAATTTCAATTTTTGAATTAGTAATAGTTTCTAATTCATTTAAATAATTTCTATCCCATAAACGACCAACAAAAAAATAGCCTTGTGGTTTTGAAATTCTTGAACTATCCCTTGAAGGTTGTATTGGAGCTCCATATATTTCTATTAACTTGTCATTGTTTTCTATAAAAAAATGATTAAAATAAGAAATGTTAATTTTTTTTCTAAAATCCAGATTATTTATCAATGTAAAAGGGATTGTTTTATCATTTGTAGAATATTCAAAAGAAAGATTATAATTTTTATCATAAATCCATGTATAGTTAATATTAAATTTTGCAAAAGATGGAGTTATTTCCGTTTTTGCCCAATTAATATCTTTTGTTTGAACAAATTTAATCATTTCATCCCAGTATGTATAATCAAAGGCAAATGATTCAAGATTTGAACTTTTAAGTTCAAGGACTTTATTAAACCATAAAATCCTTTCTTGTTTAACTTTAGTAAGAAAATTCTGTAACTTTAAAATATCCCTTTCTTTTTTATTGAATAGAAAAAGTAGAAATAAAAAAGTAATAAACAATAACAGAAAGAAAATTCTAAAATGTATTTTATTAAACCATTTAATTTTCATGTTTATACCTATAATATAATTTAAAATAAATATTTATAACTAATAAGTCAAGTTTATTAGATAAACATTTTATGATATGAGCTATTTTTATCATTTTTAGATATAAATATTCATCAAATTATTTATGATTTGCTTTCTAAAATAACAATTTTAGGTCAATAAATTTGAATTGAATAATTTTTAAAAAATTATTAAAATAATAAAATTTAATAATAAATTTTATTAAAAAATTGCTTTCAAATTTCTTTAAACATTTAACCGGGCTTTTTAAATTTTCATTAAAATTCTTTATTTCTGTTTGGATTCCTCCATATGAATTCAATCAGATAAAAAGACATTTAAATGAATTAGGTTTAAAATCTTTTCCATTAATTGGAATAATTGGATTTATTATTGGTCTAATTCTTACTTTACAATCCAGACCTGTTTTGATAAGATTTGGAGCAGAGGCATATCTACCAATGATGGTATCAGTGTCTGTTGTAAGAGAATTAGGTCCTGTTATCGGTGCTTTAATTATTGCTGGTAGAGTAAGCTCAGGTATTGGAGCCGAATTAGGTTCTATGAGAGTAACCGAACAAATTGATGCTCTTGAAGTGTCAGCAGTTGACCCTTTTAAATTTCTTGTTGTAACAAGAGTAGTAGCTTGTATTATAATATTACCTGTATTAACAATTTATTTAGATGCTCTTGCTATATTAGGAGCATTTATAGCTATGTATGTTGAGGGAGCTACATCATGGCAATTATATTTAGATTCTGTTATTAGATCTTTGGCTTTTATAGATATTATTCCTGGGGTAGCTAAAACAACATTTTTTGGTTTTATAATTGGGATGGTTGGTTCATACTATGGTTTTAATGCTACTAAAGGAACAGAAGGAGTTGGAAAGGCTGCTACAATTTCTGTTGTTATTTCATCATTTAGTATAATTTTTTTTGATATGATTTTAATAAAACTTATTCAGATATTTTTTGAATGATAAAAATTGAAAATATATCTAAATCATTTGGTGATTTTGTTGTATTAAAAAATGTAAATCTTGAGATAAGCAAAGGAGAAACTTTAGTTATTCTTGGTAAAAGTGGAACCGGGAAAAGTGTATTATTGAGAATTATTATTGGTTTGCTTGAACCCGACGAAGGTTCTATATTTATAAATAACTATAATATTACAAAAATAAATACGAAGCAGTTAAATCAAATTAGGAAAAAAATAGGATTTCTTTTTCAAAATAGTGCTTTATATGATTCTCTTTCTGTTAGAGAAAATTTAGAATTTGCTTTAAGAGATAGAAAGGATTTAAGCTATAAAGATATTACAGAACGTGTAGAAAAATATTTAGATGCAGTAAAATTGATTGAAGCAATTGATAAAATGCCTTCTGAATTATCAGGTGGAATGAGGAAAAGAGTTGCTTTAGCAAGAGCATTAATTATTGAACCAGAAATTATTTTGTATGATGAACCAACAACAGGTTTGGATCCAATTACAACAAGAGAGATTAGTTATTTGATCTCTGAAGTTCAAAAAAAATTCAATTTAACTTCAGTTGTAGTTACTCATGACCTTGAATGTGTTAAAATTGTAGCTGATAAAATTGCTGTTTTGCATAACGGAGAAATAAAATTTTATGGAGATTATTCAGGTTTATTGAACTCTACTGAAGAAATTGTAATGGATTTTTTAGGTAAAAAAGAAAGAGAATTAAAATATATATAAAATTTATGAAAAAGAAAAAAGATAATGGAATAATTGTTGGTATTTTCATATTTTTAGCTTTGTTTATTTTTGTGATTGCAGTATTTACTATTGGTGGCCGAAAAGGTATGTTTAAAGAAAGCCTAACTCTTTATGCTAATTTTAATACAGTTGATGGAATTAGAAAAGGAGCTTATGTAAGGCTTTCAGGGGTAGAAATTGGTACAGTGAACTCTATTGAAATTACAAGTCAAGGGAAAGTAAAATTAATATTAAAAGTAGATAAAGAGTTATCACGTTTTATTAGAAAAAACTCTGAGGCCTCAATACAACTTGAAGGTTTAGTTGGTGATAAATACGTTTCAATAACCTATGGTTCATTTGATTATGATCCTGTACTTGATGGGGATACTATTAAAACAGTTGAACCATTTAGTCTTGGTGCAATATTACAGAAAGCTCAAGAATCGGTGGATAATGCAGCAATTTTTACAAATGAGTTAAGCCAAATTTTTGCAAAGGTAAATAGAGGACATGGTACTTTAGGTAAGTTATTAAACGATGATCAAATGTATAAAAGTTTAAATTCTGCAGTAAATTACGTTGATACAACCCTTCACGAAGCTGCTATTCAGTTTAAACTAAGTTCAGAAAGTTATGCCAAATTGAGTGGTTCTATTGAAAAGGTTGTTTCAGGTGCAGATAGTGCAATTACTATAATAAAAGATATAATGAGTAGAGTTCAAAGTGGAAAAGGAACTATTTGGGCACTATTTACCAAACAAGACTTATACGATAGTTTAATGATCGCAATTAAATATACGTTACTTACTTTAGAAGATGCAAGAGTAGGGGTATCGAAATTTTCCGAGAATATGGAAGCTCTAAAACATAATTTCTTATTTAAAGGATATTTTGAAAATCGAGGTTATTGGGATAGAGCCGCATTTGAAAAACAAATTGATGAAAAAATTCAATATTTGAAAAATAAAGAAGAAGAAATAAAAAAGTTACAAAAAGAATTATTCGAAAAGGAAAAAGAGTTAAAAAAAATAAAAGAATAGAGGAATATGCCAAAAAGAACTGACTTAAAATCAATTTTAGTTATTGGTAGTGGACCAATCGTAATTGGCCAGGCTTGTGAGTTTGATTACTCAGGCACTCAGGCATGCAGGGTTTTGAAAGAAGAAGGTTTTAAAGTAATTTTGATTAATAGTAACCCTGCAACTATTATGACTGATCCAGAATTTGCTGATGCTACTTATATTGAACCAATTACATCTACTGCAATCGAAAAGATCATTCAAAAGGAAAGACCAGATGCAATTTTACCAACTATGGGTGGTCAAACTGCTCTAAATGCTGCTGTTGAACTTTATGAAAATGGGATATTAGATAAATATAATGTTGAACTCATTGGCGCCAAATATGATGCTATAAAAAAAGCTGAAGATAGAAAGCTTTTTTTACAATCAATGAAAAATATTAATCTCGAGATGCCTCGTGGAGGTTTTGTAACTACTCTTGATGAAGCAATGAGTATGATGGAAGATATTGGTTTCCCAATAATTGTAAGACCATCTTTTACTCTTGGAGGTACAGGTGGTGGTACTGCTTACAATCAGGTTGAATTTCAAGAAATTGTTACTAGAGGTTTAAATGAAAGCCCAATTCATAGAGTTCTAATTGAAGAATCTGTCATCGGTTGGAAAGAATACGAATTAGAAGTAATGAGAGACCTTAAGGATAATGTAGTTATTGTTTGTTCTATTGAAAACCTTGATGCTATGGGTGTTCATACAGGAGATTCAATAACTGTTGCACCAGCTCAAACTTTGACCGATAAAGAGTACCAACTTATGAGAGATGCTTCAATTAAAATTATTCGTGAAATTGGAGTAGAAACAGGTGGTAGTAATATTCAATTTGCTCTAAATCCAGAAAATGGTAGATTACTTGTAATTGAGATGAACCCAAGAGTATCTCGTTCTTCTGCTCTTGCTTCGAAAGCTACAGGATTTGCAATTGCTAAAATTGCTACTAAATTAGCAATTGGTTATACTTTAGATGAAATTCCTAATGATATTACAAAGAAAACGCCAGCATGTTTTGAACCAACAATTGATTACTGTGTAGTAAAAATTCCTAGATGGGATTTTGAAAAATTTAAAGGTGTTGATGATACATTAGGGGTACAAATGAAATCGGTTGGTGAAGCCATGGCAATTGGGAGAACTTTTAAGGAGGCTTTGCAAAAAGGATTGCGCTCTTTAGAGCAAGGAAGGTTTGGGCTTGGTGCAGATGGTAAGGATAAAATGAATGTTAGAGATCTTAGCATTGAAGAAAGAGAAGAAGCAATAAAGCAAGTAAAATCAAAACTACTTACACCTAAGCCTGATAATATTTTTTATGTTCGTTATGCATTACAATTAGGTGTTTCTATTGAAGAATTAAACAAAATTACAAAAATCGATAAATGGTTTCTTATGAATATAAAACAAATTGTCGATTTCGAGAACGAATTATATAATTATTCAATAACTTAAAAATTATTAATCATTGAGTAAAGAGGATGAAAATAACAAAAGAGATTTTAAAGAAAGCAAAAGAATACGGGTTTTCTGATCGTCAATTAGCTTTTATTTTAAAAACAGATGAAAATACGATAAGAAAAATTAGAAAAGAATTAGGTGTTTTACCTGTATATAAAACAGTAGATACTTGTGCAGCTGAATTTGTAGCTTTTACACCCTATCATTACTCAACTTATGAAAGAGAGAATGAGGTAAAAGTAAGTGATAAAAAAAAGGTAATTATTTTAGGAGGAGGACCTAATAGAATTGGTCAAGGTATTGAATTTGATTATTGTTGCGTTCATGGGGTTTTTGCTTTGAAAGAAGAAAATTATGAAGCAATTATGGTTAATTGTAATCCTGAAACTGTTTCAACAGATTATGATATCGCCGATAAGTTATATTTTGAACCTCTTACCGTTGAAGATGTTTTAAACATAATTGAAATTGAAAAGCCCGAAGGAGTTATAATAAGTTTTGGAGGACAAACTCCTTTGAAAATAGCTAAAGATCTTGAGAAAAATGGAGTAAAAATTCTTGGTACCTCTCCTGAAGGTATTGATATTGCTGAGGATAGAAAACGATTTGGGGAACTTTTAGAAAAACTAAAAATACCATGTCCAGCATATGGTACAGCTTCAAGTATTGAAGAAGCAATTAAAGTTGCTGAGAAAATCGGATATCCAGTTTTAGTAAGGCCTTCCTATGTTCTAGGAGGAAGGGCGATGGAAATTTGTTATTCAAGTGATTCTCTAAAAGAATATATGAAAAAAGCAGTTGATGTATCACCTGAACACCCGATTTTAATTGATAGATTTCTTGAAGATGCTTTTGAATTTGATGTTGACGCTATCTGTGATGGTGAGGAAGTACTAATTGGTGGTGTGATGCAACATATAGAAGAAGCTGGAATACATAGCGGAGATAGTGCATGTGTTTTACCACCTTATGAACTCTCAAAAAAACACTATGAGACTATTATTAGTTATACAAAAAAACTCGCTTTTGGTCTCAATGTTATTGGTTTAATTAATGTTCAATATGCAATGATGAATGGTGTTGTTTATGTGTTAGAAGTAAATCCAAGAGCTTCAAGAACAGTACCTTTTGTAAGTAAAGCTACAGGTATACCACTTGCCAAAATAGCTGCTAAAGTGATGGTTGGGAAAAAAATTAAAGATTTAAATATTCCTAAAGTAGAACTACTTAACAGAGTTGCTATAAAAGAAGCAGTATTCCCATTTTCAAAATTTCCTAAAACACCAGTATTCTTAGGTCCTGAAATGAGATCAACTGGTGAAGTAATGGGAATTTCTGAAACCTTTGGAGAATCTTTTGCTAAATCTCAGATTGCCGCAGGAAATAGATTGCCTACTTCAGGAACGGTTTTTATAAGCGTAAATGATAATGATAAAAATCTTAAAACACTTTTTATTGCTAAAAGTTTTATTAAGTTAGGTTTTAATATCATTGCAACTTCTGGAACTTCTCAGTATCTTTCAGATAATGGTGTGAAGAATAGAAAAATATTTAAAGCTAACGAAGGTAGACCAAATATTGTTGATGAGATAAAAAACAACAATGTTCAACTAATAATTAATACACCTTTAGGAAGAATGGCAAGGGTTGATGAATTTTATATTGGATGGGCTGCAATTGAAAATAAAATACCAATAATTACTACACTTTCTGCTGCTGCCAGTGCTATTAAAGCAATAGATTATATTCAGAAACATAGTTTGACCGTAAAATCTTTACAAGATTATTATAAACAAAATAGTTAAAAGGAGTGTGGGTTATGAAGAAATTATTTTATTCTTTATTGTTAATATTAACCGTTAATGTTTTTTCTTTTTCACAAGGATTAGGAATTGGTCTTGGTCCATCTTTTTGGGCTAATAATGATGTAACTTTAAAAGATTTTAATCTAATTAACAAAGACTTAAAACCAGGGTTTAATTTAAATCTCAGGATAAAATTTGATAATGATTTTATTACCTACACGATAAATGGGGGATGGAATAAATTTACAATTTCAGAAGTGAGTATTAAAGATCCAAAAACTAATGATATTTATGACCTTTCATTAAGCCAAAATATTTTTCCTATTTCACCTGGTATTCAATTAAATTTAATTCGTTTGAACCCATTAAAGATTTATATTGCAGGTGATGTTAGTTTAAATATAATTAAGAATAGCATTGATATTAAAAGAAAAATTTCTTCCCAGAACATTCCAATCCCAGTAATTTTTGGTGACGAAACAGATTATAGAGGAGGATTAGCCCCTGGAATTGGTGTTGAATTAGGATTGGGAATATTAACACTTGACGTAAATGCTAAGTTACACTATATGAATTTATTTAACAAGAAGGATGGAGAAACTACTACATCTTTTGTTATGACAAATGTTAGTGTGTTTTTTGGAAAATAATTTATAATGTTCAAACAAGAAATAAATCAAATAGATTTTGATGTAAAAAAACATATAGTAATTAAAGGTGCTAGAGTACATAATCTTAAAAATGTAAATCTTGTTCTACCAAAAAATAAATTAATTGTATTTACTGGAGTTAGCGGTTCTGGTAAATCAAGTTTAGCTTTCGATACAATTTATGCTGAAGGACAGAGAAGATATGTAGAAAGCTTATCAGCATATTCTCGCCAATTTTTAGAGAGAATGGAAAAACCCGATGTAGACTTAATAAGTGGTATTGCTCCTGCTATTTCAATAGAACAAAAAACAGTTATCAAAAATCCAAGATCTACAGTAGGTACTACAACAGAAATATATGATTACCTTAGATTATTATTTTCAAGGATTGGAGAAACAATTTGTTATAGTTGTGGTAAAGTAGTAAAAAAGGACAATGTAAAAACAGTCTTGGACTTTTTATATGAAAAAGGGGATGGTTTAAAAATCTATATATTGTTCCCTTTTGACAATTTTCAGGGTATAACTAAAAAAGAAAAAATTGACAACTTAAGAAAAGCTGGTTTTTTTAGGATTTTTTATAATAATGAAATTATAGAACTTGATAAAAATGATTTTAACTTTAAATCAAAAAATGATGTTTATGTATTAGTTGATAGATTGGTTATTCGAAAAAATTTGCAAGATAATAGATATGCAGATTCAATAGAAACAGCTTTTAATGCAGGTAATGGAGAAATTGCAATTTATTCATTAGAAGAAAAAAAATTTTATAAGTTCAGTAAAAAATTTGAATGTGCCGATTGCAACTTTTCTTATGATGAACCTGATATTCATCTCTTTTCTTTTAATAATCCAAGAGGAGCTTGCAAAGAATGCCATGGTTTTGGACAATTTATTAATTTTAGCATGAATCTAGTTGTTTCAGAACCAGAAAAATCTCTTGAACAGGGAGCTATTAAGATTTTCGGGCCAGATAGGTTTTTAAAATACTACGATGACATGCTTGAACTATGTAGAACCTATAATATTAGTACCAAAGTACCTTTTAAAGATTTATCTAAAGAAGCAAGAAGAATTTTAATTCTCGGCGATAATTTTCATTCCGGGATTCGTGATTTCTTTAAAGATTTAGAAAAAAAATTATATATTCCTGAATACAGCTCGTTATATTATAAATATCGGGGTGTTACTACCTGCCCTGAATGTGAAGGAACTAGATTAAAAAGAAATGCTTTATTCGTTTATGTCGGAGGCAAGAATATTCGTGATATCGTTGAAATGAACATTGATACAGCTATTTCTTTTTTTGATAATTTAAAACTTACAGAATTTCAATATGGTATTTCTTATCGAATTCTAGAAGAAATTAAGCGAAGATTAAAATACCTTAGCGATGTAGGTTTAGGGTATATCACTTTGAACCGTTCTTCGTATTCACTTTCTGGTGGAGAGTCACAAAGAATTAGTTTGGCATCAGCATTAGGTGCAGCCCTTGTAGGTTCAATCTATGTTTTAGATGAACCGAGTATAGGATTGCATCCAAGAGATAATAATAGACTTATTAATATTCTGAAAAAGTTACGTGATAACGGTAATACTGTTATTGTTGTAGAGCATGATTATGATATGATGGAAGCTGCTGATTATATCGTAGATCTTGGCCCAAAGGCTGGTGAAAATGGAGGAGAAATTGTTGCATTAGGTACCTTTGAAGAAATTAAAAAAGATGACAACTCATTGACAGGAAAATATTTAAGTAAAAAACTTAATATTAAAGTTCCAGAAAAAAGAAGAGTATCCACTGAATTTTTAGAAATATTTGGAGCAAACAAAAATAATCTAAAAAATGTTAATGTTAAAATTCCTCTTAATTCATTTGTTTGTGTTACTGGCGTAAGTGGTAGTGGTAAAAGTAGCCTAATTATTGATGTTTTATATTCATCATTAAAAAACTATTATAACTCATATTCATTGTATACTAAAGATTCAGAAATAAATTGCTATCCTTTTGGAGCTTCAAAAATTACTGGTATTAAGTATTTGAATGATGTAGAACTTGTTGATCAATCTCCAATAGGCAAATCAACCAGGTCTAACCCTGTAACTTATATGGAAGCTTATGAAATAATAAGGGAATTATTTGCAAAAACTATTCAAGCTAAAGAAAGGGGTTATACAACAAGCCATTTTTCATTTAATTCTCCCGAAGGGCGATGTGATTTGTGTCAAGGTGAAGGTTATGTTACAATTGAAATGCAATTTATGGCTGATATTGTTCTACCTTGTGAATCATGTAAAGGAAAAAGGTTTAAAAATGAAATTTTAGATGTGAAATATAAAGGCAAAAACATACACGAAGTATTGAATTTAACAGTAAATGAAGCTATTACTTTTTTTGAAGGTAGCTATAAAAGATTAATTGATAAATTTAATATTTTAAAAGAAGTTGGTCTCGGTTATTTACGTTTAGGTCAATCATCTTCAACATTATCAGGTGGTGAAGCTCAAAGGTTAAAATTAGCTTATGGTTTGGATAATATTGACAAGAAAAAGAAAAAACTCTTTATTTTTGATGAACCTACAACTGGCTTGCATTTCGATGATATTTCAAAATTGCTTAATTGTTTTAACGCTTTGGTGGAAAAAGGTAATTCTGTTGTAGTAATTGAACATAATCTTGAAGTCATTAAAACAGCAGATTATATAATTGATATTGGACCTGAAGGGGGTTCTGATGGTGGTAGAGTAATAGCAGTTGGTCCTCCAGAAGAAATTGTTAAATATCAAATTTCACATACTGGTAGATTGTTAAAGCAATATATAAACTTATAGCGATTTTTTTAAAAAATTTTATTTGATTATTAAATTTATTTTAATTAAATTTGCATATTATGCTATAAAAAAATATATTTACTTTCAAAAAAAAATAATTTATATTAATATATTATTAGAAAGTAAAATTTTGTAAGGAGAGTTTATTCATGGATCCAGCCAGTATGAAATTCCTTATTGTTGACGATTCACCAACAATGAGAAGGATAGTTGCAAATTCATTACAGACTTTGGGTTATAATAATATTGTTGAAGCTGAGGATGGGAAGGATGCGGTCGGTAAATTAGAATCGGAAAAATTTGATTTCGTAATTACGGATTGGAATATGCCAAACATGACTGGACTCGAGCTAACAAAATATATTAGAAGTGAACCTAAATTTGGGAATTTACCAATTTTAATGGTTACAACCAGAGGTCTTAAACAGGATGTGATTGAGGCTCTTCAGGCAAAGGTTAATAATTATATTATTAAACCTTTTACACCTCCTGTATTAAAAGAAAAAATTGATGCAATATTGTCTTCATTAGGCTAATTTAGGAGAAATTTATGAAATCTGGCCAAATTGAAAAAATAATTAGAAAAGTTGAAGAGCTTAAAGCACTTTTTATTTTCGGTCAAAGAGTGATGCCTTTTCTTGAAGACCTCTTTTATTTTGTTCAAGAAATAGCTCCCTTACTTGATGAAATAAATGCACAATTAAAGGAAAGCTCTCGTAAGATGCCAAAAGCTGCTTCTCAATTGAGTAAAGTAACTGAAGCAACTGAAATGGCCACTACTGAAATTCTGGATATGGTTGATGGAATAATCTTTAAGGTTAATGGAATACAAACCAATCTAAACAGATTTAAATCTTATAGTGATTTGCAAGATGATCTTTCTAATAGGATTCAAAAACGTTTGAGTCTTCTTGAGCAAAAATATCCGAATGACCCTGATATTAAAAGTATGAAAGAATTATGGGAAAAGGTAGATCAATCAGGTAATATTTTAGATCCTTTACAGAGCTCTCAGAATTATATGAATGAAATTAGACAACTTTCAAGTAACATAATGATAGCACTTCAAGTTCAGGATATTACTGCTCAACAAATAGCATCTGTAAATCACTTAATTGAGTCTGTTCAAGAAAAATTAAGCACTCTTCTAAGTCAATTAGATTCAGAAAATTTACCTGAACTGACTGAGGCTCAAAAAGTAGCAATTAAAAAAGTTGCTTTTGATTCTAATGCTGTTTATACAAAGGCAGGGGAAAGACAACATATAGCTGATGAAATTATTAGTCAGGTGAAATCCACTCCATCTGTTGATGAAATAGTAAATGAACAGAAAGAAGAGCAAGTTGTAGAAACAAAAAAAGAAGAAAAGAAAACTGAGACAACAGATGATTTTGATATAGCCTCTCAGGATGATATAGACGCTTTATTCAAATAGTTTTCTCTCTCGAATACAATCTCGCGAAAGTAAAGACCCAAAACTACAATTTTGGGTCTTTTGCTTTTTATTCTATAGATTTTAACTTACTTAAGCTTTACTAACCTTTTAGACCTGTTACTGTAACTCCCTCAACAAAATACTTTTGAGCGAAGAAAAATACTAGAAGGGGAGGAATAGCCATTAATAAAGAACCTGCCATTATGTAATCCCATCTGGTTGAATATTCCCCGTAAGTCCTGAAAAGTTGAAGACCTAAAGCTAAAGGATATTTATTGGTATCATGAAGGTATATTAATGGAGTAAAAAAGTCATTCCATGACCACATAAATAAAAAAATTGTCATTGTAACTAGTGCGGGTTTTGATAGAGGCAAAATAATTTTATAGAAAATTTGGAATGTAGTAGCCCCATCAATTCTTGCTGATTCATCATATTCAATTGGAATAGTCATAAAAAATTGTCTCATCATAAAAATATAAAATGGAATACCAAAAAATGAAGGTACTATCAATGGCAAAAAAGTATTGACCCATCCAATTTTTGCAAAAAGAATGTATAATGGAATCATAGTTACCTGACCTGGTAACATCATTGTTGATATCATTATTAAAAATAAAATATTTTTCTTTCTTGATTTTAATCTGGCAAAACCAAAGGCAGCCAGTGAACAGGAAAATAAAAGAGGTAAGATTCTACCTACTGTTAACACAACCGTGTTTCTGAAAAAAGCATCAAAAGGTAGGATACCCCATATTTCAGTATAATTATTAAACTGAGGTGGATTGGGTATCCATACAGGTGGAATTTGGAACATATCTGATTCCTTCATAAGAGAACTTGATAACATCCATGCAAAGGGAATCATCATTACAATTGTAGATAATATTAAAATAACATACACAAAGATACGGAAAGAAGTTTTTCTAATAGTCTGTGATTTTGAAGTTAGTTGCATTATTACCTCAAATTAATCATTTTTTAAGATATTCCTAATTTTTATAGATAGTTCATTTATTAAAAAGGGTTTGCGAATTAAATTATCCTGATTGACATAATTTGTTGAGCTTATTTTATTTTCATCGGCTAATCCGGTCATAAACAGCACTTTAACATTATTATCATATTCATAAAGTATTTGAAAAACCTGTAAGCCATCAATTTTTGGCATTATAATATCAAGTATAACTAAATCAATTTTGTTCGATTTATATAATTCGATGGCCTCTAGACCATCTGAAGTTGTAATTACCTTATAACCTAATGATGACAAAATTGAACTTAATGATTCTGCAATTAATTCTTCATCATCTACAACAAGAATACTTTCATTGCCTTTATAAATTAAACTTTCATTATTTGTTTTTATTGTCTCAATTTGATATTGAGTAAGAGGTAAATATATATTAAACTTAGTACCTTTATTTACTTCGCTAAAAACTTCAATATATCCATTATGGCTACTAACTATTCCATAAACAACCGATAGACCAAGGCCAGTTCCTTTTGAGCTCTCTTTAGTTGTAAAGAAAGGATCAAAAATTTTTGAAATTATATCATCAGGAATGCCAGTGCCTGTATCTTCTACAATTAGTTCAACATAGTAATTTGGAAGAAGAGGAGGTCTCTTTTTAGTAAAATCTTCATCAAGAAAAACATTTCTTAATGTAAATTTTAAAATTCCTCCATTTGGCATAGCATCTCTTGCGTTAATAGATAAGTTTAAAATTACTTGTTGAATTTGTATTTCATCGGCATAAATAAATGATGGGGAGTCTGAGAGTTCAGTTTTTATTTCAATATCTTTTCCTAAAGAGTGTTGTAATATTTTAATTGTATTAGTAACTAATTTATTTAGATCAATTATTGTTGGATTCATTTTTGAGTTTTTAGAAAAGAGAAGAAGTTGTTTAACTATATGAGAAGATTGTTTGCAAGTTGTTTCAATATTTTCACAATGTTGTATTATTGTTTTGTCTGGATTTAATGATCTTATGAGTTCTGAACTAGTTAATATGATGCTTAACATATTATTAAAATCATGAGCAACACCACTTGCTAACCTTCCAATACCTTCCATTTTTTGAGAATATATAAGTTGATTAGCTAAATTTTCTCTTTCCTGATATATTTTTTTGAATTCAGTTATATCTCTTAATACTGCTACATAATGTGTAATTTCGTTATTTTTC
Organism: Ignavibacteria bacterium; assembly: GCA_036567745.1. Classification (GTDB taxonomy): domain Bacteria; phylum Bacteroidota; class Ignavibacteria; order DATCTW01; family DATCTW01; genus DATCTW01. The sequence goes on along the minus strand of DATCTW010000073.1, from coordinate 84,490 downwards.
TTAATTGGTGTTATTGATATTTCCTGATTACAAAATTCATTATTACTTTTTTTATTTATAACTTCACCAGTCCAAACATTTCCTTTTGAAATCGTATCCCACATAGTTTTGTAAAATTCTGCACTTTGTTTACCGGATTTAAGTATATTTGGAGTTTTGTTTAAAACATATTCTTTATCGTAACCAAATATTTTTTCAAATGCAGAATTAACATATAGTATTTTGCCATTTTTATCAGTTATTATAACAGCTTCTACAGCTTGCTCTATAGCATTATTTAATAGAAGAAGTCTCTCTTCATTTTTTATTATTTCGGTTATATCCTGAATGATGATTAACCGCGCTTCTTCTTTACCATAAATAATAATTTTTGCAGATATAATACATTCCAATTTTTCATTATTTTGATTAATCAGTGTAGCACGGTAATTTTCAATTTCTCCATTCATTTCAAGGGTTTCGAGGAAAAAAGTTTTGCTTACAGGATTTTCCCAAAAATGTAAAATTTCGATGTTTTTACCTAGTACTTCTTCTATATTACATCTAAGCATTTTTAAGAATTCATTGTTTACCGCCATTACAATGTTATCTTTTGAACGCACAACTATTATACCATAAGGGGCGGTTTCAAATATTGTTCTATATTTATGCTCTGATTCTGCTAAAGATTTTTCAAAATCATGTTTTTCTGTTGTATCTTTAATAATTATTAGAGCTTTAGCATTTTTTCTTTGATTAATAGGAATTGAATTTAAATTTACATAAATATCTCTATTAAATTTTGTTCTTAAATGAAGTTCGCAATCATATATCGTATCATGAAAATTGATATATGGTGCATTAGGTGTATCTCTTAAAATTAAATTGTAAAAGTTAATGTTATTAATTTCTTCATTAGAATACTCTAGCAGTTTTCTACCATAAGGATTGGATTCTATTATATTACCATAAATATCTAGGAAGAAGATACCTATTATTGCTGTTTCAAAAATTAATCTATATTTTTCTTCAGATTCTTTTATTAGTAATTCAGCTTGTTTTCTATCGGTGATGTCTTCAATTACTCCATCAATTCTTATAAGCTCGCCCTCTTTATTGAATTTAAGGTTTGCATGATCAGAAATCCATTTTATAGATCCATCTTTGTGAATAATGCGATGTTCAATTTTATTTAAAGTTGGGTCATGTTTTCTTTTCTCAACATATTCTAGTACCATTTGTTTATCTTCAGGATGAACCATTTTGAACCATAAATCAGGATCGTTTTTATATTCGTGATGAGTATAACCGGTTATTCTTTCACATTGTTTGCTATGGAACTGTGAAACGATTACGCCTTTATCAAATTCAATAGTGTATAAATATTCAAAAATTGATTTTACTAAAGTTTTATATCTATCCTGAGAAACTGCAAGTGCATTCTCAGTTAATTTATGTTCGGTAATATCAGAAAATAATATTATTACAAAATCTAACGATTTGTAAATGTTTAGTTCAAGATAGAGATCGATATTTGGAAAAGTGTCTTTGAAAAAATGTCCTTTTATGGTTCTTTTATTGCTCGAAAGAAAAACTTCTTTTAAAGCTTTAATTAGGGCTCTATCTTTTAGAGAAGGATCATATTCTACTAGAGTTTTACCTAATAGATTTTCAACCGTAGTATTTAGTATTTTTGCACCAAAATCATTAATTTTAATAAATTTGAAATCTATGATATTATCATTATCGAAAATTGGTTCAAGAGCTACATAACCTTGATTTAGGTTTTGTAGTAATAAATCAAATTCGATATTAATATCATTTTTGTCCTTCATAGTAAACCCATGAAGATGATGATTTCATAATAATTCCAGTTGCTATCATAATAATTATGAATAATATCCAGGCCATCGCAGATGCTGATCCCATTTCGAGATATTCAAAAGCTTTCCTATAAAGGTAAAGTACATAGAATAACGTTGAGTTATTAGGTTTACCGTCAGTAAGTAAATATCCTTGAGTAAAAACTTGAAAAGTACCAATTACACCCATTACAAAATTGAAAAAGATTACAGGAGAAAGCATTGGAAAGGTAATTTTTTTGAATTTCATCCATATAGAAGCACCATCTATTTCGGCTGCTTCATATAATGTTCTAGGTATTCCTTGTAAACCAGCTAAAAATATGATCATATTAGAGCCAAAACTTCCCCAGAGACTCATAAGCATAATAGCTGGAAGTGCAAGTTTTTCATCAGTAAGAAATTGTTGAGGAGGTATGCCTAATAATCCTAAAAAGAAATTTAATAATCCTTGAGGGTAGAAAATCCATAACCATAACATAGAACTAGCTACAACAGGTAAAACAGTTGGAAGGTAAAACATAGTTCTATAAAGAGGCATTCCTTTTACTTTCTGATTTAATAAAATTGCAACAAGTAAAGATAAAGTTAATTGAACAGGTACTAATACGATTGTAAAAATAAATGTTACTTTTAAAGACTTCCAGAAAAGAGGATCTTCAGTAAAAAGCTCTTTATAATTATCTATACCTACCCATACTGGTGGTGAAATTACATCCCATCTGGTAAATGAAATTAATATGGAAGCTATCATTGGACCAATTACGAAAAGCACTAAACCAAGCCACCATGGAGAAGTAAAAAAGTAAAATTCTCTTGATTCTTTTTTTTCTAATTTCGTTTGTTTTGTATTTTTCATATTTTTTTTTCGTTATTTTTTTATATTATATTTTAACAAAGTAGGTAATTCTTCTTCCAATACTTTTTTTGCAGGTTCACCTTTCCTAATTCTTTCCCATACAATTTTTTGAAAATGAGCAGAACATTTTATTGTCGTTGCTGGAGTATGAGAATATACAGGTGTTAAAGCGTTTTTAGCTAATTCGTAAAATACGTCGAAATGTTTAGGTACTTTTGTTGTATCTACCCATAGATGTTTATCTTTCCAAAGAGATTTATAACCTGGTAAATCGAACCCTAATTTGGACCATATTATTCTGCCTTCTTTACTTGCAATATACTTTAACCATAAATATGCTTCATATGGATGTTTGGATTTACTCCAAATACCTGTAACTGAACCATAATTAAGAAATAGTGATTTTCCACCTGGCTCAAAAGGGGGTGGGGAAACATCGTATGGGTCACTCATTCCTTTTAATCTTCCAATCATCCAAGGTCCCGAGTGCATCATAGAAACATTTCCTCTTTGAAATTCTTTCCATGCTGCAGAAACACCAGCTTGTTCTTCTGCAATAATAGGAGGAGATACTTTATATACATTAGATAAATCAGCCCACTTCTGTAAAGCATCAACTATTTTAGGATCTGTATAATTTCCAGAATTTTTGTCAACTTCTAACATCCCACCATTTGCAGTTATGTAAAGATAAATTATATAATCAGCATAAATTCTATAAGCCCAGCGTATGGTATTACCATCCTTATCTCTTTTCACAAGTTTTTTACAGCATTCAAGAAATGTCTCAAAATTCCACTTACCTTCAGCTGCATATTCATTTGGAGTTTTTAATCCAGCTTCTTTAAAGTGTTTGATATTATAAAAGAGGGCTAATGGTCCTATTGATGTTACTATCTCATATTTATGCCCATAGTAATAACCTAATTGACTTAAACCTTCTAATAAATCTGTAGTATCCCAATCTTTATCATTTTGTAAAAAATCATCAATTGGTCTAAAAACGTTTTTATCTTTCATCTCCACAATATTGCCGACAAAAATATCAGGAGCTATATCTGCAGCTAAAAGTGATAAAATTTTTTCCTGATATTTTAAAGGGATAAGAGTAAGTTTTATTTTAATATTTGGATACTCTTTTTCAAAACCATCGATCATTTGTTTCCATGCTTTTTCCTCAGCTACTCCTCCATAGGTCGCAAAGTTAACTACGACTTTACCAGGATATAATTCTTTTTCTTCGTAAAAGAAAAAAGCCCATAAAGTTGAGATAATAATAATTGCCCAGGTAATATAAATTCCAATTTTTTTAAGCATATAGTTTAATCATTTTTTAATTTATATTCTTCTCTATTAAAAATACCATCTTTAGGAACAATATGTATAAAAGTATTATATTTGAATAATTCTTCTAATCTACAGGACCATACTAGCTTACCTTCATGAATTGTGATATCAGGACACCCATCACACATGTTCATGCCTCCATCTTTATACAAGTCTGCTGGTTGTATCATCATAATGCTTTGAGAATAAACTCTTTTAAATAGATAAAGTGGATTTTTCAAGCATTGAATTATATAATTTTTAAATGCTTTTCTTAAGCGTTTGTCAAAAGGTGAAAGTAAAAATATCAATTTCCCTCTTTTAAGGGTTTTGGGTGTAGCATAAGCAAGGTATCTATTATATAATAAATGATGTCCAGTTTGAACTATCTCCATAAATTTTGGACCAGGATAACCGAAAATTTTTTCTTTTGTTCCTATTCTTGATGCTAAAAACCATTTAAAGGTATCAGGTCTTTCTGTCCCATTAAGATAAGCACAAGCATCGTAATCAGGATATTTTTTTCTAATTTCCATTAAAATATCCGTTGAGAGAATATCGGTTCTTTTTTTGGTTTTTTCTTTTTCATCAAAATCAAGAGAGTAAGCAATTTCTCTCATATCTATTTGTTTGCCACCAGCGTAATATTCAAATTCACCACCACAAATAGCAGCTCTGTAAGCAATGAAAACAAGAACATGTACTTTATCGATATGCTTTTGGCCCCATTCTACAATGTCGGGTACATATTGTAAGGTATCTCCGTAAACCGTAGCATTAAACGCACAAGAGATATTGCCTTCTCTGGCTAACATTTCTGCATAATAAAGCCTTAATTCATTAAGTTCTATTTCTGTTTTACCTTTCCAATGAGGTCTTTGCTGTTTACTATCAATATGAAAAGTAAAACCAAATACGCCAGCTTTTTTTAATTCTTTTAGTAATTCTGGGGTAAGAGCTAACCCGTTAGTATTTATTATAGGTTTTAAACCATAGCTTTTTACTAATCTAACAATTTCAAGAATATCGGGATGAGTTAGAGGGTCGCCACCAGCAATCGATACACCATCAGATGTCCTTAGAGAATTGAAGACATCTAATTCTTCTTTTATTGTTTGAATTGATTTATGCTCTGTTACATTTTTCCTATAACACCCATCACAATAAAGATTACATTTTTTGGTTGGTTCTAACCATGTAATTGTATTATCAGCTAAATTCCATGGTAATCGATAATATTGCCTATTATCAAATTTTCTATTCATCGTACCTCTCCTTAATAAATACGAATGGAAAATATGTAAATATTATACTTAAATATATTTAAATATAATAAGAAAATCAAGTAAAACAATATAGAAAAAAATTTTTACCTAATAATAATATTTTCAATTTTATAAATATATGAAACATTATAGTTATTTTATAAACTTTCATTAACTTATAAAAAAAATATTTTAACCACGATGTAATTAAAAATTTAATTTAAGCTTTGTTTATGTTATCTAATAACTCAAATGATTTCCATATTTGATACATAAATCTTGGTGTATGGAAACATCCTTTCCATTTTCCACCTTTTAAATTTAAAAATACTTCACCTTGTCGATTAAGGTAGCCGAACCATTCTCCGTACTGTGGATCAGAGAAATGTTCCCACGAATAATTATGTAATTTTTCAAACCACTCCCAACATTTACTATTACCAGAAAGAATAAAACCTTTTAACATTGCAATCATAGATTCCTGATGAACCCACCAAAGTTTTTGATCCCACTCTAATTTATCTAAAGGTTTGCCTTTAACATCCATCATATAAAAAATACCACCATACTTATTATCCCAACCATATTCGATTAAGTCTAAAGAAATATTCACAAGTTTATTAATTAGGTCATTATCATTGTTTCTTTTTGCAATATCCATTAAAAACCACATAGATTCTAAACCATGGCCAGGAAGTGTTAATCTTCCTTCAAAAGAATCCTGGAAACTACCATCAGGTTTTACATATTCTAATATTGCTCTAAATTCACTTTTATAAAAATTGTTTAGAACCTCATTAATAGAAAAATTAATGACTTCTTCAAATAAATCATTTTCAATTAAGCCCTCAAGTTCTAATACAATATTTGAAAGAATCATTGGTAAACCAAAATGTTTTAAAGGTCTGGTTTCGGGGAAAGATTTATTGTATATTCCTTTTGGGTTATTTTTTCGTTTTAAGATATTTTTAAATGTATTAATTGCAATATTTGCATACTCTTCGTTACAGGTTGCTTTACTTAATCTTGCAAATGCCATAGCAGCAAAGCAATCAGAAAAAATATTATAAGGTTGAATAAGTGGTTTCCCTTCACGAGTTAAAGAAAAATACCAATTATTATCATTATCCCGTCCGTATTTTTTTAAAAACTCAGCACCAGAATGAGCAATTTCTAGCCATTTTTGTTTTTTTTCTATTTCAGTATAAAAAAAAGAAAACATCCATACTTGACGGCATTGAAGCCATACAAATTTATCAATATCATATACTTTACCTTTTCTATCTAAGCATGTAAAATATCCTCCATACTCTTTATCTAGAGAATGTTTTTCCCAGAAGGGTATAATATCTTCTAATAAATTACTTTTGTAGTGATTTAAATATTCTTTATAATTCATTTCATACCTCATATTTATTATTGATACAATTTTATACCTAAATCAAAAGATATTTTTTTTATTAAAATAATAAAAATATTTGTAAGTTTGTATTTCTTTTTATATATTACAAAAGTTTATAAGTGAAATAAAATTTTATTATTGAAATGAGGTGAAATTATGAAGAAAAATTATACTAGAAGAGAATTTGTTAATAATAGCTTATACAGCTTAGCTTTATTGTCATTACCGAAATATTTTTATTCTTTAGGTAAAGATAAGATAAAAAATAATAAAATTGGTTTGTTTTTTTCGAAAGAGGATCTTCCTCGAATAAAAGAAAATACTCAATTACCAATATTTAAAGATTATTGGGAAACATTAGTAAATATAAATTTTGATGAAAAGAAAAGCTTTATTGAGAAAGCAGAGTTTAATAGACACTGGGATCATTTAAGAGTAATAAATGGAATTGTTCTACAATCTGCATTTGTATTCTTAATTACAGATGACAAAAGACATGAGGAATTAGCTAAGATTGGTATAAAAAAGATATTAGAGTACAATAATTGGGATTATTTTATCGAAAAGGACACTAATAAAATTATAGGCATGCAAATTGGACCAGATACTACTATAACGATGTGTTTGGCTTATGATTGGTTAAATGAAAGATTATCTGATACTGAAAAAGATAACATTATTCAAGGGATAATAAATAAAGGGGTCTCTGCTTGTTATAATTCATTATATTACATGCGTAATCCAGAGAAAAGCAATTTGTGGCTTATTTTACCAGATGAGCAAATCAAATTTGAAGCTGATACAAAAAGATGGCCATATTTTTTGAATAAGACAAATTTAAAAATTATACCTACTACTGGTTTAACATTTGCTTCTGTGCTATTGTATGATAAGCATCCAGATGCTAAAAAATGGTTAGAACTGGCAAGATGGGCTGTTGAAACTTCAGCAAAAATTTATTATAAAGATGGCTCTTATGATGAAGGTGTTAGTTATTGGGATTATTCTACCCGTCATATAATTATGGCAGTTGAATTACTTAGAAGAAATTTAAATATTGATTACACTAACGATGTTAATTTCAAGGGTTCTATAAAATTTGTTCTTCAAATGATGGCTCCTTTCAAAGATTTTAAGTTTGCTACTGTTAATTTTAGCGATGCTGGTTTTAATCCTGATGCTACGGCTGGTTTTTGGGTAGCTAAACAATTTAAAGATGGGTTAGCTCAATATGCTTCACAGAATATTTCAGGCAGAAGAAATATGTTCGCTTTCATTTATTATGATAAGAATATTAATCCTCAACCACCATCTAAACAAGATTTAAATGTAAAATTTGATGTAGGTTGGATTGTATCTAGAACTGGATGGACAGAAGAGGATAGTTTATTGGCTTTTCGAGGGGGTAATCCAGCAAATCATGAACATGCTGATAGAAATAGTTTTATTTTTCAAGCTTTTGGGGATAGGTTGCTACATGATCCAATGGGGGCAGCTTATAGAGCATCAGAAAAACATTGGGTTTTAAGACTTACTGAGGCTCATAATGCTGTTCTTATTGATGGCAAAGGTCATTTCTTTCATGATGGTAAAGAAGGCACTAATATGACAATTGCAAAAGCAACTACTTTAAAATTTGAATATGATGACAAGTTGACTAAAATTATTAGTGATGCTACTCAACCTTATAATCTTGTTAACAAAGATGTTAAAAAAGTAATCAGAACTCTATATTTCTTTAAACCAGATATTATTATATTGGTTGATGAAGTTGAAAAGAAAAATAATCCATCAAAAATTCAGGTAAGATTTCATCCTTTCAATTTAGATGCTAAAGCTTCAGTATCTTTAAAAGATGATAATTGTTTTATTATTTCAAGACCATATGCTAAACTTTTTGGTAAGATTTTTTCGAAACAGAATATGAAAATTAATACATCAAAGCTTGATATTCCTAAAGATAATATTGTTTTTCCTAATGCAAATGCTAATGTTCCACAAGAATTTCCTTTTGTTGAAGGTTCTACACAAATTCCAGAGAAAAAATCTATTATAATATCTTTTTTAATAGCTCAAAAATCAGAAATAAAAGAAGAACCTATTATAAATTATTCTGAAAAAGCAAATTCACTTTTAATAGAAGTACAAAATAATAAGATTACTTCAAAATTTGAAGTGATGTTAAATAAAAAATACCCTATTATTAAAAAAATATAAGAAATATTACTATGAAAATTGGTGCTACTATAGATTATTTTGTTTTAGCTATATATTTTTTGATACTTGTTGCTATAGGATTCTATTTCGCAAAGAAAATGAAAGGGGGACATGACTTTTTTTCAGGAGGGAATAAAATTCCCTGGTGGGTTTCTGGAATATCCCTTTATATGTCAAATTTTTCTGCATGGACTTTTACTGGTGCAGCAGGTTTTGTGTATTTTACTGGTTGGTATGGTGTACTTTATTTTTGTACGTGGTCTTTTTCTTTTCTTATAGGTTCACAATTAACTGCTGCAAAATGGAGAAGATCAAGAGTCATATCTCCTGTAGAATACACAAGTACAAGATATAATAAAACTACTCAACAGGTTATTGGTTATGTTATTTTACTAAATATGCTATTCTCTTTAGGAATTGGTTTAGCAGCTGTATCTAAAGTAATAGCAGCAGCAATGGGTATAGATATAACACTGGTTGTTTTAGTGGCTGGTATTGCAATTTTACTCTATACTTTTTTGGGTGGTCTTTGGGCTGTAACAATTGCAGATGTTATTCAATTTGTAATTTTAATTGCTATTTCATTAATTATATTACCGTTATCTCTTAATTTAGTTGGTGGAATAGGGGAACTTATAACAAAATCTGATACCTTGTCACTATCACATGTTTATAAGGGTGAGAAATTTGATATCTTTTATCTTATCTCAGTTATTTTAATTAATATTATTAATGGAGCATACACGGGTCAAAGATATTATAGTGTAAAAGATGAAAAAGACGCGAAAAAAGTTGGTATTACTTGTGGTTTACTTTTTTTAACTGTTCCAATACTATTCGGAATACCACCTATGGTTGCAAGAATCATTTGGCCGGACTTATCCTTGGTACCTTTTTTCCAAAACCAACTAGTGCCTAATGAATCAATTTTTATTGGTATTGTTTTAAAAGTACTACCCAATGGATTGATCGGTATTTTTATGGCTGCAATGTTCTCAGCTACACTAAGCTCTATTGATTCTGCTTACAATATGACAGCCTCAATTATTGCAAAAGATTTGTACGCTAATATTTTTAATCCCAAAGCTAATGATAAGCAAATTATGTTTGCTGGTAGAATAGCTACTTTTGTAATTGGAATAATAACAATTGTTACAGCATATATTTATGCTACCAGTCAATTAGGTTTCTTTTATTGGGGGGTAACATTTGTTTCTCTTTTCTTTTTACCTATGACTATGCCATTAGTATTTGGTTTACTTTTTGAAAATTTGCCTAGATGGTCAGGATTAGCAACAATTTTAATTGGGTTACTTGTAAGTATTACAACCAGATTTCTTTTAGGATACTCTTTTGGTTGGCAGGTTATTTCAATTATGATTGTTTGTACTATGTTTTTACTAACATCGGATTTTTTACGAAGAATCTATTTGAATAATAAATTAAAAGCATTACTTTTCTCAATCTTATTAACCTTTTTAATTAGTTTTATTTTTTATATTTTTTCTTTTAAAATATTAAACAATATTGAAAAATTATTATTAATGATAATATTCCTTCTTTTTTCTATTGGGGTTTACTATTTCTCTCATTTATTTGCAAGAGAAACAATCGAAGATAAAACAATAATCAAACAATTTTTTGAAAAATTAAATACTCCTGTTGATGTAATTAAAGAAGTATATAGTAAAGGTATCGTTGAAGTTTCTTCATTTCCCTTCGTTGGTAAAATAGTAATAATTATTGGATGCTTAATAGCTTTTCTTGCTTTTTTTGATATGAAATTTAATGAGATATTAATTACACTTTTTTTAAGTTTAATATTAATTGTTATTGGTTTGCTTATGGTATACTTTGGTGGAAGATCTGAAAGGCAATATAGGCTAAAAATGGAAGAAGAGCTATCTAAATTAAAAGTAGAAGAAACTATTTAATTTTAAAATAGATTATATTAAGTTTATTTTTCAAATTTTCTTATTAAGTTATCTAATAAATTTATTGTTTTATTTATTATAACTTTTTCTAATTTTGGTTTAGAATTTCAATAATTCAATTTAGAGTTTTATATATAAGAAATTTTGTAGATAGGTTGAAAAATTGACTAACAATCTTTAAAAAAAATTATAAATTTTATTTTTAAATAGTTAAATAGAAAGAATGAAATTTTTTATAAAAATTCTAATAATTATTGAACTCAATTTACTATGTTTTTCTCAGGATATATTTTATTTTAATCCGAATGCAGATTTGGTTTTTAACAAAGCTATAGAAAATTATGAGATTGGTAATTTTATCGAAGCACGCTCACTTTTTAATAAATGCCTTTTTGATTATGGAAATCATCATCGTTTATCAGCTTCATGTTTAATGTTAGCAAAAACGGAGTATCAATTAAGTAACTATCTTGATGCTTTAATTACATTAAATGATTTTAAGAAAAAGTTTGCTAATAGCACTTATTTAGCTGAGGCATATTATACATTAGGGCTTGTATATTTTAAACTAAATAAAACTGACTCCGCAGTTTTTTATCTTTTAAAATCATACGATGAAAATGAAGATCAAAAAATAATTGATGCGATTAATTACATAATAAAAAAAAATAACAGTATTCTTTTACCTAAAGACACATTTTTTAGAAATGAAAATACACAAAAACTTCTTTTACTAATAAAAAATAATCAAAAAATACCTCATACTGATAGCTTCGAAATAAAGAAAGAAGATAAAAGTAATGAAAATATAACAAAAAATTCTGACAATATTCAAAAAAATAATAAAAAAGATCAAAGTACGAAAGTTTATAAAATTGCTGTATATTCAGTACCTTTGAATAAAAAATTAAATAAAATTCATGATAATTTAGAAAAGGATTATTTAGAAGGAATAAAATTTTGTATAGATGAGTTTAATAATAATGATTCTATTAAAGTCACATTTTTTCATATCACATCTTCACAGGATTCGCTTTTGTTATATAATGAAATAAAAAAAATTAGCAATGATGAAAGTGTTATTGGTATTATTGGGCCCATATTTAGTGAACAATTTATAATTGCAGCAAAGATCGCAAATAGTTTTAGAATTCCGATAATATCACCTACAGCTACTGGAAATGATATTGCTTTGATTGGCGAATATGTGTTTCAAGCAAACCCTGATTTTAATACAAGAGCAAAAGCAATGGCAATTTATTCTACAGTTAATAAAAATATGAAAAAATTTGCTGTTTTTGCTCCAAATAATTCTTATGGTAAGATTACATCTGAAATATTTATGAAAGAGGTTGTTAAAAATGGCGGTAAAATTCTTGGAGTAAAGTATTATGATAGTGATCCTAAAAGCATCCAGAAATCAATGCTAGAGCTTGTAAAGCAAATTTATGAGAAAGGTGAAGAGTTATTTATTCCTCTAATTGGTGAAGATGGAAAAAATAATTTAAAAAAATTGATTAATTATGGGTTTAAAGTAAGTTTTTTAGACTCAATAAAAAAAAGGAATTCAATGATTAATATTTATACTTTGCTTGGAAAAAATGCTAAAAGTATTATAGAAAAGATAGACTTAAAAATAATAAATAAAAAAAATTATGAAGTTGATGATCCCGTCTATTCAATAGATGCAATATATATACCAATTAATTCAAAAAATGATATTAAAAATATATCCGCTTCACTAATCTCATATAAAGTAAATTCAAAAGTAATTGGTACTGGTGATTATAATCATCCTCTTGATCTATCTTTGAATAAAGTTATGAATGAACTAATTTTTGATTCAGATATTTTTTTAGATTTAAATGATAAAAATTTTATTGATATTTCTAGAAAATATTTTGAAAAAAATAAAAGGAGAATATCGCAATATTCCTTGTTTGCTTATGATGTTGCTGGTTTTCTTTTAGATGCAATAGTAAATGGATGTGAAAAAAGAGATCAAATAAGGGATTATTTAAATTCTAAAGATTTTTATGATGGAATACATTCTAAAATATCTTTTCGAAACAAAAGAATAAATTCTTATCTTAATATTTTAGAATTTAAAAATAACAAAATAAGAAGAATTTATGAACTAAATATTACTGATTAATTTGTTATGCGTACAGCTTTTGCATTATTTTTATTAACTATTGGATTAAGTTTTCTTTTATTTGTTAAAATAAACTCTGATTCTCTAATCAAAGATTATAAGTATATTGGAGTCGACCGTTGTAAGAATTGTCATTCTGTAAAATTCAGAGGAGACCAATATGGAATATGGAAAAAATCAATGCATTCAAAATCAATGTTTACTTTAACAAATAATAAAGCTATAGAATATGCTAAAAAAAATAATCAGGCTATACCTCAGAAAAATGATAATTGTCTAAAATGTCATTCATCTACTAAAGAAAAAAACCTCAAATATTTTGAACCTTCTTTTAATTTTAATGATGGTATTCAATGTGAAACATGTCATAACCCGGGGAGTGAGTATAGTAAGTATAATAATATGTTGACAACGAAATTATTTTTAGGTAATGGTGGTAAAAAGGGGGATTTAAATGATTGTTATCAGTGTCATATAAAGGATATTAGGAAAAATAAAAATGAAAAATGTCCTTTTCAGGAAGAGAATTTTGATTCAAAAAAGGCTTTTCAAATTATTAAACATTCCTTGATAAAATAATATGAATTTAATTGAAGTATATAAAGAATTTGTTGAAAAAACAAAAGAAGGTCTGAAAAACCAGGTTAATGATTTAATAAATAACAAAAAAAATGTTCTTATAGGTTCACAATTTTGCAGAGTATATGCTGAAATATATGATGAAATAATTAGGAAAGTAGTTTCAGAGGTTGGTTCTAATTTTAATTTTAGTATTATTGCTTGTGGTTCTTATGGTAGGAACGAGCTGTGTTTTAAATCAGATATTGATATTGTATTTCTAATTAAAGATAAAAATAATGAAAATGAAATCGAGGTAATAAAAAACATCATTACAATATTATGGGATTTAGGTATAGATATTTCTCAATCTATAAAAGATTATGAGGATTGTATAAATACTTATTATGATGATCATACTTCATTTACCGCACTTTTAGAAACAAGGTACATTGCTGGCAATCCTGTTGTTTATTATGATTTTTTGAAAAAATTTATTTCTTTTTTAGAAAATGAAAAAGATTTCTTTTTTACATATTCAGTTATTGAAAGCATATCATTAAGACACAACAAATATGGAAATTCAGTTAAGCTACTTGAACCAAATATAAAAAATAGTGCTGGTGGGTTAAGAGATCTTCATGATTTGTATTGGGTATTTAAAACTTTGTTCCCAACGTCGTTTTATTATTTACCAGTATTCAAAAAGAATGATAAAAAACAACTATTACAAGAATTGAAAAGAATAAGTAATGAAAATAATTTATTATTCTTTTTAGATGTTTTAAAAGAAAAGAATATAATTAATTTTATGCTTCATAATCAAGTGATAGATGCATATAACTTTTTATTAAAAACAAGAAATGAATTGCACATTCACGAAGGAATGCATTCTGATTTGTTAAAATATAACGTACAGAAATCAATAGCAGCTTCTTTAGGATATAAGGGTTCTGATGGCCAAAATGTAAGAAACTTTATGCGTGATTATTACTTAAATGCCAGAAAGATTTATAGGTTTAACACAATTCTTAAAGAACAAATTATTGATTTATTAACTGCAAAAAAATCAAGAAGTGGAAGAAAAAAAGTTATCGATGAAGATTTTATTATTTCAAACAATGTTATTAGTTTTCGTAATGAAGAAGATGACATTTTTTTTAAAGACGTTTCAAAAATATTTAAAGTATTTTATTATAAAAGTAAATATGGATTAAGATTTGATGAAGCAATAAGAAACTCAATAGTTAATAGTCTTGAATATTTTGATGAAAATTTACAAAAAGATAAAGTAGCGAGCGAGTATTTTATTAAAATTTTAAAATGTAAAAAAAATGTCGTACTTACTTTAAATTCTATGAATGAACTTGGCGTTCTTGGAAGGTTTATTCCTGAATTTGGTAAACTCATTGCAATCTATCAGCATAGTAAATATCATTATTATACTGTCGATGAGCATACATTGGTTGCTATAAAGAATATTGAAAATATTTATGAAAAGGAGGGACCTTTAAAAGAGGTTCTGGATAAGATTCAAAAAAGAGAAATTTTGTACCTCGCAATTTTATTTCATGATATTGGGAAAATAATTCATTTTAAAGAGCATGAAAGTATAGGTGCAGAAATTGTCGGAAGAATTTTTAATCGTTTGGGTTATGATAAGTACCTGAATATTGTTAAATTTCTTGTGAAAAATCATCTTTTAATGGAGCAAACAGCATTTAGACGTAATATTTCAGATTTAAATACTATTCTTGATTTTGCTGAAAAAGTGGGAAATATTCAAAGATTGAATTATCTATATCTATTAACCTATGCTGATTTATCTGCTGTTAACCCAAATGTATGGACTGAGTGGAAAGCTGCTTTGCTAAATGAATTATATCAAAGAACAAAAAATATTTTTGAGAGTAAAGGGGAGAAGATATCTTTCAGAGAAATAACAGAAAAAGAACTAAAAAACAAAATTATAAGGGTTCAAAAGAATCTTATTGATGAAATTGAAAAAGGGACAATTGATAGTCATTTTGAGAATTTTGATGGAACTAGTTATTTGCAATCATATACTGTAGAAGAGATACTTCTTCACTTGAAAGCCATATTTACAGGTAAAAAGGTAAATGTATTATTTAATCATTATGATAATTATTCTGATGTTACAATTATTACAAATGACGATTATCAAATATTATCAAAAATTTGTGCTGTATTGACTGCAAATGATGCGAATATTATAGATGCAAAAATATTTACAGGTAAAAATAATTTAATTATTGATACTTTCAGGGTAACAAATATTATTACTTCTAAAAAATTAGAAGAAGAACAATGTTTAAAAATAACTGAAGATTTTGAAAATGTTCTTTTAAATAAAATAAAACCCGAACTACTTTTTGAAATACATAAAAGAAAATGGCAAAGAAAAATTATGCATAGAAAAGAAATCTATATTAAACCACATATCGAGTTTGATAGTGATAATAATTACACTATCATTGATATTTTTTCAACTGATGCAGTTGGTTTCTTATATAAAATAACACAAACTCTTTCAGATTTAAATTTGAATATATATTTTGCTAAAATAGCTACTTATGGAGATGGTATTGTAGATTCTTTTTATGTTTTAGATTATTCTCAAAATAAAGTACCTAAAGAAAAAGAACAGTATATTAGAGATAGATTATTAACTGAAATAAATGAAATTCTTAATTCGGAATTAATTAGTAAATAAAAAATATGAAAGAAAATATAAAAACGAAAAGCTTAGGTATATTTGATTCTGGTATTGGTGGTTTAACTGTTGTATCTCAGATTATTAAAAAATTACCAAATGAAAATATTGTTTATTTTGGTGATACTGCAAGGGTCCCTTATGGTTCAAAATCAGAAAAAGTTATTATTGATTATTCTTTACAAATAGCAAGTTTTTTGGTATCAAAAGATATCAAAATGCTAGTTGTTGCTTGTAATACTGTAAGTTCTGTGGCTCTGGATATTCTCTCAGCTCGATTTAATGTACCAGTAGTAGGAGTGATTAAGCCGGGTGCAAAAGCGGCAGCTTTAGCTACAAAAATAAAGAAAGTCGGAGTTATTGGTACTCGTACAACAATTAGAAGTGATGTTTATTCAAAAGAGATAAAAAGTATTGATAAAGATATTTTTGTAATTTCTAAACCATGCCCTTTGTTTGTTCCATTAGTAGAAGAAGGGTGGATTGATCACCCTGTAACAAGGATGGTTGCAATGGAATATTTATCGTCATTTATTGAAAGTGGTATTGATTCTTTAGTTCTTGGTTGCACACACTATCCAATTATAAGAAATATAATTCAGGAAACAGTAGGTAAAAATATTAAATTGATTGATTCTGCAGAATCTACAGCTCAAGAGGTAGCAAATATTCTTAAACAAAACCAAATTATGAACACTTCTTCTCGGACTCCTAATTATCAGTATTTTGTAAGTGACTTACCACATCAATTTGATGAAATTGGCACGAGATTTCTTGGAAGAAAGTTAAAAAATGTAAAAAGAATTCAATTAGGTTAATTTATTTAATTGAATATAAAATTATATCCCCTTTATTTGTATTTAAAGTGTATTTCCATTTTTGTGTTGGGGGATATTTAAAAATGGCTTCATCTGAAGTCATGATTACAGGAGCGCTAAAATCTATATTGTATCCATTTTCAAAAAAACTTTGTGTTGTATTACCTAAAATTGTATTAAGAGTTTCTGATACTGTGTCTTCTAAGTATTTATGTTCCTCATACTGGTTAATTATAACATTTTGCATAAAGAAATTTAATAAATATTTAGTAAGATTCAAATCGATTGAAATAATTATTTTTATTTCTGAATTTGTTTTTATATCAATAAATGAAGAAAATGTTTTCAATGCTAACCTTTCTTCATTATACTCTTCGATATTAATATCTTTAAAATCATTACTTGGTAAAATGTCTTTAAAAAAAATATAACAGTAATCAATTATTTTTTTTAATATAAATAAAGAATCATCAATTTTTTTTGATAAAATATTTTTTGGTAGTGTTAAAGTAAATTCTGTACCTACATCTTTAATTGTGTTAACTATTATACTTCCATTTAGTTTTTCGACTTCACTTTTTACTGAGGATAATCCTATACCTCTTCCAGATATTTCGGAAATTTCTTCTTTTGTAGAAAAACAATTATTAAAAATTGTATTTAATATATCATTATCATTTAATTTGTTAATTTCAGATAAAGGTATTTTATGTTTTTTTATAATTATCTCTTTAATTTTTTCAATGTCAATTCCAGAACCATCATCGGATATTATAATTGAAAAATGATTATCATAATTTTTTAATTTGCACTTTATTATTCCATATTCATTTTTACCTTTCTTTATCCTATCTTCTGGATTTTCAATGCCATGATCAATTGAATTCCTAAAAATATGTATTAATGATTTCATCAATGATTTGTAATTATCATAGCAGATAAAAATATCATCTCCTTCGATTTCAATATTTTTAATTAATTTTCCTTTTCTCTCTGCTAATTTATAAGTATATTGGAAATAAGGTATAAGAATTTCCTTTAAGTTTTTATATTTAAAATGGTTAATTTTTTCAAGAATTCCTTTTGTAATTTCATTTTGAGGTAACTTTGTAATTTCTTTTTCAAGTTCATTAATTTCTTCTGGTTTTAGCTTAATTGTTTTTAATTCTGTTATGTATTTTTCACCTAAAATGTGATTTATAAAAAACATATCTTGATTAAGTTTTTCTGAAAAATCTATATTTAATAAAAATGATTTAAATTCTTCAATATTCATTATTTTATTTTTAGTTTGAATCAGAAGTAATTCTTCTTCAATATTATGAAGAAAATCAACTACATTCACCATTTCTATCTGTTGAAAATTCCCTTTAAATGTATGAACTTTTCTAAATACCTCACTAATTATTTCATCTAAATGATTATCACTGTTTAGAATTTTCTGTAACTCTTTTAAATAAAAATTTTTGTAATCATTTATACATTCAATAAAATTGTCATAATTTTTTATCACTTGTACAACCATATTTAATTGATTACGTTCTATTGCTATCTGATTTTCTAATTTTCTTTTTTCTGTAATGTCGGTTAGTATTACCATAAGTTTATATTTTTTTGTTTCTTCATCAGAATGATACTTTATTCGTTTATATTCTATTGAAATATTTTTAGAATTTATTGATATCTCTTCGGGAAGTAAAGGAAGGTATTTGTTGAGCTGTTTTTTTTCTTTCTCTTCAATTATTTTAATTAAAATTTTTGTTAAAAAATGCTGTTGTCTTTCATCATTTGGGTAAATAAGCTTTGGGAAAAAATGATTTTCTATATCAAAACCAAAAATATTTTTACATTCATTACTATATTGTGCTTCAACATACAAGTCATTTTTTATTGTTAAAAATCCCTGACCACTGTTATTTAAAAGATTCTTTATATAAATTACATTTTTCTGAAGTTGTTCCAAAGTTTTTTTGTGAATAATTGATTGTGCTATTAATAATTGATCAATATCTAAAACTTTGTAATGATAATCATCACAAGCTACAACTATAGGGTCATAAATATTCCCGTTATCCCTTTGTAATGCAATGCTTGCAGCGGAAGATATTAATGTATCTTGATGTAAAATTAATTCTTCAAAATTTTGTACTTCTTGATATAGGGTATCAATAGACCTTTTTAGAAAAAGCTCTAAACTAAAGGGTTTACTCATAACCTCATAAAACTTTTTTCTCGATAATAATCCTATATACTTGTTTTTATTTGTTAGAATTATGCCTGGTGTGTTTTTTTCTTTTTCAAAAATTGAATATATTTCTTTTGTTGTTCTATTAATATCAATACAAATATCAAATAAGTCTAATGTACCTATAGTGTCATTAATTTCAAAATTTTTTCTTTTCATTTAAAATAAAAAATTAAATTTAAATTTTTATTCTTTAATTTTATTCAATTGGACATAATACTTCATTTATAACAGAAATAATTTTTTCACGTGTAATTGGTTTGATAATATAATGCTTTGCACCACTCTCTAAAGCTTCAAATACCATATCTCTTTGACTAATTGCACTAACCATAATTATGTTTGCTTCAGGATAATTATTTATAATTTTTTTTACTGCTAATATTCCATTTACATTTGGCATTGAAACATCCATAGTAACAAGATCAGGATTAAATTTGGTATACATATTATAAGCTTCTTCACCATCTGAGGCCTCTGCGATAACTTTATGATTTTCATTTTCTAATATTGTTTTTATTAATTTTCTTATCATAATTGAGTCATCAACAACTAATACATTTGCCATATAACCTCTCAAATTATTTATTTTTATATAAATTTAAAAAAATAATGTTAATTGAGAGTAATTGAAATGTTAAATAATTGTTAACTTTTTTGATAAATAATTGATTTGCAAATTTTAATAAAAAGATTTATTTTAATAATAATAAATTATGAAAAATATGGACACTTTAGAAGCAATTTTTTCTAGAAGAAGTATCAGAAAATATACTGATAAAATAATTGAAACTGAATTAGTTGAAAAAATTATTAAAGCAGGTATGTATGCCCCTTCAGCTGGAAATGCCCAACCCTGGCATTTTATTATTTTAACTGAAAGAAAATACTTGGATAAAATACCTGATTTTCATCCTTATTCTCAAATGTTGAAACAAGCAAATTTAGCTATTCTTGTTTGTGCTGACCCTCAATTAGAAAAATATAAAAATCGTTGGCCTCAAGATTGTTCCGCAGCTACAATGAATATTTTATTAGCTGCTCATTCACTTGGTTTGGGAGCAGTGTGGGTAGGTTTGTATCCTGAAGAAGAAAGAATAAATGGCGTAAAAAAGCTTTTAAATTTACCCGAACATATTATTCCATTTTCAATTGTGCCATTAGGTTATCCTGACGAAATAAAAAGTCAAGTTGATAGGTTTAAACCTGAAAGAATTCATAAAAATTCCTGGTAGTTAAATTTTATTTAGTTGTTTTATTTTTATTTTTTTTGTATATTTTAATATTAAAACAATGTTTTACTAATTAAATAAGTGGAAAAATGAATAGAAAAAATGCAATTATTACTGGTGGCAGCAGTGGAATTGGAAGAGCTATAACTAATCTTGTTGCCAGCAAAGGTTATAATGTAATTTTTACACATTATGATAAAAATGATGATTTAGTTAATGAAACTTTGAATTTATTAAAAGATTTTGATGTTGAAATAACACCTATTAAAGCTAATAGTGCTATTAAAGAGGATAGAGAGAGATTATTTGATTTAATATTTCAGAAATTTGATAAAGTTGATTTATTGGTTAATAATGCAGGTATTGCTCCTCCAAAAAGGATGGATATACTTGAAACTACAGAGGAAAGCTTTGATTTGGTTTTAGATGTAAATTTAAAAGGTCCATATTTTATCACACAAAGAATTGCAAATCAAATGGTAGAAAATACAAAAAAAGACTCTAATTTTTCACCAATTATAATTAATATATCTTCAATTTCTTCATGGACAAGTTCAACTTCAAGAGGGGAGTATTGTATTTCTAAAGCAGGTATATCAATGATGACTAAATTATTTGCTGACAGATTGGCAGAATATGGCATTACTGTTTTCGAAATTCAACCTGGAATTATAAAAACAAATATGACTTCATCAGTTGTTGAAAAATATGATAATTTAATATATAACGAAGGTATTTTATTACAAAAAAGATGGGGTTATCCAGAAGATATTGCAAAGATTGTTGGGTCTATAATTTCTGGTAACTTTTCTTATTCAACTGGTCAGGTATTTTATGTTGATGGTGGTTTTCATATAAGAAGACTTTGAATT
This sequence comes from Ignavibacteria bacterium, assembly GCA_036567745.1. Lineage (GTDB taxonomy): Bacteria > Bacteroidota > Ignavibacteria > DATCTW01 > DATCTW01 > DATCTW01. The sequence continues at coordinate 63,032 of DATCTW010000073.1, read as the reverse complement.
ATTATGGAAGGAGTTTATGAAAAAAGAATATGTTATTATTAAGGGTTTAGAATTTCCCGTTTATTCACTAAATACACTTATTGTTGGTTCAGGTGCGGCATCGTTAAATGCTGCTGATCATCTTTATTCGTTTGGTGTACACGATATCTTAATTGTTACTGAAAAGTTTGGCAATGGTGCTTCTAATTTATCTGGTTCAGATAAACAAACATATTATAAAATGTCTGTCTCTGGTGATAGTCCCGATTCACCTTATGAAATGGCAAAAACTTATTTTAATGGTTATTGCATGCATGGTGATATTGCTTTGATAGAAGCTACTTTGTCAACTCAAGAATTTTTTCATCTATATTCAATAGGAGTACAATTCCCTCACAATAAATATGGTGGTTTTACAGGTTATAAGACTGATCATGATCCACGTCAAAGAGCAACCTCTGCTGGTCCTAGAACTTCTAATCAGATGGTTCAAAGATTAGCAGAACAAGTAAGGGCAAAAGGAATTACTATTCTTGATGAGGTAGAGATCATAAAACTAATAACTGCATCAAATAATGGTAAAAAGAGAGTAATTGGGGCAATAGGTATTGATAAAAATAAAATTGAAGAAAAGAATTTTGGAATTGTTCTATTTAACTGTGAAAACATAATTTGGGGTGTGGGTGGCCCAGGTGGGATTTATAAAACTTCTGTCTATCCCGAAGGTCAATTAGGTAATATTGGTGCAGCTTTAGAGATTGGTGCTATTGCTCAAAATTTAACAGAATCTCAATATGGTTTAGCATCAATTAAATATCGCTGGAATGTTTCAGGTACTTATATGCAAGTTATCCCAACAATTATTTCTACTGATAAAGATGGGAATGATGTAAAAGAATTTTTGAATGATTACTTCCCAACAATGGGTAAACTCGCTACAAATATCTTTTTAAAAGGTTATCAATGGCCTTTTGATTCAAGAAAAGTCCTTAATCTTGGTTCATCAATAATAGATATATTAATTTATCAAGAAATTGTTTTGAATAACAGAAGGGTTTGGTTAGATTTTAGGAAAAACCCATCTGGTTGTGGTAAATTAGATGATTTTAAATTTGAAGATCTCGAACCAGAAGCGTATGAATATTTAAGAAAATCTGAAGCTCTATTTGGTACCCCAATTGAAAGATTGGAAAAAATGAACCCCTTGGCAATTAAATTATATCAGGAACAAAATATTGATATTACTAAAGAACCTCTTGAAATTGCAGTATGTGCTCAACATAATAATGGGGGATTGACAGGTAATATTTGGTGGGAATCAAATATTGAACATTTCTTCCCAATAGGTGAAGTTAACGGTTCACATGGAGTTTATCGTCCTGGTGGTGCAGCTTTAAACTCAGGGCAGGTAGGTGGTTATCGAGCTGCTGAATTTATTTCTGCAAAGTATAATAACAATCCTTTAGAAGTAAATAGTTTTATTAAGAATTCTAAGGATAAGATTGATTCCTTAATTGAATATTGTGAAAAGTTATCAAATAGTGTTGATTCTCATTCTGATATATGTGATTCTATTCGTGATGAGATTCAAAATAGAATGACTATTTATGGATCTCATATCAGAGAGATTGGAAGTGTCAAAAATGCTTTAAAAGAAGCTTATACCTTGAAAAATGAAATTAAGAATAAAAGTAAAATAAAATCAAAAAGTGAATTGTTAAAAATTTTCCAAAATGAAAATTTATGCCTTGCACATATAGCTTATTTAGAAAGTATTCGAGAGTACCTTGAAAAAGGAGGAGGTAGTAGAGGTTCATATTTGGTAATGGATCCTAATGGTGAAATTATTTATGATAAATTAAGTAGTTATTGGAAGTTTAAACCAGAAAATCCAGATTTACGTGATAAAATTTTAACAATAAAATTTGAAAATGATCAATTCTCAACTGAATGGGTACCTGTTAGACCAATTCCTGAAGATAATTTCTGGTATGAAAATGTTTGGAGAGATTATAGAGAGAAAAAAATATTTGAATAAGCTTTGAATCTTCCTTTTTTTAAATGTCATTTTTAAACAATAAATATTATTCGAAAGCTGAATTACTTAAACAAGTTGGTATCATTGATCAAATTTGTGGAGTAAGAATATCAGAACTTAATGATGGTTTTGAACGAGGTGTGAGGGTAGCTGATTTTTATACAGCTTCCGGGTTAAGATATACAGTAACAATTGATAGATGTCTTGATATTTCTTCCGCTGAATTTAATGGGATAAGTCTTTCTTTTCGCTCTCCTAACGGTGATGTTCATCCCTCTTTTTATGACCCTTCTAATAAAGAGTGGTTAAGAACTTTTAAAGGGGGATTGATGACAACTTGTGGCTTAACATATCTTGGTTCTCCTTGTGTTGATGAAGGGGAAGAATTAGGCTTACATGGTAGAATTTCTAATATACCAGCTCGTAATATCAGATATGGTGGTTATTGGTTAAATGATGATTATTATATCTTTATAGAGGGCACTGTTCGAGAAGCTGTTCAATTTGGTGATAATATTCTTCTCACAAGAAGAATAGAAAGTAAATTAGGTGAATCAAAAATTTTAATTAATGATGTTATCAGGAATGAAGGTTATAAAAAATCACCTTTTATGATTTTATATCATTGTAATATTGGGTTCCCATTGCTTGATGAAGGATGTAAATTAATTACTAATGCAAAAAATATAACGCCCAGAGATGAAGATGCTAGAAAAGGTTTTAGTAATATATATAATTTCACTTTACCTATAAAAGATTTTAAAGAGCAGGTTTTTTATTTCGATATGGAAGATACTGAACCTATTGTTGAATTACAAAATTTGAATAAAAATTTGTCATTAATAATTAAATATTCTAAAAAGGAACTTCCTAATTTTATTCTGTGGAAAATGTTGGGCGAAGGTACTTATGTTTTAGGTTTAGAGCCTGCTAATTGTTTAGTCGAAGGTAGGGATAAAGAACGTAAAAGAGGAACACTTCAGTTTTTAGAGCCAGGTGAGGAACAAAATATAAAGCTTGAAATTGAAGTAAAAAACCTACAATAAAAAAACTTAGCCTATCTCTTTAAAAAAATTATTATTTTACATACAAAATATAAATTTCCCTTTTAAATTAATAAAAAAAATGTAAATTTTAGATTATTTTTATCAAAATCTGGAGGTGTATGAGAATAAAATTTAAAATTTCATTGACTCAATGGATTTTTATAGGAATGGGTATCGGTTTATTAGTAGGTTGGGTTTTACCCGAAGTAGGTGTAAGTCTTAAACCATTAAGTATTATCTTTATTAGATCAATTAAATCAATTATAGCTCCATTAATTTTTGCAACACTTGTAGTAGGTATAGCTGGTCATAGTAACCTTAAGCAAGTAGGTAGGATGGGATTGAAATCTCTCATTTATTTTGAAATTGTAACTACTATAGCCTTATTTATAGGTTTATTTACAGTAAATTTAATACAACCAGGTGTAGGTGTTGATCTTCAACATCATGAAGATGCATCAGGAATAACAGGGAAAAAACAGACTTTAACTGATGTACTAATTCATATTTTCCCTCAAAGCTTTTTTCAAGCTGCTGCTGAAGGTGAAGTATTACAAATAGTAGTTTTTGCTGTAATTTTTGCAATTGCTTTGAGTATGTTAAATGAAAAAAAGAAACCAATGTTGGAGTTTTGCGATTCACTTGCAGAAACAATGTTCAAATTTACAGGTATTGTTATGAAATATGCTCCTATTGGTGTTGGTGCTGCAATAGCAGTTACAGTAGGAAGCAAAGGAATAGGTGTATTAGTGAATTTAGGTTTGTTAGTATTGACTTTATACATTGCACTTACTTTGTTGGTTCTATTAGTTTTTATTCCTGTAATGATAATTTTTAGAGTTCCAGTTAAAAAGTTTATTAAAGCAGTAAAAGAACCTGCTATAATTGCTTTTTCAACTACAAGTTCTGAAGCTGCTTTACCAAAAGCTATGTTAGCCATGGAATCAATAGGAGTGCCAAGACAAATAGTTGCATTTGTAATGCCAACAGGATATAGTTTTAATCTTGATGGTACTACTCTTTATCTTTCTCTCGCTTCTGTTTTTGTAGCTCAGGCTGCTGGTGTTAATTTAACATTTGGTCAAGAAATGTTAATGGTATTTACCTTAATGCTAACAAGCAAAGGTGTTGCAGGTGTGCCAAGAGCTTCTTTAGTAATATTAGCTGGAACTCTTGCATCTTTTGGTTTGCCTCTCGAAGGAGTTGCAGTTATACTGGGTGTTGATGAGTTAATGGATATGGGTAGAACAATGATTAATGTTATAGGTAATTGTCTTGCTTCAGTAGTTATTGCTAGATGGGAAGGTGAATTTATTGATAACTATAAACCAATAGAAGCTTAATGTAATATAGAGGCACTTTTATAGTGCCTCACATATCTAAACTAAAATTTGCCATCTCTTGTTTCGAAATGGGTAGGTTTGTTTAAAGTTTTTCCACCAATTAATACCCAATAAGCAACCCATTGAATAATTTGCTCTAATGGTACTTTTGGATATCCGAAAATACCATGAGCTTTTGAAGCATTAAATACTAATGCTGTGCTGGCTTCTTCTCCAACAAAAATTGGTTTAATGTTCATCAATTCCCCAAATCGTTTTGCTAACCATCTTATAGAAATTGTTTCTGGGCCTGTAATATTTATTACCGTAGCAGGTGTTGATGCTATTGATAGAGTTCTTAAGATTTGTTCATTAGCATCGCCTTGCCATATTACATTCACTGAACCCATAGTTAAATCGATAGGTATTTTAGCTTTTACCTTTTGAGCCACATCAAGTAATATTCCATATCTAAGATCAACAGCATAACATAATCTCGCAATTGTTACTTTTGTATTATTTTTAATACTAAAATATTCAAACATTCTTTCTCTACCTAATACAGATTGAGCATAATCTCCAAAAGGATTCGGGGGTGTATTTTCATCTGCTCCACCGTGTAATACTGGTGTTAAGTGATAAATATTCCCAGAAGAAAATACTGTAATTCTAGAATCTCGATACTTTTGAGCTACTACGGTAGGTAAATATGTGTTAAGTGCCCAGGTTAATGAAATACTTGCTGAAGAGCCAAATTTCATTCCTGCCATATAAATTACATTTTCTACATTAGGTAGAGCATCAAAAGATTTTTTATCTAGCATATCACACTCAAAAAAATCGATTCCTAACTTTTTAAAGTCTTTTTTAAATTGAGGTGCAATATTTCTATCAATTCCCATAACACGTTTTTTTAGACCACCTTCATCAATTGCTCTTTTAGCGAGTTTGGTCATTGTCGGACCCATTTTACCAGCACAACCTAATACAATTATATCCCCATCTATTTTTGATAATGTTTTAATCAATTCTTCTGATGGAGTGGTCATAATATTCTCGATTTCTTCTTCTGTTTCAATTAAAGGCAAAGTAAATTTTTTTAAATCAATTTTTTTCTTAGCCATACTTTTCTCCATATGATTTAATATATAAAATCTTGTTTAATATAGTAAATATTTAATTGATTATCTATAGAAAAATGATTATTTTAAAGTTAATCAATAAAAATGAAAGATAACGGAGGGAGATGTGAAAAAAAATTTGCTAATTTTTTTAATTTTGAGTTTAAATATTGTTTATGCACAACAAATATTCAAAAAGGAATATCTTGAAAGAGCAAAGATAGCAGTACAAAATGAGTGGAAAAATCGAGACCAAATAATTGAGAATTATAAAAAAAATATTGATACTAATTATGTTTTTGGTTATAATCCGCCTGCCGGAGATATTTATTTAGCAGCTTTACATGCTCACTTTTACAAAGAAGAAGGCAAAAAAGAGGATTTTGAAAAGGCTAAACAGCTTTTAGTTGGTTATGGTGAATACAAAAAAGCGTATCCTCCAGACTATTATAAGAAAAAATCTGAATACGCAAAAGGACTCCCTGCTTTGCCAAATATTTTTACAGGTGCTGCCTATTGTAGAGCTTATATACTAATTAAAGATGAACCAGGATGGACTAAGAAAGAAAAAGAAATCGTTGAAAAGAATATCGCAGAATCAGCTGATTACATTATGAATTTTCAAGAATGGGGTGCAATGAATCGGGCTATGCTAAGAGCCGAATTTCTAGCATCTTGTATTAAAGCTTTACCTAACCATCCAAATGTAAATAAATGGAAAACATTGTGCAAATCAATAGCAGATGATAATATTGCTAAATGGGAAATTGAAGATGCAACTGGCTATCATGCAATTTGGTTATATGCTTTACTTAATTATGCTGATTATTCTGATAATTACGAGTTTTTATACTCTCCAGTTATGAATTATTATTATCAATATTTTTCATATCTTTTTGCACCTGATAAAACAATGCCTGAATTTGGAGATGCAGATTATAATGCTGCATGGGTTAGATATTTACCCTTTTTTGAAAAAGCAGCCTCAATCACAAAAGATTCTCATATAAAATGGGTAGCCACAGAATATTTTAAAAAAAATGTTTTACCAATAGAATATTCAAAAATAAATTCTTCTTTAGGGTTATTCTTTTATGATTGTTATAGATGGTGTGACGATAATATTAAACCAGAACCATCAAAAAAATTAAGCATGGAAGTATTAGAAGATGTGGTAGGTAAAAAAATTGTTTTTCGAGATGGATGGAATGATAAATCAACTTATTTGCTTTTAAACTATAGAGATGAAGGTGATGGTGGTTTGTTAGATCGAGATAATCTACGTAATTCTATACCTGTTGAAGAAGAGAAAATGACTCATGGTCATTCTGATGAAAATGGTATATGTCAGTTACAATATAATGGTTCTTTTTTATTATATGAAAGTGGTTATAGAGACTTTATGCCATCAGGTCCTTATGGTGCTTATAGGGCAGATTATTTTCACAATAGAGTGTGTATTAGAAGAGAAAAGATTTTTAAAGGGCAAAGTGAGGGAGGTTACAGATATGCTAATGGTGGAAAACCAGTAATTGGGCAAACAATGTTAGAGTTCTATCATAATTCCGGAGCATATAGAAAAGTAGTAACTAATAAAATTGATTTTCTTACTTTTGATGAGTTTGATATGTCAAGAACTAGAGTTACCGATCCCAAAATGAAATATCAACAAGATAGAGTAATTACCTGGATTAAAGAGTTAAATATATTTGTTGTTTTTGACATAGTTAAATTTCTTGAAGAAGATTATTTTACTGCTGCAAATTTGTGGCATACCAGAAAAATATTGGATAGAGGTAATGGATGGTATGAAACTCAATACGATTCAATTAGAACCTTACCAGTAAATACAAATAATGCTCTTCTTATTTATTTCCCTGAAAATAATCAAAAGATGGAAGGTTTTGAAAAAGAGAAAAGATGCTATCAAGATGAATTTGTAATATATCAGATGGATTCAAGACATGTTAAAATGGGGGATATGATTTCTTTTATTACTATACTGATTCCTCATCCAAAAGATAAAGATGTAAAGAATCTTATGAGTAATATTAAGGTTATTAATTCAAGTGATCCAAATAACTCTATTGGTGTTACAATTAATTACAATGGTAAGAAATTTTATGTATATTCAAAAATGGATTTTGACAAAGAACTTTCACGAGATCATAGAAGACCAAAATATACTTATGAAAGTGGCAAGGTAAATGTTGAGGAATTTGAGACTGATGGACATTATTTGTTTGGAATACTTGACGGGAAAAAATTAAATTATTGCATCACTAATGTTATTAAAGCCCAATTTAAAAATAAACTTCTTTTTGAACAAGCTCCTTCTACATCAGGGTTAGCTTTTGATAATAGTCCTGATGGACCTGGCACAATGAAGTTAAGGTATTGGAAAGAATCTGTAGAAATAAAATGATAAAATATAATATTATGTAGGGTTAAGGGTTAATCAATTATCCGTTAGTATAAGTAATTATACTAGCGGATAATGAATATTTTAACATACTTCAGGAGATCCTAAAATGGGCTCAAAATCGAAAAGAGATGTAATATCTTTTAAACCTATAATGAAAACCATTCTTTCCTTAATTTCTGCAATAATCAGTAAAAAAAACCTTGATGATATTTTAAAAAATATCCTTTTGCATTGTTTGAAAGTTTTTAAAACAAAACATGGCTGTATAATGTTGTTAGAACCTTCAAAAAAGGATTTTATTATTAGGGTTGGTACTGGAGATTATAAAAAATTGGTTGGGAATAAATGTAGCAATGATTTTTTTAAAACTGAAAAATTAAAAACTTCTTTTAAACCAGTAATTATAAATGGTCACTGTAAGTGGGATAGTAAAAATAAAACGATTGTTCATAATAAATCTGGAAAGATGATAAGTGTGCCAGTTAAAACAGAAATTGAATTGATTGGAATTATTTTAATAATATGTCCTAATTTGAAAAGAAACTTAAATTTAGATAAATTAAGAGTGATTAATGTATTTAGTTCACTTGTTACAATAACTCTTGATAATGCAAGATTATTCAATTTCATATTTGAGGAATATAATGAATTATTAAGAGTAGAAAAAGAGTTAAGACAATCTGAAGAAAAGTTTTATCAATTGTTTTATGATAACCCTACTATGATGGTATTATTTTCTTTAAAAGATAAAAGGATTGTTGATGTTAATAAAAGCTTACTTAAAAAAATAAAATACTCTAAATCAGAAATGATAAACAAAAGAATAGAAGATTTTGCTGGTATATCAAATGATTTAAGAAATCACGTAATTTCTTTTCTAAATAACAAAACAAATTTCCAAAATTTTGAAATAAATTTTTTTGATAAAAATGGAGATGAAATAATAGGGTTACTATCTGGTCAGATACTTAAACTACAAAATGAAGAATGTATGCTATTTTTAATTACAGACATTACAGAAGTTACAATGCTTAGAGATGAATTGGAAAAATCAAGAGCTTTGGAATCCTTAGGAATTCTATCTGGTGGCATAGCACATAATTTTAATAATCTTATGCAATCACTTCTGGGAAACATTTCTTTAGCTAAATATTATTCTAATCCGAATGAAAAGGTATATAAAATTCTTGATAGAGCTGAAAAGTCATACAAAAAAGCTAAAGAGTTGACTGAACAAATGTTAATTTTTGCAGAAGGGGGTTTATTTACCATTTCTAACATAAATGTGCATTCTCTTTTTAAAAGAGTATTAAATGAAATCATTATTCCTGAAAACATATTACTTGTCATTGATATTGATGATTATGAAAAAGTAATAACAGGGGATGAAAATCAATTAAAAATATGTTTCAAAAATATTATACAAAATGCTGTTGAGTCGATTAATGGGAAAGGTAAAATAGAGATTAAAGTTGAAAGCGCAAAACAGAAGGTATCATCAGAAAAATTAAAGGCTAAGGATAATTTTGTTATTATTACTATAAAAGATAATGGATGTGGAATTAAAAAAGAAAATTTAAGAAAAATATTTAATCCTTTTTATACTACAAAAGAAAATAATAACAATAAGGGTCTAGGATTATCAATTTCTCAATCAATTGTAAATAAACATAAAGGTAAAATTAAAATTGAATCAGAAGAAGGAGTGGGTACTACAGTAAAAGTACAATTACCAATACTAATATAAAATTGATATAACTTCTTTAAGAACATTAGCTAAAATATGTTTATTTTTTTCACTTATTTCGATTACTTCTTGATGAGATAATTTATTTTCAGATATTCCTGAAGCATAATTTGAGATTAAAGATATTCCAACAACATTTATTCCAAAATAATTTGCTATAATTACTTCTGGAACAGTAGACATTCCAACCATATCAGCTCCTAAATTTTTAAATGCTAATATTTCTGCAGGTGTTTCATAGGAGGGACCTAAAGTCCATAGATATGTTCCCTTTTTCAATTCAACGTTAAATTTATGAGAAATATCAGGAATTTTATTCAATATTTTTTGTTCATACTCACAAATCTTACGGTTACTTTTTATTCTAAGGTTTTGAGGAATCACAGAAATTGGATTTTTAAAAGTAAGATTGATGTGACTATCCAAAAATACTATATCACCAGGTTTGAATTTAGAGTTTATACCTCCTGATACGTTTGTTGTAATTAAAGTATTGACATTAAACATTTTTGCTAAGATTACGGGAAAAACAACTTCATTTAAAGAATAGCCTTCGTAATAATGTATTCTTCCTTGAAAGGCTAATATTTTTTTTCCATTAATTTCTCCGAAAATAATATTGCCTTTATGTCCAGATACTGTTGATTTTGGGTAACCCTTAAGATTGCTTGTATCAAAAACAAATTGTCTTTTTATTTCAGATGCAAATACTCCTAACCCTGAACCTAAAATTAAACATATTTGAGGAGAGAAATTTCCTACTTCTTGTTTTATATGATTATATACTAATTGGTAATTATTTTCTTTTTGATTCATTTATAAAAGCATACCTCCAATAGTTGCTGTCATAAGAGTAGCAATGGTGCCGCCTAAAATTGATTTTAAACCAAGTGCTGATATATCACCTTTTCTAGATGGTGCCATTGCTCCTATTCCTCCGATTTGAATAGCAACCGATGAAAAATTAGCAAAACCACACAGAGCATAACTAGCCATTATTATTGTTTTTTGTGATAATATATTTTGCGCAATTAACTTGGATAGATCTAAATAAGCTACAAATTCATTTAGAACAATTTTAGTTCCAAGCAAACTACCAAAATTTAATGCATCCTGCCAAGGTACACCTATAGCGAAACCTATGAATTGAAGAATTAAACCTAAGATTAATTGCATAGATAATGGTTGATTGAAATTTTGTTTTAAAATTGTATTTAATCCAGTTATATCACCAAATGAAATAAGGAGATAATTTAGAAGTGCAATTAGTGCAATAAAAGAGATTAGCATTGCAGCAACATTTATTGCTAATTTAGCACCATCACTAGCTCCATTTGCTGCAGCTTCAATAAAATTGGAAGCATTTTTTTCAACTTTTAATTTTACGGAACCTTTTGTTAAAGATTCTTCAATTTCTGGATAAAGTATTTTTGAGACTACTATTGAGGCAGGAGCTGCCATAACACTTGCAGCTAATAATTGAACCGCAATTTGTATTTGTGCTGAAGAAAGATCAATACCTTTAGCGTTTGCTAGTGAAGATCCCAAAATAGAGATATAAGCTGCCATAACACCTCCTGCAATGGTAGCCATACCTCCAACCATAATTGTAAATATTTCAGATCTTGTCATCTTTTCAATATATGGTTTTACTAATAATGGAGCTTCAGTTTGTCCAACGAAAATATTTGCTGTATTTGATAATGATTCTGCACCACTTGTACCAAGTAATCGAATCATTACCCATGCCATTCCTTGTACTACTTTCTGCAAAATACCGAAATAGTATAAAATTGATGTTACTGTAGAAACAAATATAATGGTGGGTAATACCTGAAACGCAAATACTACTCCAACATTACCAGGTGATGTACTATCACCTAATGCACCAAAGACGAACTTTGTACCTTCTAGAGTAAAATGTAAAAGAGATACGATAGCACCACCTAACCATTCTAATGAAATTTTTAACCAGCTTAATGGAAAGAAAAATGAACCAAGTTCATTTCCTTTTATTATAAAAATTGCAAAAATAAATTGAATTGAAATTCCTACAATAACTAATCTCCAGTTAATTCTTTTTTTATTGTTTGAAAAAAGAAAAGAAATACCTATAAGAATAATTATTCCAATTATTCCTTGTAATAAAGAAAAAAAGTTCATATTTTTTTACTCTGATTTGTTTCTATCGGTGGTTGAAAACATTTTCTACAACGAGCTTCATATATTTCATCTGCTCCTACAATAACTCTTTCTGAATTTGTAGTCTTTCTCTGAGTTTTATCAGCTGGGTTACCACATACAACACAAATTGCTAATGTTTTAGTAATATATTCAGCTATAGCGAGTAATTGAGGCATTGGTTCAAAAGGGATCCCTCTATAATCTTGATCTAAACCAGCACAAATAACCCGTTTACCCTGATTCGCTAAAGTATTGCAGACATCAATTAGTGATAAATCAAAAAATTGGCATTCATCAATACCCACAACCAGTGAATCTTTTGATAATTCTAATATTTCATAGGGAGAGCTTACCATCTGAGACTTTATTTTTGTTTGACTGTGAGAGACTAAATGATCACTACTGTATCTTGTGTCGATTTTTGGTTTAAAAATACTAACTTTTTGTTTAGCGATTTCAGCTCTTCTTAATCTTCTAATTAATTCTTCAGTTTTACCAGAAAACATACAACCTGTAATTACTTCAATCCAGCCAATATCTTTTGGTAATAGATGAGGGTTACTTTCCATATTTATTTCTTTTCTTAAAAATGAAAGGATGTGAAAGCAATTCATTGATTGAAAAAGATTTTGAACGCTTTCCGTTAGTTAAAATAATTTTCATTTTAGGGTTAAATTCATATATAACCTGTCTACAAGCTCCACAGGGTGGAGTTAATTCTTTTGATTCAGTTGCAATTACAATAGTTTCAAATTCTCTTTCACCCTCTGATACTGCTTTAAAAATTGCTGTTCGTTCTGCACAAATTGTTAAAGAGTAAGAAGAATTTTCAATATTTGTACCTGTAAAGACTTTTCCATTTTTGCATAATAATGCTGCTCCGACTCTAAATTTTGAGTAAGGTGAATAGGAATGCTGTAAACTATCAAATGCAACTTTTATTAGATCAATTTTTTTCATAACAGCTAATAATATATAAAAAAGATTTTTTATTTGCAATGATTTTTAGAATAATTTGCTTGATTATATTTATAAAAAAAATTATATTAAAAAATATTTATATTTTATTTATTTTATGGATCGAAAAATAAAACTTTTTAATCCTTGGTGGGAAGAAAATAAAATTCCTCAAGAACTTTATTCTGAAAGCTATTATAGTGAATATAAGTTTTTTGATGAATTATTAGAGGATAAGAAGATCATTACAATTTTGGGTATCAGGCAAAGTGGCAAAACTTATATATTATATTCCATAATAAATCATTTATTTCAAAAAAATGTTCCTGTAAATAATGTCCTATTTCTTTCTCTTGATGACAAAATAATCAATCTTGATATGGCAATTTCATATTATGAGAGAATAATATTAAAAAAGAAAATTCAATTTAGTGATGAAACATATTACATATTTCTAGATGAAATTCAATTACTTTCCAATTGGCAGGAAATATTAAGTCCATATCTGGATGATTCATATCCAATAAAATTTATTCTTGCTAGCTCATCTGAATATTTTTTTAACAAAAAGTTACTCTTAATTCCAGAAAAATATTATGGTGAATTTAGAATTTACCCTCTAAATTTTTATGAATTTTTAAAATTTAATAAAGTTGATATTGGTAATAATAGGTCACAAAATGATTTTAATGATTTCATTGATTTTAACATTATAATAGGTAATCGTTTAATTTTTTTAGAAAAAATTCAAGAATTAAATTCATTTCTTCGTCAATACTTAATAAAAGGTGGTTTATATAGATATCTAAAAGAGACTAATCCATTAAAAAAGACTTTGAGAATAGTATCTGAAGTAATTGATTTAGCTATTTATAAAGATATTAATTTACAGCATAATTTACAGAATTCGAGAATTTTAGAAGATCTGTTACTATATATTGCCAGAAATAATTCGACAATATTTCAATCAGATAAGGTCACAAGATTATTTGGTGGTATTTCTTTTTCTTTAATAGAAAAATATATTAGTTACCTTGAATCTTCTTTTTTAATTCATTCCATATCAAATTTAAGTACTGATACTTCAAAGTCACAAACTTCAAGTAAAAAAATATATTTTTCAGATGTAGGTATTAGAAACGCATTAATTGGAAATTATAGTTTAGATTTGAAAGATATCAATCAGTTAGTAGAAAATCTTGTTTTTCTACATTTATTCAGTATTAAAAATAGATATAATTTTCAAATTGGATATTGGAGAAAAAGTAATTTTTATATTGATTTAGTTATTGATAACAATAAAATCAAATTACCAATTATAATTAACTATAAAACAAAAGAAGAAAAAACTGTAGAAAAAAATTTATTAAGGTTTTTTGAAGAGGAAAATTGCAAGCGAGGGATTATTATTACAAAAGAAGATTTTGATATTATTGAAAAAGATAACTATCAAGTTCTAAAAATTCCAGCTTCAATTTTCTTGTTAGGTGCTTCGAATTAAAAATGGTATGTTTAACAAATATAGAAGGGTGATATAATATTGGGAACTAAATTTAAACAAAGAACTTGCACTTGTGGTGATTTAAATGAATCTTATATTGATCAAGTTGTGACGTTAAATGGATGGGTAGATACTTCAAGAAATTTAGGAGGTGTTATTTTCATTGATTTAAGAGATAGGTATGGTATTACTCAAATTGTGTTTCAGCCTCAAAATAATGTAGAAGCATATAAAGTTGCAGATACTTTAAGAAGCGAGTATGTTATTTCCGTTACCGGTAAAGTAGAAAAAAGGCCTCAAGGAACAGAAAATCCTAAGATTTCAACAGGAAATATTGAAGTATTAGCTTACGAATGTGAAATTCTAAATTCTGCTGAAACTGTACCTTTTCCAATAGATGACAAAGTTGAAGTAAGCGAAGATATTAGGTTAAAATATCGTTATTTAGATTTAAGAAGAAAAACATTACAGAATTCATTAATTTTAAGACATAAATTTAATCAAGAAGTAAGAAATTATTTATCTGAGAACAACTTTTTAGAAATTGAAACACCTTATTTAATGAAAAGCACTCCTGAAGGTGCTCGTGACTATCTTGTACCAAGTAGAATTCATTTAGGTAAATTTTATGCTTTGCCTCAATCTCCACAGACTTACAAACAAGTTTTAATGGTTGCCGGAATGGATAGGTATTTCCAAATCGTGAGATGTTTTAGAGATGAGGATTTAAGGGCTGATAGACAACCAGAATTTACTCAAGTTGATCTTGAAATGTCATTCGTCACTGAAGAAGATATTTTTTCTTTAATTGAAAATTTATTTAAAAGAGTGTTTTCAAAATTATTTGGTAAAGAGTTAATGATACCTTTTCAAAGAATGACATACAAAGATGCGATGGAATTATATGGAAGCGATAAACCAGACTTGAGAATTGATAATAAAATTGTTACAATTACTGAAGATTGTAAAGATACTCAATTTAACCTTTTCAATGAAGCTATTGCAAACAACAAAATTATTGCTGGATTAAAAGCTAAAGGATTAGGGAACTATACAAGAAATCAATTAGATAACCTTACTGATTATGTTAAAAATTTAGGTGCTAAGGGTTTAATTTGGATTAAATTGACTGATGAAGGTTTTGATTCTTCAATAAAGAAATTCTTAAATAAAGAAGAATTTGAAAATATTTGTCAAAAATTTAATCCACAAAAAGGAGATTTAATTTTATTAGTTATTGATGAATGGAAAAAAGTTTATCCTATTTTAGGAAATTTAAGGCTTGAGTTAGCGAAAAGAATGAATATCGAGGTTGATAATTCTGATTTTAGATTTTTATGGGTTTATGATTTTCCATTATTTGAGTGGAATGAAGAAGAAAAAAGGTACGATTCAGTTCATCATATGTTTACTGCTCCAAAAATAAATGATATTTCAGAATTAGATGGAGATGTAAGCAAAATTAATGCAAGAGCCTATGATATTGTTCTAAATGGCTATGAGATAGGAGGAGGTAGTATAAGAATTCATCAGAGAGATATACAACAAAAGATATTCAATCTAGTTGGTTTTACAGAAGAAGAAGCTGAACAGAAATTTGGATTTTTACTTAATGCATTTAAATATGGAGCTCCACCTCATGGAGGTATAGCTTTAGGGGTAGATAGAATTGTTATGTTATTAACTGAAGGTAAATCAATACGTGATGTGATCGCTTTTCCAAAAACAACCAGTGCTTATTCTTTAATGGATGATGCTCCATCAGAGGTGAGTCAAAAGCAACTTGATGAATTAGGAATAATACTTAGAAAAAAAGCTTAATGCTTTTATATTAAAAATAATATCTCAATTAAATAAGGGGTTCAAAATGGAAAATGAAACCTTAAATAATCAAGAAGTAAATTCAAATTCTGAAGTAGTAAATATGCCAGAACCGATGTCTTTCATTGATAAATTAGTTGGTGTATTTACAAGTTCTGGTGAAGTCTTTGGTAGCATTAAAAATTTTCCTCCTAAAGCTTTAGATTGGATTATTCCAACTTTAATACTTGTAATAGTTGTTATAGCTTCTCAACTTATTCAAATGAATAACCCAGTTATTAAAAGTGAATTAAGACAGAAACAAGTTCAAGCTATGCAAAAGTATGTAGATGAAGGTAAAATGACACAAGAGCAAATGGATCAAGCATTAGACAATATGGAGAAGATGAAAGGATTCCAATTATTCGGTCTTTTTATTGGTGTACCTGTTGGAACTTTAATCGTTATGGCATTTATGGCTTTGGTTTATTGGCTGCTTGTAAAATTAGCTTTAAAAGGAAAAACAGGCTATGGGTATGTTTTTGTTTTATTGGGTTTAACAAATATAATAGTTGTGATACAAGTAATTATTACATTAATTTTATCAATTGTTTTAGGTAAATTTAATGCTGCTCCAAATGTAGGTTTAGTAGTAAGTTCTATAACACAAGGCCCTATGTATACAATTTTAAAATCATTAGATCCTTTTTCAATTTGGTCAATGATAGTAGTTGGAATTGGTCTTGCTAAATTATCTGATACAAATGTTACAAAAAGTATTATATGGGTTTTTATTCTTTGGATAATTTATATTTTACTTTCAGCTTTTGTTTTATCTAAAGTTCCTTTTTTTGGAGGGATGTAATTACTATTTAAATTTGTGTGGGAATATAATAATTCCCACACAAAAATTATTTTGATATTTATTCTATCCTTATTATTTTTTCATTAGAATTACCTCTAACTTCCGGATAGTACATTAAAAAAGCCTGTGCTGGTAAAGTATGAAACTCTCCTGGTATTTGTGCTCTCATTATATAAGAATAGTATTGCTCCCCTTTAAAAATTTTACGAGCAAAGAATGTCACTTTTTGATCTCTAAAGTCTCTGGCAGTATTATACCAGTAACGATAATTTTGATAAATGTTTGTATTCTCATTTTCAATTTTAAATTTTTGGTCTTCAACTACTGGTTCACAACCGGAAGGTATTGGATCTTCTAAAATAAAATAATCATTATTTATATTTGAATGTACTTTTAAGTCGACATATATTAAATCACCTGAATTTAAGTATCCATTTAGTGGCTCTTTAATATAAATTAGATTATTTCCTTTATTTATTAATCTTAGTTTAAAATATTCTCTATGTACTATAAAATCAGAACCAGACATAGTTATATTTTCTTCATTGGTATAAAACATTAATCGATTTGTTTGATATAATTTCCCTTTACCGTTTTTTTCAATTCTAATTTTATTTTCACCTATTCTTAAGTATGAATGATCAATTACTATTTTATCTTCTTTTTTGAAAATATCTTCTTTAGTAAAGTTTTTTTCGAAGGCTTTTTTATCATTAACATAAATTTTTAAATTATAATTAGTATTTAACTCTTCGCTATTTTTAAGATAATCAGTTAAAGCTAAAATAATCATTGCAGTTTTCTTAGTTGATTGCCAATAATCGCTATTCTTTTTGCTTAATAAATAATTTAATCCTTTAATTATTCTAGAATCATTTTTATTGTAATTTATTAAAGCTTTAAGAACAAAAGCAGTAGTTTCGATTTCATCATCTTGCCAATTATAATTCCATGATTTACCTTTCCAGAATACTTCATTATTATTATAAACTGTTTGCGAAATCAAATTGTTTACTATAAAGCTGGCTTCGTTTTTCTGTTCTAAAGTATAATATGATAAAGCTAAAAGTGCTTTTGAATAATTGTTTATTTTATTTTTATCAATTTGGTTAAGATAAGCTTTTAGAAGATTTGGGTCAAAAACATTTTCTCTTTTATTTGCTGAAACAAGTGAAAAGATTAAAAAAGATTTAGTTGTTAATTCTAAGTCGTTTTGATTTTCAATCCACCATTTTAGATTCCACATTCCTCTTCTTAATGAATTTTTGTCGATGGGGTATCCTAATTCAGAAGCTAATGCTAATCCGTAAACAACATAAGCTGTCATATATGGATCTGTTTGATCATCTTTCCACCAACCCCAGCCACCATTATCGTTATGTTGAAAGGCATATAATCTTTTTAAGGATTTATCGATGATAATTGGTAAATCGTTTTGCATTCTTTGAGTAAGTGGTAATCCTAAATCTTCAATTGATTTTTTTACGATTAAAGCAGGCAAAAATCTACTCATTGTTTGTTCAACACAGCCATAAGGATAATCTAATAGTTCGTCAAGTGAACCTAAAATCGATGAAGCAACTGATGGTGAATTAGAAATTATCAATTTTGATGCATAGAAATTCATATTTTCATCAATAAAAAATGAGAAATTTTTTTGAGAATATTGATCTTCAATTACTAAATTTTTTGTTTCTGTTTTTTCTATTCCATGAGGCAAAATTGGAACAGATAGTTCTACAGCATCATATTCATTATCAGTTGTAACTTTAGCGAAAAATGTTGCATTTCCAAAATATCCAGAAGTAGAAACTGGATAATCAATTTTCACAATACTATTTTTTGGAACAAATACCTTTTGATTGCTTCCTAATAAAATAATATTTTTGGCTGATAATTGAAAATTAACATATTTATCTTGGTTCATATAATTGTGGATATTTATAGCAATTTTAGCTTCATCGTTTGAAATGAAAAATCGAGGTAGTTCAAGCCTAACTATTAAATTTTTCTTTGTTATAACTCTACTAATAGAGGAACCTACTTCGGTTTCCTTGGTAATAGCTTTTACAGTACTACGCCATGTTGTTAAGTTATCAGGATAATTTACTATTGCTTCTGCTATACCATCTTTATTAGTAATTAATTTTGGTATCCAAAGAATCATATCTTTAAAATCTTTGCGAACTTTAGATTCAGCAAATTTTTCTCCTTTTACATCTCCGAAAGCGATTCTTTCTCTTTCATTTTTGGAAGCGAAAAGAGTTTTTTGTTTATTTTCATATAAATCAGAATACTCGTCAATTCTTATTTCTCTGGAATAACCATAGAAAGAAAAATATAATGATGAAGACGAATATACTTGATTAGGGAATTTTGAGTAGTATTGAGAAATAATATCAGGTGTATTATCTTTTACTATATCATAAATGCTTTCATCTACAATACCTAAGGATAATTCAGCATTTTTAACCGGACGATTTTTATAATCAAAAGCTTTTATAGTAATTTTCCCTTTTTCTCCTGGTTTATAAATATCCTTATCGTTTTGAATTAAAACTTTTAGTATTTTTTCATTAATAGGTATAGAAATTTCTTTTGATTGACTATAAAAATCATTATTAAACAACAATGAAGCACAAATAAAAACATTTGGAGAGTATTCTTTTTTTATTGGAATTTCAACCACTTTTGATATTCCATTAAAATGCTCAACTTTTGAATAATATATTTCATCTCTTTCAGCAGTTATTAATACATCTAAGTTTGGGTAGGGGATAGTAATAAAAATTCTCATTAAATCATCTTTATTGTATTCTTTTTTATCTGGAATAATTTTGATATTATTCGAAGAAGACGTGTACCAATCAGTATCAGTATTGTCTATTATGTATATGTAACCAATATTGCTAATTTCATTGCCATTTTTATCCTTGGCAAAAATTTCAATTTCAAATGAACCTGATTGATTTAATTTATAAGAAATATCAGATTCTCCTTTGTCGTTTGTAGCACCATATAAATTATGAATTAAATTTTTCTTTTTCTTATATTCTACATGTTTTTCATTATTTATAGTTTTTTCAACTCTCTCATATGAAATTGAAAATATTTTAATATTGAAATTTGTCATTACAGGTTTCTTCTCAAAATCTTCAGCATTTATTTTGAAAAAAATGTTATCATCTTTTTTATATACAAACTTATCAGTTGAAATATTAATTGAAAAACTTCCACGCATTACTTTAACTGATTTTGTGGAGGATATTACTCTACGACTTTCATCAGTTACATTAGCAACTACTATATATAGATAATCTTTATTAGCAAATTTATCTGTGAAATAATTAAAAGAAATTTCACCATCAGAATTTAATTCTGCAGATTGACTAAAAATTAACTCTTGTCCATAAAATTGGTAGTCTTCATTGTCATCAAAACTAAAGTTAAAATCATCCCAATTATAATAATATAATTTTTTTCTATATACAAAATATTCTACTTTGGCATTAGCAACGGGATTCCCAAAATAATAATTGGCTTTTATTTTTGCTTGCAGTTGTTCTCCTTTTATATAATATTTTTTATCAAAAGTAATATCTACCTTATATTCTGGTTTTTTATACTCCTGAACTTCAAAACCAGTAGAATAATTTGCTCCTTCAATTTTTGACTCAATCCAATAATAACCTAATGGAAATTCTTTTTCGATTTTAATTTCACCATTAATAGTTCCAAATTCATTAGTCAATATTGAATCTGAAAAGATAGTATTACCTCTTGAATCGGTTACTTTTATTGGTATATATTTATTTTTGTAAACTATCCATTCACTTTTTTCTTTTTGTCTAATTATTCCTTTAAAATAAACAGTTTGACCAGGTCTATAAACTGGCCTTTCAGTGTAAAGAAAAACATTATATTTGTTATACGTATAATAATAATTTGAAATATATGGTTCTGAAATAATAAAATGATCATCTTTCATGCCCATTATTAGATATTTATTGGAACTATAAGGATCAAAATCTTCTAAGTTGGATTCGCTTTTAGCTAATGGATACTCGAATTCCAATAAACCATTAGTATTTGTATTAAGATTATTGCTAATTATTTTTTTGTCCATATAAAAAGATAATGGGAAGTCTTTAATAGATTGTCCTGTTATTTTATTCGCTACGTAAGCAAGAATTTTGTTATTTGAATTTTTAGTAATTAAGGCATAATCTGATATTATTAAAGTGGTATAAGCAATTTTTCTATTCGCAACTTTTCCTTCTATTAAATAAACACCAGGTTTATTAATTCCAATATTTATTGTATGGTAATTCCAATAATCATTATTATGTGGTATTTTTTCGATCCATTCTTTTTCAATTTCATAATTCTGTAATGCTGATGGAATGTCATCAGAAATTTTTGTCTCTTCTTTTGAGATTAAAGAATCTTCTTTAATAAAAATGTTTTTAAGTATTTTTCTGCTTTCTTCAGGTAGTATTTTTCTTGATGATACTCTTAAATCATTTTTTAGTTTGTTAAAAGATGTTTTAAGAATGTTGAAAGTATTAGATGTATTTAGATTTTTAATATCAGGATAATGTGGATTATTTAAATTTTCAAAATATTCTATAGGATTATTTATTCGGTATGCTCTAAATTTAATTGTACCTGAATAGTTATATGTTTCAACTTGAATTTTTGGTTGTTCGTTTGTTGAATAAATTTTTGATGATGATAGATAGAAACTAAAATTTGAAGAATCTCGGAATTGACCAAGAAATAAGAAAACAAATAAAAATAGTATCGATATTTTAAAATGAATATTTCTCATTGTTATTCTCCAAAAAAAAGAGATTTATATTTATAAAAATATTAAATAATCCACATACTTTCAATTAAAATTAAATAATATATTGAATTTAGCAATATATTATATTTTAATCACATCCTTGAACGATTTCAACTGTAATTCTTCTATTTACTTTTCTAATTTTTTCAAGTTCAGCTTTTGACATTTTTTTAGCTTCTTTACCAGTAGGTTCTTTAATTTTTGGCCTTGATGAACCGTATCCAACAACTTTTACAATTTTATCTGCAGGAGTGCCATTTTGTATTAACCAAGTCTGTACTTTTAATGCTCTTAATTCTGATAGTTGTTGATTCCGTTTAGCATTACCTTCTGAAGAAGCATGACCTTCAAGATTTACTTTAATTTTTTCACACTGGTTTATATATGATAGTAATTTTGAAAGATTTGCAATTGTTGCTTCATTTTCAAAATCAAACTTATCAGTATTTACTATGAAATTTATATCAGGGAAATCAACTTTAGTTCCAATTTTTGGTCCTTCTGGACATCCATTTTTGCCTTTTATGCTGCTAGGTATACCAGCAATTAAAGGACAATCATCTTTAGAATCAATAATCTTGTCATCGTCAGTATCAGCTTTTAATGGATCTGTCTTATATTTATTAATTTCATCAAAGTCTGAATATTCATCTCCATCAGTATCAGCTTTTAATGGATCTGTTTTATATTTGGTTATTTCATCTTTGTCGGTAATACCATCAAGATCTGAATCAGATTTATTTGGATCAGTATTGAATTTTAGAATTTCTTCATCATCAGTTAAACCATCGTTGTCAGAATCTTTATTGTTAGGATTTGTTTTAAATTTTTCAATCTCATCATAATCTGAAATTCCATCTTGATCTGAATCCTTTATCAATGGATTTGTATTATATTTTGAAACTTCTTCACCGTCTGAAATTCCATCTTGATCTGTATCACTTTTTAAAGGATCAGTTTTATATTTGTTTATTTCATCACCATCAAAAATTCCGTCTTCGTCAGTATCATTTTTTAAAGGATTTGATTTGAATTGTAATATTTCATCTCCATCATTTAATCCGTCACTATCTGTATCTTTTAATAATGGATTAGTATTGAATGTTAAAATTTCATCACCGTCATCTATTCTATCTCCATCTGTATCTTTGTTTAAAGGATCTGTTTTATATTTTAATACCTCTTCACCATCGAGTATTTTATCGCCGTCAGAATCACTTTTTAAAGGATCTGTTTTATATGTTGTAACTTCATCACCATCTAATAATCCATCTTCGTCTGTATCGCTTAATAAAGGATTTGTTCTCCTAGCAATTTCTTCACCATCATTTAAATTATCAGAATCAGTATCTTTTTTTAATGGATTGGTTTTATATTTTCTAATTTCTTCACTATCAGTTAGTCCATCATCATCAGTATCAATATTCTTTGGATTAGTTTTATATTGCTTAACTTCTTCAAAATCAGTTAATCCATCTCCATCAGTATCTGGATTTCTAGGATTTGTTCCCAATTCCTTTTCTTCTGAATTTGATAAGCCATCATTATCATAATCAATATTGCCTAATATATAATATGATAATCCTAAGCCAAATGTTAAAAATGAATCATCTTTCCCATCATTATTTTTCCCCGCATAATCATCTAGATAGGGGGTACCTGTTAATCTATAAGTTCCTTTGCCATTTAAAACTAAATTGTCAGTTAAATAAAATTCAAAACCTACACCTAGAGGGAAAACAATTTTACTCTTATCATATTTTGCAATATTATTGTTTGGTAATGGAGAATTTTGAATCAAATTTCTTGGTTCAAAATTCATCAATCCAATTCCACCAAAAATTATTGGAATAAATCTTTGACTGTAAAAAAAGTTTATTGCAAGGTATGCGTCAAATGTATTTATTCGTGTAGAATTTTTTTCTTCAACTTTAGTATTTGTTCCAAAATAATAATCTTGGTTTATTACTGGTAATGTAGAGCCTCCATTTTTAAAATAATCCGGATACTTATTAATGACATCATCTGTAATTTTCCATCTTACTTGTGATAATCCGCTTGAAACCTGTAAGGATAAAAAAGGGAAAATATCATAATTTAAAAAAACATCGCCACCCCACCAAAATTGTTTATCTTGAAATTCCCCCCAATATTTTACTCCTCCTCCATTTATACCGAATGCCAATCTACCACTTTCTTTTTGTGAAAAAGATGTAGAGAATGACATAATTAAAAAAAATGAAATTAAAATTAAAATATTCTTTTTCATTTTCCCTCCAGTAAATAAAAAAATGAAATTAATTTTCAGATTTGTATAATTTATTATTATTATAGAAAATTAATTTATTATATTCAAGTATTATTTTAGCCATTTTTGTTATTGTAATTGATTTAGTAATAAAAAATATTTATTTTATATTTTCAAAGGAGATTTCTATGAAGGTAAAAATAAAAAAATTAACTAATTTTGATAACAATTTTAAATTGCCATGCTATGCTACTGATGGTTCGGCAGGCATGGATATAGTTGCAATGAATGATAGTGATATAATTATAAAACCCTTTCAAACTGCACTTATACCAACGGGTTTTTCTATAGAGTTACCCTTGGGATATGAAGCTCAGATTAGACCAAGAAGTGGTTTGGCAATAAATAAATGTATTGGTATATTAAATTCACCTGGCACCATAGATTCAGATTATAGAGGGGAAGTAAAAATAATAATTACAAACTTTGGAAAAGATGATTTCATTATTAAAAAAGGGGATAGAATAGCTCAGATGGTAATAAATAAATATGAAAGAATTGTTTGGGATGAAGTTGATGAGCTATCTGATACAATAAGAGGAGAAGGAGGTTTTGGCCATTCAGGAGTATAGTTTTGGGAAACTTTTTTTAGTTTCTGTCCCAATAGGTAATTTACTTGATTTTACTGATAGAGCAAAAATTACTTTAAAAGAAGTAGATATAATATTATGTGAAGAATATCAGGTTGCAAAGCAATTTCTCAAACACTTATCAATTGATAAACCACTTATTGCTTTAAATGAACATACTGAAAAAAATGAAATAGAAACCATAATAAATGAGTTAAAATCCGGAAAAAATATTGCAATGATTTCTGATCATGGAACGCCTTTAATTGAAGATCCAGGTTTAAAAGTTGTTCAATCTGCAATAAAAAATAATATTGTTATTACTTCTATTCCAGGTGCATCATCTATATTGAGTGCATTAATTCTTTCGGGTTTTGATACTAAGAAATTTTTATATTATGGTCTTCTTTCACCCAAAACAGATGAAAGAAAAAAAGAACTATTTAACTTAAAAAATATAATTTATACAATTATTTTACTTGATACTCCATATAGAATGGAAAGATTATTATCAGATGTTTATTCTGTTTTTGGAAAAAGTAGAGAAGTCTCTTTATCTATGAATTTAACAACTGAATCAGAAAATACAATTCGAGGTAGTATAGAATACGTATTAAATTATATAAAGAGTAATAAAATAAAAAAATGCGAGTTTGTTTTAGTTATTAAAGGGAATTCACAAAGAAAATGAATAAAAATATTTTAGAACTGTTTAAAATAAAATATCCTATAATTCAAGCTGGTATGGTATGGGTTTCAGGTGCTAAGCTTGCTGCAGCTGTAAGCAATTGCGGATGTTTAGGCTTAATTGGCTCTGGCTCAATGAAACCAGATTTATTAAGAGAGCATATTAATAAAGTTCGTTTATTAACAAATAATTCATTCGGAGTTAATATTCCTTTATCAAGAGGAGATGTAGATGATTTAATACAGGTAGTATTAGAAGAAAAGGTAAAAATAATATTTACATCTTCTGGCTCTCCTGATAAATTTACATCTATTTTAAAAAATAATGGTTGTGTAGTTGTACAGGTAGTCTCAAATGTAAAACAAGCAAAAAAATCTGAGTTAGCAGGTTGTGATGCTATTGTTGCTGAAGGATATGAAGCGGGTGGCCATAATGGTAAAGATGAGTTAACAACTTTTTCTTTAGTTCCACAGGTTGTTGATTCAGTTAATATTCCGGTAATAGCTGCTGGTGGGATTGCTGATGGCAGAGGTATGCTTGCCGCTTTTTCTCTTGGAGCATCTGGAGTTCAGATTGGAACTTTATTTGCAGCTTCAACGGAATCTTCGGCTCATATAAATTATAAGAATGCGATTGTTTCATCAAAGGATAATAGTACTCAGATTTTTTTACGTAGGTATTCTCCTATTCGAGCAATTAAAAACTCAATTGTAAATCAAATTCTTGAAGCTGAATCAAAATGTTTGAGTGATGATGAGATTAAAAAATTAATTGATCAAAAAAGAGAAATGAGAGGAATATTTGAAGGTAACATAGATGAAGGTTTTCTTGAAGTGGGTCAATCCGCTGGATTAGTTAAAGAAATAAAACCAGTTAAAAAAATAATTCAAGATTTAATAGAAGTTTATAATAAATATTTAGGTAATTTACAGTGTTTAGAACAACTTTTTTAAGGAGAGAGAGATGTCCGTACTTGCATTAAATGGTGGCAAACCTGTTAGAAAAAGTGATTTTCCAAAATGGCCTATTAAAAATGAGAAAGAAATAATAAAACTAAAAGAAGTTTGGGAAAGTGGTAAATGGGGTGTTTATAGTGAATATACAAAAGAATTTGAAGAAAAATTTGCCAAGAAGTTCGGCGCAAAATACGCTTTATCTGCTGTTAACGGCACTACCTCGATGTGGATTGCTTTAAGAGCAGCCGGGGTTGGTTTAGGAGATGAAGTAATTATTCCTCCTTATACTTTTATTGCAACAGCTGTTGCAGTGTTATTAGCAAATGCTGTGCCGGTTTTTTGTGATATCGATTCAGAAACCTATAATATTAATCCTGATAAAATTGAAGAAAAAATTACATCTAAAACAAAAGCAATTATTCCGGTACATATTGGTGGAATGCCATGTGATATGGAAAATATTATGCGTATTGCTAAAAAGCATAATTTATTTGTTCTTGAAGATGCTGCTCAAGCACATTATTCCTCAATTAATAATAAAATGATAGGTACCTTTGGAGATATTGGTTCATTTAGCTTCCAAATGTCAAAAAATATGACCGCAGGTGAAGGAGGGATTCTTATTTCAGATAATGCTGAATTAATGGATAGATGTTTTTCATTTCAAAATTGTGGAAGAATTAAAGGAGGAGCTTGGTACGAACATCCTTATTTAGCGGCTAATAATAGAATGACAGCTTTTCAATCTGCAGTTTTAATGGAACAACTTGATTTTTGTGAAGAAATTACAATAAAAAGAGAAAAAAATGCTTTATACTTAGCAAAAAATATTAGTGAAATTGAAGGATTAACTTGTCAAAAGAGATCTGAGAAAATAACTTCAGCTGCATATCATTTGTTCATTTTTAGGTATGATAAAAGATATTTTAAAAATGTTCATAGAGATATTTTTATTAAGGCTCTTAACGCTGAAGGTATTCCAGTTAGTTCTGGTTATATTCCTCTTTACAAATTTGAGGCAATTCAAAGAACTGAAAAAGAATATCCATGGCTAAATGGTCGTGAATATAACAAATTATATCTTCCTGCTTGTGAAAATGCTTGTTATGAAGAAAGTATTTGGCTATATCAAAATGTTTTGTTAGGAGAAAAATCTGATATAGATGATATTATTGAGGCAATAATAAAAGTGAAAAATAATATTGATGAGTTAATAAAATAAAATTTATTATGAGTAGAATTGAAATAATAAAAGGGAATATTGTGCATTTAAATGTTGATGCTATTGTTAATGCAGCTAATAGCTCACTTTTAGGTGGTGGTGGTGTTGATGGAGCAATACATAGAGCTGCTGGTCCAAAACTATTAGAAGAATGTAGAAAATTAAATGGTTGTAGAACTGGTGATGCAAAAATTACTAATGGGTATAATCTCCCTTCTAAATATGTTATTCATACTGTTGGTCCTATTTGGAAAGGAGGGAATCATAATGAAGCAGAATTATTAAAAAGTTGCTATAAAAGATCACTTGAAATTGCTGTCGAATATGAAATTAAGTCTATTGCTTTTCCTTCAATAAGTACAGGAGCTTATGGATATCCTATTAAGAAAGCTTCTAAAATAGCTCTTGAAACTGTAATTAATTTTTTAGAAAATAATGATAAGATTGATAAAGTAATTTTTGTTTGTTTTTCTGATGAAGATTTTTTAGAATATATTGAAACAGCAAAAAAATTCAATATTGATATATAAATGAATCGTTTTTTTATAATACTATTTTTTGTTTTTACTTATTATTCTTTTGCTCAAGTAAAAATCTCCTCGTGGCTAATAGCAGGTCCCTTTTTTTTCGATGAAATCATTTCTATTAAAGATGATACTGTTTTATCAGGAAGAACTTTTGATGAAAAACCAAGAGGTGGCAAATATTTTGATGGCAAAATATGGTATACATATAAAAAAAGTATTATTGATTTTTATAAAATTGAAAGTAATGAAAGTTTAGATAATACTTGTTTTTTTGCAGCAATTTATATTTTTAATAAAGAAAAAGAAACAATAAGACATCCTTTTTTTTTAAATTATGATGAAAAAATTGATATTTTTTTAAATGGTAAAAATTATTTTTCATTTAATTTTGCTAAAACTAATGTAATAAGAAAAAAGGTTTATATTGAACTTCAACCAGGTTGGAATGTATTAATTTTACAATTATATAATAAAAGAGATAATTTTGTTTTTAGTGCCGAATATGAAGAATCGTCAGATTTAATTATTCAAACGCAATATCCTTATTCATTAAAAAATAAGGAATATTCTCCTCCAAGATTAAAATCACTTAACAAATATAAGGTAGGTAATATTGTTCTTAACGAGAATAACTCTTTTTTATTTTCAATTTCTAATTCATATTGTAATAGCAGTATTTCAAACATTGATAGAATAAAGTATCAGGTTTTTATTGATAGTAAGCCTATTATTACAAAGAATATTAAAAATATCGAAAATGGTGAAATTTTCGATTTAAATTTTACATTATCTTTGAATGATATTTTTACATCAAATAATATTATTCATATAGCATTTTTTATAGATGAAAGAAAAATATATATTGATTCAATACCAAAAGATGTTCTTTTTTCTAATCTATTATTATCCCTTTTTTTACCAATTCAAGTTCAGGGTTGGGATAGAATAATAAAAAAAGGAAAAAATATATTTATTAAAGAATTTAAAATCCCAAAGTATCTTGAAGATTTTGAATTAGACTTTTCATTTAAAACGACGGCTGAAGAAATTGCTGTAAAGGTTAATAATAATTTAGTGTTTAATGGGATCATAAATCAAAAAGAATTTTTGAATATTAAAAGTAGTTCGGGAAAAGATGAAAGTATTAAATTAGAGATAATATCTAATTCTGAAGATAATTATGGTAATTCAATTTCTCTTGTTTCATCTAATTTATTTATTCGCAATAGAGTAGCTGAATTAATTCTTGGTAATTTATTATATTCACAAAAACTAACTAAAAAACAAAATGATGATATAAAAAAAATTTTTGAAGAAGTTTTTTATAATATTATCAAGAAAAAATATGATGCTAATTTATCAATTTTGACAAAAATTGAGAATAGTAATGTTATTGAAGAAAAAAATATAAAAAACTTTACTATTTCGAATATTCTAACTATAAATCCTCAAATTCTTTTCTTAAATAATTCTATAAATTCCTTTTATATAATAAAAACCTTTGAATCATTGATTGAGAATATAAAAAAAGATAAAGACTTAATTTATAATATTGGTCAAGCGCAATATTTAAGTGTAATTGAAAAAGATAAACTTGTTTTATTTGATGAAATAAAAAAAATCTATAATACTAATAACATAAGTACATTTGGTGGTTTCTGGGCTGATGTTGATCTGTTTAAAATGAGTGGTGAATTATTGTTTAGAAATTATTTATATGGTAGTAGATATTTTAAAGAAAAATTTGGTAAAGATTTAAATTTAAGTTATTCTTTAAATACATCTTCTTATACAAATAACTTCCCTTATCTTATGAATTTATGTGGAATAAACAAATTTATTTTGTTTAAGCCAATTGAACAGTTCTCATTTTTAAAATGGGAATCAATAAACAATTCAAGTTTGATTATCCATAGACCATTTGGCAATTATAATTCACAAAGTTATTCGACTGAATCTTTTTTCTTTCCTGATAAATATTTTTACCATTATGCACAATATTCAAAAGAAAAATATAATCTTAATAATATTCTGCGATTTTGCACTGGAGATGAAAAAGGATTAGGACCATCTACAAAGGAGATTTATAATATAAAATTTCTTGATACTTTAAAAAGTTATCCAAGTAATATAGTTGCTGATTTGAATGATTATTTTAATGATAATAATATATCTTCAATAAAAATTGATACTATTAACGAAAATATTTTGAATAACAATTCTAATGAAAAGAATAATAGTTTTATCTTTCCTGATGAAAATAGTTTTGAATCTTTATTATCTTCTTTAGAAATTTTTTCAATTTTTAATAATATTGAAGATTCGCATGTAAAAACAATAAACTATAGAGATTTTTGGTGTAATTATTTAACCTTAAAATATTCTTTAAATAATGAAAAAATATATTTTTTAAAAGAGAGAAATGTCTTATTAAATAATTATTATTCTTTGTTTAATAATGTAAAAGATTCACTTTTAATTACTCTAAAAAATATAGCAAGAAAAATTAATACATTAAATAAAGATAAAGAATTAATACCTATTGTAATATTTAATAGTTTAAACTGGAATAGAAAGTATTTTTGCCAATTCAAAATTAAAAAAAATAAAAATAATATAAAATTATTTAATGATAAATTAATTGAAATACCTGTTGCTGTTTTTGAAGATGGTAATGATAGTTTAAATTGTATTTTTGTTGCTGAGAATATACCATCTTTAGGTTATAGTGTATTTTGGTATAAGTATTTTGAAGATAAACAAAAAATCTCTAAAAATGAAAGAAATGGTAACTTTATATTAGAAAATAAATATTATAAAATCGCTATTGATAAAATTTCTGGTTCAATTTATTCTATCTATGACAAAAATATTAAAAAGGAAATACTTATTGAAAGTTCATTGGGCGGTAGAATTTTTTTAGTAAATGAAGATCTTTATGAAAGTAATCTAGATTTTGAGAATATAGATTATTGTATTAATCCTAAAACTATTGATATAATAGAAAATAATGTAATTAGAAAAATTGTTCAAATAACATATGAAATTAATAACTCAATAATACAACAACAAATTACTTTATATGAGAATTTACCTTATGTTTTTTTAAATTATCGAATATTTACAAAAGAAAAGTATAACTATTTTGGTATAAAGTTCGATTTAGAAATAAATGATTCAGTTAGTATTTCCGGATTACCTTTTTATTATAAGACTTCAAAAAATAATAGTATGTTTGATAATGGCAAAAATTTTGTATTACTTAATAATACGAAAAATGGATTATTATTTTTAAGTGGTAATGATTTCTTATACTCTATAAATGGAAATTCTTTATATATTTTGTATAATCCACTCGTTTTTAATGATAATAATGAGTTTTCACTGGTATTTTCATCAATAAAAAGAAATGATTTAACAACCTCCATTAAATCTAGCTTTGAATTATTTTCCCCTCCTATAACTATAATAACAGATCAACATACCGGTAAATATGGTATAAAAAAATCATTTATTCAAACTAGTAATAATATTATAATTTCTGCATTAAAACAATCAGAAGATTCAACTGGTATGGTGATGAGATTTTTTGACATAACAGGAAAGAAATCCGATGTAATAATTAATAATTTTGTAAATTCCAAATATTACTATTTAATAAACTCAATAGAAAACAAGATATCATCAAAAAAACAATTACCAAATAAATTACTTATTAAGTTGAAACCAAATGAAATAAAAAGTGTATTATTTGAATATAATTTAAAATAATAGTGGTTTTTAAACTTTTTATTTATTAAAATATATAATAATATTTAAGGTTCATATGAAAAAATATTTTGTTTTGGTTTTGTTTATCCCAATTTTATTTCTGAAATGTTCTAAGGAGAATTATCAAATGGAATTTGCTGGTTTTGTTGAAAAAAGATTACCAATTTTGAAAGAACTTATTGAAAAAGAAGCATTAGCCTTTTGGAATGCAAATGCAACAGGTGAAAAAAAATATTTTGATGAACTTGAAGAAATCGAATTAGAGATTAAAAAAATATATTCCAATAAAGAAGATTTTGAATTTTTGAAGAAAGTAAAATCATCTGGTAAAATAACTGATCCATTACAAAAAAGAGAATTAACGGTTTTATATAATAATTATGCATTTAATCAAATCGATTCTTCGTTAATGAAAAAGATAGTATCTTTAAGTACGGAAATTATAAAGAAATTTAATAATTATCGACCTAAAATTGATGGAATTGAAAAAACTGATAATCAGATATTAGATATTTTAAAAGAAGAAAAAGATAGTAATTTAAGAAAAAAGGCATGGGAAGCCTCAAAACAAGTTGGTAAAGTTATTGAAAAGGATCTTTTAACACTTGTAAAATTGAGAAATGAAGCTGCAAGAAATCTTGGATATAAAAACTTTTATGAAATGTCAATGGAACTTTCTGAACAAAATGTTGATGAAGTAGTAAATATTTTTAATAAAATAAAAGAAAATACTGATGAATCTTTTAGTATAATTAAAAAAGAAATTGATTCAAAACTTGCTAAAAGATATTCTATATCTATAGATAATTTGCGACCATGGCATTATGCTGATCCTTTCTTTCAAAATGTTCCACCAGTTACAGAAATAGATTTTGATAAATATTATAAAGGTAAAGATGTTGTAAAATTGACAAAAGAATTTTATGAAAGCATTGGTCTCGATATAGAAGATATTTTAAAGAATAGCGATTTATATGAAAGAAGTGGTAAATATCCACGTGCTTTTTGCATTGATATGAATAGGAATGGAGATATTAGAACAATGCAAAATATTAGAGATAATGTGCAATGGATGGAAACAATGTTGCATGAATTAGGGCACGGAGTTTATTCAAAATATATTGATAGATCTTTACCATATTTTTTAAGAACTGAATCACATTTATTAACAACTGAAGCAATTGCCCAATTGATGGAAAGAGAAGCAAAAAATCCAGAATGGTTAAAAACAAAATTAAATATTTCTGATAAAGAGAAAAATGAAATAATAAAAATCATTCGTGAGGAATCAAGAAAAAAAGCTCTAATTTTTTGTAGATGGTCTCTGGTAATGTTATATTTTGAAAAAAGCCTTTACGAGAATCCAGATCAAAATTTAAATAAATTATGGTGGGATCTTGTAGAAAAATTTCAATATATTAAGAGACCAGAAAATAGAGATGAACCTGATTATGCTGCAAAAATTCATTTATCACAAAATCCAGTCTATTATCATAATTATTTACTTGGCGAGATAATGGGTGCTCAATTATTAAATTATATAATGAAAAATATTATTAAGTCAAATGATTATTTTTCTATAACTTTCTATCAAAAGTTAGAGGTTGGTAATTATTTGAAAAATGAAATTTTTAAACCCGGTTCAAGTTTATATTGGAATGATTTAATTAAAAAGTCTACCGGAGAATATTTAAACCCTAAATATTATATTGAACAATATGTGAATAATTAAATTGGATTTGCTGATCTAAAAGATTATTAAAATTTTTAAATTGGAGGAGTTATGTTAAAAAGTCGAAGAGATTTTTTTGAAAAAAGTATAATCGGATTTACTTCCTTTAGTGTTGCTCCGGTTTTTGAGCATGTAAAGAGATTATCCAGAATTCCAATTTTAGATGATAAAAAGATAATTTATAGAACCCTAGGCAAAACAGGGGTTAAGTTACCAGTTGTAAGTATGGGTGTTATGAATGCAAGTTTACCAGATCTTATACCTGCTTCGTATGAATTAGGAGTTCGTCATTTTGATACTGCAATGAGTTATCAATCTGGTAAAAATGAAGAAATGATTGGTCAGCAAATCAAAGAAATGGGTGTAAGAGAAAAAGTTACAATTGCCACTAAAATTGGATTACCAAAGGGAATTGATAATTATACAAATGAAGAATTAAAAAAATATTTTATCACTAGTTTTGATGGATGTTTAAAAAGACTTCAATCTGATTATGTAGATATTTTATATATTCATAATGTATCAGATACTAAATCTATGAATATTGAACCTATAAAAGAAGCTTTACTTGAATTAAAAGATAAGAAAAAAGTTAAATTTATTGGAGTATCAACACATAAAAATATGTCTGAAGTATTAAATGAGGCTACAGTTTCAAAATTTTATGATGTTGTACTAACTTCAATAAATTTCACAATGTCGAATGATAAAGATTTACTTTCAGCTATTAAGAAAGCTTCTAATAGTGGGATAGGTGTAATTGCTATGAAAACACAAGGTGGTGGTAGATGGTACAAAGATAGATCTCCAGATAATTTTAAAGGGAAAATGAATGCTACAGCTGTTTTAAAATGGGCTTTAAGAGTAGAAGGAGTCGTTACAGCAATTCCAGGTTATACCAATTTTGACCATATGACAGAAGATTTTTCTGTTGCATATAATCTTGATTACACTGAAGAAGAAATAGAGTTCCTCAAAGATAAAAATGTTATATATGGTGCAGCTTTTTGTAGACAATGTGAAAAATGTTTGTCATATTGTCCTAATAAGGTTGATATTCCATCATTAATGAGAACAAGTATGTATTTGATGCAATACTCAAATATATATGAGGCAAAAAACACTTTAAATATGATAGATAATGATAGAGGAATTAGTAATTGTATTGGTTGTGATTCGTGTAAAGCAGTATGTAACAATAGAGTTAATATTGGAGAGCGTATAAAAGATTTAAAAGTATTGTTTGCATAATCTTTGGAACTATATTAATAATTAAAAGTGAAATTAATAATTATTGAAGGAGATGAGTTATGAAAAATAATATCTTTGTATTATCTATTATTTTAATAATTATTAATTTCACTAATAATTTGTTTTCTCAAACAAACTTCTTGAAAATTGCTGATGATGAATTTAATAAAAAAAATTACACAAAAGCTAAAAAAAATTATTTAGAAGCCATCGAGAAAGAAAAAGATTCATCAAAAATAAATGAAATAAAATACAAAATCGGTTTATGTATTTGTTATTTAAAGGAAGATGAAGTTTTTTTAGATTTTATAAACGAATTTAGGAACAATAACAAAAATAATATCTGGCAGGCTCGTTCATATTATTTAGAGGGTCTTATACAATCTCTTCGATATACATACTCACAATCATCAGGTGCTGAAGCTTTTGACGAAGCGAGATATTTATTAAATACTTATTATAGAAATAATCAATTAAATAAAGAAGAAATAATTAAACTTGATGCTATTTTAGTTGATAAACTAGAACCACTAATTAATAGATACTATTCATATTACGATGAAACTAAAGATGAAAATTATGAAAATACTAAATTGAAAGAAAAAGAATCTCTAGATAGTATCGGAAATGAATATAATAAAGAATGGGAGACAAGAAAGAAAATAGTTTTTCTTTATAAAGAGCTTATGTCTTTTTTCTCGAAAGATCTTAAAAAATATTATGAAGTAGTATTTAATTATGCCAATTTTTTAAGAAGAAATGCTCAAACAGAAGTTTACAAAAAAGAATATATAAAATATTTTTCGGAGATAATCGATAAATCAAAAGATAATGATTTGGTTTCAAAAAGTATATATATCTTAGGGTTAGCATATCAAGAGGAGGGCAATTACGTTATTGCACTTGATTATTATAATCAATTATTAAAAAATTATAAAAATTCTAAATGGGTGAATGATGCAAAAGTTAATATTCAAGAGATTAAAAAACCTTATTTAAATGTTAAAGTTAAGACACAATTCTATTTATCAGATACTGTAAAATTTAAAATAGAAGCTAAAAATATTCAAAATATTCATTTTAAATTAATTGAAATAAATTTGTATGAAGTAATTAATAATTATTTTATAGAGAATGATAATGGTTCATTGAGTCTGCATTATATTTTAAATAATTTATCTACTGTTTTAAAATATAAGATTAGAGATGTTTTTGAATGGGATTACGAGACAAAAGATAAAAAGGATTTCAATAAATTTTCTGAAGAGATCATAATTCCTGATAGAATAATTGATGGTAGAAAAGGTCAATATTTATTGATTGCCTCTGGTAACAAAATATTATCTCATTCAATAATTATAATTACTGATCTAATGCTTTTGACAAAAACCGAGAATGGTCTTTCTCATTCTTGGTTAGTTCGTGCTTCAAATGGAGAAATAGTAAAAGATGGAAAGATTACAAGTATTTTTACTAGCTATGATAAGAAAATAAAAATATTTAATTCATACTCTAATAATTATGGGAAAACAGAAATAGAAATTCCCCCAAATTATAATAATCAAATAGTAATAGCAACTTTAGAAAAAGATTTTACTGCTACTAATAATTTTTATTTAAGTTATTATTATCGAAATTATGAAAAAATAAAAAAATATACTATTACTGATAGACCAGTATATAGACCAAATCAAACTGTATATTTTAAACATATAATTAAAATGTATGAAGATGGCATCTATTTACCTTTAAAAAATAAGTTAGTTAAGCTAATAATTAGAGATTCGAGGTATCAAGAAGTATATAAAAAAGAGCTAATTACTAATGATTATGGTTCTATTGCAGATAAATACGTTCTTCCTGAGGATGCTCCATTAGGACTTTACAATTTTTCTTTACTAATTCCTGATTTGGAAAATTATGAAAACTATACTCAAAGTTTCAGAGTCGAAGAATATAAGAGACCAGAATATAAAGTTAATATAGAATCAATTACTGAAAAGTTGAAATTAGGACAAAACATCAAAATAAAAATATCTGCGAAATATTATTTTGGAGCACCCGTCGAAAATGGAGATGTTGAATATACTGTAAAAAAAGCCAGGTATCGTCATTCGTATTACCCATCTACTCCTTTTGATTGGTTGTACCCAAAAGAAAAATCTTATAGGTATAGATATTGGTGGTACTATGATAGGAAGGAAGAAATAGTTGAAACTGGGATAAAAAAGTTAAATAATGAAGGTTTTTTCGTTCTAAATTATGAAACAGAATCCCTTTTAAAAGATAATTGGGATTATGATTATGAGTATTTTGTGGAAGCAAAAGTGATAGATGCTAGTAGAAGGGCTATTGATGCAAGTAAAAGCATAATAATACCAAGAAAAGAGTTTTCTGTTTTTATAAAGAATGAAAGGGGTTTTTTAACAACAAATGAAAATGCAAAATTTATTTTTTATCCTTTAACGAATAATAATGAATTTAAAAATGCAAAAGGGACATTAAAAATTTATCTCCTAGAATTACGTAAAGATAAAAAATCCTGTGACACTCTTTTGATTAAAACTGATTTGCTTACTATTACAAAAGGCAAGAATATTTATCAAACAAAATTTAAAGAATCAGGAAAATATAAAATTGAATTCATTACTTTTGATGTGGATAGTGAGAAGATTGTATCATCAATAGATTTTTATGTTATCGATCGTAATTTTTCAAATAAACCAATATATTTTGATAAACTTGAACTGATTCCTGATAAAGATACTTATTTTGAAGGTGATACATTAAATTTGTTAATAAATTCAGAAATTGATTCACCAAATATATGGCTTTCTTTTGAAGCAGATCATAAAATAATTGATAATAAAATAATTAAATTAAATGGGAAAAGTGAAATAATTAAATATATAATTTCTAAAAAGGATGTTCCAAATTTATTTATTAAAGCTTATCTAGTTAATAAAAATATTGTATATCAAGAAGAAACACAAATTTTTGTTCCACCAGATAGACAAATTATCTCTGTTGATATTTCAACAAGTAAAGAAAAGTATCAAACAAATGAAAAAGTAATACTTAAGATTAAAACAAAAGATTATAAAGGAGATCCTATAAAATCTGAAGTTTGTTTATCAGTCTATGATATTTCTCTTTTATATATTCAAGAATTATTAATACAAGATATAAAAAAATATTTCTATGGAATGTTAAGGAATAATTATATTCAAACAATAATTTCTAATACTTTATCTATCTCTGAATATAATAAAGATAATAATACCTATATAGAATATAAAATTGTTGGTTATCCAGATGGTTATTTCAGAATTTCAAAATTTTTAAGATATCTGAATGAATTAGATTATCTTGATTATGAACCACCAGCGGTTTACATAAGACAAGATAGATTTAATAAGGTAGGAATTTCCCCAAATGAATCTATACAGGGTGAAGGTGAAGTGTTCTTAAGTAGAAAAGCTGAAGATGACAATATAACTAAGAAAAATGGAAGTAAAGCTATACAAGTTAGAGAAAATTTCTTTGAATCTTTGTTTTGGAACCCATTTATTGAGACAAATGAAAAAGGAGAAGCAGAGATATCTTTTAATACAAATGATGCTTTAACTGAATGGAGGATAGATGCCAAAGCAATTTCTTCAAAATCTGAAGTAGGTGAATCTAACACAAGTTTTATCACAACCAAAAATTTTATAGTTCGACTTCAAACTCCAAGGTTTTTACAAGAAAAAGATGAAGTAACAATATCTGCAATTCTAAATAATTATTCTAACAAAAAACTTCTCTCAAATGTAAAGATAGAATTTGATGAAAAGTATCTAACTCTTTTACCGGGTAACAAAGAAAATTATAAAATATTAATAGATAAAGAGGGAAGAATTGATTGGCGATTTAAGGTAAATATGAAAGGTACAACAGATATTGTAGTAAAAGCAGAATCAGGCTCCTTGCAAGATGCTATGAAAATAACATTACCAATTTTAGAATATGGAAGTAAAAAGGTTATAGTAATAAATGATGAATTAAATAATAATACTGAAAATGTTCATGATATAATAATACCAGAAGATATTAGAAAAAATTCTCAAAGTTTAGAAGTAATATTAAATCCTTCATTGGCAACAGTTGTTCTTTCCGCTTTACCATATCTTGTTGAATATCCTTATGGTTGTTTTGAGCAAACTTTAAATAGATTTATTCCGCTTACTGTAGTTAATAAAACATTAAATGATTTAAAGATCAACTTATCAGAAATTGAGGATTTCAATCAGAAAATTAATAAAAATTATTTAGGTACTCTAACAAAATTATTTGATAAAAAAGAAATTTCTAAGATTATTTATCAATCTTTACCAAAAATATACGAATTTCAAAATAGCGATGGAGGTTTTTCTTGGTGGAAAGGTGAAGAATCAGATATTTATATGACCGCATTAGGAGTATCAGCATTAACTACTGCAATTAAAATGGGATTAGATGTCAGAAATGATGTATTAGATTTGGCAGTAGAGTATCTTAAAAGGGAAGTCGAAAGAAAAGAAATGGTTGATAATAATCAGAAGGCATATATTTTATATGCAATTTCTTGTTGGGACCCTGAAAAGGTGAATAAACAAATAATTGAAGAGTTATTTAAATTACGTGATCATTTATCATACTATTCAATTTCTTTATTAGGTTTAACTTATAGAAACATCATTCTTTTTGAACAAAAACAATTTGATAAAAACAGAATATTTAATATTGATAAAAATAATCCAATAATTAGTTATAAATTAAATACAAAAGAGTTTAATTCTTTAAAAATAATTCTAGAAAATTTACTCGATAGAGTCAAAGTCGATTCAACTAATAATACTGCTTTTTGGAAGCCTGAATCGAATTATTTTTGGTGGAGATGGTATAATGATAGAATAGAAACTTCTGCTACTATTTTACGACTAATTAATTCTGTAGATCCTAATAACTCAATTCTACCTAAAGTTGTTAGGTGGTTGGTTAATAATAGAAAAGGTAACACGTGGTATTCAACAAAAGATTCTGGATTATTAATTGAAATTTTAATGGAATATTTAAAAACGCAAGGAGAGCTTGATATTGATTGTAAATATGAAGTGTATTTAGATAATAAAAAGATCAAAGAAATTAATGTTAATAAAGAAAATATTTTTACTTTCAATAACAAAATTCTTGTTGATGATATTTCTACAGGAAAACATAATTTAAAGATTATGAAAAGTGGTAAAGGAAATTTATTTTATTCTGTAAAAATTGATTACTTTTCAAAAGAAGACGAAATATTACCTGTTGGGAATGAAATCTATATTCAAAGAGAATATTTTAAATTAAAGAAAAAAATAAATAATAATAATGAAATCGAATTTGAAGAGATTCCAATAAAAAATTTGGATACTTTAATGAGCGGTGATGAGATAAGAGTAAAACTATATATTGAATCTAAAAATGATTATGAGTATCTTGTATTTGAAGATAGAAAACCATCAGGAGCTGAATTTAAATTAATTAAGAGTTGGGGTGGATATATGGAATTTAGAGATGAAAAAGCCGTATTCTTCAAAAATTATTTACCTCAAGGTAAAACAGTAATTACCTATGATATTAGGGCAGAAATACCTGGAGTATTCAATGTTATGCCTTCGTTAGGATATGCTATGTATGTACCAGAAATATTTGGTAATTCTTCGAGTATAAGAATAAAAATTATCGATAAAAAATAAAAATTTGGGTTGAAAATGATATTTGGTATTATTGGTAATATTGAAAAATCAGAATTACCAGAAACATTGAATAATTTTATTAGTCATCTTTTAAAAAATGGTTTTACTTTTATTCTCGATGAGGAATTATCAGAATATATTGATCGTAAACTTTTAAATGGAAATCTAACTTTTTTACCTATTAAAGAATTGATTGATGAATCAGATATTATTTTGTCTTTTGGTGGTGATGGTACAATCCTTTCTGTTGCACGATTCATTGGAAATAAAGAAGTTCCAATTGTTGGAGTAAATCTTGGAAAACTTGGTTTTTTGGCTGAAATTGGAAGGGATCAGATTTACAATTTTATTAATGAGCTTTTGAATGGTAATTATATCATTGAAGAGAGGATGGTACTAGAAGCTGAAATCGATGAGCTTGAAGATATAAAATTATCTGCATTAAATGATATAGTTGTTGAGAAAAGCCAAACTTCAAGATTAATCAATATTAAATCTTATTTAAATGACGAATATCTTATTACAACAATGTCTGATGGATTGATAATTGCAACCCCAACTGGTTCGACCGCTTACTCTTTAGCTTCTAATGGTCCAATTGTTGTTCCATCTAGTAAAGTAATTATTATTAATCCAATTTGCCCGCATACTCTTACAGTAAGACCAATCATTGTTCCAGACGATTATATTTTTAGAGCTAAAGTAGAATCTCATAATGGTGAAGCTATGATTACTGCTGATGGACAGGTAGAAATAAAATTAAAAACTCCATTTGAAATAAAGGTAAAAAAAGCTGATTACCCAATAAAATTAGTAAAAAGAAAAGATATATCTTATTATGAAATATTAAGATCAAAACTTATGTGGGGTAAAGATTTAAGAACAATATGAGATGTATTATGAAAAAAATATTTTTATTTCTTATTTTTTTAATTATGTTTGGGTGTTCTTCTAAAAAAGAAATAAATCAAGAAGAAAAAATATTGATAGGAAAAATCGAAAGACAATCTTTAAACACACCCGATTTTCCTTGGTATCAGAGAAATTATCAGAATTACACTGCTCAGGATTCAATTATTAATAAATTGAAGGGTGATTATTCTGATATTTACTGTAAAATATTCTTGGGAACTTGGTGTAGTGATAGTAAACGGGAAGTTCCTCGCTTATTAAAAATATTTGATTTAGTATCAATAAAAAATTATGAAATTATTGGTTTGGGAAGAGATAAAAAGTCTATGGATGGCGAAGAAAAAGGCTTAAATATTCAAAAGATTCCAACTATGATCTTTTATAAAAATGGGAATGAAATTGGTAGAATAATTGAAACTCCAACAAAAACGTTAGAAGAAGATATTTTAACCATTTTGTCAAAATAAAAAAATACGCACATTAGATTCTAATGTGCGTATTTTTAAAAAAGGAATGTGTTCTTACAAAAAATTAATTATTTAATGCTCCTTCTTTGATCCAGGTTTTGATTCCATTATACTGATTTCTTGATAATGTATCTCTAGATAATGGCATTCTTGGTTGTAATCTTCCATCTAATCTTTGTATTAAAATACTATTATCTGGATATCGGGGGATTATTATTCCAGGGTACCTTGTTGCATCTACGTATGATACTAAAACCAATCTATTAGTTGTTGTCTCTGAACCATGGCAGGAAGAATAGCTGCATTTATAGTTGAATAGTGGTTGAACATGTTTTGAATAACTGACATTAGAAGCTGGAAACTCTATATTATTTCCTGAATCATTAATATTACTATTACAACTTATTAAAGAAAATATTAAAAAAATATAAATAATAACATTATTTATAAGAAATTTCATTTATTTACCTTCATCATTCTGTTCTCTATTTTAGAATCTATTACTTTTTGTTTTTTTACATATTCAATAAATAATTCTTTACCTTCTTTCTGAGTATCTGTAATTATTGAAGGATTTATATTAAAACCAAAATATTTTTTGCCCTGGGAAGCAACATAATTATTAGTTGCAATTATGTAATATCTTTTAGGATTTAATTTTTTACCATTTATTTTAACTTCAACCAACCTCTCATTTAATGGCTTACTATCATCATACTTATATTTTAATCCGGATACTTGAAGTTTTTCGGTAAAGCCATTCAATTGATGTTCAATTAATTTTTTAACTGAATCTCCTCTAATTTTAAAGTAAACAATAGTATTATCAAATGGAGCTATTTCCCAAATATCTCTTATAGTAATATTACCTGCAGATAAATTTTTTCTTATTCCGCCAGAATTTTGAAAAGCTATATCAGCTTTTGTAAAATCTCTAATTACATCAGACATCCAATTGCCAATATTACTTTCTTTGTCATGGCTTCTTATCCAATCACTTTTTAATACACCAATTACTTCATTTAAACCTTTTAAAGATTCTGATTCAATTTCATTGATTTTATTTGATACTATTGAGTCAGGAGTTATTTCATCATTAATAGTTGGTACCAACATACCATCAAAAGAGTAAACTGAATCTCCATCAATATCAATTTTTAAATCAAGTACACCTAAATATTTGCCTTTTTCACCAGCCTGACAAATAATTGTTCGATTTTCTTTCTTTGGATTTTTTATTTTAGTATGGCTGTGTCCACCAATAATAACCGAAAGCTCTGGAATAGAATCTGCAATTATTTTGTCATCTTCATAACCACAATGTGAAAGTAATACAAAAATGTCTGGTTTTTCTGATTCAGAAATTTCTTTAATGTACTTTCTGATTGAAGGTATTTCTTTTAATATAGTAATATTTTTTATGTTATCTTTTAATGTCAGAGTAACTAAATCCCTGGTGATAACTCCAATTACAGCAATTTTAATACCATTTCTTTCGAAAATTTGGTATGGTTTGACAATATTATCCTTTGTTTCTTTATCAATTAGGTTACAATTAATTACATTAAATTTTGCATATTTCAAATGTTTTAATAATGTATCTAGAGAATAATCAAATTCATGATTTCCTATAGTGAAAGCATCAGGTAATATCAAGTTTAATATATCAATTTGTGATTTACCTTTAGTTACAGTAGAAGATGGTGAACCCTGAAAATCATCTCCTGCATGTAAGGTAATTGTGTTTGTATCTTTGTATTTTTTGATATATGATGAGAGATAAGCATATCCACCAATAAAGCCTATTGAGTCGTGTAATTCTGGTATTTCTTTTTTAGTTGCTTTAAAAGGTAAATTGGCTGAATGAAAATCATTCCAATGTAAGATTTTTAATTCCTTTAAGTTTTGAGATAAAAGGAATGATAAATTAAATAGAAATAGTAAAAATAATAAAATCTTTTTCATTTTGAAACCTTTAATATTGTTTTTCAAAATAAATATTTTTGTGATATATTTCAAGTAATTTTTTTTAAGTTGACTTTATTAGTTTTTTCTTTTATATTTATAATAATTAAATGGGGTTGTAGCTCAGTTTGGGAGAGCGCCTGAATGGCATTCAGGAGGTCAGGGGTTCGATCCCCCTCAGCTCCACAATTTATTTCAAATTTTTTTCATTTCAAATTATCTTAATTAAACTTTTCATTTTTTTATTACTATATATTCAGATATATTTTAGTTTACAATTTAAATTTTTTTAAAATTACTTGCTATTAAACGCTAATTTATTTTGTACTTAAATTTTAAATTTCATTTCTTTTAATCAAATAATTTAATTCCCAAAAAAATGAATATTGTTTTTTTATTAATAGAATAATTATTATTTATTTCTTTTAATTGCAAAAATTATTTAATATGTTATTAATATACTTTGACTTTTTTCTGAATATTATTATTAATTTATAAAATCATTAATTTAATTACTTACGTAATTTATTTTCATTTTATCATTTGTCTTGAATTTTTTATGAAATGTGTTTAAGTTGCATAGTCAGTTATAATTGAGGAGAGAGAAATGTTTTTGTATAAAGCTCAAAATTTAAGAGTTGAGAATTTAGAAAATCCTATTTGTATTGATCTTTATAAACCCAAGTTTTCATGGATAATTGTTTCTAACATTAATGGAGAAAGACAAACCGCATACCGAATTATTGTTTCTGATTCAATTGAAAATATTAAGAATAATATTGGAAATTTATGGGATTCAGGAAAAGTACATTCAAATAAAAATTATGGAATTGAGTATGATGGTATTGAATTAAAATCATTTACTGAATACTTTTGGGCTATTG
Source organism: Ignavibacteria bacterium (assembly GCA_036567745.1). Lineage (GTDB taxonomy): Bacteria > Bacteroidota > Ignavibacteria > DATCTW01 > DATCTW01 > DATCTW01. The sequence continues at coordinate 18,187 of DATCTW010000073.1, read as the reverse complement.
AGTGGTGGAATAAAGATGATTGCAAAAGTGAATTAAGTGATATAGCTATTTTTTCTACAGCATTGTTAAAAAGTGAAGATTGGGTTGCAAAATGGATTACAAAGGATTTTGAAAAAAACAAAGAAGGCTTATATTCTTTTGGTAGATTTGAAGGAGATATAAATTTTACTTATGCTACATATTATAGAAAAGATTTTGAAATTAGATATGATAATATTAAACAAGCTAAAGCTTTTATTTGTGGTTTGGGATATTATGAGCTAAGATTAAATGGTAAAAAGGTAGGAGATAATGTTCTTGATTCTCCTCAATCTGATTATAACAAAACAGTTTATTATACTGCATATGATATAAAAGACTTACTTCAGAATAAAAATGCTTTTGGTGTAATCTTAGGAAATGGAAGGCATATCAAAAGTTATGGATATGATTATCCAAAATTTATTTTACAGGTTATGATTGAATATGTTAATGGCGATGTATTAACCTTAATATCTGATGAAGAATGGAAGGTTAATTTTGGTCCATTAAGAGAAAATGGTTTATATTTTGGAGAATTTTATGATGCAAGATTAGAAATGGAAGGTTGGGATGAGTATGGTTATAATGATAAAAATTGGGAAAAACCAATAATTAAAAATGGCTCAAGATTAATTGCTCAAAAAATGCCACCGATAAAAATTGATTGCTATTTAAAACCCCAAAGAATGTTTAATCCAAGTCATGGTGTTTTTGTTTTTGACTTTGGACAAAATTTTTCTGGTTGGGTAAAATTAATTGTCGAAGGTCCTTGTGGCACTAAAGTTCAATTGAGATTTGCTGAAAATATTGATGAGAATTATATGATTAATACTCAAGCCAATATTCACGCTGATGCAACTGATATTTTCATATTAAAAGGAAAGGGTATTGAGATTTATGAACCTCGTTTTACATATCATGGGTTCAGGTATGTTGAAGTAACTGGTTATCCAGGTGTACCTTCACTAGATAATGTTATTGGGTGTTTTGTTCATACTTCTGTTAAGAAAAACTCATATTTTTATTGTTCTAATGAACTAATAAATAAAATTCATCAAAATATTTTATGGAGTCAGCTTTCAAATCTTATGAGTATTCCTACAGATTGTCCTCAAAGAAATGAAAGACAAGGTTGGATGGGTGATGCTGCTCTTTCATGTGAAGGAGCTATTTTCAATTTTGATATGATAAATTTTTACAAAAAATATTTACAAGATATTAAAGATTCACAGTTTGAAGATGGAAGCTTAACTGATATATCACCATTTTATTTAAAACATTTACATCCTGCTGATCCTGCATGGGGTACTGCATATATTACTATTGTATACAATTTATATAAATATTATGATGATATTGGAATTTTAAAAGAACATTATACAAATTTAAAGAAATACATAAATTATTTAAACTCAATATCTGATGATGGAATTATTTATAAAATTGGTAAATTTGGAGATTGGTGCCCACCTGGAAGCGTGGTACCCAAAAATACAAGTATTGAATTTACATCTACGTGGTATTTTATACATGATGTCTTGTTATTATCAGAAATATCAAAAGTATTGAATGAAAATGTAGATTATGAAAAATTTAGAGAGTTGTACAATAACCTTGTGGATAAATTTAATAAAAAGTTTTTGAATGATGGATTTTATGAATCAGTTAATATGTCAAGAAGACCAAAAGAACATTTTCCTGCTCAAACATCTTTTGCTTTACCTTTATATTTAGAAATGGTCCCTGAAAATGTTAAGCAAAAAACGCTAAATTACTTTTTAGAAAGTGTAATTAAGAATCATGATTACCATGTTGATACTGGAATAATTGGTACTAGGTTTCTTTTTGATGTTTTATCAAAATATGGTTATGATGAAGTAGCTTATAAAGTAATTAATCAAAAATCTTATCCTGGTTATGGATATATGATTTTAGAAGGGGCAACAACTTTATGGGAAAGATGGGAAAAATTGACAAATGGTGCAATGAACTCTCATAATCATATAATGTTTGGTTCTGTTGATACATGGTTTTTTAAAAATATTGTAGGTGTAAACTGTTTGGAACCAGGTTGGTCAAAAATTGGAATATACCCTAAAATTATTAATGATATTAAATTTGCTTGTGGAATAATAAATACAATCAGAGGTAAAATTGAGTGTTCATGGCAAAGAGATAATACTAATTTTAAACTAAATGTAAAAATACCTGTGAATGCAAGTGGAAATATCAAAATTCCTTTTGTGACAAATAATAAAATAATTAAATTTTTTGATGCAGAAATTGAGTATAATAATCCAACAAAAAATAATTATTTTAAGATATTAAATATATATGATAAAGAAATTGAACTTAATTTAGAAAGCGGTTATTATGAATTTATTTCTCAATAAATAATATTAAGGGTAAGTATTATGGAAATAATTGAAAATAATTCTCAATTAATTTATAAGTATAAAGATGAGATATTGATAATTGAGTCATGGGGTAAAGATAGTGTAAGAATAAAAGCTACTAAGAATTCATATTTTAGAGATGATTTAAGTGCTCTTATTGAACCACCACAAAAATTTAATCTAAAAATTGAAAAAAAAGATAATGAGATAATAATTGTTAATGGAAAAATCAAAATAATTTTGTCAAAAGCTGGGGTTCTAAAATTCTATAATGATAAAGATATCGAATTTTTATCAGAAACAGATAAACATGTTAATTTTCCAACTATTTATCCTCCAGCTAGAAATTATAGATTTCTAGAAGGAAATCTTTTACATATTGAACAGAAGTTTAATTCTGATTTAAAAGAAAAATTCTACGGTCTAGGTCAACATCAAAATGGTTTTTTAAATCAAAAAGGTTGTGTAATTGATTTAGTTCAAAGAAATACTGAGGTATCTATACCTTTTTTACTTTCAACCAAGATGTATGGTTTTTTATGGAATAATCCTTCAATTGGTAAAGTAGAATTAGCTAAAAACTTTACAAGATGGATTTCAGAAGCATCAAATCAGATAGATTATTTTGTAACTGTTGGTGATACTTTTAAAGATATTATGAATAATTATGCAGCAGCAACAGGCTATCCCCCTGAAGTGCCTGATTGGGGTTTAGGTTTTTGGCAAAGTAAGTTGAGATACAAAGATAAAGAAGAATTACTATCGATTGCTAAAGAATATAAGAAAAGAGGTCTTCCAATATCTGTAATTGTTATTGATTTTTTTCATTGGAAATATATGGGAGATTGGAATTTTGATAATAACTTTTGGCCAGAAGTACGGAAAATGATTGAAGAATTAAATAAAATGGGTATAAAAGTTATGGTTTCAATTTGGCCAACTGTAAGTCAATATTCAAAAAATTATGAGCTTATGAAAAATGAGGGTTTATTATTAAGAACCCGTTATGGTGTACCAGTTCAAATGGAATTTATTGATACTGAGCCAAAAGGACCTGTTTATCTTACTTATTACGATCCAACAAATCCAAAAGCAAGAGATTTCATTTGGGAAAAAGTAAAAACTAATTATTATGATAAAGGAATTAAAATCTTTTGGTTAGATTCTTGCGAGCCAGATATTTTTCCACCTCATCATGAGAATTTAAAATATTTTATTGGTGATGGAAAAGAAGTAGGGTGTGCATATCCTTTTTATCATCAAAAAGGATTCTATGAGGGAATGAAAAAATCAGGAGAAAATGAAATTCTTTTGCTTTGTAGATCAGCCTGGGCTGGAAGTCAGAGATTTGGAGCGATGGTTTGGTCAGGTGATATTGGATCAACATTTGAGGACTTACAGAAACAGATTCCAGCTGGATTAAACATGGGCTTAAGTGGTATACCCTGGTGGAATGCAGATATCGGAGGTTTTCATAGTGGAGAGATTGAATCTCCCTATTTTAGAGAATTAATAATTAGATGGTTTCAATTTGCAGTATTCACTCCTTTGTTGCGTTTGCACGGTTGTAGATTACCATTTTTCAAAGAATTTGAAACTGGCTCTCCTAATGAAGTATGGTCTTTCGGCGATGAAGCTTATATAATTATTACAAAATATCTCTTTTTACGGGAAAAGCTAAAACCATATTTAAAAGAGTGTTATAGAGAAGCTAGATTATATGGTTCTCCAATAATGCGACCTTTATTTTTCGATTATTCTAATGATGAATCTACTTATGAAATAAATGATCAGTTTATGTTAGGTTCAAAAATTTTAGTCGCACCAATTTTGTACTCTAATTCATTCAAAAGAAAAGTCTATTTACCAAAAAATACTGAATGGTATAATACCTGGACCAAAGAAAAATTTACAGGTGGTACCTTTATTGAGGTAGAAGCTCCTATTGAAATAATACCTGTTTTTGTAAATGATATTAAATTAACTGAAATTTTTAACAAATAACGTTATTGCAATGAACACTTTAAAGAGTATATTACTTTTTATTATTTTTACAAACTATGCTTTTTCTCAAAGTTTAGATAACAGTAAGATTGAAAAATATTCTATTATTGCTGACAAAATAGTTAAATATGCTCTCGAGAATGAGGAAGGTTATAAACTATTAGAAGGTTTTTGTCAGTTTGGTCCAAGATTAAGTGGTTCTGAAAATTCCTTAAAATCGATTTTTTGGGCTGAAAAGAAAATGAAAGAATTAGGTTTTGAAAATGTAACATTACAACCCGTTATGGTTCCTCATTGGGTAAGAGGTAATATTGAAAAATGTATAATCTCAAAATCAAAATTTTATAAGAATAGAAAGCTAAATGTTGGAGCTTTAGGGGGTAGTGTTTCTACCATAGGAAAGAATATTGAAGCTGAAATTATTGAAGTAAAATCTTTTGATGAACTTAATAAATTAGGTGAAAAAGTAAAAGGAAAAATAGTATTTTATAATCGACCAATGGAAAAAGGTCTGGTCAATACAATGGATGCTTATGGGAGAGCGGTAGATCAGAGAAGTATGGGAGCAATAAATGCTGCAAAATATGGTGCAATTGCTGTTATTGTTAGATCTGTTACAACTAAAGAAGATAATAGCCCACATTTAGGTTCAGTAAATTATTTAGATGAAATTCCTAAAATTCCTGCTATTGTAATTGGGATTAAAGATGCAAATTTATTAAGTGAGGCAATTAAAAAAGAACCTGATTTAAAAGTTAAAATTGAATTAAATTGTAAAACTTTACCTGATATTCTCTCATACAATCTTTTTTGTGATATTGTTGGAACTGAATACCCTGATGAAGTGATTCTACTGGTTGGACATTCTGATTCCTGGGATGCTGGAGTTGGTGCTCATGATGATGCAGCGGGTTGTTTTCATGCTCTAGAAGCTTTGAATATTATTAAATCACTTAACTTGAAACCCAAAAGAACTATAAGATGTGCTTTTATCATAAATGAAGAAAATGGTATAAGAGGAGCTCTTGCTTATGGAAAATATTCAGATACTTGTAAGTATAAACATATTTGCGCTTTAGAATCAGATAGAGGGGGAGGTTCACCACTAGGTTTCTATGCTACTGCTGATTCATTAAAATTTTTAAAAATTTCTTCATGGTTACCCATCTTACAGAAAGCTAATATTGAATGGATAAGGCATGGTGGAGGAGGAGTTGATATTTCAAAAGTCAAAACTGATGTAACAATGGGTTTTGCGCCTGACATTTTAAAATATTTTGACTTTCATCATTCAGCAAATGATGTTATTAGTGCAGTTCATCCAAGAGAATTTGAGTTAGGTGCTGCAGCTATTGCGATCTTATCATATTTGATAAGTGAAGAAGGGCTTTAAATAGGAGATTTTATTTATGACAAAAAGAGAGATTATTAAAACATTAATTAAAGAAAAAAAATGTCCTGAAAGAATGGGACTTTGTGAACATTTCTGGCCAGATACAATCGAATTTTGGGAGAAAAACGATGATTTACCTAAGAACATAGATTTGTATGAATATTTTGATTATGATATTAGAAGATTGCCCGAATCGTGGTTCTCTACTGATGCAATCCCTTTTTATGAAGAAATTATTCAAGAGGATGAAGAGACAAAAATTGTAATTAATGGTTGGGGAGCAAAAATGAGGTATTGGAAGGGAAAAGCTGGTACCCCTGAACACCTAGAATTTGATCTCGATTCTTTTGATAAGTGGAAGAAGAAATATCGAGAAAGATTATTGTATTTAGATTTAAATAGGTTTGGTGATATTGAAAAATGGAAAGAATCATATAAAAAGGCAATGCAAGAAGATCGATTTGTTACGTTTAATAATTTAATAATTTTCGAGATCATGAGACGTGCTATGGGTGATGTTATTATGCTTGAATCGATGTATTTAGATCCTGATTGGATAAAAGATTTTTGCGAAGTGATGATCAATAATCTTATAATTCATTTTGAGTATGTGTTTAGAGAAATTGGTCTTCCAGATGGTATATGGTTTTATGAAGATATGGGTTATACTAATGCTCCTTTTATTTCTCCGCAATTTTATAAAGAACTCATATTTCCTCATCATAAAAAATTATTCGATTTTGTTCATTCATATAATTTGCCAGTCATTATGCACTCTTGTGGGAAAATAAGGCCTTATTTATCTTATATAAAAGATGCTGGGGTTGACTGTCTACAGGTATTGGAGGCTAAGGCAGGGCAACATGTTGTTGAATTTTCAGAATGTGTAAATAACCAAATGGCTTTTATGGGTAATTTAGATATAGTTGCATATGAAACTAATGATTATGATAAAATAAACAATGAAATTTTACCAAAATTAAACCAAATAAAGAAGAATAGAATACCATATATTTTCCATTCTGATCACTCTATCCCAAAAACTGTTCGTTTAAAAACTTATAAGTATGTTTTAGAGCTTTATCATAAAAATAAATATTATTAATAAATGATCCGAATAAAGATTTGCTGCATAAAGAATTTAAGAGAAGCCAAACTGGCAATTAATTTAGGAATAGATTCGCTCGGTTTTGTTTCTGAAATGCCAAGTGGTCCTGGCGTAATTAGTCTGGATAAGATTCAAAGAATAATAAAAAATATTCCCCCTTATATTTCAACCAGCCTATTGACATCCAAAATAAATTTTGATGATATTTCGAAACAAATGTTAATAACAAAAGCAAACACTATTCAAATTGTTGATAAAGTAGATATTGAAGTATATTTAAACTTAAAAAAATATTTTCCATTCATTAAAATTATACAGGTTATTCATGTTTTATCTGAAAAAGATATTTATGAATCTTTAAAAATTGAAAAGTATGTTGATGCTTTTCTTCTTGATTCTGGTAATCCTAACTTAAGAATAAAAAAACTAGGTGGAACTGGTAGAACTCATGATTGGAATATTAGTAGAGAAATAAGAAACAGAGTGAAAAAACCAATTATTTTAGCTGGTGGATTGAATTCTGACAATGTAAGAGAAGCAATAAAAATTGTAAATCCCTATGCGGTGGATGTGTGTTCAGGAGTTAGAACTAATGGAATATTAGATAAAAATAAATTATTAAAATTTATTAAGGCAGTATATGAAAACAATTAACTTTATTTATTTTTTTCTCTTTATATTTTGTTTACAAAAAGAAATATCATTTTCACAAATAGATTTTAAAAATATTAATTATGATTCATTAATGAGAAATTATTATGGAATATTTTTAATAGCAGATACAAAAGATTCTATCCTTTATGCTTATAATGATTCTGGTTCTTATAAAAGATATTCTCCTTATTCTACATTTAAAATATTAAATAGTTTAATTGGTTTAGAAACAGGTGTAATAACAGATGAAAATTTCGGAATTAAATGGGATGGTAAAAAAAGGTGGTTTGAAGTATGGAATCGAGATCATGATTTAAAAAGTGCATTTGCAAACTCGGTAGTATGGTTTTATCAGGAGGTTGCAAGAAGAATCGGTTATAAAAAAATGAAAAAATTTATTGATTTGGTAAATTATGGGAATTGTGATATATCAGGAGGTATAGATAATTTTTGGTTAGGAAGCTCATTGAAGATTTCAACTAAAGAACAACTTAAATTCTTAATTGAGTTGATAAATTATAAATTACCTTTTAAGAGAGAAAATATCGATATTGTTAAAAAAATAATGATTTTAAAAGAAAAAGATGGTTTAATTTTAAGCGGAAAAACTGGTTCTTCTTCTCTTGATAATAAAGGAGTAAGTATTGGTTGGTTTGTAGGATATATTCAATATAAAGGTGAAACTTATGTTTATGTCATTTTTCTGAAAGGGAAAGAAGCAAGTGGTATTAATGCAAAAAATATTTTATATAAAATAATTAATAAAAGTTTTAAAATAAATTTAGAGGAATAAAATAAAATATATTATTGTAGATATAATATATAAAGTATAATCTGATAATAAAAATTAACTTATAGAAAGTCATAGTTCATATTTAAGAAAAGGTTATCATAAAGGTTTGCTATTATTAAAGAGACAAAAACTGAAGATATAGTAATAGCTAAATCAGAAACAAAAAGTGATTTGTTAGATTTTTTCAATAATGGCCCTTTTTATTAATAATTATACTGATTTTTCATTCATTATATTTACTCCAATTAAATAACAAAAATTTTTATCATATTACTTTAATAGGGTAAACAACAAATAATAACTAGCATAATAGATAATATAATGAAATTTTCGATTTATGATTAAATTCATAATTATCAATAATAAATCTGTAAATAATTGATAATTTTATATATATATTAATTTTTAAATTTTTGAATATTTTTACTAATTTTGCTCTGAAAATCCTAGATTTTTATCAAAAAAGGTAGTAAAATCATTAAAATTACTTAATTATTCATTGACTTTTCATATTTAATTTATTAAATTTAAGCTTTATAAGAAAATAATATGAAATTTAGCATAGGCGTTTTTGGATCTGGTAGAGGGTCAAATTTTAAATCAGTTCTTGACAAAATTAAAGAAGGTTATCTTGAATCTGAAATTAAAGTTGTCATTTCAAACAACTCTAATGCTGGTATTCTTGAGATAGCTCGTCTTAATAATATACCATCATACCATATTAGTATCAAACAATTTAATTCAGAAAATGAATTTAATCAAAAAATTTTAGATGTTTTAGAAAAACATTCTGTTGATTTTATTCTTTTAGCTGGCTATATGAAAAAAATTGATTCTAATATAGTAAACAAATATAAAAATCGAATTTTAAACATTCATCCAGCTTTAATACCATCTTTTTGTGGTCAGGGTATGTATGGATTAAACGTTCATAAAGCAGTATTAGATTACGGTTGTAAAATTACTGGTGTCACAGTTCATTTAGTTAATGAAGAATATGATAATGGCCCTATAGTTTTACAAAAACCCGTTGAAGTAAATGATGATGATACACCTGAAGAATTAGCAGATAGAGTTTTAAAAGAGGAACATAAATTGATTATCGAAGCTATTCGTTTATTTGAAGAGGAAAGATTGATTGTTAAAGGTAGAAAAGTCATTAGGAGGAAATAGATGCTAAAGATTAAAAGGGCACTGATAAGTGTTTATTATAAAGATGGACTATTAGAATTAGCAAATGTTCTTAAAGATTACGGAGTACAAATAATATCTACAGGTGGAACCTATAATTTTTTAAAGTTAAATAATATTCCAGTTATTTCAATAAGTGAGATTACAGGTTTCCCTGAAATTTTAGATGGAAGGGTTAAAACCTTACATCCCAAAATACATGCTGGGTTACTAGCTATTTTAGATAATTCTAATCACAAGAAACAAATAGAAGAATTGAATATAGAACCAATTGATTTAGTTTGTATAAATCTTTATCCATTTGAAGAGACATCTAAAAAAGAGGGAATTCAAGACGAAGAAATTATTGAACAAATTGATATTGGCGGACCTTCGATGTTGAGAGCTGCTGCAAAAAATTATAAATATACAGCAGCAATTTCAAATCCTAACCAATATGAATCATTGATTGAAGAATTAAGAAAAAATAATGGCTGTGTTTCTGAAGAATATTGCAGAAATCTCGCTAAGGAAGTATTTCGTACTACAGCTTACTATGATTCATTAATTTTTAACTATTTTGATAAAGATGAATTATATCAGGATTTTCCAGATGTATTAACATTTGGATTTAGAAAAGAGTTTTCATTAAGATATGGTGAAAATCCACACCAGAAATCCGCTCTCTATGGTGAATTTGAAAAGGTTTTTACCAAACTTCATGGCAAAGAACTATCTTATAATAATATTCTTGACATTTCTTCGGCTGTTAATTTAATGTTAGAATTTGAAAGCCCTGCATCGATAATAGTAAAACATAATAACCCTTGTGGAGTTGGTTTAGGAGAAAATATTTTTAACGCTTATGAAAATGCACTTTCTACTGATCCAAAGAGTGCTTTTGGTGGTATTATAGCGTTAAATAGACCTATTGATATTGATACTGCAAATAAGATTAATGAAATCTTTTCTGAAGTTATTATATCTCCTGAATATTCTGATGAAGTTTTTGAAATATTGAAAAAGAAAAAGGATCGACGATTAATAAAATTCAATTTTGAACAATATAAAAAAGAAAAGTTGCAAATTAGAAATGTAATTGGTGGATATTTAGTTCAGGATGTAGATGATAAAACTATAACGGAAAATGATTTAAAAATTGTTACTAAAAGAAAGCCTTCGAGTGATGAATTGAAAGCAATGCTTTTTGCATGGAAGGTTGTCAAGCATGTTAAGTCTAATGCTATAGTTTTTTCAAATTCTCAAAAAACACTTGGAATAGGTGCTGGTCAAATGTCTCGAGTTGATTCAACAAAAATTGCTATAATGAAAGCAAAAGAATTTGGATTAGATTTATCAAATTCTGCTGTCGCTTCTGATGCTTTTTTCCCATTTGCAGATAGTATAATAGAAGCTATTAAAGCTGGTGCAACAGCAATTATTCAACCAGGTGGTTCTGTAAGAGATAATGAAGTAATTAATGCTGCTGATGAGAATAATGTAACAATGGCATTTACTGGTATTCGCCATTTTAGACATTAATAAAAGTTTTTTAATTTTAAGGAGTTTTCATGGGTTTATTTAGTCTCTTTTCTGCTGATATTGCAGTTGATTTAGGTACTGCAAATACTTTAATGTATATGGTTGGTAAAGGAATTGTTTTGAATGAACCTTCAATTGTCGCTTTTGATAAAAACACAAAAAAAATTGTTGCCATAGGTAATGAAGCTCGTGAAATGATAGGTAGAACTCATAGGGATATTAAAACTATCAGACCTATGAAGGATGGAGTAATAGCGGATTTCGAAATTGCTGAAGGTATGTTGAGAGCTTTTATCAAAAAAGTTCATTCAAATTGGTTACCAAGTAGAAGGATTATTATTGGCGTACCTAGTGGTATTACTGAAGTAGAAAAGAGAGCAGTAAGAGATTCGGCAGAACACGCTGGTGCTAAGGAAGTTCATCTTATTACAGAACCAATGGCAGCAGCTATTGGTATAGGATTGGATGTAAATGCTCCTGTTGGTAATATGGTAATTGATATTGGTGGTGGAACAACGGAAATAGCTGTAATTGCTTTATCAGGTATTGTTAATGAAGAATCAATTAGAATAGCAGGTGACGAAATGGATAATGCAATTATTCAGTTTTTCAAGAAAAACTATAACATACTAATAGGTGAACGCACAGCTGAAGCAATTAAATGTGAGGTCGGTTCTGCTATGCCTCTAGATGAAGAGATTATTATTCAAGTTAAAGGAAGAGACCTTGTAGCTGGAATTCCAAAAACATCTGAAGTAAGTTCAGTTGAAATAAGAGAAGCATTAAGCGAACCTGTAAATGCAATTGTAGATGCAGTAAAATTATCTCTAGAACGAACTCCTCCTGAATTATCTGCTGATATTCTAGATAGAGGTATAATGCTCACTGGAGGTGGAGCTTTATTGAAGGGTCTAGATGAAAGATTGCGTCTCGAAACAAGTTTACCAGTTCATGTTGCAGAAGATCCATTAACTGCTGTTGTTCGGGGAGTGGGTAAGGTGTTAGAAAGAATGGATGAATACTCTCAGGTTTTAATTAAGAGTAGAAAATACTGATATTGTTTTGATAAATGATTAGAATTTTTAATATTTTTTTTAAATTTAAAGCTTATTTTCTATTAATTTTTTTAATTATAGTATCCTCTTTTTTATTATTTCATAATAATAATATTCAAATTAAACAAATCAGATCAAACACAATTTTGGCAATTGGTTATTTACAGGAAAATTTTTCTGATTTTTTTAATTTGGTATGGATTCCTCATATTTTATCTATTGCACAAGAAAATAATGTATTGAGAAAGCAAAATGTAATTTTATCTGAGGAGCTCAGTAGATTACGTGAAGCCAGTTTAGAAAATATAAGATTGAAAAAACTTCTCGAGTTTAAACAATCCTCAAAATATAACCTTGTTACAGCTAAAGTTGTAGGAAAAAGTATAAACCTCATTAGAAATTATTTAACATTAAATGTTGGAAGTAATGATGGTGTAAATATAAATATGCCAGTTATTTCTGAAAAAGGTTTAGTTGGTAAAGTTATTAGTGTTTCTGATAATTATTGTATAGCTGAGATATTAAAAAGCAAGAACTTTAAAGCAAGCGTAATTATTGAAAGATCAAGGGTTCCGGGTATTTTAAATTGGAACGGTGGAGAGAATTTAATAATTTCTGAGGTTGCAAAAAACCTTGATATTAAAGTTGGAGATATAGTTAAAACTTCTGAATATAGTAGCATTTTCCCTGATAATATTGAAGTAGGTACAGTTGTTGCTGTATCTTATGATACTGGCAATCTTTTTCAAAAAGTAGAAGTAAAAAGTTATGTTGATTTTAGTACAATTGAAGAAACATTTGTATTGTTATATAAACCTGATTCATCTAGGGTTGTGTTAGAAAACTTAATTTATGAAAAAGAGTAATAATGTTAATTGATTATCTAAAATATATTGGAATAGCTATTATTCTTTTTTTGATTCAGAAGACCTTTATTCCTTTAATTAGCATTCAAATGATTACTCCAGATTTACCAATTCTATTGGTTATTTATATTGGTGTAAGAAGAGGACAAATTACTGGTTTAATTTTTGGCTTTTTATTTGGGTTACTTGTAGATATTTTTTCCTCTACTTTTTTAGGATTGTCGGCTCTTTCATATCTTATTGCAGGTTTTATCGCAGGTTATTTCCATGATGAAAATAGACCTAAAGAAATTTTACAAAGTTATTTTTATATTTTTGTAATGTTTTTAGTAATTATAATTTCAAATCTAATATATTATACTATTTTTATTCAAGGAAATAATGATTTACCTTATGGATATTTACTTTTAAAATTTGTTCTTGGTTCAAGTTTATATACTCTAATTTTTGGAGTTATATTTATGTTTACGTTATCAAAGAGGATTGTTAAATCTGTGAACGAGGTTTAAAATGTCGATTGAACTTAAAGAACAACATAGATATAATTTATCATTAATAATTATTTCATTAGTTTTTTTAGTTTTTACATATAGACTCGTTGAACTTCAATTATTAAGTGCAGAAGAGTATGGAACTAAGTCTAAAAAGAACAGTATTAGAAGGGTTGTGAAAGAACCTGGGAGAGGAACTATTTATGATAGAAATAAAAATATTCTAGTTGATACAAGACCCGCCTTCTCTTTATATGTTACTCCAAATGACTTTGATGAAAAATTAATTCCTGTTTTGTCAAAGATTCTTGATATAGATACTTCAGTTTTTAAAGAGAGACTCAATAAAGGTAAAAGGTATTCAATTTTTAATCCAGTAAAAATTAAAAAAGAAATTGATCAAAAAACCTTGGCTTTTATTGAAGAAAATCAGGATAAATTTCCTGGTGTTGAAATATTACCTGAACCAAAAAGAACCTATACTCCATTAGCAAGAATGTCTCACTTCTTAGGATATGTCAAAGAAATTTCAGATGAACAGATTGGAAAAGATTCTGGTTATTATGTACCAGGTGATTATATTGGTCAACAAGGATTAGAAAGCACTTATGAAAAATTACTTAGAGGTATTAAAGGTTATAGCTATATTTTAGTTGATTCAAAGGGACGAAAAATTGGTAAATATGATGATGGTAAAATGGATAGTCAACCAATTGACGGAATGGATTTAAATTTGTCAATAGATTTAAATTTACAAATTTTAGCTGAAACCTTATTAACTAACAAAAAGGGTGCAATAGTAGCAATTGATCCATCTAATGGTGAAATTTTAGCTATGGCAAGTAAGCCTGATTATGATTTATCATTATTTAGTGGTGTTACTCCAATAGATGTTTGGCAAAGCTTAAATGAAGATCCTTCAAAACCATTATTTAATAGAGCTGCATTAGGTGAATATCCCCCTGGATCAATATTTAAAATGGTATTGGCTACTGCAGCTTTACAAGAGGGTGTAATTGATGAAAATTGGACTGCTAATTGTGGGGGTGCTTTTTCGTATGGGGATAAAGTATTTAAGTGTACCCACGTTCATGGTACAATAAATGTTACAAGAGCAATACATCAATCTTGTAATATATTTTTTTATAATTTAATGTTAAAATTAAACAAGGAAAAAGGTTGGTCTTTTTGGAATAAGTACGCTTCGATGTTTGGTTTTGGTAAAAGAACAGGTGTTGATATTGTTGAGCGACCTGGATTTATTCCAACAGAATCTTGGTACGATAAGGTGTATGGAAAAAATTGGGGAAAAGGTTTTTTAATTAGTTTAGCAATAGGTCAAGGAGAAGTAAGCATTACACCATTACAAGCAGCTTGTTATTGTTCGACAATTGCTAATAATGGTACTTACTATAAACCACATCTGGTTCATTCTTATTTTGATAAACATTCTAATACTGAAACTCTTGTGCCAATTGAGGGGAGAAAACTTGATATTTCTCAAAGAGTACTAAATATTATAAGACACGGTATGTATTTAGCTGTAAACGCTCCAGGAGGTACTGGACTTGCCGCACAGGTTCCTGGAATTGTTGTAGCAGGTAAAACTGGTACAGCTCAGAATCCTCATGGTAAAAATCATGCGTGGTTTATAGGTTTTGCTCCTTTTGATAACCCCAAAATTGCTGTAGCTATTATCATTGAAAATGGAGGATTTGGAGGAACAACCTCTGCACCAATTGCAAGTGCACTTATTAAACAGTATTTACTGAATAAAGATAAAAAGATCAATAACGATTTTATAATGGAAGCCCAGAAAGAAATAAACACAAAATCTACTACTGAAACTGGAGATTAACTTTAATGTTTAAAGAATATATTAAAGAAAACTTTGATTTTGTTTTATTTTTTAGCTCAATGTTGCTGGTAATTATTGGATTAGTTTCAATTTATAGTGCAACATATTCTGCAGGTTTGGGTGAAGTTTTTGAAAAACAGTTACTTTGGGTGATCTTTGGTTTTATTGCATTGGTTTTTTCTTTCTTTTTACCAATTAAATATTTAGAACTATTTGCTTATCCTCTTTATGGATTATCTCTGATTTTGTTAGCTTCTGTTCCTATAATTGGACAAACTGTTTATGGTTCTACAAGTTGGATTAATTTCGGTTTTTTTAAAATACAACCATCTGAATTTTCAAAGATAACTACAGTAATTGTACTAGCTTTGTACTTATCAAATAAAAATACAAAAATTGAAGAGATTAAATACATTTTAATTGCTTTTTTAATTCCATTCGTACCTTTTGTTTTGATTATGCTTCAACCAGATTTTGGTACTGGAACAGTATATTTATTTTTATTTGTTTTTATGATTTTTTGGGCCGGAACAAAATTATTTTATATTATTGCAATTATTTCAACAGTATTAGCTATTGCTAGTGCTTTAATTGGTACTTGGTCTCTATTCATAATTATTTGTTTATCAATTCTTGTATTATATTTAATAAAAGAGAATTGGAGCATAATTTTTTCATTTAGTGGTTTTTTATTAGCAGTTGGCTTTTCTTTTGATTATATATATAAAGGTTTAGCACTATATCAACAGAAAAGAATAACTTCTTTTCTTGATCCTTCTAAAGATCCTTTAGGTTCTGGATATAATGCAATTCAAGCCAAAGTAGCTATTGGTTCTGGAGGATTATTTGGAAAAGGATTTATGCAGGGCACTCAAACTCAATTAAGATTTATTCCAAAACAATGGACAGATTTTATTTTTTGTGTTCCTGGTGAAGAGTTTGGTTTTATAGGTTCGATTATAGTTTTGTTGTTATTATTTTTAGTTTTTACTAGAGCTTTAAAAATTGCTAAATTAGCTAAAACCAAATTTGAAAGTAATATTGTTATAGGTTTTTTAGCTATTTTATTTTATCATACAATTATTAATATTGGAATGGCAATTAATATTTTACCAGTGATGGGTTTGCCTTTACCTTTTATGAGTTCTGGTGGTTCACTTTTGCTTTCAGCAATGATAATGGTTGGAATAATGTTAAATATTTATGCTCATAGAAAAGGATATTGATGAAACTTGAAAAAGAATATATTGTAAATTATTATAATAATTTTTATAATAAGTCTGATTTTAAATATTATAATGAAAAAATTTCTTTAAAGTTTCTAAAAGTAATATGCAAAATTTGTAAAATAAAGCCTGGAAGTAGAATTCTTGATTTAGGTTGTGGAACAGGGATTTATACTTATTTATTTCAAAAACTTGGTTATGAATCTATAGGTATAGATATAAGTGAAACCGCTATTAAAAAGGCTAAAGAACAATATCCACTTTCTAAGTTTGAAGTAATGGATGCATTAAATTTGACATTTGGTAAAAAGTATTTTGATGTGATTTTTCTTTTTGGTTGTAGTGTTGTAAATACTGATGTACTTGAAGATATAGATTCTGTTTTTAAATATTTAATTGATTACTTGAAAAATGGTGGATATATTGTATATATTGGTGGTTCTAATTTATCTGGTAAACAATGTTATAATTCTGAATGGTATAATCATACTCTGAAAGAATTAAAAATGATTACTTATAAGAAAAGTTATAATATCAAGGGACCATATCTTACTCATTTAAGAATTATATACTATTTAGATAAATTTGGTATTTCAAAAATAATTTCACTAATTTTACGAATTAAATTACTCAATTTTCAAAGAAAAGTTATTTATTTTATAAATTAGAAGGATTTTTTATGAACTATGTATTAGCGGTTGAAGGTGGTGGAACAAAAACAAATTCTGTAATTGCTGATGAAAATGGTAATATTATTGCTAAAAGTACTACTGGCCCTTCAAATTTTTTGATAGTTGGTTTTGAAAAAGCCTGTGAAAATATTATTCAAGGTTTACAAGATTGTATAAATAATTCAAAAATTAATAATTCAGATATAAAAGTTGCAATGCTAGGTTTAACTGGTGCCGGTAGAAAATTAGATCAGGATAACATGCGAAAAGCTTTTAAGGATTATTCGACTTCAAAAGGCTTTACTTTCAATAGTATTATTGTTGATAGCGACGCAAGAATTTCTCTTGAAGCAGCTTTTCCTAATAAACCTGGCATGATTTTAATCTCTGGAACTGGCTCAATAATGTTTGGTAAAGATGGACAAGGAAATCTTTATAGAGTAGGTGGTTGGGGAAGAATTCTTGGGGATGAAGGTAGTGGATTCTATATAGGTAAAAAGGGATTAATATCTTCAATAAAACAAATCGATGGAAGAGGAGAAAAAACATTATTATTTGATTTGATAAGTGAAAAGTATAATCTCAATTCTCTTGAAACAATTATTAAATCTATCTATACTGATAATTTTGATATTGCTAAGATTGCTCCATTAGTTTTTGAAGCTGCTGAAAAAGATGATAAAATTGCAAAAGAGATACTTAATGAAGCTGTAGATGAATTATTGCTTCATATTGAAACTATGTTAAAAAAAATCAATTTTGATGAAAAAATCGGTTTATCTTTTGTAGGAAGTATAATTACAAACGATAATTACATAAGAAGAAAGATAGTTAATTACATTAATTCAAACTTAAAACAGATTGAGCTAATTGATTCTAACAATGAGCCAATATATGGTGCAATAGTAATGGCAATTAATGAATTAAAAAAATAAATTG
>DATCTW010000072.1:0-39930 GCA_036567745.1 Ignavibacteria bacterium | reverse complement strand
CATCGTTCTATTCATTATATAAGTAATATAATCATCAATTGGTCTTATTAATTCATCACCTTTTCTTTCTATCTCAAATTTTTGTTTAGATTCAATTTTTTGATTCAAGATAATAAAGGTTAGCAATAAGGAAAGTAAACCTGTGATGAAAGTATTTTTTATGTTAAATGATTTTTTTGAATATTCGAAATTGTGGTAAGAAGAATAGGCTAAAAGAAATGATATAACTAAAGTAATTATCTGAATAATAGGATCAACTTGTTTGTTCCTTTCTATGTAATTATAAATAAGATTCGTTATAATGATTAATAAAATCAATATAATGAATTTAACATTTTTGTTCTTAAATTTAATTATGTAAAATTGTTGAAAGATTAAAAAAATAATTGTAAGAAAAACCGAAAAACCTAATAAGAAAATATTTATATATGTCAATCCAAGAGGAAAAGAGGGAAGAATTGAGCTAAAATTATAAATTTTTATTGTGGTATCAAAAGCGATTGTTTTTAAACTAGCCCCGAAACCTCTTAGTAATAACATTATTATAATATCTATCAAAATAATAATGATTAAAACTACTGGTGGAGAAGATAAAAAGTAAATTGTTGATTTTTTTTCTTTCTTTTGGAAAAAATAAACTAAATAAAAAATATTAATAAGAAGAAAAATTAAAGTTAATGATAAATCACCCAGTGAATCAGTAAGACCATAACCAAAATAATTTGAAAAATATTTTCTTGTAAATATTTCTGATTCGGAGATTACACTGAAGTAACCTGTTAAAATAAAAAAATATCGTATTGACCAAAGAATTAATGTAAAAATAAGTAACTTATAAAATTTTAGATTTGTTGTGAAAAATCTGTAAGATTCATAACATAATAGTATGATAAATAAAACAATTAGACTATAAATAATAATATTAAAATAATTGTCAATTTTTTCTAAATAAAAATCTTTATTTATACCGCTGAATTCAATAAAACCAAGTTTATTACCATCTAAATAATTTATTTGTTTAATTAAAAATCCTTTTTTGTGAATAGGTAATTTATTAATATAAAATTTTATTGGAATATTGTATTTATTTTGTAATTCTGTTTCTAATCCGGTGTTTTTTATATATCTATTGTTTAAATTATAATTGGTCATTAATATTTTGTTAGTTACCAAAAAGTATATTGAAGATGTGTCAGTAATAATTTTTCTAATGTGAATGTAATATGAATATATCGAACCAGAAAAAATAAATGAGGTGTCATTGTTAATAAATTTTATATCATTTTTTTTCAGTACATAGTTTCTTTTACCATTCCATGCAACGATTCTAAAGTCTTTATCTATAATTTGATAGTTGTCTACTTCTGAAATTCTTGATAGATAGCTAAAAACTTTTTCTTTTTTATTTATATTAGATTGTGTAAGTATTGTTTTTAGTAAAGAATCATTAGCAATTGTAAAAGCCCCTTCATAAATTGCTTTTTGAAAATTATAAACATCATTTAATATATTTTTAGATATTTCTTGATTTTTTTCTTTTTCTATTGTTGCCCAATTCGATTCAAGGTTTGTAAAAAATATTTTTTTAAAAACTAATGTAATTATTATTGACAAAATAATTGTCAGATAAATAAGCAAGAATTTTAAATCAATATTTTTATTGAAAACAATTAGTTTCATACTTAATTTTTATTTATAATATAATTAATATAATATAATTTAAATTATTCTGAAATGAAAACCTAATTTGAGTATTTTTTTTAAAATAAATTAGTAATTGTTAACATCAATTCTTTAAGAGTATATGGTTTAGTCAAAGCCCTGTTAAATCAGAACTCCTGGTATTGTTCTTTGAGAGTACTCAAGTACTCAATCGAAGCAATAATTTTGATATTTGTTATGATATTTTTGATTAATGTGACCAGATTTTTTACTATATTTTGTCCTTTAATTGTAAAATCAAAAATAATTAAATCATTGCTGCTCATAATGATATCCTGATAGGATTAAAATTATTTTTATGTTTTATTATACTAAAAAATAAAAAAGAAATCAAGAATTTTTAACAAATAGTAATAGCTTATTAAATTATGATTAATTTTTAATATAACGAAATACCATAAAAAAAGCCCTGGAATAAATTCCAGGGCTTTGGTGGTTTTTGGCTATTTAGTAATATTGTAAATAGAGGAGGAAATTTTTCTCTCTTTATTAGGGCTTCTTTTTACTTGAGGATTACCTTTTTGTAATTGATAAGAACAATCTAAAACAACTCTATCAGGATATAGCTCTTTTATTCTGATTTTTGCATAGTGGTCATCCCATGTCCAAATTGTATAAGTATGACCTACAATAAGAATTACATCTTTTGTTGGTGACCACCCTTTAGTAGGGGAGTATATTATTTCGTCAAAATTAGATGTATATCCCATATCTTGAATATCACTATCTTTAAAAACATTCATATAGTACAAACCATTATAATATTCAAAATAAAAATCGGCATATTGATTGTCGTATGGGACAATTTGATTTGCACTTAAATCATATCCTGCTCGGTTTGGGTTGGTGCGATAGTCATACAAAGTAAGGTTAAATATTTCAGGTCTGGGTGTAGCAGAAACATTTTCAACACTGAAATCACTTTCATTACCTGTTCTATCATAAGCAGTTACAGCATAATAATAAGTTGTACCATTTACTGCACCTTCATCATAGAACTCGTTTTTAGTTGTATAACCAATTTTTTGGTATCTCCCATTATAACTATTGCTTACGTAAATGTTATAACCTACAACATCATCTTCATAATTATGAAACCAATATAAATATACTTTGTTGTTCATTGCTATTGCCCTTAACCCTTGAGGTGGAACAGGAATTATATCGATTTCTGGATTGTTACTATTATCGTTACAGGCAGATAGAAAAATAATACTAGTAATTACTAATGGAAAAATTGATTTTTTAAATAGGTTCTTCATTTTTATTCTCCAAATTTTATCTATTTCTATTTCTTTCATTTCTTTCATTACTTCGATCTCTTTGTATCTCGTTTCTTGAATTTCTATTATTTTCTTTATCAGAAGATCTATTCATTCTGCTATTTTCAATTTTATTTTCTTTATCTACATTTCTAGTGGTTTCATTTTTGGTATTAACATTTTCGTTCCCTGGTCTAGTATTAGATCTTTCAAAAACTCTATTATTTGAATTTTCTCTTGTTCCTCTTTCACTATTATTTTCTCTTTGATTTATATGAGTTTCTCTCTCAGATTGCCTTTCTATTCTGTTATTGATTTGAGTTTCATTGTTATTTGAGTTATTTCTATTAATTTCTTCTCTCGTATTGCCTCTTGTGCTTCCAGTTGTTCTTGTGATTTCAGGTCTATAAATATATAGGTTGTTGTCAGATATTCTATAAGCATCACGGTTTCTTGGGGCTTCTTTTTCTCCAATAACTCTATATTCGCGGATTCTTGTACCAGATACTCTTTCTATATCGTTTACTTTTGGACCATAATTGTAATAGTTATTATTAATAATAGTTATATTAGTTACGTTTTTTGTATGTCTATGAATTTTATATATTTTATATCTTGGGATATATCTATATTTAACACCCACAAAGTCTTTAATATATACATAATTCCAATGATAATAATCGACCCCATAGTCATTATAATCAGCACCTATAGTAATTGTAAAACGTATCTTTGGTGGAAGAGGTGCCCAACCAATGTAGTCATCATCATATCTCCACTGAACCCATGCTGGTGACCATTCGTAATCAGGAACCCATATCCAACCATAATAATTATCATAAATCCATCTTCCATAATGAAAAGGTGCCCAACCCCATGTATAATCTGAGATCCATGTCCAACCATAATTTGTCCAAACCCAATGACCATCTCTATAAGGTTGCCATGAATAACTTACACCATATGGTCGCCAGCACATTCCATATTCTCCATAATTGAACCAGGAACCATAAGGCTTAAGAGCATGATAGAAAACATTAAAATTGATATCTACATTTACCTGAGCATTAGCTTTTTGTACTATTATTCCGGAGCTAATTATTATGATCAATCCTAAAATTATTTTATTTATAGTTTTCATTTTATTAATCCTCCATTATATACGTTCTTTATATATTAATGTTCCAATAATTATGCCATTTTTTTTAAAAAATAAAACATTGATAATATTAAAAATATTTTTTTAATTTTTCTTTTAGTAATTTATTGTTTATTTTTATGGACATTTTTTGACTATTAAGTTTGAAAAATTGTTCAAGTAGGTAAAGTAAAATTGATATGATGTTTCAAATTTATAAGAAATCAATAAAAATACTATGATATTATTTTGTTGTCTATTAAAATATTGTTGCAAAATATTAAAAATATTCATAATTTATGGTTAACTAATCTGAATAATATAATATGCCTAAAAAATGGTTTGTAACAGGTATCAAAATTAATAACTCTTATTACAATGAAGGTAAAAGAGTATTAAGACAAAAGTTAGATCATGTTCTTATTAATATTGATAAATATCTAAAATCTCATGATGTAGAAGATTTACATCAATTAAGGATATCTATTCGACGTTTAAGATATCCTCTTGAAATTTTTATTAATTTTTTTCCAAAAAAATTATTTTGGGATTTTTATAATAAAATTAATAAACTACAAGATTCTACGGGACATGGAAGAGATTTAGATGTAATGATTATGCGATTAAGTAAATTTCAGGATGAATATAATATCAAACTCCCACAAGAGTTATTTGATAATTTAAAAAATCAAAGAGATCAGTTTTATTCAGAAATAGATACTGAAGTAATCGAACTTTTACAGGATCCAATTCTTGAAGAGGTGAAGGAACTGATAGATTATAATAGATTTGTAAAACATAAATAATTCTTTTTAATAATATCCATCTTAAAAAGTTCCCCAAAAATAACTTTTAACAAAAATTTTTTTTGTTAATTAAATTTTTAATAAAATTTTTAATTTTTTTTGATTTTTTGCTTGACTTTCAATAAAAAAGGGTTAAATTTGTATCAAAAGTGGGTAATAGTGGGTAATAGTGGGTAATTGTGGAAAAATAAATTAAGGTGTAAGTTATGGCAACATTTATGGGAATGTTTGACTACTCAATTGATAGTAAAGGTAGGATAAGCATTCCTCAAAAAATGCGTAAAAATATAAAACCTGAAGCTAAAGAAACATTTGTAGCTACCAGAGGTTTTGAAAAATGTATTGCCATTTATCCACTTGATGAATGGGAAAACATAGAAAAGAAATTATCTTCCTTAAATTCTTTCAAAGAAAAGGATAGGTTATTTCAAAGAACTTTTCTTATGTGGGCTTCCCATCAGGAATTAGATTCACAATCAAGAATTACTTTACCCAAAACATTACTTGATTATGCCGGAATAAAATCTGAAGTGAAAATTATTGGTGTTGGAGAAAGAATAGAGGTTTGGGATCCGGAAGCATTCGATAAATATCTTAACTCCCAAAGTGAGGGTTATGAAGCGATTGCTGAACAAGTAATGGGGTTGGGAATTTGATGGATGAAAGTTATCATAAACCAGTTTTATTAGATGAAGTAATTAAGTATTTAGTAATAGATAGTAATGGTATCTATGTAGATTGTACTCTTGGGGGAGGGGGACATACTTTGAGAATACTTGATGTTACAAAGGGGAAATCGAAGATTGTTGGGTTTGATGAAGATATTGATGCTATTAAGCATGTTGAGCAAATAAATTCAAAATATAAAAATAATCTAATTTTAATAAACGATAATTTTGTTAATTTAAAAACTGAAATTTCAAAATTAGGTTTCTTTAATAAAATTTCGGGTTTTCTGTTTGATTTAGGTGTTTCTTCTTTTCAACTTGATAATAAGGATAAAGGTTTTACATACAGAGAAGATGTTGTGCTTGATATGCGAATGAATAAAAATAAAGGAATTCCTGCGAGCGAAGTAATAAATACTTATTCAGAAAAAGAGCTTGAAAGAGTTTTTCGAGAATTTGGAGAGGAAAAAAAAGCTAAACTTATTGCTAAACGTATCGTAGAATTCCGAAGACTGAAATCAATAAAAACTTCTGATGATTTTGTAAATATTTTAAAAAATTTTTATCGTTCTTCTGAACTAAATAAAAATTTAAGTAGAATATTTCAAGCATTAAGAATAGAAGTTAATAATGAATTAGAGAATCTTTCTCAAGCTTTAAAAGACTGTGTTGAAAATTTAATTACTGGTGGAAGGTTGGTTGTGATTTCTTATCATTCTTTAGAAGATAGAATAGTCAAAAATTTTTTTAGGGATTATTCGCGAAAGTGTAATTGCCCACCAAACTTTCCCGAATGTATGTGTGGTGCAATAGAAAAATTAAAAATTATTACTAAAAAGCCAATTACTCCGAAAAAAGAAGAATTATTAAGTAACATTAGATCAAGAAGTGCAAAGTTGAGGGTAGCTGAAAAAATATGATAACTGATGAATTAAGAAAAAAAGAGAATAATGAAAAAAGGAGAATTTCACCTCTTTCAATAATTCTTGCTTTTATATTAATATCACTAGTTATTACTTTTCATATAAATAATGTACTTACTGTTAATAAACTTGTTGTTGAAAATAATGCTTTATATAAAAAATTAGAGAAAATTAGAGAAGAAAACGAGAATTTGAAAAACGAGATTGAGAAACTATCATCTTTACAAAGGATTTTACCATTAGCTGAAAAACTTGGTTTAGAATATAATAAAGAAAAGATTAATTATTTTGAAATCGAGAAATAATTGCAATTACAATGAAAGATAGCCATAATAAAAATTGGAGATTATATATTGTTTTAGTTTTTTTCCTTTTAGGTTTTGGGGCAATTATTTTTCGTTTAGTTATAATACAGATTAAAGATTCGTGGAAGTATCAAGAAATTGCTAAGCGACAATCTGAAAGTAAAATTGTTTTGAAACCTGAGCGTGGAAATATTTATGATCGCAATATGAATACTCTTGTTACAAATTCTATATTTTATTCTTTTGGTGCTGATCCTAAAGTTTTAACAGAAAAGAATCAAGTAATTAAATTATTTTCAGAAATTTTTAACAAACCTATAGATTATTATAAAAATAAATTAGAAAAAAATATACGATTTGTCTGGCTTGAAAGAATGGTTCCAAAGAATGTTGCCGAGAAAATTTCAAATTATAAAATTGATGGATTAATAAAAATAGAAGAACCGCATAGAGTTTATATTAATAATGAAATTTGTGGTCAGGTATTAGGTTGTACAAATATTGATAATGTGGGATTAAGTGGTTTAGAATTACAGTTTGATAAGGTTTTAAGAGGTGAAGATGGATTTATTATTCTTCAAAGAGATGGTAGAGGTAGGCTTATGCCTTCAATTGATTTACCGAAACAAGAACCAGTTGATGGCTGTCATTTAGTTTTAACAATTGATGAGGTTTATCAAACTATTGTAGATGAAGAGTTATTCAAAGGAGCTGCTGAAGTTGGTGCTGATGCAGCTACTGCAGTGATGATTGACCCAAAAACAGGTGGTATTTTAGCTATGTCAAATTATCCAGCGATAAATCCAAATAATTATAATACAGCTCTACCTGGACAAAATAGAATTAGAGCTATTAGTGATATGTTTGAACCCGGTTCAACTTTTAAAATTGTGACTGCGGCTGCATTACTTGAAGAAGGCATCTTAAAACCATCTGATAAAGTTTTTTGTGAAAATGGTAAATATAAAATTTTCGGTAAATATATTGAGGATACACATCCCTATGGCGTGCTCACTTTTAAAGAAGCTGTACAAAATTCAAGTAATATTTTTATGTCCAAAGTTGTAAAAATGATTGGTGATGAAAAATTTTATAAATATGCTCGTAATTTTGGATTTGGTATTTATACAGGGGTAGAATTACCAGGAGAAATGAAAGGAGAACTCAAAAGGCCAATAGACTGGGATCCGATGACTATTTACTCTTTATCTTATGGTTATAGTTTATCAGCTACAATTTTACAAATAGCTTCTGCTTATGCTGCAATAGCTAATAACGGTATTTTAATGAAGCCATATATTATTGATAGAATCATAAGTGATGAAAAAGTAATGTTTCAAAATAAACCTCAAGAAATTAGACGAGTGGTATCTGATAAAACCGCAAGAGAATTAACAGAAATGTTCATTTCTGTTGTTGAAAATGGAACTGGGAAACAAGCAAAAATCGAAGGAATTACTATAGCTGGTAAAACGGGTACAGCTTCTAAACTTGTTGATGGTAAATATTCTAAGAAAAATTATGCTGCGTCTTTTGTTGGTTTTGTTCCTGCAAAAAATCCTAAATTTGTGTTAATGATTTTGATGGATTCACCAAAGAAAAGTTATTACGGAGGAGAGGTTTCCGCTCCTGTTTTTAAAAAAATTGTATCGAGAATTATGAATATTGTAAATTTGAAAGATGAAATGGATTTACCAAATAACGATAAAGATAAAAATCTTTATGTAAACTTACCGAATTTAAAACAACAAAGGATAGAAACAGCTGAAAATATTTTAAAAAATTTAAAGTTGGATATAATAAAAGTTGGTAATGGTAATAGAGTAATAAAACAAATCCCTGAGCCAAATCAAAAAATAATGATTGGGGATAAAGTAAAATTGATTACTGATGATTCCTTAAGAGTACAATATAATAAAAGGATAATGCCGGATATAAAAGGATTATCAATAAGAGATGCCCTGAATAAAATCTCAAATTTATATCTTAATATTTCTATTTCTGGTTCTGGTACTGTTGTATATCAGGAGCCAGTACCTGGTGAAAGAATTTCAAAAGGTAAAAAATGTAAAATTATTTGTGAACGGACAAGGATTTGAGATGTTATTAATAAATCTTTTAAATAATTTAGGTTTTTATGAGGTTTCAGGCAAAACCGATATAGATATTTCTTCTATAGAATTCAATTCTAAATATGTTAAAAGAAATTCTATTTTTATAGCTATTCAGGGGTTAAATGTTGATGGACATCAATTTATAACTGATGCAATAAATAAAGGAGCATCTTGTATAGTAGTTGAAAATAAGAGAGTATTTGAT
This sequence comes from Ignavibacteria bacterium, assembly GCA_036567745.1. Classification (GTDB taxonomy): domain Bacteria; phylum Bacteroidota; class Ignavibacteria; order DATCTW01; family DATCTW01; genus DATCTW01. Next base: position 30,787 of record DATCTW010000072.1, on the reverse strand, counting down.
GAATTGAAAGGCAACCCTAAGATTACTATCATTTACGTTGATAATTCAAAAAAAGCAATGGCGCTTATTGCTAATGCTTTTTATGGGTATCCAACTGCAAAAATGAAATTAATTGGGGTGACAGGTACTAATGGAAAAACTACCTCCACTTTTCTTTTAAAATCTATTCTAGAATCAGCTGGGAAAAAAGTTGGATTAATTGGTACAATAGATTATTGGATTAATGATATCTGTTTACCCGCAAGTAAAACAACACCAGAATCAGTTCGACTTTTTGAATTATTTGCAAAAATGAGAGAAGCTAACGTTGAGTATGTAGTGATGGAAGTATCCTCAATTGCATTGTTTTTGGAGAGAGTATATGGCCTGAAATATGATGTTGCAGCTTTTACAAATTTAACACAAGATCACCTTGATTTTCATGGCAATTTTGAAAATTATTTTAAATCTAAAAAAATTCTATTTGATGAAAATTTAAAAAAAGATGGATTTGCAATATATAATAATGATGATTCTTATGGTAAAAAGATAGTTGCTGATTTTGAGGGAAAAAAATATTCTTATGGTTTGAATAATTCTGATTTTACTGCAGAAATTTTAAATTTAAGTTTTAATGGTATTTCAATTAATATTAAGCATGATAATGAGATTGTAAAAATAGATTCTGATTTAACAGGTAAGTTTAATGTTTATAACATTCTTCTTGCTTATTCTATATCTAGAGTTTTAAAATTTGATAACGAAACAATTATTTCTGGTATCAGAAAAGTAAAGAATGTGGAAGGTAGGTTTAAAAAAATAGTTTCAGAGGATGGAATAATTGGTATTGTTGATTATTCTCACACTCCTGATTCATTAAAAAATGCATTGGAAACAATAAATCAAATAAAAGATAATGGTTCAAAAACTATTACGATATTCGGTTGTGGTGGTAATAGGGATCAATCTAAAAGACCTATTATGGGTAAAATTGCTAATGAACTTAGTGATTTTGTTATAATTACTTCTGATAATCCAAGAAATGAAAACCCTGATAAAATTATTAATGATATTTTGAGTGGAATAGAGAATAAAAGCAAAATTATAGTTGAACCTGATAGGAAAAAAGCAATAGTTAAAGGATTTGAAATAGCAAACAAAGGAGATGTTGTTTTAGTTGCAGGAAAAGGACATGAGAATTATCAGGAAGTTAAGGGAATAAAAAAACATTTTGATGACTCTGAAATTATTTATGAACTAATAAAAAAATAATTTATGATAACTTTTGATGATATTTTTAAAACTGGATTTGAATACTTGCAAAATTTCTACGCTAATGACAAAGTTTCTGGTATATCTACAGATTCGAGAACATTAAAGAAAGGAGAAGCGTTCTTTGCTATAATAGGTGAAAAATTCGATGGGCACAAGTTTATCAAAGAAGCTTTTGATAAAGGTGCTTCACTTTCAGTTGTAAATTATTCGTGGTACATAAAAAATAGAGATTATTTTAAAGATTACCCTATTTTGGTTGTACAGGATACTGTAAAAGCCTTAGGAGATTTTGCAAGAAATTATCGTCAAAAGTTTAATATTCCAACTATTGCTATTGCTGGTAGTAATGGAAAAACAACAACAAAAGATATTATTGCTGATATTCTTTCAAAAAAATATAATGTTTTAAAAACGGAAGGGAATCTAAATAACCATATTGGCGTACCTTTGATGATATTTAAAATTAGAAAAAATACAGAAATAGCCATAATAGAATTAGGTACAAATCATCCTGGTGAAATGGAATATCTTTGTAATATTCTTAATCCTAATTTTGGTTTAATTACTAATATTGGGAAAGAACATTTAGAATTCTTCAAAGATTTAGAAGGAGTTATGCAAGAAGAAACCACTCTTTTTAGATATTTGAAAGATAATAACGGATTTGCATTCGTAAATTATGATGATCCATGGTTAAAAAATGCAAGCAAAAATTTAAGAAATAAGCTCACTTATGGTTTTAATAAAAAATCTGATTACTATGGTTCTACTTCAATATCTAAAAGTGGTAATAATACTCTTTCAATATATTCCGGAGGTAAAAAAGTATTATCAGTAAACCCATCTTTACCAGGAAGACATAATTGCGCAAACTTTTTAGCATCTGCAGTTGTTGGTTTAAAATTTAGTGTTAAAAGAAATGATATTAAAAAAGCGATAGAGGAATTTAAACCTGCATTTGGAAGAATGGAAATTATTAATAATAAGGGGATAATAATTATTAAGGATTGTTATAATTCTAATCCTGATTCATTGAGACTTGGTCTTGAAACTCTCGCAAAAATAAAACAGGGGGCAAGAAAATTTGTTGTTTTAGGAGATATGCTTGAAATTGGTGAAAGAGCACCAGAAGAACATAGGCTTGCAGGTGAAATTATTAAAAGATTAGGACTTGATAATATTTTTCTTTATGGTGATTATTCTAAATATATTTATAAAGAGTTGCAAAACTATCCAAAGCTTTGTAAGCATTATGATGATAAAATGATATTAGCAAAAGATTTGAAAAGTATCATTAAAGAAGGTGATACAATTTATATTAAAGGTTCTCGTGGTATGAAAATGGAAACTATAGTAGATTTTTTAATTAATGGAGAAAATAAAAGTTAATGTTTTACTATTTGTTTTATTGGATTAATCTGAAATATAATCCACCAGGATTTGATATATTTAGATTTATAACTTTTAGAGCAGCTGCTGCTACTATTACTGCTTTAATTATTAGTTTTTATTTAGGTCCAAAAATTATTAATTATTTAAAGAAAAAACAAATAGGTGAATCTGCTAAATTAGAGGCTCCCAAAAATCATCTTTCAAAAGCAGGTACTCCAACAATGGGCGGTTTAATAGTGATTGGTTCCGTAGTAATACCGACTTTGTTTTGGGGTGATTTGAAAAATATCTATGTTATTCTTGTTTTAGCTGTAACAATTTGGCTTTGTGCTGTGGGATTTCTGGATGATTATTTAAAAGTTGTTAAAAAGAAAAAGAAGGGCTTAATAGGTAAATATAAAATAGCAGGTCAAGTTCTTATTGGGCTCTTATTGGGCAGTGTAATTTATTTTCATCCCATATTTGCAAAGTTTAACTCTGTTACCACTGTCCCATTTTTTAAAGATTTGGTTTTTGATTTCTCATATTTATATATACCGGTCGTAATTTTTATAATAACAGCTACGTCAAATGCTGTTAATCTAACGGATGGATTAGATGGTTTAGCTATTGGAACTGTAAGTATTTCATTTTTAGGTTTAGCTGTTATTTGTTATGTTTCGGGACACGAAAAATTTAGTGATTATCTTAACATTATATTTTTACCAGGTAGTGGTGAGTTAACGGTTTTTTGTGCAGCATTAGTAGGCGCCGGATTAGGTTTTTTGTGGTTTAATTCTTATCCCGCTCAAGTATTTATGGGAGATACCGGTTCTCTTGCATTAGGAGGTGCCCTTGGTGCAGTGAGCGTTCTTATTAGAAAAGAATTATTACTCCCAATTTTAGGTGGTATATTTTTCTTAGAAACATTATCCGTATTAATTCAAAAAGTTTATTTTAAGTATACAAAAAAACGTTATGGTGAAGGAAGAAGAGTTTTTAAAATGGCACCAATACACCATCATTTTGAATTGCTTGGTTGGGCTGAACCTAAAATTGTAACCCGGTTTTATATTATTGCTGTTTTACTTGCAATTTTAACATTAACTACATTTAAAGTAAGATAATGAGGTTGTTTTGGATATTACACTATTAAATAGAAAAATTTCAATTTTAGGTGCTGCAAAAAGTGGTGTTTCTGTTGCAAAATTAATTAAAAGTCAAGGTGGTATTCCTTTTGTTAGTGATAGTGGTGATGAAAACAAGTTAAAGGAATATCTTCAAGAGCTTGAACGAGAAAAAATTGATTTTGAAATAGGTAAACATTCTGAAAAAGTTTTTGATGCAGACTTTCTGGTAATTAGTCCCGGGGTTCCAATGAATAACCCGGTGGTTAGTAGATTTTTAGAAAGCGGTAAAGAGGTATATAGCGAAATAGAGATAGCTTTCTGGTTTAATAAAGCCAAATTGATTGGAATAACTGGTTCAAATGGAAAGACAACTACTACAACTTTACTATATAGAATGTTTTATGATAATAAATATAAATCTTTTGTTGCAGGTAATATTGGTTATCCACTTTCAGATTATGTATTAAGTTCATCTGAAGATTCATTTGGTGTTCTTGAATTAAGTAGTTTCCAGTTAGATAATATAAAGTTTTTTAAACCTTATATTTCAATAATTATGAATATTACTCCAGATCATCTTGATCGTTATGTAACATTTGAAAACTATATAAATTCAAAAGGGAGAATTTTTTTAAACCAAGATATGAATGATTTTCTGATTTATAATGAAGATGATGAAATTGTAAGGAATTTAATTCAATCTGCAAAGTGTAAAAAACTAAGTTTTAGTATTAAAGGGAGAGTTAAAGAAGGTATTTTTGTTGAAGATGGAGTTATTAAAGTAATTTATAACGAAAAAGAAACTGAAATAATTGATAGTAACAAAATATCTATAAAAGGTAAACATAATTTATATAATTCTATGGCAGCATCTTTAGCTGGATTTATTTCTGGAATAAAAGTTGATGAGATCGTGAATACATTAATGAACTTTGAAGGTGTTGAACATAGATTAGAGTTTGTTAAGGAAATAAATGGTATTAAGTTTTACAATGATTCAAAAGCAACTAATGTTGATTCTGTTTGGTATGCTTTAGATAGCTTTGTTGAACCAATAAACTTAATTGCTGGTGGCAAAGATAAGGGTAATGACTACTCTTCAATTAGTGAATTAGTAGAGAAAAAAGTTAAAAATTTAATTGTTATCGGTATGGGTGCTAAAAAATTATTTGATTATTTTAAAGAGAAAACAAATGTAGTATTTGCCGATACGATGGAAGACGCTGTAAAAAAAGCTTATGAGTTAGCAAAACCTGGTGAAATAGTACTTCTTTCCCCAGCTTGTGCTAGTTTTGATATGTTCAATAATTATGAGCATCGTGGTCAGGTTTTTAAAAAATGTGTTAATGATTTGGTAAAATAATGAAAGAAAAAAGAAATCATATTGATATTTATGTTTTTGTAAGTGTTATTGTTTTATTGATTTTTAGCTTAGCAGCTGTATATAGTGCTAGCTCAACATTTTCACTTGCTAAAACAAATGATTTTAGTTTTTTCTTTAGGTTACATTTAATCAAAATGATAATAGGATTATTCTTATTTTTTATAGCTATTAAAATAGATTATCATTTTTATAAGAAGATAACGAAGAAAGTTCTTCTTTTAGCAATACTCAGTCTGATTATTTTATTTTTTGTGGGTAATGTTATAAAAGGAGCAAATAGATGGATTGGTGTAGGGTTACTTAGCTTTCAACCTTCTGAATTTGCTAAATTTGCATTAATTTTTCATCTTGCTTTTTTGTTAGAACAAAAAGAAGAATTTATTCATGATTTTAACAAAGGATTTTTACCATTATTAGTATGGATATTTTCAGTTACTGCTTTTGTAATGATTCAACCTAACTTCAGTACTGGGGCTATGATTTTTGTTATTTCTTTTATAATGTTATTTATTGGCAAAGTAAGAATAAAACATATTTTAGGTATCGCATTATCTCTAATTCCTTTATTAGTTGTTTATGCTATAAGTGCTGAATATAGATTGAAGAGAATTTTAGCTTTTTTGGGTAGCTCTGAGTCTGTTGAAGAAGTAAACTATCAGCTTCAACAGGCAATAATTGGTTTCGGTAATGGTGGAATTTTTGGCGTAGGCCCTGGTCAAAGTATTCAAAGGGATTTCTTTTTACCTGAATCTTATGGAGATTTTATTTTTGCTATAATTGGCGAAGAATATGGATTTATTGGTGCGGTCGTAATAATATTTATTTTTATTCTTATTATGATTCGCGGAATAAAGATTGCAAAACATTCTATTGATTTATTTGGGAAATATCTAGCAGTTGGAATTACTACTACAATTTCTGTTTATGCTATAGTAAATACTGGTGTAGCTTGTGGTTTATTCCCAACTACTGGATTACCTTTACCTTTTTTAAGTTATGGGGGTTCTTCTATGATATTTACTGCTTTTGCTACAGGTGTTTTGTTGAATATTTCTTCGCATACAGATATTCAACCAAGAACAGAAAATATTGTAGAAGATGATATTCAAGAAGAACCAATTGTTGGACAGATATTTAAATAAAAATGAATAAAGTAAAATTTATATTTGCTGGTGGTGGTACAGGTGGGCATTTGTTTCCTGCTGTAGCAATTGCTGAAGAGATTAAAATGTTATTACCTCAATCAGAAATAATGTTTATTGGTAATAGAAATAAAATTGAAGGTAAAATTGTTCCACAATACGGTTATGAATTTAAAAATATTAACATTAATGGTTTTTCAAGAAAAATTAATTTTAGTAACTTAATTTTTCCATTTAAGTTGTTAGTAGCAATATTAAAATCGTTGTTTTATATATTAAAATTTAAACCGAAGGCAGTAATTGGTACAGGGGGTTATGTTAGTGGGCCTGTATTATGGTCAGCAAATTTACTAGGCATTACAACAATTTTACAGGATCACAATAGTTATCCCGGAGTAACGACAAGATTGCTCGCTAAAAATGCAAAAGAAATTCATTTAGCATTCGATGATGCAAAAAAATACTTCAAAAGGGAGGATAACATTAAGATCTCAGGATTCCCAATAAGAAGAGAAATGGTTAAATGTAATAAAGAGGATTCATTAAAATTTTTTGGTTGTGATTTAAATAAAAAGACAATCTTTATTACCGGTGGGTCACAAGGAGCAAAAAAAATAAATGATGCATTAGCTAAAATAGTTTTAGATTTAGTTAATTTAAATATACAAATAATCTGGCAAACAGGATCTTTGCAGTATAATGAAATAAGAAATAAATTTGGTATAAATGAATCTATTAAAGTTCTGGAATTTATTGGCGATATGAATAAAGCTTATTCTGCTTGTGATGTAGCAATCACAAGAGCTGGAGCTACTACTATTGGAGAGCTTTTAAATTTGGAGGTACCAGCAATTTTAATTCCTTTACCAACTGCAGCTGAAGATCATCAAATGAAAAATGCTTTGTCTTTATCAAAACATAATGCTGCCATAGTAATACCAGAATACCAAATTGATACGTTATTAAAAGATAAAATTTTGACACTTATAAACGATGAAAATAAATTGAATGATTTAAAATCAAATTTGAGAAAATTACAAGTTAAAGATAGTGCAAAAAAAATTGCAGAAAGTATAATAAAATTAATAAATAACAATTAAAATTGAGAGTTTTATGTTTAGCAATATAAAAAGAGTACATTTTGTAGGAATCGGTGGTATAGGAATGAGTGGCATTGCAGAAATACTAATAAACATGGGTTTTACAGTAAGTGGATCAGATAAAAATTTGACCGAGATAACCGAAAGATTGAAAAAACTGGGTGCAAAAATTTATAAAGGACATTCTGCGAATAATGTAAAAGATGTAGATGTATTGGTATATTCTTCTGCAGTTCATCTAGATAACCCAGAAATTGTTAGAGCTCAGCAATTAAAAATACCGGTTATTCGTAGAGCTGAAATGCTTGCTGAATTAATGAGAATGAAATATGGAATTGGAATAGCTGGTACTCATGGTAAAACTACCACAACATCTATGGTAGGTCTTATTTTAACTGAAGCAAATATGGATCCAACTATTATAGTAGGCGGTAAACTTAGTGGACTTGGGGGCACTAATGCAAGGTTAGGCTCAGGAGATTTTATTGTTGTGGAAGCAGATGAATTTGATAGATCTTTTTTACAGTTAACCCCATCTATTGCTATTATTACGACTCTTGAAAGAGAACATCTGGATATTTATTCTGATCTTGATGATATTAAAAAAGCATTTATTGAGTACGCTAATAAAGTGCCATTTTATGGATTTGTAGTTTTATGTCTTGATGAAGATGCTTTACAAGATATTATTCCCCAGATTAAGAAGAAAATTATTACTTATGGTTTATCTTCCCAATCGGATCTTCAAGCAATAGATCCTGTTTTTGAAAATAATAAATCTTCTTATACTTTATTGTACAAAGGTAGGAATTTTGGTCGTATTGAGTTGAATGTTCCGGGGTTACATAATATTAAAAACTCTCTTGCAGCAATTGCTACTGCTCTTGAGTTAAATGTACCTATTGAAACAATAAAAAAAGCAATAAAATCTTTCACTGGAGTATATAGAAGATTTGAGATAAAAGCTGAAATTGGTAATATAATGGTTGTCGATGATTATGCTCATCATCCAACAGAAGTAGAGGCATCTTTATTAGCAGCAAAAACTGGTTGGAAAAAAAGAATAGTGGCTATCTTTCAACCCCATACATATACAAGAACAAGAGATTTTTTTGAAGAATTTGGGAAGTCTTTCTTTAATGCTGATATGTTAATAGTAACTGATATTTATCCAGCAAGAGAAGAGCCTATTCAAGGTGTTGATGGAAACCTAATTGCTGAAGCAGCTAAAAAATTTGGCCATAAAAATGTTCACTATATAAAAGATAAGGAAGATGTGCCAGAGTTTCTTTTAAAAAATATAGGTAAAGACGATTTAGTAATTACTCTTGGTGCAGGTGATATTTATAAATATGGTGAAATATTTATAGATAAATTAAAAAAAATAAAAAATGTTAAAAAAAGATAATGATTAACCTAGAAGAAATAAAATCATTTTTTAAGGGAAAGATACTAATCAATGAACCTCTTTCTAATCATACTTCTTTTAGAATTGGAGGGCCAGCTGATTTTTATTTTGAACCTATAGATAAAGATGATATTATAAAGCTGGTTACTTATTTATGTAAAATAAATTTTCCTTATTGCATTTTTGGGAATGGAAGTAATTTACTTGTGAGTGATAATGGTTTAAGATGTGCTGTAATTTCATTAGAAAATTCATTAAAAAATAAAAGAATTGAAAATGATTTAGTAATAGCAGAAGCAGGTATAAAACTTTCTGCTTTGGTTGATTTTTGTATACAAAATGGGAAAGCTGGTATAGAGATGTTAGCTGGAATTCCGGGTTCACTTGGTGGAGCTTTAATTATGAATGCTAGTGCTTATGGTGGTTCAATTTCTGATCATATTGTTGATGTTGAGGTATTTCAGGATGGAGAGTTGAAAAGATTAAAAAAGAATGAAATTAATTTTTCATACAGGAATTCTAGTTTAGCTAATTCTGTAATTTTGGAAGCAAGCTTTTTGTTCCCCGAGGGTGATATTAATAAAATTGCATCTATTCGTAAAGAACTTCTTGATAAAAGAAGAGAAAATCAACCAGTAAACTATCCTAGTGCTGGTTGTATCTTTAAAAATCCCGAGGGTTATCATGCAGCATTGCTAATTCAAGAAGCAGGTTTAAAAGGATTAAAGATAGGTGGAGCAGAAATTAGTCAATTGCATGGAAATTTTATTATTAATACAAATAACGCATCAGCTAATGATGTAATTGAATTAATAAAAATAGTTAAAAAGAAAATTAAAGAAACAAAAGGTATCGACCTTCAAGTTGAGGTAAAATTAATAGGTTTTAAGAGTAACCCTTTAGAGAATGATTGATGGATAAAGATAAAGAAAATATTAAAATAAAAGAAAAGGATACTAATTTTTTTAGAAGAAGAAAAAAATTAATTTTCATTCTTCTATCAAGCTTTTTTATAATGCTTTTTTTTATAGCAAATAAATGGCGCTTCGATCTAAATGTTGAGAAGGTGGAAGTTGAAGGTAGTAATTTAATATCAGCTGAAGCTATAATAAAAGAATCAGGTATTAAAATTTCTTCAGGTTTATATGATTATGATTTGAAAGATATTGAGAAAAGAATTGAAAAAAATTCTTATGTAAAAAAAGCAATTGTTCAAAGAGAATTACCTTCGGTAATAAGCATAAAGGTAATAGAAAGAAAGCCACTAGCAATATATAGTTCAGGTGATTTATTTTATATCGATGAAGAAAAAAAGATCATGAAATATAATTTACATCATGAGTTGTTAGATTTACCTGTCATTACTGGTATTAAGATTGATACTAATATGAAAAGCGAAATATTGGATACACTTATTTTTACTTTAAAGACATTGAGAGAAAAATATATAAATTTGTATAATCAAATATCCGAAATAAATATATTAAATCAAAAAGAAATGATTTTCTACTCGAATAATTTTTGTGTTCCTATTATTGTTGGTTCTGATAATATTTTACATAAAATCGAAAATTTAGATGCGTTCTGGAAAACTTATTCAATATTTGAGAACCTAAATAATATTAATTCAATTGATTTACGTTTTAACGATCAGGTTGTCGTTAGATGGAATAATAAATTGTGAGGTCTTTAAGTTATGAATGATATTATTGTTGGATTAGATGTTGGCACTACAAAAGTTTGTGCTATTGTAGCAACACTCGATGAAAATAAGAAATTAAATATTTTAGGAATTGGTAAAAGCTCTTCTGAGGGTTTGACCCGAGGTGTTGTTACTAATATTGATAAAACAGTAGGCTCAATTAGAAAAGCTATAGAAATGGCTGAAACACAATCAGGTGTGAAAATACGATCTGTAAATGTCGGTATTGCTGGTGATCATATTCAAAGCTTTCAGAGTTTTGGTGTAATTACTATTAGCAATCCGGGCAATGAAATTACTAAAAAAGATGTTGAAAGACTATTGGAAGATACTAAAAGAATTTCTCTCCCATTAGATCGCAAAATTATTCATGTTATTCCTGTTGAGTTTATTGTAGACGGTCAGGATGGAATTTATGATCCAATAGGTATATCTGGAGTGAGGTTAGAAGCCAATGTTCATATAGTAACTGGATTGGTTACCGCAATACAAAATATTTATAAATGTGTTCAAAGAGCTGGTCTTGAAGTAAATGACCTTGTACTTGAACCATTAGCTTCAAGTTATGCGGTTTTAGATGATGAAGAGAAGGAGGTAGGGGTAGCATTATTAGATATTGGTGGAGGCACTACTGATATTGCTATTTTTGAAGAAAGAACTATTCATCATACTGCTGTTATTGGCTTGGCTGGGAGAAAAGTTACTGATGATATTCGAAAGGGTTTAGGTATTTTAGGTGATCAAGCAGAAAAAATAAAAAGACAATATGGTTATTGTTGTTCAAGTGAAATTATGGAAGATGAAACAATTACTATTCCAGGTATAGGTGGGAGAAAACCTATTGAAATAACAAAAAGCCTTCTTTGTCAAATCATTCAACCAAGAATGGAAGAAATCTTTGAACTTTGTGCCATAGAGATAAAAAAATCTGGTTTTTCTAAACATCTTTCTGCTGGAATTGTACTTACCGGTGGAGGTTCATTGATAAAAGGAGTAGAAAAGCTTGCAGCAGAAATAATGGGCTTACCAGTAAAACTTGGTATTCCATCAGGTTTTAGTGGAGGATTAGTAAAAGAAATTGAAAACCCCATGTATTCAACAGGTGTAGGGCTTGTTTTGCATGAGTTGAGGAATAGAGACGTTAGCAAAGGAAATTTCGTTAGTGAAGCTAAATCTAAATCAAAGTTAAGTGTTGGTAATTTATTTGAACGTATAAAAGGTTGGTTTGATGAACTGTGATGCAGGGGAGAAATAATGAGTTCATTTAAAAATTTTTTTATAAACTATTATTTGGAGGTGTAACGTGATAGAAATTGATAACATTCGCAATGGAGCCAAAATCCGTGTAGTCGGAGTAGGGGGTGGCGGTGGAAATGCTGTAAATAGCATGATAAACCGTGGTATTCAAGGTGTAGAATTTATTTCAATTAATACTGATTTACAGGCTTTAGAGAAAAGCCTGGCACCTAACAAAATTCAGGTTGGGAAAAATCTTACTAGTGGTTTAGGTGCAGGTGCTGATCCTTCAGTTGGTAGAAAGGCAGTTGAAGAAAATAGGGAAGAAATTGCTGATATTCTTTCCGGTAGTGATATGGTTTTTATTACTGCGGGTATGGGAGGAGGAACAGGTACCGGTGGGGCTCCACTTGTAGCCAATATTGCTAAAAGTGTCGGTGCTCTGGTTGTAGGTATAGTTACCAAACCATTTAATTGGGAAGGTAAAAAAAGACTATTGCAAGCCGAAGAGGGTATTAGTGAAATGAAAAAAAATATTGATACCCTTATCGTTATACCAAATAATAGATTACTTTCTTTAATTGAAAAAAATACTTTGTTTACTGAAGCTTTCGAAAAAACTAATCAAATTTTATATAATGCTACTCGAGGAATTTCGGAAGTAATTACTCGCTCTGGCTTTATTAATGTAGATTTTGCTGATGTGAGGACTATTATGAAAGAAATGGGGGATGCAATGATGGGAACAGGTGTCGGCAAAGGTGAAAATAGAAGTATTGAGGCTGCACAAGCTGCTATCTCAAGTCCTCTTCTGGAAGGTGTATCAATTAATGGCGCTCAAGGTGTCTTAGTAAATATTACAGGAGGTCCAAACCTCACAATGAGCGATGTAGATGGTGTAATGAATGTTATTTATGATACTGTAAACTCAGATATGGCAAATATTATTTTTGGAACTGTAATTGATGATAATCTTTCTGAAGAATTGTACGTTACTGTTATTGCAACTGGATTTAATAAAAAGATTGAATCTTCTACGATTACTCAAGCACCACCCCAAATTAAAAAAATTCCTACTGGTGCAAGTGAATTAAAACAATATGATGCACCAGCCATTAATAGAAGATCAGCTGAAAAACCGAATATGGAGAAAATTATTAGCGGATTAGATGGATTTCAACAAAAGATTGATAAATCAAATCCAGATAGGCCAGCTTTTCTTAGAAAAATAATGGATTAGTTTTAAAATTAAACTCACCTCCAAAATCTAATTCAAAGGGTAATAAAATAATTTATTACCCTTTGAATCTTAAAACTTAGTTTTTGTTTGAAAATCTTAATTAATTGAAATTATATATTTTAATATTTACCATATCAATTCTTTTCTTTTATTACTGAGTTATTTGATAACATTTTATCGTTAAGACAGTAAAAAAATCTCATTATTTTGTAACCTTTTTGAGAATTTTGCATCTTATAATTAGAATGAATAATAAAGTAAGGAGATATTATGGAACATTTAACAAAAGAAACATTTTTAGAAAAAGTTTTTGATTATGAAAAAAATAATGAATGGAAATTCAATGGAGATAAACCTTGTATTATCGATTTCTATGCTGATTGGTGTGGACCTTGTAAAATGGTTGCTCCAATTTTAGAAGAATTAGAAGAAGAGTACAAAGGGAAACTTGATATCTATAAGGTTGATACAGAAGAGGAGCAGGAATTGGCTGCTGTTTTTGGTATAAGAAGCATACCATCGATTCTGTTTGTACCAAAAGATGATAAACCACAAATGGCTGTAGGTGCTTTACCGAAGGAAGCCTTTAAAGATGCTATTAAAAGTGTGTTACAAGTAAATTAGTTAAAGTTATATTAAACTTATCTTCACATAATTCCATATAAGGGGTACTTTTTGATACCCCTTATTCTATTAATAATTTTATAGAAATCCAAATTTTTTCATATTTATAAAGTAATCCTCTATAGTATTCTCTCTTGGTCTGATAAACAAATACTTGTCTTCATCGTAAAGTACTTCGCAGGGTTTATCAAAGCTGTTGTAGTTTGAACTCATAGAGTAGCCATAAGCTCCTGCATCACAAATTACAAGTAAATCGCCAGCTTTAAGATCGGCAGGTAAATTGTATCTACCAAAAACATCAGCACTTTCACAAGCTTGTCCACAGACGATATATCTTTTATATTTTTTAAAGTCATATATAGGTACTATTCTGTGTTTTGCTCCATACATTGCAGTTCTTACTAATGATGACATATTAGCATCTACACCAATAAAATTTCTAAATGAATTTTTAATACTGATAATTTTTGTAACTAAAAAACCAGTATTTCCTATAACAGATCTGCCAGGTTCAAGAATTAATGTAAATGATTCAGGGTCTACTTTAGCTTTTTGACAGGCATCGAGTAAAACTTTTCCTAATTTATTAAAATCTAAACCAGTATTTGGTTTCTTGTAAGAAATTCCAAAGCCTCCACCAATATCAATATATTTAAAAGGAATTTTAAATTTAGCTTCTATACTTTTCATTAAAGTAAGAACTTCATAGAAAACATCGCCATAATAACCAGGTGTTAAAACTAATGAGCCCCCCATATTCATAATGCCGAAACTTTTAGCACCAGCTTTAGCAGCCGCTTCATAAGCTTCAAAAATTTTATTTTTCATTATTCCAAATTTAGCCTCTTTCCCTCCAGTCTGTACTTTTTTTGAAAAACCTTTTCCATAACCAAGATTAACTCTAAAACTTACTTCTTGCCTATATTGTCTTTTCGAGAATTGTTTGAAAATTTCAATATCGTCAAAGTTAATTCTAATTTCTGGATCTAGGGATAAAAGATGATCTACAGAACTGAAATTACCTGTGTAAATCATATTTTTATATTCACAACCAGATAATTTTGAAAGCCTTACTTCGTTTACATTTGAAGTATCACACCCTAATCCAAGGTCAATTATTCGTTTGATTATTACAGGATTAGAATTTGCTTTTACGGAATAATATACTTTAAAATCTTTAAAATATTTACCAATGCCTTCTAAAATATTATTCACATTTCTCTTTATTAGCTCCATATCATAAATATATAGTGGAGTCCCAAACTTTTCAGCTGCATGTTCAAAGTTAATCATCATTACAATCCTTTTAGTTCAAAATTCTTCATTAATCTATTAATTTATAATGAAAAGTCAAGTAAATAATTAAAATATATTTTTACAGAAGTGTAAAAAATAAATATATAAAAAATATAAAATATATCGATAATATTTTTAAAAGAATTTGTTTAGATGTAAGATTTAAAAAAATATAGCGTCTTGTAATCTATCTTAATTCTATTTTCCTAATTTTACAAGACGCTAAATTTTTATTTTGATTTTTTAGAGGGATTTATTTATAGATCATTTTCATTTTGTTCATAATTATCAAATTCATCGAAGGGTGGATTTTCTGGAATAAATTCCTCATCTTCAAAGTCAGTAAAAAAAGGATTGAATGTCAAAGCAATATCATCATTTAAAAAGCCTGGCTCTTCAAGGGCGCCTTGAGGTTTTCCTGGTCCCCTAAAATCTCTTCTATCTCTCATACCTTTTTTTAACATGTTTTTTTTCATAGGTGAGTCAAAAAATTTAAGAGTATTTTTCCAGATAGTTTTTTGTTCTGGTGTGAGAATCTGATTTATTTGCTCCCAATGATTAATAAAATTCATTTTTTGTTCTACTTCAAGTTTAGAAATTTCATTTAATTTCTTTTCAATTGCTGTTTTATCTAATTTATCTGATGATAAAATTTGTTGAAGTTCAATTCTTGCAGTTTGTATTTTGGAGCGTACAGCAATTTGTTTCTTTTGAAAATCTAATCTAAAAGATTCGACTTTGGCTTTTTGTTCATCAGTGAGATTTAGTTTACCCATAATACCTCTATTGGGTCCCTTAGGAGCATCTTGAGCATAGATAAAAGCTGAAATAACAAATAGAGTTATTAACAGCAAAATTGATTTTCTTTTCATTTTTATTTCTCCTTCTGAAGTTGATTATAACATTTTATATAAATTTATTATTTTGACATTGCAAATTAATTAAAGGTTTAATGTGTTATAATGGCCATTTTTAACAAAAATCATGAATTGGTAACATTTAGTTTTATATTAAATTTTTATTTTTTTTTGTTGTTTTTATATTTTAAAAAAATTATTTTTAATAGAAAATAATGAGTGATTAACATTGAATTATAAATATTTTATTTTTAAATAAAAAAACTTGACTTTGTCAAAATTTATTATTAGCTTTTATATATATTATATTAATAATTGTGGTTATCATTTCGTTATATTATTTAATTAAATTTTGAAAATAATTTCATAATTTATTAAAAGGTCATATAATTATGAAACGTAAATTGGGAAAAGTTTACGACAAAAAAGGACAAGATGTTTTTGTCGATTTTAGTGGTATTTCACCTGATGATTTACCAGAAGTATCAACAGCTTTAATTATTAAGAATGAAGAACTATTAAAAAAGAATATTCCTTATATTGTTCTCGATGTACAGGAAATTTTAAGTGATGGAAAGGTAAGAGCTTTTTCAATAAAAGAGGAATATCTTGATTTAATCAAAATTGGTATGGAAGTATGGGCTAAGGAAAATGGGGTTATCAAAAAGATACAGGGTCCTATTGTCGATGTATTTTTCCCTAATACTGAATTAAAAGAACTTCCAGATATTTATGATGCTCTTATTGTCAAGAAGGGAGATAACGTTAATTTATTCCTTGAAGTGCAGGCTCATATAGGAGAAAGTTGTGTAAGAACAGTCGCTCTTGATTCTACAGATGGATTAGGTAGAGGAATGAAAGTAATTGATACTGGAGGTCCTATTAAAGTTCCAGTTGGAGTGACAGGTAGATTGTTTAATGTTTTAGGCCAACCAATTGATGGTAGGGGTAATGATCTAAAAATGGAAGGTAAAGAAGTTATTATCAAGGAACCACCTGAATATAGTAGGTTAAATCCAGAAAGGACTATTTTACCAACTTACATAAAAGTTGTTGACCTTATAGCTCCATTTCCAAGAGGTGGTAAAATTGGATTCTTTGGAGGTGCTGGTGTAGGTAAAACTGTTTTTCTAAAAGAATTAATAAATTCATTAATTGTTAAACAAAAAATATTTTCAATTTTTTCTGGAATCGGAGAAAGAACAAGAGAAGGAAGTGAAGATTGGGCTGATTTTAAAGATGATAAAGAAATACTTGAAAATTTAGTGTTCGTTTTTGGTCAAATGAATGAAACTAGTGGAACAAGATTTAGAGCTGGTCAAACAGCAATTACAATGGCTGAATATTTTAGAGATAAAAAGAAAAAAGATGTATTGTTGTTTATAGATAATATTTTTAGGTATGTTCAAGCTGGGTCTGAGGTATCAACATTACTTGGAAGAATGCCATCTGCAGTAGGATATCAACCGACATTAGAAATGGAATTAGGTGATATTCAGGAGAGAATTTCATCAACTCAAGATGGTTCGATTACAGCGGTTGAAGCCGTATACGTACCTGCTGATGATTTAACTGATCCAGCACCAGCAGCTATTTTTGCACATCTTGATGCAAGTTTGGTCTTAAAACGAGAAATTGCTGAAAAAGGAATATATCCTGCTGTAGATCCTCTGGAATCACAATCTCGAATACTTGATCCATTTGTTGTTGAGAATGATTCATATCCAGATCAGTTTTTAACTCCTCCAACAGATACTACAAAGTATTCTTCGGATTTTATTGAAGCAAGAAAAAAAGAAATTGAAGATGCCAAGAGAGAGTTTTCAGAACCATTATTACGTGATTTACTTAAGGCACATTATAAAATTGCAAAGAAAGTAAGAGAGATTTTAGAAATAAATAAAAGTCTAGAAAATACAATCAATTTACTTGGAGAAGAAGAATTAAGACAGGAAGATAAAGAGAAACATTGGCGAGCAGTTAGAATACAAAGATTTTTCTCTCAACCTTTTGTAGTTTCTGAGCAATTTACAGGAATTGATGGTGTTCAAGTTCCTATTTGGGAGACATTGTATGGGTTCTTATGTCTTACAACTGATGATATAAGAAATATAACAATAGTTGGGCAAGATGCTTTCTGGAATAAAGGAGCTATTACAACTGTAGAAGATTACGGTAAAAAAGTTAGCGATAAGCAAGCTGTAGTAAGAGATTTATTACCAAAAATTCTTCATACTTAATTGAGATAGTTATGGATATAAAAGTAAAACCCTTACAAATTAGAATTGTTAGCCCTTCTGGTGAAATATATGATTCCAGTTCTAAGCCAGATTTAATCATTAAAAGTATAGTTTCCAGAGGTGTAATACCATCAAAAGGGAATTTTTTTCAGGGTGAAGAAATTTTTGATTTCGAAATTCTTCCTGATCATACACCTTTTATAGCCAAAATTTCTGAAAAAAGTTCAATTAAAGTAAGTACAAATCAAAAAGATCTTCTCTTTCATACTGTTAAAGGCGGAGTAGTTACAGTTATGCATTCAAATGATTTTACAAATGTTCTTTTTACATTGCAAGATGTTAAGGAAGAAAAAGAAAAATAATTAAATATCCGGAGGTTAATATATATGTACACAACATATGTAATTGGATTTGGAATAGGTTGGTGCCTTGCTTATATAGTAGTTTTAATTTTATTATCAAATAAAAGGATTAAGCAAAAGGATACTAGCGCTCAAGGGTATAATACTGATGTTATTAAAGATTTATCAAGAAAATTAAGTGATATTAAAAGTCAATTTGAAAATGTTCGTTTTGATGAATTGAAAAATAGAGAAGAAGCATATTCTCGTAATCCAAAAGGATTTAATTATGACTATCAAGGGTTTTTCAAGGATTATGAAGATAGGGTAAAAAATCTTGATACAGAAATCGATAAATGTTTAAAAAAATGTTCCTCAGTTTTAGATGAACTATCTAGACAAAAGAGAGTTACTGAGCAAGGTAAACCAGCGACTGAAAAAAATCCTTTTGCAGTTGTAAATATTATTGGTTTAATTGGGATATTAATTGCCAACTTTATTTATTTCACAAAAATTTTATAAAATTATGGCAAAGTTTCTTGAATCAGAAAAAAGAAGGATATCTAATTATTACGTAAAATCACTTTATTCTCTTTATGAAAAGGGCCTTATAAGTGAAGATGAAATGGATATCCTTGTAGAAGATATCGAAATTATCTCAGGATTGACAAAATCAAAAGAATGGAAAAATTTTAATTTTATTACTACAAGATTATCTCTTTCTTCTGAAGAAGTATTAGGATTGTTCAATAAAATCATTTTTACAGATTTTAAAACTGAATATTCAAAAAAATGGTTTGATGAAATTATTAATCGAAATCATTATACTATTATTGATTCAATCGTTAGTGAGTTTTTGAAAAGAGTAGTAATATTAGATATAGAAGTTCCTGAATATATTATAATAAACAATGAACGAAAAAATAAAATTTATTCTTTTGTAAAAAAATTCTATAAAGATAAAATATTTAATAATGGTAAAGATAAATTTATTAAACTTCATTTTCATAATGTAAAAACTATTTCAAACTTTGAAATTGACGATGATTTCAAAAATCTAGCTAATAAATTATTCGATTTTGAAATTAATATAATTGAAAAAAAATTACTAACAGTTTAATATAAGAATGGAGAAGCATTGATGGAAAGCAATAGCATTTCTTCAAAGGTAAAAAAAATTGAAGATTCTTTGCATAAAGAATTAGATAACCTTTTCAGGATAAAAACAGGTGATGATCTTAAAGAGGGGAAAATAGGTTATGTTTGCGATTTTGCTGATGGTGTTGGACACATAATCGGCTTAGAAAACGCAAAAATTGGTCAAAAGTTACGCTTTCCTGACTCCTGGGAAAGAGCAAAGATTACTGAAGGTGAAGATGAACCTGAAATATTAGGTCTTGCTGTTGATGTAGATGAAGATTCTATAGGAGCAATAATTTTTGGTGAGGAAAAATTCGTAAAACAGGGTGATAAAGTAGAAATATCAGATGATCTTTTATTAATTCCTGTTACTGAAAAAATGTTAGGAAGAGTAATTGATCCATTTGGAAGACCTATTGACGGAAAAGAAGTTCAAAAGGAATTGGAATGGTTAGATGAGAATCTTCAAGTTAAAGAAGGCATTCTTACATTACCTATAGAAAGAAAAGCACCTGGAGTAATAGATAGAGCTAAAATAAGTGAACCAATGCAAACGGGTATTAAAGCCGTAGATTCAATGCTTCCAATAGGTCGTGGTCAAAGAATGTTAGTGATTGGTGATAGAGCTACAGGTAAAACTGCAATTGGTATCGATACAATTGTTAATCAGAATAAAATAAACAGAACACTTGAAGGGAATAAAGATTCAAATTTTGTTTTACATGATATTGATAGACATGATCCAAGAACTGTTTATTGTATTTATGTAGCTATTGGAAGAAAAGCTTCTGAAATTAGGCAGCTGGTTAAACAACTTGAACTTCGTGATGCAATGGATTATACAATTGTTGTTGCTGCTATGGCCAATGATCCTGCTTCTTTATTATATATAGCTCCATTTTCTGGTTGTACTATCGGTGAATATTTTAGAGATAGAGGTAGACATGCTCTAATTATTTATGATGATTTATCGAAACACGCAACAGCTTATCGTCAAATATCATTGCTTTTGAGAAGACCGCCAGGAAGAGAAGCTTTTCCGGGTGATATATTCTATCTCCATTCTAGGTTATTAGAAAGAGCAAGTAAAATTTGTGGTGATCAAAAAAAGCTTTTGTCTGAAAATGATATTTCTCCTGATTACCACTTAACTTTGAAACCATTTAGAGAAAAAAGTTATGAAATTTATGGTGGTGGTAGTTTAACTGCTTTACCATATATTGAGACGAAACAAAATGATTATGCTTCTTATATTCCTACAAATGTTATTTCTATTACAGATGGACAGATTTATTTAAGTGATAAGTTGTTTAATGAAGGTATAAGACCTGCTATAAATATCGGAATTTCTGTCTCTAGAGTTGGTTCAAAAGCACAAACTCTTGCAATGAAAGAAGTATCAGATGGGTTAAAAGGATATTTAGCAAATTATCGAGAAAAAGAAAAATTTACAAAGTTCGGTTTAACACCAACTGATGAAGATCAACAAGTGCTTGATAGAGGAAGAAGAATAATTCATTTTTTGAAACAACCACAATACAAACCTGTTGATTTAGAAAGGCAGATAATAGGTCTTTTTACTGTAAGAAGGGGTTATTATGATGTATTGCCAGATAATGAAAAATATATTCATGATTTTGAAGAATATGTTTGGAAGAAAGTTAATGAAGATCCCGAATTATCACAAAAGCTTCTTACATTAAGAGAACCAAAAACAGAATTAAGCTCATTACAAACTCCTGATGGCAAATTATTTATTCAGAGATTGAGTGATTTATTGCATAAACTACAATATGAGTTTATGAAAGAACACTTATTATCAAATTACGAGATAATAGATATTTTCTTCCCTGAGCTAATATCATTTAAAGAAAAGTTTTATCGAGAGATGGATAAAAAAATTGATGAAATTATAAAGGATTTAATTACAGTATCAGCTACTACAATATCTTCTTTTATTTCTGCAGCTGAGTCTATTCCAGAAAAATTACGAGTAAAACAATTCCAAAATGTGAAAGAACCCCCACAAGAGTTAAGAGTAATAAATTATAAAAACGAGATATTCAGAAAATTTCTTTTCTCTTATTTTATTGAACAAAAACAGCAACTAAAAAAAGAATTTTTAAAATTATGTGAAAAGAAATTTAATCTTCGTGAAGAAAAAATCGATGAGGCAAAGAAAAAAGAAATTGAAAAAGAAAGTAAAAAATTCTTTGCAAGAGATACTGAAGAATTAGATAAAAAGTTCAGAAAAATTTATGAAAAAAGAGATGATTTTATAAAAAATTATTTATTAAAACAAATCAGTGAAATTCAAAAAACTAAAAAGTCTTTACAAATTCAAAAAAAGAAATTGGAAGAAAGTAAAGAAACTGCCATTATTACTGCTTTCGAAAAAAGTTATCAGGCACTTTTAACAGATTTAGAAAATTTTGAAAGAGCTATTTTAGATACTGTTAAAAAATTAGAAATGCCTTCAGAAATGAGAAAAAGTTAATTAAGAGGTGTATGATGGGGATGCAGCAGTTAAAAAATGAACTAGCTGGTTTTATTGAGTTTGATGATTTTACAAGTGTATTAAAGTCAAAAGCTAGCGTACAGTATCCAAAATCAAGATCTAAACTTGAAGGTTTTAAAACTTTTGGTGATGCTGCTCGTAAAAACCTTGATTTAGCTTTTAGTAATATTCCTCCTGAAATTGTTACTCGTGAAAATTTACTTAAAGAAATTGAAATATTTAGTGGCATTTCTAATAGACTTGAAATTGAAGAAGGCCTAAAAGAATATGGATTAGAAACTTTTTTTAAGCCTTCAACCGAAAATAAACCATCGCTTATAATAGTTATATCTGGAAATATGGGTTTTTGTGGTAAGTATAATCGCGATGTAAATTTTCTCGCTGAAGAGTTAATCGAAGAGTTATCTAATAAATCTAAGCCAAATATAATTACTATCGGTAAAAAATCAACTGAATATTTTAGCTTTAGTAGACAAATACCTTCTGACAACAAATTAGTTTTTCCTGAAAAGAATGAGGATGAAAAAAAAGACCTATCAAATTATATTTTGAAGAAAAAAATTTTAGAACCATATCTTAAAAGAGAAATTTCTCAAGTTTTTGTAATTTATGATAGTTTTGATGATAAATCTGAACCACCAAGAATACAAATTAAGCCTGTTAAGGTAAAACTTCTTCCTTTAGGAAAAATGGAAATTAAAAAAAGTGATTATTTAGATAGAAAAATGGTATTTGAGCCAAGCCCTCTTATTTGTATTTCTTACCTTATTCGCGAATATCTTTTCTCACTAATGATGAGCTATTTCTTTGAAGCTGAAACATCAGAGAATTATGCGAGGATGATTGCTATGAACCAAGCTTCTGAAGCTATTAAAGAAGCAATTGATAAAAAAGAATCTGAGATAAGGAAAACAAGACAAACTCAAATTACAAAAGAACTTGTTGAAATTATCTCTGGAGCTGAAGCACTTAAAAACAGAGAAAAGTAATTTTAATCAAAATATTGTGATAAAAAAAGGAGAGCATTGGCTCTCCTTTTTAATTTTATTTATGGGGTTAAAGTATAGTTAGGTCCATACTTTAATCTTTTTATGGTGATTGAAAGAGTATTCTTTAAATCTTC
The DNA here is from genome assembly GCA_036567745.1 of Ignavibacteria bacterium. Taxonomy (GTDB): domain Bacteria; phylum Bacteroidota; class Ignavibacteria; order DATCTW01; family DATCTW01; genus DATCTW01. Next base: position 7,681 of record DATCTW010000072.1, on the reverse strand, counting down.
AGAAATATTTTTATCATTAGATACTTTTTCCAATCTTTGAATGTAATTATTAATATCATAGTTATAATAATACCATCCTATAGCCTCTGCAGATAAACATCTTATTTCATCTGTTTCAGAATCATTTTCTATTATTTTAATTAAATATTGAGGTGCTATATTATATCTATTACCTCTCAATGATCTTATTTCAGTTATTCTGCCTTTAGCATTTTTATTTTCTAATTTTTCTATTGTTTCATCAATCCATTTTGTTTTAGATTTTATGCTTAAATCAACTCTTTTAATAAATAAAGAATCTTTTTTGTAGTCATTTTCAGTATCTATTAACATTCTACCATATTCATAAGATTTTTTAGGATCAATTTTAATTAGCGACCCCTCAGCACTAGAAGTTACTCTTTCAGATGGATCTGATAACATTTTTTTCATCAATATTGGAATATATTCTTCTTTTCCAACTTCACCTAATAATTTAACAGAAATTCTTCTAATAAACTCGTTAGGATCGTTTATACCTGATTTTATTACTGTTTCAAAATTTTCATCTTTTATTCTTGAAATCAATTTTAATGCCTTTGTTCTTACATCTGATGATTTATCATTTAAAAAAACGTCTTTTAGAAATGATGAACATTTATTCCCTTCAATTTTAAAAATTTCATTTAAAGAAAGTGCTCTCACTATTGGTAGTTGAGATTTTTTTGCTAAAGTTTTTAATTTTGATAATTCATTTTTTGTATGACTATTCATTACATAAATTAAGTCTTTATTAACTTGAGAATCAAAAGAAAAGGTTGGATCTCCAAACAAGTGTGATTCAAGATAGTTATTAGATATCTGATGCCATTTTCCAACATTTATACCTTCTGCTAAAAGAGCAGCATCTTCTAAAGTCCATATATCTTGTAATTCATTTACTGAGTTTGCTCTTGTTACTACACAATTGCCATCAGAAAATATATACTCTCCTGCAAGGTAAGGGTAGTGTATAAAAGCACCATTAAAACAAGAATTGCAAATATTTACTCTTGATGATACTTCTTGTTTCCTCAAATCTTCAACTAATAAATTACTAAGTTTAAATGATTCTTCTTTAGCTTCATTAGTTGAATCTTTAGGGCTTACATATTTTATTATTTGATAGTCTGGTTCACCATGTGCAGTAAGTAAACTTAGATCCAAATCTTTAATGTTATTTAATTGTCGTAGATAAGAAAATTTCATATCTTTTGATGTTACATGAAAAAATTTGTAAAATAATCCATCTTGCTCTTTTGTTTTTGGAAAAGACTCAGAATAGCTTAAGACTTCTGATATAAAAGCATCATGAGAATTTGAAACATATCCCTCAGCACAACCATATAAAAACTTGTTTAAAGGATTTTTTTCCTTTTTTATTCTTATTACTTTTTTAAGAAATTTATCAATTTGTTGATACTTTTCTTCTCCCTTCAAAGTAGGTTTTATTCTCGCCGAATATATTTCTTTCTCAATTATTGGTGAAGAAGTAGGTAAAAGAGAGTAGTAGTATAATAACTCATCAGTTGTATCTTTATTTAAAAATTTAAAATGTAAATCAAAATCATCATAAAAACGATCAGATGGAACTGAACTTTTTATAAATGGAAACTTCTTTTGATCCATTTTAAATGCAGATGTATAGTGCTGAGCATCGCGTATCATTGCTATTGGTATATCTCCTATAAATACTACTCCTTCTAATTTGGGTTTGTTATTATATAATTTGATTATTTCGGATCTGATTTCATCAGGAAAATTCCACTTTCCAACAATTATATAACATGGTAATTTCTTTTCTTCTATGCTTCTTTGGTATTCTAAAATAGTTTCTGAAATCTTCGAATATGTTTTATCATCTACAAATATTGCAAAGGAAGTGTGACCATTTATTCTTGGTTTTATTATTTGAGTAATATTTTGAGCATAAATTATAAAATTGAGAAAACATAAAAAAAATATTAAATATAACTTTTTATACATAATTATCCTTCTTATTATTTAAAATACAAACAAATTAATGAAAAGATTAAAATTATAAATATTTCTAGTTCCTTTACCATCTGAGTTTAAGTTATAGATATTGCTTTTTAAACCAATATCTCCGAGTATTCCATAATGATAAGTAAAAATCAGGTTAACATTATTAATATTGTACTTTGTTTGGTAATACTCAATTTCATGTAAAAAATAAGTGTTAAAATATTTAGCTGGCTGTCGAATATATAGTTCATCAGTAGTAGGGGAGTGCGATGAAAATTTATAATCTACAGAAAGGTTAAAGTATTCGTTTAAATAGTAATTTGCACCCACACAAAATGAATGTTGAATCGAAGGAATTTTGTACCGAACATAATTTATATAATCGTTTACCTCAAAATTGGAGTCATATATTTGATATAACAAAGATAACGAAAGTTGCGAAAAAATTTGATACTTTAAACCAGCAAATGCAGAATAACAATAGTTTCTTCTCTTTAGAATTGATTCATTTAAATCTGGTTTACTGGCAAACTGTCGATCAATTTCAATTATTCCTCCTATTCTAATTTCATAATCATTTAAAGAATAAACACCTATAATATTACCTTCACCATTATTTTGTTGCCATTTACCTTGTAATTTAGGATTTGATGTAATTCCGTCAGTAACTTCTTCTTTATTGTGTTGGAATTTTCCATTAAGGAATATGTTCATATTATCATTAATACTATATTTAATCTGAGCACCAAAACCAAAACCATTGTCTTCGTTCCTTCTTGAAAGAGAAGAGGTACCTAAAAGAAGGAATGGATAATCTAAACCTCTAAATTTAAATATTTGTGGACTGGTATATGTAACCTCGTATCTTAACTCTTCATAAGTTCTAAAATAATCACCAAAAATTGATGCGATTAATTGGTCGGTAATTTTATAGCCTATACTTAATCTACTACCAATCTCTAAGTAATTTGCAGTTGGTTTAGGAAAAATCTTTTTAACGGAATTACCTACATTATAAGATAATTGTGCTCCAATTAAAAAGTCAGATAGTATTTTTGAGTAATCAGTTTCAAAGGTTAACATTTGTAAATCAAAATCACCAGAATTTACATCTCCTAATAGATAAGGATTGCCGCGATATGGGTAAAGATTAAAAATATTATGTCTTTGTTTTGAGTATGAATCGTTAAATTTAATAAAACTATGAATTCCTTGAGTTGTATCAATTAAGTAAGTTATATCAATAAATCCGATATTATTCTTTTGTTTTTCTTCCTCAAATGGTTTTCTAAAATCAAACTTTCCATACTCGTTTACATAACCAATTTTTAGTGTATTCTTTTTTTCTGAAAAAAGAAACATCACAGGATTGTTGTAAATGTCGTATGAATTGATATCGGTATAAAAAGATGTAGATTTCTTGCTGATGATATCAGGTTGATAAATTTTATCTATAACATTATTGATTAAATTTAATTCCTGAGAAAAAGATATATTGATGGATAAAAATCCAGCAATAAGACAAGTAATTGTTAACCAGATAAATGTTCTTTTATTCATATCACAAAAATTTTTGTTAATAGTAAAAAGTTAATTAATGCAATTTTCTATAAGTTGGCGCAGAAAGTGTATCGAAATCTACCAAACTATTATTCATATCACTTAAAACAGCTCTTGACCCAACCATTCTAATTATTTTCCTTTCTATTGATTTACCACTATACATTGGAATTCCACCTGTAGCAGAAACATCAATAGATGGATGAAGTTTTTTCTTGGACATATTTAGATCAGCTATCCATTCAACACCATCAATCACAGAGCTTATTGGAATTAGAAGGTTACCCTGGCTATCATATTGTAATGCATTTACATCTGGAACTTTTGCCATAATAATTGCATCTGAACCAACACCATAATTCCAATCAAATTGAGTATTCATTTTAATTCTAATCATATTTTTAACTGCTGGATTGTCAAGATCCTTTCCATCGGTTCTTTCATTATAGTACTCAAAATCCGCATCTCTTAGATCAATACTCTTGGGATGAGATAATCTATGATCTATACCATCTTGAGCTACAATAATAAATCCTCCGGGATAAATTGGATATTCTTTGCCAGAACCTGGAAATTGCCATACTATGGAAGCATGTATGTATTGGTTATCTGTAATATAATCTTTATAAACATTAGCTAAAATTATTCCATCAACATAAAGAATGGAATCCGTATTATTATATATTTCTGTATATTGATCATGAAAATATGAAGTTGGAGGAGCAGGAGCACCATTATAATAAATCTCGCTGAAAATTAATGTACCAATTTTTGAAAAGTTAACGCCAATTGTTTTTACAGTACTTCCTGGATTAAAGAAAATTTTTGTTAATTGGCCAGTTAAAAGAGACTCAGTATTATTTCCGGTAGCTTTATACATTTCTTCAGGGGTAACGATACGTTCAATAAGTATATCGTATGAGCCACTTTGAATATCTAATAATTTTGCTATACCTAAAGAATCTGTGTAAGCTATAAACTCGCGACCTGTTTCAAGGGATTTTAATACTACTTTTGCTTTTGGAACTCCAAAATTTCCATTCTGAATTTTGTTAAAAATACCACTACTATCAATAACAGTAATTTTAACATCGAAACTTGGTGCTGGTTCATCTTCGCTACAACTTAATAATGAAAGTGCAATAAGTGAAATTATAATAATAATTATTAAATTATAATATTTTTTAAACATATCTTAATCCTAATTAAATAATTTATCAATGATTGAGCTAAATTCTATTCCATAATATAATTCGGGGTTTCTTCTTTCAAAGTTTACATTTTGTTGAGCATATCTTTGTAAGGCATATAAAGGTCTATAATTGAAGAAATTGTTTACGAAAAATGAAACTTCAGCTCCTGAGAATAATGATTTTGATACTCGTAAATTAACCAGAAATTTATTAGGCCTATTTTCCATATAATATCTATAAGGTTCATAATTTCTAACTGCTTTTGCATGTTCAGGGCTCTTTTTTTCATCTTCAGTTAACCAAACAGTTTTTCCATTTTTATCGGTATATCCTAATGGATATTTGCTTTCTCCTAAGTTATAATATTGATCTTTTTCAAATACCATTTGTTGAATTGTAATTGTTGTCCATAAACCAAGAGTTCTACTTGCTGCTGTTATTCTGTAATTTATTAAAAATTGAGATGCCCAATTAGTATACGGTTTATAAAAATATTGTCTTGTCGCAGCCAGACCGGTATAATCTATATCATATTCTATTCCATCTTGTTGCCCAGTCTTTGTTTCAGTATATGCTGCATCTACTTGAACTCTCCCGTTTAAGAAATAGATTGTTGGAGATACAATTGTTAACTCAAAACCTTTTGTCTCAATATATCTATTATTAGTAGTAGTATATAATACTGTTACACCCGTATCTCTTGCAAATTTTCCTTCATCACTTGGGTAGTTAGGTCTAGAATATTTTGATAAAAAATAAGGAATGCTTAATTGATTAATACTATTTTCTGTTTTGTTAAAATAAGCTGAAGTTGAAAAACTCCAATTTTCAATATTTAAATCATAACCTAATTCATAAGTTGTTTGTGTATATCCTTTAAGATTAGGATTGGAAACATCAACAACATAAGTAGTAACTAATGAAAAACTTTTTGAAGGATCTTGAGAATTATAATAACTTGAATCTACAACATCAAAGTATCTAGGGCTTGGATAAAGCTGACTTAAGGTTGGTGCTTTTGATGAAATTCCATAGCTCGCTCTTAGAATGTGACCTTCCCAAGGGTGAATTCTTAAATTTATTCTTGGATTTAGATATTTCCCATGCTGAGCCTTAAATATTCCTCTTGGATCGTATAATTCATATCTTAAACCTGCTTCTATTTCAAAAGGTAATAATAGTTTACCACTGAAGTTATCCATAATGAATAAACTAGCTAATAGTTGGCCAGGAATTTCGTCAAAACTTCTGGGTCTATCACTTCTATTACCAGATGATCTTGGGGGAGTTAAAACGTTAAATATTTTTCCTTCGCCATAATTTTTTTCATATTTTAAATTTAAGCCAGAGAAAAACTTATGTTTATACTTTCCATGTTCAAAAATATTACTATATTCAGAATTAAAATAAGCAAGAATAGGAGTGCCTTTTGTCCAGTATCTTGAAAGATATGCACCACCAACTAAAATTCCTTGCTGGGTTCCTGGTGTAGTTCGGGTAGATACAAAAAAATTATCCCTTGTAATTTCTTCTTGGTAATAAGAATCTTGATTAGTATAACTGAATGAACCGGAAATATCTAACAATGATTTTTCAGTAAATTTTATTGATGAATTTAAAGAATATTGAAGATTATATTCTCTATTATAATGACTTTTTCTTAAATCTTGTGGCTCCCCAGTTTCATCATATTCATCAAAAACTCTGTAGAAAGAGATTTTATGTTTTACTTCCCAATTTTTTTGTATTTTATGAGTAGCAGCTAATTGGCCTGTTAGCCTGCTATAAGAATCTCCTTCAAGTCTAACATCCCTAACACTCCTGGCATAGTTCAGGTTATAATTCCAATCAATTCCTAAATAAGGAACACCACCAATAAAGTTTAATTCTTGTGTATCAGGATTGTATTTTGCCTTAATTCTATGAGGAACAACCTTTGTATTTGTCCTAATTTTTATTGCACCACCTGCGAGATCACCGTATCTTGCTGATGGTACACCTCTAATAATTTCAATTTCCTCGATATTCTCTACAGGAACCGATCTTAAATCTGCTCCAGATCCAGCAGTAGAAATAATGTTTCCAATATCACCTTGCAAATTAGCATTATTTGATACAGGAATATCATCAACAATTACTTGAGTACCTAAAGTAGCTGCATTAAAAGCATAAGCATTTATTTTGGTATTATCACTATTAGTAACAAGCTGTCTAATCGAAATTTGTTTAGTACTGCTCAGTGATGGATTTGAGGTTTGTACTCCAGGTAAAAGTTGCATGACATCACTTAAACTTGTTGCTTGTAAATGTTCTATTTCACCGCTACTTAACTTTGTTGTTGTTGAAAGTGAAAGGGATTGTTGTTGTGCATTTGCAGTAACTTCAATTCCACCAATATAAAATGTTTTTCTTGCATCTTCGCTCTTTGGATTTAGCTTAATACTTATTTTTGATGGAATGTTTTTTTGTACTACTTCAACTAAAGAGTAAGGATCATAACCATCTGCTTTACAGGTTATGTTATATTTTCCTGGAGGTACATTCTTAAATAAAAACTCTCCATTTACATTTGTTTGAATCAATTGATTTAATTGTTCAACTTTTACTACTGCTCCAATAATTGGTTCATTGTTTGAAATATCAAATACTTTGCCAGTAATGGAAGATAAATTTTGAGTTTGGGAGAATAAATTTAATGTTAAGATAAATAATAAAAATAGTAATTTTGTTTTCATAATATCCATAAATTAATTTTAATCATTATTGTAAATAATATTCAAAAATTTTTAATGTTTTATTATACAAAAAAATGTATAAATTTGCAATACAGTGTTTGGTATATTACTCTGCATTTTATGATAAATTTCAATAAAAAACTTTATTGTTAAATTCGAAGAAAAGCTTTTTTAATTCTATACAATTAT
>DATCTW010000071.1:0-6713 GCA_036567745.1 Ignavibacteria bacterium | reverse complement strand
CCCATTCTTTAGAAGGGCTTATGGAGCTATGCTTTAGTGGCTTTTCGGTCGCTCATAAGCGGCTGATAAGTTACTCCGGTGTTAACTTGCAGAGACAAGGCAGGTAAAGGATACAATAAAACTTTTGTTGTATCCTTTACCTGTTCCTTTAAGTGATTTATGTCCGAAATTACAATTAATAAAAGCAAAAAAAGAATCTATATAATAACACCTGCATTTTAAACCTTTTACAAAAGATTTTGATCTTTAACTTATTTATATTCAGGTATAAGTGAATAGTTCTAATTCAAATAAAAAATAAAAAATTATTAGTCATCAGGCCAATAAAACTTCCAAGTTGTAATATAATCAAAAAAAGTTCGGACAATACATAGAAATGTTAAAAATAGCCATTTTTCAATGCCATCTTTAAATATTGGAGTTAATATAAATGCTGGAAAAACAATTACCGAAATCAAATTAAGTATTCCCCAATTTTTTATACTATCAAATTTACCCTGGCTTAAGTAAACAAATGCAATCCATAAAAGATCTAAAAGCAGTATTAATACAATAGTCAAGAAAAACATTTGGGGATTTGATATAGACAATGCTGCTATATAAAAAAGTATCGCTTCAATTAAGAAAAATAAAAAGTCTATCATTCCATGCATTTTATGATTTGTTTTACCACTATTGGAATCAGTTTTTATATGATTGGTATCTAAATATCTACTTGCTCCTTGATGAAAAGGAAGTATTGTAGAAAATAAAGCAATAACGAGAACTAAGTTTCCCAGTTGAAAGTTGTTTTTTTAGTAGAGACATCTACTCCTACAAATTGTTTGATAGATTCTACAATTGCTAAACCTATAATTATGTTAAATAAGGATTTTAAATTATCGACCGCACGTGCACTAAAATTGGGTATATTTGCCACGAACATGCCACCTCTTTAATAATATTCAGTCCATACACTTGGTTCTATAAATTTTTCTTTAAGGTTGATGCTATTGCATGCTTCAAAAAAAAGACACTTTTTAGTTTTTAGTTGTTTCTTAAGAATTTTATATCTTTCTGGAAGCCCACAAGAACTTAAACACTCAAAACAATGAGGCTGATTTCTATTGCAGCAATTTCTAAAATAATTCCAAAAAAAATAATGTAAAACACTTGCACTATATCTTGTTTCTTGGGAAATAAACATTATTGCTTCATAGACAGATTTTCTTACATATAAATCTTCTTCCTGGTTTATCTCAATTTGATTTAAAACTTTTTCTTTCAACTGATCATCTATAATCTCAACAGTACCAAGTCGTAGATGCCCTCTTATTTCATGATAATCTATAGGTGGTCCTAGATTGTTCTCATCTTTAAAAGCCCAAAATGAGTGATTTTTCATAAGTAATAAGAAATACAGGCTTTTCTTTTGAACTGGATCAGTGTAAGCTTTAAATTCTTTTAATAAATTCAATATTCCATTTCCATCATCTAAAACTAAATATCCCTTACTTTTATCATATATATCCTGAATAGATTTAAATTTATTTTTCTGCATTACTTCCCCGATATTATTTAGTAGCCTTACTCTATTTTCAATGTCATATAATAGAGTTTTACAGCCTTCTTCTGAGAAGATTTTTACTAAATCATTGTAAGTTATTGCTGCTAAGCACTGAGAGTATACAAGTTCTGAATTGTTTTTAGTAGCTATAAACCACTTTTCCCTTAGATAATCCCAACCTCTATAAAGTTTTCCATCTATATGGCCCTCAAAATGTTGGCCATTTATTGGGGTAGTTTGATGGCAGATTGATACTAAAGAAAAATAAAAATTTTTCAATACATCTTCTTTCAAAATAAATTCTGTTAGTTCTTCTTTATCAGGCGGCAATTCCATTCCTTTAATGATTTTTACAATTTTCGCACATTGCTTATTATTTACAGTAACCATTTGTATAATATCCTCCTTCTAAAGAATACAAAAATCTGCAAAAGACTATTTATACATTACAATACCCCCTACATAAATGTAAATAGCACATTGGATATTTTAACTAATTATGGTTTTTGCTACCGTTTTTGAAGGACTTGTGTAGCCATTCTTAAAATCTCAATATATATTCTTTTAAGCATCTGAAAAGTTAAATTTGGGCGAACATAAAGATTCATAACATGAAAAATATATGCTAAAATCTTTAGAATATGTTTTTCAAGATCCTGTTTGTAATTTTGTATAATTTAATCATTATTTCTATATAAGTTCCCAAAAGACTGTATGGGGCAACTTAATATTCTTATACTAAACTTTTGCTCTTCCATCAGTACCTTTTTGAAATGGATTTATATCCTTACTAACACCATCATGTTCTATTTCAATAACGCCTAAAACAGCATCATCAATAACATTACTAATAGCTCTCCAGATATCAAAATATTGTTCAAGCTCTTGATAATTTCCTACCCTGTCAGTTAAATAGTTGTACATCTTCCTTGAAGGTAGAACTAAAAATCCACCACTTAATACCCCATCCATTATACCTTTGGTGAGCCTATTTAAAGCACGATGACTCGACGATATATTTCCAGTTTCCCACTCTACTCCAAAAAATTTGCCATTTGGCAATTTAAGAGCAGTGTCAATACGCCTTTTTTGAAATTCTTTATTATCTTCTGTTTTTTCGTCTTTCCATCCCAGAGCATTAAGCTTTTCAATAAATGATATTTTTATTGGAACTACACCATTACGTTTTTTCTCATCAAATAAGTAAAACTTACCTGACCCTTCTGGATTTTGAATACTAAATATAGCAGTATCAATTTCATTTTCAATACGTTTAAAATCATTTGATTGTGAAAAGCTACCCTTCGAAATCAATATTGTCTTTCTCATTATTTTCATAAATTAGTTTTTCAACCTCCTGAATAATAATGTGGGGCTCATTCTTTAAGCATTTGCAAATTGAAAAAACAGTATTTAAGGTCGGTTTCCTTTTTCCTCTCTCTAATAGACTAATAAATGTTCTATCTAGTCCAGATTGATGTGCTAGCTCTTCTTGTGAAATATGTAGTTGTAACCGATATTTTTTTAAAACTTCTCCAAAAGCTTGTTCTATTTTCAAGAGATCGGCCTCCTCTCTAATTAAATTTATGGTTATTATATCCAAAAGTCCACAGACTATAGTCTTCATAATGCTTAATATTTAGATAAAAAATATTTATTAAAAATGCTAAGTATGGTAACATTCTATATAGGGATGGTGATATAGATTGATAAATAGTAGCTTTTATAAAGCATTAGAGGTTACGTCAGAGAAGGAATTAAATGAGTTTGCTAAAAAATCGAAGGTTAGTATTAGTAAGTTGAAGCATTATGCGACAGAGAATATTTTGCCAACAAAAGATGATTTGATAAAGATTATTCAAGCGTCAAATCTAAGTGAGATAGAATTTAAGCTTAAGCTTGGAATAATAGATGAAACTATACTAGATGCGATTAAAATAAATTCGCATAAGATTTCTAATATAATATGCAAAGATGTAAAAGAAAATATTATTGATAAAGTAAAGGTAGAATTAGTTTTCAATACTGACTTGGGAAAATTGTATAATGGAGACTGTATTTCATTAATGCAGCAAATGCAAGATGAATCTGTTGATCTAATTTTTGCAGATCCTCCTTTTAATCTTGATAAAAGTTATGAATCTCAAATAGATGATAATTTATCAAAAGAAGATTATATTAAATGGACAGAAAAATGGGTATTAAAATGTGTTGATTTGTTAAAGCCAGGTGGATCTTTATTTATTTGGAATTTACCAAAGTGGAATACCTATATTTCTAACATTCTAAATAAATATCTTACATTTAGAAACTGGATTGCTATTGATATTAAGTATAGATTGCCCATAAAAAACAGGTTATATCCTTCACATTATTCTCTTTTATATTATATAAAAGGTGATAAAAGTAGTATTTTTAATGAACAAAGGGTACCATTAGAAGTATGTAGACTTTGTGGTGGGGACATTAAAGACTATGGTGGATATAAACATACATTGAACACTAGTGGTATTAATTTATCTGATGTTTGGTATGATATTCCGCCCGTGAGGCATAGCAAATATAAAACACGAGATAGTAATGAATTATCATTAAAATTACTTGAAAGAATAATATCAATGACAACCAAAAAAGGCGATGTAGTATTTGACCCGTTCGGAGGGAGTGGAACTACTTATGTAGTTTCAGAAGTGCTTGGTCGTAGATGGGTAGGAGTTGAAATTGGACCTGTAGATTGTATTATAAATAGGTTCAAGGAAATTGAATCTCAAAAAAGTTTTATTGAAGATATCCAAAAAAATAAAAACATTCTTTTTACAGAAAAAACTAGAAAAATACGTATAAAGCATGGACACTGGCTACCTGAACAAATAAAACAAAAAAACAGATCGAATCCTAATGATTAAAGTTGTATGATTCACATAACAATATTTAGCTAGAAAATATTGTTATATTGAGATTATTATGTTAAATTATAAATTAGGAGGTGATTAATATAAAAGTAGTATCTTTTTTCAATAATAAAGGCGGAGTGGGGAAAACCACTTTATCAGTTAATATAGCATCTTTTGTAGCAAAGAAGTATGAAAAGAGGGTTCTTTTTATTGACGTAGATCCCCAATCAAACTCATCACAAATAATATTAAATGATGAGTTACGTGATAAAGTATATGCTAGAGGATCAAACTTAACAACACTTCTAACATATCTACAACCTTTATTTGTAGGAGAACCTCAAATAAACAAAGAATGTACACCTTTACCAAAAGATCAAAATAGATTTTCTGTAGATTTGATACCAGGCCATCCTAAAATATCTCTAATTGAGGATATTTTAAGTGAAGCTTGGACAAATTGTGTTGGTGGGAAAATTGGTGGTTTTAGAATTACAAACTGGTTAAAATCATTGGTTCTTAATTTAAGTGATCAGTACGACCTTATCTTTATTGATATGGGCCCATCTTTGGGGGCATTGAATAGAAGTGTACTACTAAATTCTGATTATTTTATAGCTCCTATGGGGTGTGATATCTTTAGTTTAATGGGGATAGAAAACATAGCAACATGGATAATAGGATGGAATAGTGCGTATCAAAGAGCAATAGAAAATATTAAAGTTAGTTTTCCAGATGACATTAAAATATATCCTATAACTCTTGATATTCAAAATAATTTTAGGTTACTAGGTTTTTCTGTTCAGCAGTATATAACTAAAGTTATTGATGGTGAACGAAGAGGAATTAGGGCTTACGAAGATATAATGGTTAAAATACCTGATATTGTAAATGAAAATCTTAATAGTTTTTTCCCAGAGGGTTTAAATATAAGTGATTTAGTACTTGGTCATATACCACATCTTTATAGTCTTGTTCCGCTAGCACAGACAAATAATTGTCCAATCCATGATTTGAAAGCGGCTGATGGTATTGTTGGAAACCACTTCAAAATGGTAAAACAATACTCAGAATTAATGGATGAGGTATGCTTAAAGTTAATAAAAAATATGGAGAGATAGGTATGAGCATTCATTGGCCCCCCTCACTAATAGAAGACATTGCTAGAGGAAGATGCATATTTTTTCTTGGAGCTGGTATATCTTCTAGTGCAGAAACCCCTTCACCGGAAAGAAGAAAGCCTAAAACATGGGGCGAATTTTTATCTTCAATCAATAACCAATATATTAGCAATGCTTCTGATAAAGATTTTATAAATAGCCTAATACAACATAAACAGTTTTTGCTTGCCTTACAATGTATTTATGACTTAATTGATAAAGGAACATATCATCATATAGTAGAAGAAGAATTCTCTAATCCGGATTATAAGCCTAGCAAAGTACATGAATTAATTTATGATATTGATCCAAAGATAATTATAACAACAAATTTTGATTTTATATATGAAAAAACCATTCCTAGACAAGCTTTCACTAAAGTTATTTATAACAGCTGTAATAATTACTCTGATGCTATAAGATCGAACAAAAGAGTTCTTGTTTATGCTCATGGAAATGTAGACAGTATTGGAGATATAGTTTTTACTAAGGAGCAATATTTTAAAGCAAAGAGATCTTATCCCGAATTTTTCAGTATTACACAAGGATTATTTATGACTAACACAGTGTTATTCCTCGGATGTGGCTTAAATGATCCTGATATTAATCTATTATTAGAAAATGTATATATTCGGACAAGCTCTACAAAACCACATTATAATGTAACACTTGTAGGTATACATAATTCAGTTAAAAGGGATTGGAAATGTAGCTATAATATTGAAACTATTGAATATGGTCCAAATTATAGCGACTTAGTTAGAGAACTTCAAGAACTTAAAAATTTAGTTGAAGGTTACAAGAGCTCTTATGGCATAGGGAAAATATAAATTATAAATTACTGAATAGAGGAAGAAGTAATTAAGTATAATAACTTAAAACTAAATGGAATAAAATTACTTATCAGGAGCTACAAAATTACATACAGAAGATTGAAAAGCATATGCTTAATATTTTTAGCATAACAGGGACGGTAAAGGATACAACAAAAGTTTTATTGTATCCTTTACCTGCCTTGTCTCTGCAAGTTAACACCGGAGTAACTTATCAGCCGCTTATGAGCGACCGAAAAGCCACTAAAGCATAGCTCCATAAGCCCTTCTAAAGAATGGG
>DATCTW010000070.1:0-8048 GCA_036567745.1 Ignavibacteria bacterium | reverse complement strand
AGGTTATTTTGTACAATCCTAACTTCCAGTTTTCACTATCCATAATTGCAGTTTTGTTCCTGTTGCCATTTTGAAGCACGAATAACTATCAATTTTCATTAACAAAAGAGTTCAACTTTACAGCCAAAAGCTTTTTGCTTCCACTACTCCCAATAAATCCATTTTGATTTACTCCGAAGTTATTTTCAGAAACTACAATCAGAACAGGCTTTGGTTAATTCTAATTTATTATTAGTCCATTAAAGCCGCTCTTAATATTTAGCAAAAGTTTGAATATTTGATGTAAAAAATTGTAGACCTAGTAAGATTTTTTATGTAGAATTAATATTGGAAATTATTAAAGAGCCTATATAAAAGTACATTTTGATTATACTGACATTATAAATTATAATACAATGAAGTATATTATGGGTGAAAATACTGTGTTTGTATATACCAAGAGATAATTCTTAATACCGAGCAGATTTTTGATTCGAAATGAATATAAATTGTTAGCAAACTGAATTAACGTTATACAAGGGTGGGATGCTATTATGGTAAATGAAAATATCAATATTATAGCCCAGAATGCGGATCAAGCTTGGGATAAAAAAGATGTTAATACTTTAAAAAGTATAGCAAACAAATGCCTTGAATTACTTGAATCACCAGAATACTCAGATCTAGAAAAAGCGATTTTGGCCTATCATGGTGCAACCTCATTTGGGAACTATGTAATAATAGTTCATAATGGAGTAATGAAATATTCAGAAGAATATAACAATGAATCCGATTTTGAATTTTGCATTTATTTGTTCAGAAGAAGTATAGATTTTTTCAATAAATTTAGAAATAATGAGTCAGTTTGGAATGACGCAAGTAATGAAGAAAAACAATACTATTTGAATTATTCACTTATGGCATATACGAATTATGCTAATGATTTATATCAATGCGGAAGACTGTTAAAATCTATATCTGAATTAAAATTTGGTGTTGCAAATTACTTTCCTATGGCTGTGGGAAATATGGCATGTAAATTGATTACATATGCAGAGTATGATTATAACAAGGGACATAGCGACATATTTTGTAACGAAGCCTATCAATTATTATTAGAAGCATTGGAAGGTAATCTACATGATGACGCCAGAGATTATTTTATAAAACAAAAAGAAAGATTAGAGAAATGCTTCCCAATAGAATTCCTGAGTGAACCATATAAATTTGAAAAATTTTATTTAGGGAAATCAAAAACAGAAAAGAACTATAGAAAATGGTGTTTAGATCATAATCTGTATCTTAACACCCTGAATGATGTCTTTTATCATTCATTGGTTGCACATGACTGCATACATCTTCCGGATATTGTAAACGGCATCAATGTCGGGGTTAAATATCATGGACTGTTTAATCAGTTGAAGCAAGAATATGTTTCTGCTAGATTTATGATATATGATAGTATAAATAGTACAGGAAAACATTATTCTGATAATGATGTTTACTTATATAATACACTTGACTATCCTGTTTATGGTTTAGATATAGAAAAAATCAAGTGTGCATATAGGAGTTTATATTCTTTATTTGATAGAATAGCCTTTTTCATTAATGATTATTTTGAATTAGGAATTGGAGAGAGAGATGTGTCTTTCAAAAGTATTTGGGAAAGAAAAAAAGCAGCAAAAAGTGGAGCTATAGATTTAAAGAAAAATATGACGGAAATCGAGACATATAATCATCCATTAATCGGTTTATATTGGTTATTTAAAGATATAGGAAAGAAAGAAGTTAAGCACGATTATTTGGAACCTGCTATCAAACAAATCTCAGATATAAGGAATGTACTTGAGCATCGCTATTTAAAAGTGCACGATTCGATGTTTTTCCTTCATGAGGATTCTACTTTAAGTGACTCATTAGCAAAATCAGTGTATCTTTCCGATTTTAAGGATGCCACTATGTCATTAGTACAGTATGCAAGGGAAGCAATTATTCTTTTAGTCCTAGCTATTCATCGTCAGGAGCAAATGAGGAGTAAGAATAGACCTTCCGATATAAAGATTGGTCATATGTCATTAGCTAAATATGAAGATGAATGGAAACAAATTTTTTAGAATTAGATAGTAAATGTATTATTTTCTAAATGAAATCATTAACGGGCGAAATGAGAGAGGCTAGACATGATAGAGATTAATTGGAAAAAATTCGAGGTTAAACATCCCAAAGCTACAGATGCTTTTGAAAGCATGTGTTATTTCTTGTTTTGCCGTAAATACGGGATAAATGACGGAATTCGAACAGACTTTAATCAAGTGGGGTTGGAAACGGAGCCTATTAAATATACTGATGATAAATATTATGGTTTTCAAGCAAAATTTTTTGATAAAAATATTAGTTATCAAAATATAGAGAACTCAGTGGACAAGGCATTAGAGAATTATAGTAACCTCCATATAATTATATATTTAAACCAAGAAGCTCAGACTTCATGCGATAGTGCAGTAAGCATTGAAACAAAATGCAAAAATAAAGGAGTTACAGTTGAGTGGTTTTTGCCAAACAACTTTAAGACTGTTTTAAATCAGCCGAGAAATTTAGATTTAGCTCAATTTTACTTTGGTGAAGCAGATATACTTGGTTTTATTTCAGAAGCTAAAAGTGTACGAATGAGTACGCTTTTACAGTCGAGAGAATATTTAGAATTAAGCTTGTCATGCATAGAAAAAAGGTTATCAATAGCAGAATATGCAAATGAAATCATTCAATCAGATAAAAAGCTACATTTATTTACAGGTTCAGCCGGGACGGGTAAAAGTGTTTGTATGTGTAAGTTACTGCATATTTATGGTGGTCTTGAAGAAGAAACACTTGAAGGGCAGCTTATAAAAATACAGGCAATTGGAGCAATACCCATTTATATTAATTTAAATAATACAGCAATAAAAAGTTTGGAAAGCATTGTAACATATTATAAACAAGATCTTTTTCGCGGAGACAATAGTAATAAGTTTATATATTTAATGGATGCTTTAGATGAAATACCTCATGATAGGATAACTTCTGTTCTATTATTTATTGAGGATTTATTAGAAAAAGAATCTACAAAAAGAATAATTATTTCTACACGACTGTCAAGCTACAACAAACACATTTTAAAATCTGCATTTTTTAACTTTGATGAATATATAATTGATAAACTAAATAATGAGCAAATACTTTTCTATTTCAAAAATAAAGAAAATGAAGAAAAAAGCACAAGACTTACTATGCTGGTAAATGAAAATAGAAATTTTATGGAGAGCATACAAGATGTACTTACATTATCTTTATTGTGGAATCAAATAGAAAAAATCAACAAGTCAAGTTCATTAACAGATTTAATGAAGTATAGTACATCTGAAATATTAAAAAACATCCATCATAGAAAATACTTAGAGTCACTTAACTTACCAAATCCTAAAGAGGATTCAATAATAGAATTAAACAAAAGAATAGCTTTTTCATTATTCGAAAGAGATATAACAAGTATTGGATATTTTGATTTATATGACATTATTGGAAACTTATTTCCTAAATGCGATTATAAATCTTTGAATGAAATTATAGGATATTTGGCAGATAGTTTTTTTGATATAACGATTACAAATGAATCATATGCATTTGCTTACCAGCATAGACGATTTGCCGAATATTTTACCATATTAGAATTAGAGGATAAAATTGAAAAGGATTTGAATTATCTTAGGACACAAAACATTATCATTAATGTTGATTTGTTTGAGAAAATGTTAATTCCATATCTTCAAAATAAAGCACTAGAAGAAAAAGATTTATCTCTTGCTTTTTTAGTTGGCCTTTTTAATGTATATCTTGGGAATGATAGGGCTTGGGGAATTGATAAATCTTTCTATTTTTGGACTGATTGGATCGTTTATGCTGTACCATCTCAAAACAACCTGATTTTTGAAAGCATCAGTCAAGATCAGTCATTACCTTTGCATGAATTCTTTAAGTATATTCCAGAAAAAATTATTTACCATTTGTCTAATCAATCAGATAAAGCATCGCTTAATGATGAAATGAAACAATTTTTTAAGATTTATGTTTCATTAATTAGTAACATGAGTAAATTCGATAAACAAAATTTTATAGCTGGAATGATGCGTAACTATGACGAAATAATGAAACTATCAAAGGAGAAAAAATATTTCTATAATTCAATCTCTGGCAAAGATAATAATTCAGTATGGAGGAATATTACTTATATTAATATTGTCATAAAACAAGATAAGATCCATGATATGGTTAATATGGCTTTAGAAAAATCAAAAGAAATTAATATCGACGATTTATTTGGTGAGTACATAGAAACGGATTTATTATATTTAAGCTCTTTATATTACAATCTTATCTTATACCATACAGATAAATGTTCTGAAATTATTACAAAAATGAATTTAAATCAATTGAGTGTGTTTGCTATTTCATTAGCCAAGCCTGAGTGTATTAAAAAACTATATGAAAACGCATCACTAAAGCAATCGCTGAAAGTACTATGTGCACCAGAAGTGAAAACAGGAAATTTAAGTGGTGCCCTAAATATTGCATTGAAAAATACTTTAGAATTGAAATTATCTCAGAATGAGGTTAAATTAGCTCAAGATTTTTTTAATAATAACAAATTGCTTAGTTCATCTGTATTTTGGAAAGACCATTGTGATACAGTAGCTCTATTATTATATTCTTTTAAAGAATATAATATCTGGAATAGAGTGGATTTATCAATAATGAAATATACAGAGGCATATTCAGCATTTATTAAAATGTTTTCTAAATCATATTCAATATCCAAGTTTGTTAGATGTATTAAACCAAATATGTTTAAAAAGGATGAAGCTGACTATTATATTAGGATTTTATTAGGTAAAGCTTTAGCTCTAGCAGATAATGAAGATATTCATCTTAAAGGAGCAATTGCTTATATAAATGGCATCCCACACGGCGGTGGACTCCTGGTAATTTATCATACGATGAAATTATTTAACTCAAGTAGATTTGAAAGATTGCTGAATGTTACGGATCTAACTAAACTATATACAGCTGAGATTTATCAAGACATAGATTTCACAAGCACAAGTGATTGCTTATTTATGTTATCTTTTATTCTGTCTAAACACAATAATGCACTTAGTTATGAAGTGCTTCTTAAGGGCATAAGCAATGGTATGCTTCGAATGAACGACAGAAAAGATACTATTGGTGATTACAAGCTGCTTGATTCATTAGAAATCCTATTAAAAAATAATTGGATTTCATCAGATATTCTTATTAACTATTTGTCAAGAATATTAAAAATAGCCGAAGTAATGAATTCACACCATATTGAAAATGATACTCATGGAATAGTGATGGGACTGTTGAGAGAATATAATTTTGATGCAGCTCAATTTTACTATGAAAAAATTTCAACATTACAAGAAACATGTAACCTTATTCATCTTGACTATGCACTAGCTATGGTATACCGAGGAATGAATATTAGGCAAATCGAAAATTGTTTGAAGAACATATCGACTGATTATGATAGATACTATCAAAAGATAAGTTGGAATAGTTTTTATTATAAAATAGAAGTATTTTTAAATATTGCAAATTCAGATTTCTATTCAGATTATGAGCAAAAAGAATATTTTAAAAAGGCTTGTCAGGAAATTCAATCATTAGCAGATGCGGGATGGGAAAAAGAACTTAAAAAGGCGGAATATGAATTATATAGACATCTATGTACAAAGTATGGCAAGGAAGTTGATGTAGAAAAAGAAAAGGAAATTGAGTATCCTGTCAGTGCAAAAAAAGAACCAGAAGTAAAAACATTAGATATTCTGAAAGAAATGGAGATAGAAGCTGAACTAGATGAGTTTTTTAAGAAATTAGAATCAAATTATTTGCTCGATAACTTCGAAGTTAATGATTTGCTTATTGAAAAGTGCCATGACATTTGCGGAAACATAGATTTAATATTAGATTTACTTAATAAATTGCATTATCCAAGTAGTACTCGATACTCTTATAATAGTAGGTATTTTTGGATGACGGTTGTTTCTGCATTAAAAAATCAAAAATCAAAAAATAGTATGGTCAACTTTCTTATTAAGAGTGGCGGTGGTCACGACGGATTTAGTGAGTTAATAAAGATTTATGGATTTTTGGAGGGTAAGGAAATCTGCATTAGAGCTTTTGATACAATGCTCAAGAGCATAGAGTTTTTATTATGTTAATAGTATAGGTAAATAATAAATGAAAACATGCAAATGAATCAAATGCTAAAGTTGTAGGAGTTGAAGGTGAATAATGTTTATCTGTAAGGAACTATTTGTTTATTATTTTCTATAATATTGTAAATTTTGCCAAAGTAATTGCCCAGTTTTTGATTATCCATATTCATATAAGGCTAATAACACGAAGTTTGGAGTATATTGAAAAAATGAAAATATTTTCAGAAACAGGAGGAATGTCTATGATTGATAAGCGTTGTATATATTGTGATACTGATAATGATTTGTCAGAATCAGACATTATCCCAGATGCACTTACTAATGCAAGAATAACTAATAAAAATGTTTGCCGAGTTGATCACAATAATAAATTCAGTGATTTGTTTGAGAGCAAAGTTATTGAAGCTCTTTCTTTTATTACTAACGAATTAGATATAAAGTCGAGCAAGGGAAAAAATTATGCTCAATATGCGGCAACTATTAAAATTGATGGTATTGATTATGATACTTATATCTCGTCTGAAAAAAGCTTATTTAACGGACGTGTACTAAAGTCTGCTGATAAGAAACACCTTATGAGTTCCCTTGAACGAGCAAATGCAATAGCGAAAGATCCGAGTAAAGTTAAACCAATAGATATAAATAGTCTTGTTATTGAAAAAACAGTAAATATCAACTTAGAAATATATTTTGATCCGGCAATATTTCGTTTAGCAGCTAAAATCGCTTTTGAATGGTATTGTGCAAAAAATAATGTATCTGGGTATCATAATGATTTCGAAAATATTATATCTTTTATTAATACCGGCAATTGTGAAAATCCGGTGAGTATTGTTCAAAATTCTGAAATATATGATTTTGTAGGCAATCAAATAAACTTAGGAAGTCACTGCCTATTTGCCTTGCAAGACAAGCAAAGCAGAATAAATGTTATAGTCAATCTTTTCGGTATCGTTATGTATAAAGTCATTGTCTGTAATCACACTCCTGAATTTTGCAATAACAATTTGCTATATCTAGAATTATGCACAGATTCCTCTCGTAAAGAAATTATTAATAGGACACTCATGGATACAGAGAGAAAGTATCTAGAGTATCTAACTACCGACACACATTTTTCCCCTGTTAAACTACCAAATGGGATAACATGTATGCTTGCAACAGAAATACCTGAAATTGATATTCTACTATACATGTTTGTTTGTAATGCTGTGAGGTGTTTTCAAGAAATAAACGACGAAACTGTAACCCCTAATAAAACAATAATAGACGTTCTACTAAAAAATATCCGCAGAATAACAGAAGCCTCTTTGCTTCACAAGAAATCTATAAAAAGATTTGTTAAAGAACATTTTAGGGCTGGACATGAAACCATTAAGATTAACCCAGCATCCAGGAACAAAAAAGACATCTTTATGCTTTATATACTAATGGTTATTGGGAAAAGTGGAGTTGAAAAAATAGATGATAAGGCATTGCAGCAACTAGTCAAGGGTGCTTTCAATATTGGTACTAACGAAGAAATCCGAATTAGCAATGGATTAAGAGAAAAACTTCAAATAGAAATATTAGAAACACCTGAATATTCATCGCTGATGGAGCAGGGAGGAACAATAATTGAACAATGGGATTAATTCTAGATGATTGACTGAAGCAAAAAGCTTTTGGCTGTAAAGTTGAACTCTTTTGTTAATGAAAATTGATAGTTATTCGTGCTTCAAAATGGCAACAGGAACAAAACTGCAATTATGGATAGTGAAAACTGGAAGTTAGGATTGTACAAAATAACCT
>DATCTW010000069.1:0-1634 GCA_036567745.1 Ignavibacteria bacterium | reverse complement strand
GTCCGGCATCCGTCCCAAATTGCAAAAACCCAATGATGCGGTAAGAGACTTTATTATCAGAAACGAAGAAGATAAAGGATTCCGTAATTTTATCAATCTGATTGGAATAGAATCACCAGGATTGACAAGCTGTCTGGCTATTGCAAAAAAAGTAAAACTTCTAATTTGTTGACTTGAAGATGAGGATTTGAGAAGTCAGGATACAGAAGTCAGAAGTAAGAAAATTATCATTTAAATGCTGGCATTTTATGGAATTCAATTCCATATTTTTGCATCATGATTAAACGAGCTGCTAAAGAAAAATCGTTGCAACTTTAAAGTGAAAAATAATTTGATGTTTAATTATAAACACTTATATTGCGAATAATTTCGCAACGAATATTATCGCAAATAATTTATGAAGATAAATAATCCTTTTAAATTCGGTTCTGTTGTTGATGATTCTTATTTTACAGATAGAATAAATGAGCTTAATGAAATAAAACAATCACTTGATAGCAAAAACCATTTAATTCTGATTAGTCCCAGAAGATTCGGCAAAACCAGTCTCATTCTTAAGTCTGTTAAACAGATTCAGAAAAATTATATCTACTTAGATTTGCAATTAACCAATTCTGTTGAAGAATTAGTATCACAATATCTAAAAAAAATATACAAGCTGTTTCCTGCTGAAAAAATTAAAGCATATGTTAAAAATTTTCGAATTTTACCTCAAGTCAGCTTAAACCCGACCAATAATGAACTTGATGTTTCGTTTAAATTTTCAGGAGATTCACTTCCTGTATTGGAAGATGTCTTTAATTTACTTGAGCAAATATCTACTGAAAATAAAAGAACTATTGTAATTTTAGATGAATTTCAGGAAATAAATCAATTTGAAAAAGGATTCGATAAAAAATTACGTGCAATAATTCAACATCATAAGAACATCAATTATGTTTTTCTTGGAAGTCAGGAATCGCTCATGAAATATATTTTTGAGAACAAAAAGTCTGCATTCTATCATTTTGGTCAAATACTTCAACTTCAAAAAATTAAAGATGAGTTTTTTATAGACTTTTTAATTAATGGTTTTGCAACTGTTACAAACAATGCTAAATTCATTTCAAAACAAATTCTTTCATTTACACAAGGGCACCCTTACTATACACAACAGCTTGCATATAACGTATGGAACTTGTTGTATATGAATAAAAATACTCAAAATGTGGTAAGTCTGGCTATAAATGAAAATATTTTATCGCATGATTACGATTTTGAGCGACTATGGAATACCCTCAACCTCACAGACAGAAAAACATTAATTCATTTATTGCAAAATCCGGATGCCCCATTTTTACATCAAAATCTTAATATTCCAACAAGTACATTAATGAGCGCCATTAAACGACTTTTAGTCAATGGTTTTATCATTAAAACCACAAAAGGTTATGAAATTGACGATCCGTTTTTTAAACAATGGTTATTAAACAGAAGAAAGATAAGTTAGAAGTCAGGATACAGAAGTAAGAGTTAAGAAGTCAGAAATCTACAAATTCCCAAAACTGTCATACTGAGTTTATCGAAGTATCTCCTAAAAACTCCTCACTCTTTGAAAGCAAAATAAAGAAATAATAATTCATAAATCTTAAACT
>DATCTW010000068.1:0-3619 GCA_036567745.1 Ignavibacteria bacterium | reverse complement strand
CAAGGATAGTATACTATAAAGCTTTATTGTATACTATCCTTGTCGCTGTAAGTTGAATTTATGTGTCTTTGCAGAAAATTTGTTTCCAGTACTTCTTATCTAAAATTATAGGTTAGTTCAATTGTATAATTTTAAGAGTTATAAATAAATAATAAAAATGTTCATTATTATGAATCGTTATTTGCAAATACAATGGCTATTAATTTTATGCCACTACTATGATCAGTTATTTTTTTATTATTTTTTGTACGATACCACCAATTGCTTTTTTCATTTCATTAACTTTGTCATCTTGTTCTTTTCTCCTTATCATTTCATTTAATATTATTTCAATAGATGTCTTTACCACTTCAAAATATTCAAGGCATTCATCTTCTGTAAGTTCATGAATTCCTTTACTAAGAATCCCATATAGATTTCTATTTTCTACCAAAAATTCTGGCAATTCTGTTTTGAGTAGAAGAATTTTTTCATCTACTCTTGATTTATTATAGATATTTTCATTCCACTCTTGATGGCTTTTCATACTCTGATGTGCATTCTCAAGTAGCTTTTCAAATATTCTTCTTAGGTAAACAAAAGATCCTACACCAATACCATGGGATTTTAAACCAATAGCTTTGGAAAATTCCTTATATAAAGGTTGTTCTAAAACTTTTTTGTATTTTAAGATCTCTCCACTTTCTAAATCAGCAATGGAAGGATATTGGCCTATCTTAATTATATAATTTTTATGTGCAAAAGCAAAAATAATGATTTCATGATTTAAATCTCTTGTACAAATGAGCTTTTCTTTAAAACTATAATTTGTTAGTTCATTTAGGTCTGCATCACCTGTTAATTTCCATATCAAATTACTACCTTGTCTGGGCTTTATATCTTCCCCTTCCAAATGTCTAAATGTACTTAGTTTGGTACAAATAGGGCAATAAACATCAACTGCATTATTAAATGTTCGAATCATATATACATGTTCAATTAGAGTTTTTTCATCCATTGTAAATTTTCCATATAGGGGGATTTTTGTTAAGAAATCCGCTACCGTTGGGAAACACATATTGGTAACATTCCTTTCTAAAATTTGATTTACTAGCGTACTTCTCCTAATATATGTAATTCAAGAAATATACAATTTGAAGTATAGCGGAATAATCCAATGCTAACAAGTTTGTTTTAGCAATAACAGTAGTTTTGGCCAATAAGCTATACAATATGGTCAACTTAAGTTCAAGTCACTGTCATCCGCTCAGTTAAATAATTATAAACGATAGAATTATTAATCAGCTTTTAATCTAAGAAAAAATTTTTCAGGTTGAACATGCAATGATTTTTTTAAATCTGATCCACCCGGAATATTTCCTATGACTCTCATTGTTAATCCTACTGAAGTTTGAATTTTAATAACACTATCATTTGACTTTACCCAATTTTGCAAGTTAAATATTTTGTCTTTTTGCTTATATTCTTCAATTACCATATCAAATGCTGAATTTAAACTATTTAAAGCTACATCAAGAACTTGATCAGGATTTTCAAGTAACTTTATTGTCGCTGAAGGAAAAGGAACTTTATCCAATTGATTATTAGCAGCACAAAAACATGATTGAATTGCAAATAATAAATGAAACTTAGAATAACTAGGAATTGCCAATAAATTTTCATTTAGATTAAGGCAACAACTATTCCACTTATTGTCTATAAGTTTAAACCACTTTACCAAAGTAAGTATATCATATGATTCATATGACTCTTTAAATAATAACTCAAAGTATTTATCAAATATTTTATTTTCATTATATGCTATATTGGGCCGTTGGCAGTACCAAGCCATTACACATTTTGAAAACACTACTAAATCTACAGTTTTGTTTTCATCTTTATCAGCAGGTCGTTCTTCTCCTCTTTGTCTTATAAAATAACCATCTTTAAATGTTTCTTCATATGTCCTCTTTAAAGCAATAACACGTTTGTCATTACTTCTCAAATCTCTTGATTTAACAGCTGTTTGTGAATTTGTATTAACACTAATATTATTTACGATATCTTTTTGAGGGATCTCATAAAACTTAAACAAAATATATGCATTTGACTCCCTAGCTTTTAATGATGCAGAATATATAGTTGTTAATGATTGACAACCATTTACAACATTTAAGCCTGTCAAATCTAGAGTATTGGTGTCATCATCTAAATCTAATTTATCGCAAAGTGCTGTAATACCATTATGATACAGAAAGAAATAATCAGGATTATCACCTTCAATTGTTTGTTTTATTTTTTTATTAACTTTTGTGCTTGATGGAAGTGCCTGCCTTACATTTTTTCTAAATAATGTTCTATCTTTTATGCCTGGAATTTTAACAACATCTGATAGTTTAATCGCTGCAATAACTGTTTTAAAATTTGCAATGGTCATTTTCATATAATTACCACATTCTAAGACGAACGTATGCTTTATTTTGGGTAATTCATAATTTAATGCTTCATCTAGTCTAGCAATTATGACCGGCTCATCTACAAGAACAATATTTGCATCAGGACTTTCAAACTCAGAAATTGTATTTTGAAAGGCTAAAAGGTCTTCGCTTGCAGATTTTGTTAAGTTGCCCGTTGTCACCAATTCAAAAATAACCTCATATTCGTCTTCCTGCAAAATAGAATGTATGTCATCAATTTTATTTTTTAACTTTTGATTACAATTCTGTTGTAATGTTTGCAAATCCTGAATTTGAACCCACGAGCTTAAAATTTCTTGTAGAGGCTCGTGATCAATACTGGAATTATAAAACTTTCCTTGTATTATTATAATTTGTTTCTTTTCTTCATCAATTAATACTGCATCAATCCCTTTATCATTCATACCATCAGTTATAGCATATTTTGCTTCCACATCAGATTTTAAATAAACTTTCTTCAAATACCATGCAATAAATCTTTCATCATCATTTGAATAATTCTGTTGATAATATATTTCTTTTATGTCTCTAAGTATAACATCCAAAATCATTGTTTAGGCCTCCTAAAATTTATATAATGTTGGAAATGATGCTCATAGAATCTGTAATTGATGCACATCTTTTATCTAATTTAATTTAGGGCTTACTTATTACATATTGACAAAAGCAGCTAATTAATATATTAATGTTTCACAGACAAACTTTAGCTTTATAACATTTTATAAACTTTAATAAAAATGAAAGCTTTTATGACACTGAAATAAAAATGAACTTTTGTTTCCAAATTATATTCATTTTATATAAATATTTTTATAAAGTCTATAGTTTTTTAATAAATATTTATGTTTTTGCAATATAAGTCATAATTACTTTTATAGAATAAGTTTACAAATTATCTAATTTTGACAGACTTTATAAAAGGGTACATATATCAATTCAAACATTATTGTACCAAGATAATTTTTGGCTAATGATTATGCAGATAATGATTCATAATAATGAACATTTTTATTATTTATTTTTAACTCTTAAAATTATACAATTGAACTAACCTATAATTTTAGATAAGAAGTACTGGAAACAAATTTTCTGCAAAGACACATAAATTCAACTTACAGCGACAAGGATAGTATACAATAAAGCTTTATAGTATACTATCCTTG
>DATCTW010000067.1:0-231229 GCA_036567745.1 Ignavibacteria bacterium | reverse complement strand
TAAATAAATAATTTATTACTATATTCCATAAACAGAATATATAAAATATTTTTTATGAGAGAATTATTAATAATATTAAAGGCTATTTCTAATCCAGTTAGATTAAGAATTATGAAATTACTTGAAAATGATGAGCTTTGTGTATGTTATATAGTTAAAGCTATAGGTTTAAAGCAACCTACAATATCAAAACATCTCAATATTTTAAAAAATGCTGGATTGGTAAGAGATAGAAAAGAAGGATTATGGGTATATTATAAACTATCAAAAGAAAATATCAATAAATATAATGTTGTTACAAATAATTTTTTAACAAAATGTCTTAATGATGATCAGCTCATTTTAAATGACAAAAAAAGACTGAACAATATTAAATGTTGTAATTAATTTTTTTTATACATATATATTGCTATATTGGAATATAGCTATATAATAATATAATAATAAGGAGCGAAATATGAATAATGACGAAAAAATTAGAGATCAGGTAAAGGAGTATTATTCGAAAGCAGTAACTGGAGGTTCTACTTGTGGTTGTGGTTGTAGTGATATAACTCCAAAAGGAATAATTTCAAGTAAAATGGGGGAATATTCATTTGAAGAATTAGAAAATATACCAAAAGAGGCAGTTGAAAATTCTTTTGGATGTGGGAATCCATTGGCTTTTTCTGAATTAAAAGAAGGTGATGTAGTATTAGATTTAGGTTCTGGAGCGGGTATTGATATTTTGTTAGCTGCAAAGAAAGTTGGAAATTCAGGCAAGGTTATTGGAATTGATATGACACCTGAAATGATAACAAAAGCAAATGAAAACATAAAAAAGTCTGGATTTAAAAATGTTGAAGTAAGACAAGGAATAATTGAAAATATGCCTGTAGATGATAATTCCATAGATTGGGTTATTTCAAATTGCGTTATCAACCTTTCTCCTGATAAAGAAAAAGTATTTTCCGAAATATTTAGGGTACTAAAAAATGGTGGTAAAATTTTAATATCAGATATTATCGCTGAAAATTTGCCTGATGAAATAAAGAATATTCCTGAAATTTATAGCTCATGTATTGGAGGGGCAATTTCAGAAAAAGAATATATAAAATTTATTGAAAAAGCAGGTTTAAAAAATATAAATATAAAATCAAAATATATATATGATTTTGCTACGATTAAAGGAATAATACTTTCTGAAATACCGACTAATTTATGCTGTGGAAATATTATTAATCATAATCTTGAAAAATTTATTTCAATGTTAGAAGGTAAAATAGCGTCAATTAAAATTTATGCTGAAAAAATATTATAGGTTTATAAATATAATAGTTTTTTTTATTTTATAATGTATTAAAAAATTGTCTTGTTTTTTTATGTAGAATAAAATAAAATTAGAGAACTTTACAACAAATTTGAGATAAATATGAAAAAAATTTTATTATTTTTTATTATCTGTGCTTTTAATATTAGTATTTCACAAAATAAAGATACAACAAAGGTACAAATTTATGATCCAAAAGCTAATCCTCAGTCTGATCTATCAATAGCTATTAAAAAAGCACAAAAAAGTAACAAAAAAATTCTTTTAGAAGTTGGTGGTGATTGGTGCCCCTGGTGTAAAAAACTTAATAAATTATTTAATGAAAATAAAGAAATTGCAAATTTATTAAATAAATATTTTATAGTACTAAAAGTAAATTACAGCAAAGAAAATAAAAATCAGGAATTTCTATCAAAATACCCAAAGATTGAAGGTTATCCACATATTTTTATACTGAATAAAAACGGAGAGTTATTGCATTCACAGAATACCGGTGATCTTGAATCAGGAGATCATCATGATCTTGATAAAGTAATAAAATTTTTAAAAGAGTGGAGTAAGGTGAAAAATTGATTTAATAAATTCTTTTTGTTTCTCTTGAATTTTTATTTTTTTATATATATATTTGGAAAATTTTTTTTAACTGATTAGGTGTTTATTACTTAATAAGGAAGACCGGTGAAAATCCGGCGCAGCCCCCGCTACTGTTAAGCTGACGAAACCAAAATACCCACTGTTTTTTTAAACGGGAAGGGTGGGAGTAGGATGAAGCTAAGCCAGGAGACTTACCTAATCACTAAAGAACGGGAGGTTCATATGACTGATCATTTCATATAATTTAATTTTCTACTCATTTTTCAATTCACTTTTTTAATTTTAATGGGGAGATTGATATGTACAATTCAAATAATTTTGAATGTAATAATTATTTTTTTTCAAATATTAAAAAACGTAATGGAATTCTTGAAAAATTTAATCCATCTAAAATAGTTAATGCTATTTATAAAGCTGCTAAATCAACTGGTGAGTTCGATTTTAATATTGCAAATAAATTAACTGAAAAAGTATTAGTGTATCTCAAAGAAAAAAAATTTAGTGATTACCCATCAGTAGAAGAAATTCAGGATATTGTAGAAGATGTATTAATTGAATCAGGTTTTAAAAAGACTGCAAAAGCATATATAATATACAGAGAGCAACATTCTCATTTAAGAGATATTAGAACAAAAATTAATTCGGAATTAATTGATTCTTATTTAAATAAAAATGATTGGTTGGTTAATGAAAATAGCAATATGAGTTTTTCTCTTCAAGGATTGAATAATTTTATTTCTTCAGAAGTAACAAAAACTTATTGGTTAAATAAGATTTATACACCTGATATAAAAAATGCACATATTAATGGTGATTTTCATATACATGATTTAGGGTTGCTTAGTGTATATTGTGTTGGTTGGGATTTATATGATTTACTTTTTCAGGGTTTTAAAGGTGCGCAGGGTAAAATTGAATCTCGTCCTGCAAAACATTTTAGAACTGCATTAGGTCAAATTGTAAATTTCTTTTATACTTTACAAGGTGAAGCAGCTGGAGCTCAAGCTTTTTCAAATTTTGATACATTACTTGCACCTTTCATTTATTATGATGGATTATCCTTTAATGAAGTAAAGCAAGCTTTTCAAGAGTTTTTATATAATATTAATGTTCCAACAAGAGTTGGATTTCAAACTCCATTTACAAATATATCTTTCGATTTGAATGTTCCTTCTTTTTACTCAGATCAAAATGTAATAATTGGTGGAGAAATAAAAGATAAAACTTATAAAGAATTTAAAAGAGAAATGAATATATTAAATAGAGCCTTTTTAGAAGTTATGCTCGAAGGTGATTCAAAAGGTAGGGTATTTACTTTCCCAATTCCAACTTACAATATCACAAAAGATTTTAGTTTTGATGATGAAAATTTAACCTTATTATGGGAAGTTACTGCAAAGTATGGAATCCCTTATTTCGCTAATTACGTAAATTCAGAAATGAATCCTGAAGATGCAAGAAGCATGTGTTGTAGGTTAAGGATTGATAATCGTGAGCTTAGAAAGAGAATGGGAGGTTTATTTAGTTCTTCTCCATTAACTGGGTCTATCGGTGTGGTAACAATAAATATGCCACGGATTGGTTATTTGTCTAAATCTGAAAATGAATTTTTTGAAAAATTAGAATATTTGATGAACCTTGCTTATAAGAGTTTAGAAATAAAGAGAAAAGCTCTTGAACATTTTTCGGAGCAAAATTTGTATCCCTATAGTAATTTTTTCTTAAGAGATATTAAAAAGAGATATGGTGCATATTGGAAAAATCATTTTTCAACAATTGGACTTATCGGAATGAATGAAGCTTGCCTTAATTTATTAGGAGAAAATATTGCAAGTACTAATGGTTATAAATTTTCAGAAAAAGTATTAGAATTTATGCTTGAAAAAGTAAAATCATTTCAATTAGAAAGCGGAAATATATATAATCTAGAAGCAACACCAGCAGAGGGAGTCTCTTATAGGTTTGCTAATATTGACAAAGAAAAATATCCTGATATTATCTGTTCGAATGAATATTTTTATCGTATGGGTAAATCACCATTTTATACAAATTCTACTCATTTACCGGTAGGTTTTACAGATGATATTTTCGAAGCATTAAACCATCAAGATGGCTTACAAGTTAAATATAATGGTGGAACTGTTTTACATCTATTTTTAGGTGAGAGAGTAAAAAATTTTGTGGTTATAAAAAAATTAGTCAAAACGATTTGTAGTAATTATAAATTACCATATTTTTCAATTACACCAACTTTTTCTATATGTCCTTCTTGTGGTTATTTAGATGGTGAACATGAATTATGTCCAAATTGTAAATCAACTACAGAGGTATACTCTCGTGTTGTTGGATATTTAAGACCAATTAGTCAGTGGAATTATGGGAAAAAAGAAGAATTTTATGAGAGGAAGACATTTAAGTTATGATTTTTGGTGGTATTCAAAAAACTAGCTTAATTGATTATCCTGGAAGAATTAGCACAGTAATATTTACACGAGGTTGTAATTTTAGGTGTTTTTATTGCCACAACCCAGAGCTTGTTTATCCTCACTTATACAAGGATGAGATACCATTTACTAATATTTTTGATTTTATTAACAAAAGAAGAAATATTATTAATTCCATTGTCGTTACGGGTGGAGAACCTACTATACATAATGATATTTTAGATATATTATCATTTTTAAAAAATGAAAATTTTTTTATAAAACTTGATACTAATGGAAGTAATCCAGAAGTTATATGTAAAATAATTAAATCGAAGGTTGTTGATTATATTGCTATGGATATTAAAACATCTTTTGAGAAATATTATGATGTTATTAGAGTTAGTATTGATACAAATTTAATTAAAGAAAGTATTGATTTAATTTTGAAATCTAATATCAATTATGAGTTTAGAACCACTTATGATAATAAATTTATTTCATTGAATGATATAGATAAGATTAAATCTTATTTGCCTTGTGATACAAATTATAATTTACAGAAAATATTAGTTCACAAAAAGGAGAGAGAACAAAATGAATAATTTTAAAAAAGAAATTACTTTAAATCTTTTTTCATTTGGGTCAAATAGATATTTATCCTTTCAGGAAGCAGAAAAAATTTCTGAAGAATTGTTTAGAGTAACCAGTGCCTTTTTTGATAAAAATGGAGTGAAGACTAGAAAAGCATTAGTATTTGATGATGAGGATTTTAAAAAATTATTTGTTAAAAATGATAAAAATTTGGAACCAGCAATTTTTTTTCCATTAAGTGGTGGAACTCAAACTTTGATGTTGCATGCCTATGATTATTTTGATGTTTTAGGATTTGGTGTTACTTATACTGATTTTTTTTTAGACAAATATTATTCTGATATTTGTTTGTACAATAATGCTGCACCAGCCTTGATGGATACTTTTGCAGTAATCAAAAGAGAAAAAAATTATGTTAAAATAATCACAGATTTAAATGATACTCTTCCAGTTATTAAGGCTAAAACTACTATTGAAAGATTAAGAAACTCTACTTTGCTTAGGATTGGAGAAATTGAGCCCTGGGTAATTTCGTCATCAAAAAAATTTGATCTTATAAAAAATTATTTTGATATAAATGTAATTTCTATTCCTCAAGTTGAATTGGAAGAAGAATATAAAAATATTTCTGAAGAAAATATTTATTCTGAAGATTGGTTGAATTCATCTGATAAATTAATTGAAGTTTCCGATATTGATGTTATTGAAGCTTCCAAATTAACAATTGCAATAAAAAATTTGATAAATAAATATTATGCTGATGGTGTTTGTATATCTTGTTTTAATTTGTTAAAAAAAATAAATATGACAGCATGTCTTTCTCTTAGTATATTTAATGATGATGAACTATTAATAGGTGGCTGTGAGGGGGATATTGATACAGCAATTACTTTGATGATTATGAAAGCTTTATCTGGTAAGCCCGGTTGGATTGCAAATCCAATGATTGAAAAGAATAATATGATAAGATTATCTCACTGCACAGCTCCACGCTATGAAAAAAAATATAAATATGAATTATTGAAACATCATGAAAGCGGTATTGGTGTAAGTCCTAGAGTCTATATGCCAATTTCTGAAATCGTTACTTTATCAAGAATTGGTAATGACTTTTCAAAATTTCATTTTTTTACTGGTATAACGCAAAATTATAATTTCAAGAATACCTGTAGAACTCAAGCATTAGTACAAATTGATAACTTTGATGAATATATTAAAAATGTATTAGGGTGCCATTTAGTGCTCACATTTGGAAATTATTCTAGAGAATTAAAATATTTTGCTCAAATGCTTCATATTGATTATTGAATTATTTTTTTTGACTCTTACTTACGTGAATTTTATCTTTATAATAATTCTTTAATCCATTTGTTCCGGGGATTCACTTTAATCTAGACGATAACAATTCTTGAAAAACATTTTAAGGGAACATTTTTTACATTTTAATTGTTTTTATTTAAAAGAAGCAGGTAAAAAATGGATTTATTATCAGTTATATTTATTTTAGTTAATATATTTTTTTTACAAAGTATTCAAGGTAAAGAAATGAAACTCAATAAACTCACACCAGAAGAAGAGAAAGTAATAATTTATAAAGGTACTGAATATCCTTTCACAGGTAAATATTATAATCATTTCGAAAAAGGAACTTATGTTTGTAAACGATGTAATACTCCTTTATATAAATCTGAAGATAAATTTGATTCTGGTTGTGGTTGGCCAAGTTTTGATGATGAAATTCCTGGAGCAATAAAAAGAATTCAAGATAAAGATGGTGTTAGAACTGAAATAATATGCTCAAATTGTGGAGCTCATTTAGGACATGTTTTTATTGGAGAGGGATTTACAGACAAAAATACTCGTCATTGTGTTAATTCAATATCTTTATTGTTTATTCCTGACCAAAAAGAAGCAAAAGCATATTTCGCAGCTGGTTGTTTTTGGGGTGTTCAATATTACTTTAATAAGTTTAAAGGTGTGATTTCTACTAAAGTGGGTTATGCCGGTGGTAATTTTGAAAATCCAACTTATAAAGATGTATGTACAGGTACAACTAATCATGCTGAAACTGTTGAGGTTTTATATGATTCAACAAAAATTACTTATGAGGAGCTAGTTAAACTTTTTTTTGAAATTCATGATTTTACACAAGTAAATAGACAAGGACCAGATATTGGCTCACAATACCGTTCTGCAATTTTTTATGTTGATGAGAATCAAAAGCAAATAGCTAATAAAATTATTGATATTTTGAAAACAAAAGGTTATGATGTAGCTACTCAAGTAAACAAAATAAATAAATTTTATACTGCTGAAGATTATCATCAGAATTACTATGAAAAAAAAGGTGGTATGCCATATTGCCATTCATACAAAAAAATTTTCTAAATTTTAAGCAAATTATTATATTTGATAACCACATTCCTACATATGAAATTAATATCTACATAAGTAATTGAAAAACTGTTGTTTTTTATATTTTTACTTTGATAAATTATTTTTTTTTTATTATATTAGCCAATCTTGAAAATATGATTTTTACTAATTAAACTTATTGTATAGTCATTTTGTCTAAATATGAAAATTTAAAGGTATTTTATGTATAAAAAAATTTCTGTTTTTTTAATAATTTCTTTTTTAATATCAAGTAATATAGTTATTGCACAAAACTATTCTATTTCAGGTTATGTAAAAAGTTCTGATAAAAAAGAACCTCTAGTTAGTGCAACTGTAAAGGTATTATCCAATGATAAACTAATTGCAGGAAGTTTTACAGATAATAACGGTAAATTTGAAATTCATAATTTACCTAATGGGAAATATGTTTTAAGTATTACTTATGTTGGTTTTAAATCTTTTAAAACTAACATTGAAATAAATGATAAATCATTAACATTGAATACATATTATTTAATTCCATCTTCGGTAGAATTAAATGAAGTGACAGTAGAAGGAAAGGCTCAGCCGGTTGTGCAAAATAAAGATACAACTGAATTTAATGCAGTTGCATTCAAAGTAAATAAAGATGCTAACGCTGATGAGTTGGTATCAAAATTACCAGGAGTAACCGTTGAAGATGGTAAGGTGACCGCCCATGGAGAAGAAGTCAAAAACGTATATGTAGATGGTAAACAATTTTTTGGAAATGACCCTAATGCTGTTTTAAGAAACATTCCAGCAGAGATAATTGATAAAATTCAGCTATTTGATAAAGCCAGTGAACAGGCTGAGTTTACTGGATTTGATGATGGAAACAAATCTAAAACAATGAATATTGTTACTAAAGTAAGATACAGAAATGGAATTTTTGGTAGAATTAATGCTGGTGCTGGTACTGAAGAAAAGTATATGGGTAATGGTACTATTAATTTTTTCAATAATGAACAAAGAATAACTCTAATAGGTCAAATAAATAATATTAATGAACAAAACTTTTCTATTGATGATATCATGGGTATCTTTTCTGGCGGTGGCGGTGGAAGAAGGATAGGTTTTATGAGACCTGGTGCTATGGTTTTTACAGGTCCAATGGGTGGTTTTGGTGGTAGAATGGGTGGAGGCTTTGGTGGAGGTCGAGAATTATCAAATTTTATGGTAAATCCTAGAGATGGTTTAACTACTACTAAAGCCTTTGGTTTGAATTACAATGACGAGTTTTCCGGTGGTTTTGAAGTTATGGGAAGTTATTTTTTCAATAAAACTGATAATGAAGCATTAACTAAACTTGATAGGGTTTATTATCAGGTATCAGGAATTGATCAACAATATTCTGAAAATAATTCTTCTTCATCAGATAATATTAACCATAGAGTAAATTTAAGGGTTAATTATCAAATTGATACATTAAATTCGTTTTTAATTATGCCCAGATTGTCTTTTCAAGGTAATGATGGTTCAACAAGAATGAGCGGTAAAACTTTTTCAAGTATAAAAGATATTAATTTTACTGATAATTATTCAGGGTCTAATCTTTCTGCTTATGATGGAGCTACTGAAATTTTATACAGACATCGTTTTTTCACTAGAGGAAGAACTATTTCTGCTAGATTAAATTTTAGTTATAATTCAAATAATGGCGATAATAATTTATACTCATTTACCAATTATTATGATAATATTATAAATTCTGATACAACTGATCAAATTGGCAAACTTGATAAAACTACTAATAGTATAGATGCTAATTTGGTTTATACAGAACCAATTTCTGATAATAGTCAGTTACAATTGATGGGAAGTTTATCTTATTCAAAATCTGAAAGTGATCTTAAAAATTTTAGTAAAGATTTTATTTCTAAACAATATAATATTCTCGATACTTCTTTAAGTAATCTTTATACAAAAAAATATAATACAAAAAGTGTAAGTGTTGGTTATGCATATAG
The DNA here is from genome assembly GCA_036567745.1 of Ignavibacteria bacterium. Lineage (GTDB taxonomy): Bacteria > Bacteroidota > Ignavibacteria > DATCTW01 > DATCTW01 > DATCTW01. The sequence continues at coordinate 221,924 of DATCTW010000067.1, read as the reverse complement.
AACAGAAAGTTTTCTTTTTTTAACTGGTTTAAGCTATAATTATGCAACATTAGAAAATGATCAGGTCTTTCCATTTAATAATAATCTTGCTAAAAATTTCACATCCTTTTTGCCTTATTTTACCTTTAGATATGGTCAAAGAAGGGTAAACGAGTTAATGTTAGATTATCGAGTTTCAAATAATGCACCAGGGGTTGAACAATTACAAAATGTTCTTGATAATTCAAATCCTTTACAATTGAGTATTGGTAATCCATTTTTGAAACAAGATACTCGTCATTCTATTTCATTGCGTTATTCTACTACAAATCAAGATAATTATTCCTCTTTGTTTGTATTATTTGGTGGTACTATTACTCAAGATTATATTGCGTATGAAAAGATTATTGCGGTTAAAGATACCATTATCAGGGGGATTTTGCTTAATCCTGGAGTCCAATTGCAAACACCTGTTAATTTAGATGGTTATAAAAATTTTCGCTCGATGGCAACTTATAGTACACCAATTGATTTTTTATATTCAAATTTTAACTTGAATGTATCATATAACTTTTCTAATACTCCAGTTATTCAAAATGGAATTCAAGGTAATACAAAATCTTCTTCAATATCATTGGGTGTTGTGCTTAGTAGTAATATAAGTGAAGATATTGATTTTTCAATTTCACATACAAATATATTTAACAATATAAAAACAGATTTTAGACAAACAGGTAAAAGTAATTATTTTAGTCAAAGAACAAAAGTAAGATTTTATTATAATATATTCGATGGTTTTATTTTCCAAACAGATTTTGATTATAAATATGATGGTGGGTTGAGTGGTGGGAGTAACCCTAATTCATATTTATGGAGTGCAAACATACGTCAAAAATTTTTAAAAAATGATAGAGGAGAAATCAAATTAGCTGTGTATGATATCTTAAAAAAGAATAGCAATTTAAACAGAAGAGTTACTGATACCTATTATGAAGATACAAATACCAATGTTTTAGGAAGATTTTATATCCTTTCGATTAGTTACCAGGTGCGATCTTTTGGATTATAAAAATAGCTAATAAAATAGCTTAGAGTTTAAATTTCTTATAAATCTTAAATAATAGAAATTTACAATTTTTTAATACTTTTTTAATGTTGTGTAAATTGATTTTTTTATACTAAATTATATAGTATGATTCATTGTACTTTATATTCTATCGTCATTTCTTAAGAGCTATTATCTAGAAAATCTTATGAAATAATGGCTTGGATTTACCAAATATCATCTTTTTATCAATAAAAAAAAATCCAAAAGTTAAAAATTTTCCTTGAATTGTAAATATCTTTTAGTTATTATTGCAATATAGCATACCTTGTTTTTGAGGGGGAAGGATTGATTTTAAGATATTTATATATAGGTATAAAATGAATAAGCAATTTATTAAGTCTTCGTTTATTCTTCTTATTTTCATTTTAATCAACTATCATTATTCTTTTTCACAAACCAATTTTTGGGAACCAACAAGTGGACCCGCTAATACTGAAGTATGGTCTATTGCTATAAGTACCTCTAATGTTATTTGGGCAGGTACTAATTCTGGTCTTTTTATGTCTACTAATAATGGTGATACATGGATTGCAAAGAATAATGGTTTAACTTCGGATTTGATAGGAGTAGGGGGACAAACTGGAGGCACACCTCTTTTAATAAGAGCTATTGCTATTAAAAATAGTAATGGCTTTTTATTTGCTGGAACTGACTATGGTCTTTTCCGTTCAACTGATAATGGAGATAATTGGGTTAAAGTAAAAAGCGATTTAAAAGTGAGAGCTATTTTAGTTACTCCTTCTGGTGGTATATATATTGGAATAGAACCCATAACAGCAGGCGATACAGAAGCAGGTGTTTATTTTTCAAATGATAATGGTATAACATGGGTTAAAAAAAATGAGGGCTTATATAATTTATTTGTAAAATCATTAGCAATAACTTCTGGAGGTATACTTTTAGCTGGAACTTCTGGCAGCGGAGTTTTTAGATCTACAGATAATGGTGATAACTGGTTAATTGCACCTAATAATGCAGATGTTTCAGTAGAAGCTATTACTATTTCAAGTGATGGAACTATATATGCTGCTACTAATCAACCAATTAGAAAAGGAGTATTAAAATCTACCGATAATGGTAATACATGGGTACAAGTAAATAATGGACTTGATGATCTTCAGGTTAATGCTATCATATTTAACCCTTCAACAAATCATATTTTTAATGGAACCTTTAATCTCGGTGTTTTTCGTACTACAGATGCAGGAAGCAATTGGTATAAAATAAACAATGGACTTCCACCTATAAGCAATGGTCAGAATGCTGTTAGAGTTTTATCTGTAAATTCATCGGGAATTATGTTTGCTGGTACTCTGGGGTCTGGTGTATATAGAAGTAAAATATTTACTACTCCAATATTGTATACTGATAAAGATACAATAGAATTTAATGCTTCTTGGGGTGGTGCTTTACCAGCTTCAAAACAATTTTTAGTTACTAACGTAGGAACTGGTACCTTAAATTGGTCTGCTACAAAAACTGCGACATGGTTTGATATCAACCCTACTAGTGGAGTTAATAATAATTTGGTAACGGTAAGTATTAATTCTACTACATCTATAGCTCCTGGAGTTTATTATCAAAATATTACTTTAACAGCTCCGAATGCAGGTACTAGCAGTCCAAAAATTGTAGTAGTAAAGTATACTCTTTTAGGTCCCGGAATTAATGTTACATCTAACATTAATTTTGGTGATGTAATGGTTGGGAGTTATAAGGATACTACAATTACTATTACAAATACAGGTACATCAACTTTAATTATATCTGGATTGTCTTTTTCTGGAACAAATGCTTCTATGTTTTCAATTGTGGGTAATCCTGGGTTACCTATAAATATTACTGCCGGTAATTCGAGAAATTTGACGATTAGGTTTACACCATCTTCCATTGGTATTAAAAATGCAAGATTAACTATTTTACATAATGTACCTTTAGTTGATTCTTCAGTTGTTAATTTAACTGGTAACGGTACTAAACCATTACTTAGTATAAATCCAACATTAATAAATTTTGGAAATGTGATTGTAAATTATTCTAAAGATAGCATTATTAATATCTCAAGTATTGGTAACGCAAATGTAAACTTAAATAGTTTTATTTTGACAGGTAATGATGCTTCTTCATTTAGTATTACTCCACCTCAATTGCCTTATGTAATTTCTGCTGGTTCTGTATATAATTTACCAGTAAGATTTTTACCAAATTCAATAGGGGTTAAAAATGCTATTCTAATAATTAATCACGATGCAGAAAGTTCACCAGATACAGTGCTTCTTACTGGGGTTGGGGTTCAACCTCAAATAAAAATTTCACCTGATACACTAGATTTTGGTGATGTAATTACTGGCTCTTTTAAAGTTTTACCCTTTACAATTACAAATCCAGGAACTGCTCCACTAACTATTTCGAGTATTACTAAAGCAGGTAACGATATAGCTCAATTCAATAGATACTCTGTTCCTGATAGTTCTTCTTTGCCAATAATTGTTAATCCACAATCCACTATTACTGTGTGGATAAGATTTTCACCAATATCAGATGGGCAGAAGAGTTCCTATTGGATATTAAATCATAATGCTTCTGGTGCCCAAACAAATTTATACTTAAAAGGTAAAGGAGTAACTCCAAATTTATTATTTAATCCTTCTTCTGAACTTGATTTTGGAAATGTTCTTTTAAACTCTTATAAAGATAGTATTGTTGAAATTATTAATAACGGAACTACTTCTGCAAGTATATTAAATATAGATATTAGTGGCACAAATGCCTCAGAGTTTACTTTTTCTCCGATTACTCTTCCTAAAACCTTAAATCCTTCTGAAAAATTAGTTATTAATTTAAGATTTCTTCCATTATCATTAGGAAATAGGACAGCAAATCTTAAGATTAAAAATTCTTTAACACCTGATGACTATATTATCAATCTAAAAGGAAATGGAGTTGGAAAACCTGATATTGGTTACGAACCGAATTCTTTAAATTTTGGTAATGTTAATGTTAACAATATATCACAAAAATATATTAGAATTTCTAATAATGGCAATGCTCCTTTAATTATTTCACAATTAGTTATCTCAGGAGCTTCGACATTCACTTTACCGAATAATGAAACCAATATAATTATTGATGCTGGAAAAACTTATGATTTGTATGTTCAATTTTTACCTGTGAATCCTATTAAATATGATGCTACTTTATCATTTTCAACAAATGTTAACCAAAATATAATTACTATTCCAATTACTGGTACAGGAGTAAGTTCTTCAATATCTATTAATCCCAATTCATTGGATTTTGGTGATGTTTTAGTAGGTTTAACAAATACTAAATCAATAAAGATTACTAATAATGGCACTGCTACATTAATAATTTCTGCTTTAAATATTATTGGAACTAATTCAAATCAATTTAATTTGCTAAATCCACCTTCTTTACCTTTAAATATTGAGCCTAATAACAGCTTTGATATAAATGTACAATTTTCTCCTACTAGTGTGGGTAGTAAAATTGCAGAACTATCCATTTCTCATAATGCATCTACTGAACCTGATAAAGTTTCATTATCTGGAAAAGGAGTTGCACCTGGAATTGAAATTGTACCACAAAATATTTTAGATTTTGGTGATGTAAATGTAAGTACTTCTAAAAATGGTTTTATTACCATAAAAAATACAGGTACCGCTGATTTACTTATTTCAAACCTTGTGATTAGTGGTACAAATGCTTCTCTGTTTAGAAGAAATTCCAATCCTGATAGCTCAACTTTTTTACCAATAACAATTCCACCAAATAAGGAATTTACTTTCACTTTTACATTTACACCTAATACTGTAGGACAGAAGAATGGAGCTGTATCTTTTATTACTGCTTTGGGTACGTATATTATTAATTTAACTGGTAATGGAATAGCAGGGGATATTGAGGTATCAACAAATCAAATTGATTTTGGTAATGTGGTTGTTAATAATTCTAAAGATATGTACTTGACAATTTCTAATAAAGGGAATGCACCTCTATCAATTTCAAAATTTGATATTACTGGTTCCGATTTTTCTATGTTTCAGAGAATATCTTCACCTGATAGTCAAAGTATACAAATTGTGTTAAACCCAGGACAAAAATATACTATTACTTTAAGATTTACTCCTACATCTGCTGGTTCAAAAACAGCTAATCTAAAAATAGTTAATAGTGTAAATGATATTAATGTTTCTTTAATTGGAAAAGGAATTACTTCTGGAATTTCATTGCAACCAACAACTCTTGATTTTGGTAATCTTAGAGTTGGTAGAACAAAAAAAGATAGCATAAGAATTACAAATAATGGTGCAGCTACTTTAATTATTTCTGAAATTAAATTGTTGGATAATTCTAATTTTATAATTTTAAATAATCCTGGAAACATAAATCTTTTACCATCTGAATCATTTTATCTTACTATACAATTTGCACCTAATTCAGTGGGATTAAAAACTACTACTCTCGAAATATCTCATAATGCACCAGGTGGAAAATCTACAGCGGAAATTAAAGGTACTGGTATTTTACCTGATATTAAAGTAACACCTGCTGGAGAAATGAATTTTGGAGATGTTAACATTAATACTTCAAAGGATTTATCATTAACAATTGAAAATACTGGTACTGATACACTATCTATAAACTCAATTTCAATTTCTGGTATAAACTCTTCATTGTTTAATTTACCTAACGGAGAAAATAATTTCATACTACTACCTTCTGCTAGTCGTTCAATTACTGTTAGATTTACTCCAAATACTGTAGGTTCTAAAACTGCTCAGCTAACTATTGTTTCAAATGCTCAATCTTCACCAAACGTTATTGCGTTAAAAGGGAATGGAATTGTATCTAATGTTAGAGTATCAATACTTAAAAGTTATATGGTAAAACCCGGAAATATTGTTACTATATCAATACAAGCATTGGATGATTTGAACGGTAAAAATGCTAAAACTTTTTCATTATTATTAAAATATAAGAAGACTATTTTATTACCAAAAGATGTTTCATTAAATGGTACTATTGCTGATGGTTTAACTTTATCTAGCTCTCAAACAAAACCAGGTGAATTAAATATTTCTGTTACAAATACTTCTGGCAAGTTATTATCTGGAACAGGGAGTTTAGTAAATATAGTATTTCAAGGTTTATTAGGTGATACTTGTGGCACTCAATTAATTCTGGATTCTTTCTCTTTTAACTTAGATGGGCCAAATGCTATTACAGATAATGGTTATTGTGAGTTAATCGGTAGATGTGGTGGAGAAAATGCTTATGTAAGTACAGATAATAAAAATTATCTTCTCCAGAATATTCCAAATCCTGTTCAAGCTGGTTCTCAATCTTTTATTAAATTTAAGATAAATGTTGCTGGATATACTCACCTTGCTATTTATGATTTGTTAGGTAGGGAAGTTATGAAGATAATAGATGGAAATAAACCCGAAGGTTGGCACGAAGTTGTAGTTGATACTAAAAATTTACCTACAGGTGTTTATTTTTATAGATTGCGAACAGCAAATTTCGATGGCCTCAAAAAAATGTTGATTATAAGATAATCTTGAAATAAGGAGGAAATTAATTTTATGAATGAAATTAATATGAAAAATAAATTTTTTATGTCTAAGATTATGTTAAAACTTAGATTTTGGCTTTTATTATTTTTTATTCCTCTTATTTCAAGAGGTCAAACTTCTGTTCTTGATAGAGAATATTTTCCTGATTTTTATATTGGTATAATAGCTGGTTATAGTATGCACACCTATAAAGGGACTTTATCTACTTATGAAAAAAGTAATGAATGTGGTACATTTACTGATGGAGATGGAAAAGGATTAATCTTTGGTTTAAAAATGGAATATAATTTAACTAGAAAGTTAAATTTACTGTTTTCTTTACTATATGAAGATAGAGGCGGTAATTTTAACTCATCAATAGTTACTGCTCCTGTTTTTATTGATGATAATACTCTGGTAAAAAATGCTTCATTAGAAGAAAAATTAGAATCAAAAATTAATACTTTTAGCTTAAATCCCATGATAAAATTTAAACCATTTGATGTAGATTTTGGAATTATTTTTGGACCTTCAATTAGTTTTATTACTTCGGATGAGATTACTCATAATGAAAGTATTTTATCTCCAAATGAGCTGTACTTTTTGAAAACTCGATCTAAAACCAGAACAGTTTTAACCGATAAAATAAATTCAAAAAGTAGTATGTTACTTGATCTGAAAACTGGTTTATCCTATGGTATACCGATAAATAGTTACTTTAAGATTACCCCTGAAATATTTTACTTTTATCCCCTAATTAAAGTTTCATCTAATTCCGATTGGAAAATCTCTGGTTTACAGGTATTTCTTAGTTTTTCTTACGCAATAATTAAAAATTGATGAGGAATTTATGAAAAAAAATTTAAAATTATCTGGTTTATTTTTAAGCTTTTTGTCTTTTATTATTTTAGGTTGCTCATCAAATAAAAGTATTCAGATAGCAGATAATCAAAATACTATAGATGTTGAGATAATAAATTTGGGGAAAGGAATAAACTCAGAGTATAATGATTATTCTTTAGATATTTCTTATGATGGTAAAATAGCTTATTTCACTTCAGATAGAATAACAAATCTAAAATCAAAGGATGATGATGATTTATGGTATTCTTTCAGGAGTGAGAGTGGTTGGGAACTTGCTCAAAACTTGGGAAGTACAATTAACACCGAAAAATTTTATGAATTTGGAGGCGATGGTTCCCCTTCGATTACATCTGATGGTAAATTTCTTTATTTTGCTTCTTCGAGAGAAGATGGTTTTGGTAATGTTGATTTGTATTTAGCTGAATTTATAAATGAGAAATGGTCTAATATTAAGAATCTTGGAGATAAAATTAATTCAAAATCTTTTGATTCTCATCCTACTATTTCACCTGATGGTAAGATATTATACTTTACTTCAGATAGACCTGGGGGTGTAGGAGGTTTAGATATTTGGTACTCTGTAAAAGATGAAAATGGAAATTGGAGTGAACCAATAAATTTAGGAAAACCTATTAATACTGAAAAAGATGAATCTTCGCCATATATTTCTGCAGATGGAATAACATTATATTTTTGTTCTAATGGACATCCTGGTTTTGGCAGATATGATATTTTTGTTTCAAGAAAAGATGGGAATTCTTGGACCCAGCCTCAGAATTTAGGACAACCGATAAATTCTGAGTATAATGATCGTTTCCCATATATACCACCAACTGGTAATTATGTCTATTTTTCTTCAGATAGGCCAGGAGGTTTTGGTAAATATGATATTTATGTTGGTATCCCAAATCCTAAACCACCCAAAAAGATTATTTCTATTGCTGGCACTGTTCTCGATAGTAAAACCAAAAAGCCTTTAATATCAACAATTAAAATTAAAGATTTAAAAAATGGAGACGTTTTTGATCTAGAAAGTAATAAAGATGGAAAGTATTATACAATTTTATCTAATGGTCCAGAATTTGAGATTACAGCTAAAGCGATAGGATATCAAAATTATTATGAAAAATTTGAAATAATTTCGAAAGACACTTCTCAAGAAATCACAAAAAATATTACCTTATCAAGAGAAAAACCAGATATTAAATTTAATATCTCTCATATATTATCAATTTCAGATTATGTTGAAAATGATCCCTCTCTTACAGGATTTGTGGGGTTAGTTTTAAAGGAAATCAAAGTTAATGAGTCTTTACCAATCTTAAACTATATCTTTTTTGATAAAGAAAGCAGTGTACTTCCAAGTAGATATAAATTGTTTCAGAGTGTAAATGATACAGTTGGTTTTTCGGAATCAAATTTATATGGTTCTCCTCTGATTCAATATTATAATCTTCTAAACGTGATTGGAAGTAGAATGAAAAAATATACTGATACAAAAATAACTCTTGTAGGGTGTAATGATAATTCTGATAAAGAGAATAATAACCTTGAACTTTCTAGAAAAAGAGCTTTATCCGTTCAAGACTATTTAGTTAAGATTTGGGGCATTAATCCAGATAGAATTAAAATCTCATACAAAAATTTACCTGATGTACCTTCCCCTCAAAATACACCTGATGGTCAGGCAGAGAATCGCCGTGTAGAAATTCAAACTGACAGTTGGGATTTAATTAAACCAATTACCTTCGGGCAAAATGATTTATTACCATCACCTGATAAAATTACATTTAATATCAATGTAGAATCCTCTAAACCAATCAAGAACTGGCAATTAACTATTTCTCAAGATAATAAAGTATTAAAAAAGTATTCCGGTAATAAAACTGGATTAACACAAAAAGAGTGGGATTGGAAAAGCAATGATAATTTGTTACCTCAAAGTGAAAAGTTAATTGTATATAATGGTTTTTTAGTTACTTTAGATTCTGATACTATTTTTACAACGCAAGTAGAAATACCTGTGAAAAAGATCAGGCTTTTAAGCAGAGATGGGCTTACAACCGAGAAACAATATGAGAAAATTAGTTTAATATTATTTGATTTTAATAAGTATGATTTGAATACTCAAAATCAGAAAGTATTAGATATGATATATGATAAAATTACTCCTGATGCTTATATTCAGATAATTGGGTATACTGATGATATTGGAAGTGATGAAGTAAACCTTGATATTTCTAAAAAACGAGCTAAAGTGGTATATGAAAATTTATCTAAGATTAAACAAGCTAAAAAGTATTACTATGAAGGAGTAGGTAAAAACAAACCATTATTTAGTAATTTATCACCTGAAGGTAGGTTTTATAATAGAACTGTTCAAATTTTAGTAGAAAGAGATTTAAAATAAGAATAATGAAATAATTTTTTTATTAGGGATGTTTAAAAACATCCCTTTTTTGTTTTCCTCAAATAATTAAAATCATATTTTTAATTTTTTGTCCTGTATATACTGAAAAATTTTTATCTTTTAATATTAATGTATTATTTTATATTATAAGGGGAAATATAATATGATTATATGAAAATATCACAGGATAAAATAGAAGAAATAAAGAATGCGAATGATATTGTCGAAGTAATCGGTTCTTATGTAAGATTAATTCGAAGGGGGAGAAATTATCTGGGGTTATGTCCTTTTCATCAAGAAAAAACTCCATCCTTTACTGTAAGTCCTGATAAACAAATATTCCATTGTTTTGGTTGTCATGCAGGTGGCAATGTTTTTTCTTTTATACAACAGTATGAAAAAGTAAATTTTATAGATGCTGTAAAAAAGTTGGCTGAAAGAGCAGGTATACCTATAATTTTTCAAGAAGAATCTTTAGAAAAAGATAGAGAAAGAGAGGAATTTTATGTTTTAAATGAATTTGCAGCAAATTATTTTCAAAATATACTTTTTTCAGATTTAGGGAAGATTGGTAAAGAATACTTTTTAAGTCGTGATATTACTGAAGAAACTATTAATAAATTTAAACTTGGTTTTAGTTTAAATTCTTTTGACCATTTTGTTAACTATTCTCAAAAACAGAAAATTGACTTAGAGAAATTATTTAAAATTGGTTTGATTGGAAAAAGAGAAGATGGATCTTTTTTTGACGTTTTTCGCGGGAGAATAATTTTCCCAATAACTAATACTTATGGTAAAATTGTTGGTTTTGGAGCAAGAAAATTATTTGAAAATGATGATTCAGGTAAATACATCAACTCTAAAGAATCTCTAATTTATAATAAAAGTAAAATACTCTATGGGTTAAGTTTTTCTAAAGAAGAAATTAGAAAATCTGACTTTGCAATTTTAGTAGAAGGATATATGGATTTTCTTACCTTATATCAAAATGGTATTAAAAATATTGTTGCAAGTAGTGGTACTGCTCTTACTGATGATCAAGTAAAAATATTAAAACGATATACTAAAAATATTCTCTTCTTATATGATGCTGATTTAGCTGGAATGAAAGCTACAGTTAGGGGGCTAGATATCGTTCTTGAAAATGATTTTGATGTTAAAATAATTGCTCTTGAAAATAATGAAGACCCTGATTCATTTGTAAGAAAGTATGGTATAGAAAAATTTAAGTATATGGTGGATAATTCTGTCTCTTTTATAAAATTTATTTCTGATACATATAAAAAAATTGGGAAGTTAAATAATACTGTTGACAAGGTAAATTCACTTCGTGAGATATTTACTATTTTGAGCAAGGTAAAAGACAAACTGAAACTTGAATTTTATTTGAAAGAAGTTGCTGAATGCTTTGATATAAATGAAGGTATAGTAAGACAAGAATTTGAGATTACTTTTAATAAGTATTCAAAGAAAAATATTAGAACTATTGTAACTAAAGAAGTAAAAAATATTCAACCACCTGAAAAAAGAAAAATAGTTAATAATATTATTTTACCAACTACAGAAGAAGAAGATATTATTGCGTTAATTATTATGGAAGGGAAAGTAATATTAGATTATGTATTAGAAAATATTAATGAAATTGAATTGGTATCACCATATACAAAAAAAATATTGGAGTTATTAGCTGAACTTATTTCAAAAGGTATTACTTTGAATGAGGATGTTATTTTATCTGAAATAGAAGATCCAATCATTAGTGGTATTATAAGCAAATTATTTCTTGAAAAGAAAATAGTATCTAGAGAAGAAGTAATATCAAAGTATGAGGATTTAGAAACAAGTAGAATTAAATGGATTAAAGATGTAGTTAAAAGAATAAAGATAAGATATATTGATTCAGAGTTAGAAAGAATAAAACACGAAATTCGTAAAACTGAAGAAGATAATAATGATCCAACTAATCTGGTTCAGCAATTTAATAATTTACATTCACAAAAATTAAGTCTATTAAATTCTTGATTTATTTCTTTTTTAATTGTACTTCGAATAATTTCCCTTCATTTAATTGTGCAATACGATGTGGATATTTTTTAACCAATCCATAGTTATGAGTTGCCATTATAACTGCTGTTCCTCTTTTATTTATATTTTCTAAGAGGTTTAATATTTCCATTCCAACTGTAGGATCTAAGTTACCAGTAGGTTCATCTGCAAGTAATACAAAAGGATCGTTTACTATAGCTCTGGCTAAAGCTACTCTTTGTTGTTCTCCTCCAGATAATTCATGAGGATAATTTGAACGTTTATGACTTAATCCAACATCGTTTAATACACTTAAAACAGCCTTTTGAATATCTTTTGATTTCCATCCGGTTACATGTAATACAAAAGCAATGTTTTCATAAACTGTTTTATCTTCAATTAATTTGAAATCCTGAAAAATAATGCCGATTTTTCTTCTTAAATAAGGTATTTGTTTCTTTTTTATAGTAGAAGATGAATAACCACCAATTAATACTTCGCCTTCTGTGGGGAATATATCCATATAAAGAAGTCTAAGTAATGTTGTTTTTCCAGAACCGGATTGACCTACAAGGTATAAAAATTCGCCTTGGGACATTTCGAGATTTATTTGTGAAAACACATTTTGTTTATCAAAGGAAAATGTAACGTTTTTTAATTGTATGAAACTCATTTTATTTTTTTTCTTTTTTTGTTTAAAAAAATTGCTAGTTTTATTGCTTCAACCATGCTTTTATGATTTGCAATAAATTTGCCTGCTATATCAAAACCTGTACCATGATCAGGTGAAGTTCTTATGATTTTTAATCCTGCAGTGAAGTTTACCCCTCTATTATTGTCAGTCATTTTAAAAGGAATTAAACCTTGATCGTGATACATTGCTAAGATCGCATCATAATTATCGGGATTATACCTCGCAAAAAAAGCATCAGAAGCAAATGGTCCTATAGCTTGAATTCCCATTTTATTGGCAGAATTGATAGCTGGAATAATTATTTTCTTTTCTTCATTTCCTAAAACACCTCCATCACCTGAATGGGGGTTCAAACCAAGAACAGCTATATTTGGTTTTTGTATTCCAAAATCCTTTATTAAACTGTTGTTAATTATTTCTAATTTTTCGATAATTAGTTTTTTTGAAATTTGTTTACTTATATTGTTTATAGGTGTATGAGTGGTAACTAATCCAACTCGCATTTTTTGGCTGACTAACATCATACAGATTTTTTTATTTTTTGTTAATGCTGCAAGTAAACCTGTATGTCCATCGTAAAAATATTTAGCCTTATTAATTGCTTCTTTTGAAATTGGAGCTGTTACCATTGCATCAGAAAAACCAATTAAACATAAATCTAATGCTTGAAGAATCGATATTACGCTTAGATCTCCCGCTTTTTCAGAGATTTTACCATATTCAGATTTATAAGGGTAATATACATCTTTAATTATAATATTGTTTTTCTTAAAATTGGTGCCATTTACTTCAGGATTAAATTTAATTTTTAATTTATTTGCTGTAGATTTCCAAATATGCTCTGGACCTATTAATAATGCGTTAAATTTATCTGTGATTTCTTGATCGGTTATGGCTTTTAATACTACTTCAGGACCAATACCATTTACATCACCTATTGTAAAGGATATTATTGGTTTCATAAATTTTCTATTGATTTAAGCTTATAATTTCCATTTCTATTTTCATCGATAAAAATCATCTTTTTTGAAATTCTTTTATAAGTCCAGATTTCAATTGGTTCTTCTCCTGGTATCAAACGTCTTTCAGTATTATCAGGTTTCCCGTAAATAATGTAAGTTTTTCCACGATCAGTTTCTGAGCCATCTGGTATGGTAATTGTTCCAAAATTTACAATTGCGTAATCAACTCTTCTATAAAATTCGGTCATAAGTTCATTATATAATGTGTTAGGAGTTGGATCCTTTTTTTTCCAAAATTCAAGAAATTTTTCTCTTTGTTTAACTTTATTCCCTGAAGATATATCATTAAATTCTTTTTCTGGTAAAATTAGTTTTAGCTGTTTTAGTGCTATATCAAAATTTCTTAAACTAAAAGGCATATTATACCATACAACTTCAGTTTCTTTTGATGCTTTATCGTTATTAATTGTATTTTCAATTTCGATTAAATATTTAGCAACTTCAAATGAATCGGTTTTTAGTGGATAGTTGAGAATATAAATATTTGTTGTATCTTGTTTTTGAAAATACTTTGTTGGTATTATAGTCTCTGAGTAAGGTAATTTTACTCTATTAATGATTTTTGATATTTTTAATTTATATTTATCTTTTGTAGAATCATAATTAAATATTTCTGTATATAAAATACAATTTTCACCAAAGGGGATAATGCCATTCAATTTATTTACTTGATCAGTATCGTTATTTGATATTAAAATAAAACTTAAATCAGAAATTTTTTCTTTATTATAATTTTTAGCTCGAAAAGATTTAAATTCCTTTTTAAAACTTTTTGTTGATTCTCTATCATTTAATTCAATGGAAATATTATATTCACCTGGATTTATATGGAAGCTAAAAAATGTTTTGTAGAATTTTTCTTTTAGTAATCTTTTCTCTTCTTCAGTTACTTCAATGATTTCTTGCTTTATTTTTCTATCAATAAACTTGTTATTTTTATCGAATATTTCTACTGTTATATCAAAAGAACCGATAAAATCTTTTTGAGTTCGTGAAGGGTCTCTCGTAAAAATAAGAAAATCATATGGTAATTTAACAAATACATCAATTTTACTCTTACTTGTATCATTTGTAGGAAAAGAAAATACATCAAAAAAAATCCTTTCAGAACCAGTAAAAAACATCTTTTCTCCAAAAGGACGTATTTGTGAAATTAAAGAAAAAGGTAATATTAAAATAATTAAAAATAATAAATTTCTCATAATTATCTTTTCAATTTTTTTAAATATATTGAATTAATTACTAATCTTCAAGATATTATTAAGTTTTTCAATAATACTCATAGCTAATGGTTAATTTTTTGACAAATAATTTAATAATTAGGTTGAATTATTCTGATTATATATAATAATAATTTTTGAAATTTAAGTGTTTCTTTTTTAAAGTTATTTTACTATCTTTTAAAAAAATAAAGGAAAAAATTATGAAAGTTTTATTAAAAACCGATAAAATTCAAGAAATTAAATCAGATATTATTGTTAAAACATATTTAAAAACAAATTTAAGTGAAAAAATATCGTCTTTTAATGAATTGCTTTCTGGAAAAATTGAAAAGGTTATTAATTTGAAAGATTTTTCTGGTGAAGAAAAACAATTTTTTTTGACTTATAGTGATGGCCTTTTAAAAACAGAAAAAGTATTACTTTTTGGATTGGGTGAACTGGATGAATTTACACTTAATTCATTCAGAAAATCTTCTGCCCAGATAATTAAAACAATTCAAAAATTAAAAATTGAAAAAATTTGTATTGATTTAACAGAATATCTTGAAATTTGTTCTTTGAAAAATATTGATAGATTTGACGCTTTTACTGCAATAATTGAAGGAATCATTCTATCCCAGTATAAATATAAAAAGTACTTAAATCCTAAACTAGGTGAAGTAGAACTGAAAGAGGTTTTCCTTTTATTAAGTAAAGATGACTATAATATAAAATATGCTCAAATATTAAAATCAACTAATATTATTTGTGAATCAGTTATAAAAGCAAGAGACTATTCAAATGCACCTGGTTGTGAGATTAATCCAATTAGTTTTTCTGAAGAAGTCAAAAAACTTTCCAAGTCTATTGGAGTTAAAACTACTATTTTAAAGAAGAAAGATATTGAGGCAAAAAAAATGGGAGGTTTACTTTCTGTTAGTGCAGGGAGTAACATTCCACCACGTTTTGTCATTATGGAATATAATATTGATAATTTAGATTATGATACTATTGTTCTTGTAGGTAAAGGTATTACTTTTGATTCTGGTGGTATAAGCTTGAAGCCAAGTCAAAATATGGGTGAAATGAAAATGGATATGTCCGGTGCAGCTGTAGTAGCTACAACAATTGAGGCTGCTGCTAAATTAAAGTTACCACTAAGAATTATTGGTTTGATGCCTTTGGCAGAAAACATGCCAGGTGGAAGTGCCTTAAAACCAGGGGATATTATTAGAATATCAAATGGAAAAACTGTTGAAGTTGATAATACTGATGCTGAGGGTAGGTTGATTTTAGCTGATGCATTATATTATGCAACGAAATATAAACCAAAGCTTATTATTGACCTGGCTACCTTAACTGGAGCTTGTGTTGTTGCTCTTGGACATTTTGCTGCAGGTATTATGGGAACTGATAAAATTAATATAGAGAAATTAAAAACCTCTGGTGAAAGAACTTATGAAAGAGTATGGGAATTACCACTTTTTGATGAATATGCTGAGCTTATAAAAAGTGATGTTGCAGATTTAAAGAATGTTGGTGGAAGATGGGCAGGGGCTATTACAGCAGCAATGTTTTTAAAAAATTTTGTCGAAGAATATCCATGGATTCATATAGATATTGCTGGCACTTCAATACTTGAAAAAGAGACTGATTATGAGCCTAAGGGAGGTTCAGGGTATGGAGTAAGATTGCTTTTAGATTTTCTTAGAAATTGGAATAATAAATTGTAACTTTTATTATTCTTATTCGTATTGTATTTAAAGATCACATTTTTTGGAATATTAAATATGAATCTAGGAAAATCCTTTTTTTTGTTAATTCTTTTTGTTTTTTATTCAGAAGCTTTTGCTTTTTCTAACGATCAATTTACAGTAAAAGGGAAAGTAATTGATAAAAAGACAAAAAATTTTTTGCCCTCGGTTATTGTAAGAATACTAAATACGAACAAAGGTACTTTAACAGATGATAATGGAAGTTTTCAAATTAATTTAGAAAAGGGGAGATATGATATTCAATTTAGTATTGTTGGATATAATACTGAAAAAATAACTGTTGATTTAAATAAAAATTTAGATGTAATAATTGAGTTAGAAGAATCTTTTGTTCAAATGAAAGAAGTGCTTGTAGTAGCTGAAGATCCCGGTGTAGGAATAATTAGGAGAGCAATTGCAAATAAAAAGAAATGGATAGATAAACTTAACTCTTACAAGTTTACTGCATATTCTAAACAAATAATAAATAAAGAAGATAGCATTGCAAGTATTGCCGAATCATATTCTTATGGTTATTGGAAAAAAACTGAAGGTTTTAGGGAAGTGATCTTTCAAAAAAGACAAACTGAAAATATTAAAGTATCTCAAAATTTTGCAATGGTAGGTGGTATTATCAATTTTAATGAAGATGTTATAAATATTGCTGGATATAGATTTACAGGACCAACTTCAGCAAATGCACTTGATGATTACTCATTTAAGTTATTGAAAACTTATGAATCTAGAGGTTTTAATATTTATGAAATCGAAATGAAACCAGCAAATCGTTTTAAACCACTTTTTGATGGTATTATATGTATTGCTGATAGTATATATTCGATTACAAAAGTAGAATTGAAACCAAATGATGTTTTTAAAATTCCTTTCACAAAAAGTATAGAATTAAATATTTCACAAAGATTTAATGTTTATGATACTATTTTTTGGATGCCAGTTGATATAGCAATAAATGCTAATTTTAATATTAAAATTCCTGGTATTAATTTGCCAGCTTTTGGTTTTAAACAGAGATCGATCTTGTATGATTATGAAATTAATACTGATTTACCAGACTCAATATTTTTAAAGAAGAGAAATGTTTTAGATACTACGGTTAAAACCTATGATTCAACATATTGGGAAGCAAATAGGGTATTAGCTTTATCAACATCAGAGGAAAAGGCTTATAAATCTTTAGATAGCACAAAAACACTTGATAAACAGTTTAAACCTACCGGTCCTCTTATGGCTTTAGAAAAAAATAATAATTTGAGTTTTTTAAAACCTCTTGAATATTTAAGTTTTCACTTTAATAGGGTAGAGGGCTATTTTTTGGGTGCCACTTATAACTTAAATCATAAAAAAATGTTTAACTCTGAATTTTTACTGGGTTATGGTTTTTCTGATAAAAAGTGGAAATATAATATTTTTTTAAACAATAACATCCCCTTTTTAAGTTCATCTCTTTCATTTTCTTTTTTTGATCAAACAGTTTCAATACCTGATAGAAATTATTATTCACCGTTTATTATAACTCTTGCTTCAATATTTTCTAAGCTAGATTATGGTGATTATTATAATTCTAAAGGTTTCAATATTCGTTATTCTTTTAGTCCAATTAACAATATTAGAGCTGATATTAATTACTTAAATGAAAAAGAAGGAAGCACTACTAACATTGTTGGTCATGGGTTACTATCTAATAAATTATTCAGAAAAAATAAACCGATTTTTGATGGAAAGATGAGAAGCCTTACTTTAGGTCTTAGTGTATTTGAATTAGTTAAAAAGAATAATGATGATTTTATTTCAGTTTCTATAGGTGATACAAAACCTGATTTATCCTTATCAATGGAATTATCTGATAGAGTTATTGGAAGCGATTTCAAGTATATAAAGTATAATTTTAGTTTTAAACATCAATTTCCAACTTTTTTAACAAGCTTACTACTTAAGCCTTATTTTTCAATAGAAATATATGGCGGTTTTTCAAATGGAGAATTGCCACCTCAAAGATTATATTATTTAGAGGCAGCTTATGATGGTTTTTCTCCTGATGGTACTTTTAGAACTATGAATATTAAATCTTTTTCTGGTAATAGTTATTTAGAAGCTCACCTTGAACATAATTTTAGAACTTTACCATTCAAATTAATTAATTGGGGGTGGATGGAGGAGCAGGGTATTGAAATTTTAGTTTTTGCTTCATTTGGCAAGTCGTGGCTTTCAAATGAAAATAAAAATTATTTAAATGATAATTATTATAAAGATACTGATGGTTGGTATTCAGAATTAGGTTTTGGTTTTTCTAAAATATTTTTGTTTTTAAGAACAGATTTTTCATTTAAGGTAACACCTAATCAAGGTAAAAGTTTTTCTTTTACTTTTAAAATTGGAAATATTTTATAAAAAATATGTTTTTCCCTACTACTTATGATGAGATAAAAAAGTTTGGATGGAAAGATCTTGATGTAATTATTATTACTGGTGATACTTACATAGATAGCCCTTATATAGGTGTTTCAATTATTGCGAATTTACTTTTTAAATATGGTTATCGAATTGGAATTATTGCTCAACCTGATATTAATTCTGATGATATTACACGACTTGGAGAACCTAAGTTATTTTGGGGTGTGACCGGAGGTTCAGTTGATTCAATGGTTGCTAATTATACTCCTCTAATGAAAAAAAGAAAATCAGATGATTTTACTCCCGGTGGAAAAAATAATAAACGACCCGATAGAGCGACTATTGTATATTCAAATCTAATAAAAAAATTTTTTAAAAATACTAAGCCAATTGTTTTAGGGGGTATTGAAGCTAGTATGCGCCGAATACCTCATTATGATTATTGGGATGATAATATTAGAAGATCAATTCTTTTTGATGCAAAAGCTGATATTTTAGTATACGGAATGGGAGAAAAAAGTATACTTGAATTAGCTAATAAATATAAAAATAATTTTGAAGTTTATAACACGAAAGGAATTTGTTATATCTCAAAAAATAGGGTTAATAATTATATTGAGCTCCCATCTTATGAAGAAGTAAAAGAAGACAAACTTAAATTTATTGATATGTTTAATCTCTTTTATGTTAATAATAACCCTTTTTATGGAAAAGGATTACAAATTAAACACGGAGATAGGTTTTTAATTCATAATCCGCCTCAACCTCCTTTGAGTAAAAGAGAAATGGATGAAATTCATGATTTAAATTACGCTAGAGATGTTCATCCTTATTATAAAAAACAGGGGAAAGTAAAAGCTTTAGAAACAATTCGTTTTTCTATACTTACTCACAGAGGTTGTTTTGGTGAATGTAATTTTTGCGCAATCTCTATACATCAAGGTAATGTTATAAGCTCTAGAAGTGAAAATTCAATTGTTAAGGAAGCATTATTATTAAGTAAATTACCTGATTTTAAAGGTTATATTCTTGATGTTGGTGGGCCTACAGCTAATATGTATGAAATACAATGTGATAAAATGTCATTATCTGGAAAATGTAAAAATAAAAGATGTTTAAGTCCATTACCTTGTAAAAAAATTAATCTCAATCATTCAAAGCAAATTCATCTTTTACGTAAACTGAGGAGTTTACCTAATATAAAAAAAGTATTTGTTGCTTCTGGTTTAAGATATGATATGATTTTAAATGACAAAGAGTATGGTATTCAGTATTTAGAGGAACTAATAAAATATCATACTTCAGGGCAACTTAAAATTGCACCTGAACATATTAATAATAATATCTTAAATTTAATGGGAAAACCAGATAATGGCTTACTTTCACAATTTAAAAAATTATTTTACGATTTGAATAAAAAAAATAAATTAAATCAGTATTTGACATATTATTTTATTGCTGCTCATCCTGGAACATCTGAGAATGAAATGTTTGAGCTAAAAAGGTTTATCAAAAAAGAATTAAAAATTAAGCCTGAGCAAGTTCAGATTTTTACTCCAACTCCTTCCACTTACTCTACATTACTTTATTATACCGAAATTGATCCTATATCGAAGGAGAAAATATTCGTTGAGAAATCTTTACAAAAAAAGGATAAACAGAAAAAAATTATTACATAAATTTTAAAAATATTTTATTTTGATAAATTTTAGTGATGATATTTAAATAAAATAATGTTAAAATATATAAAAATATTTTTTGGAAATTATGAACAAGAAAAATAGAATATTATTTGATATCGAGACTGCTCGTATTGATGAGTTTGATAATTTAAATGAGACTCAAAAAGAATATCTTTTACGGGGAGTTAAAAACGAAGAAGAAAAAGAGCAATCTAAAAAACTCATTAATCTCTATCCTTATACTGCAATGGTGGTTTGTATTGCCGTTATTAATGTTGATGAAAGAAACGCTGGTATATTTTATTATTCAAATAAACAAGATAAATGGATTATTGAAAATAAAAATGATTCTATAAGTATCGAGGGAATAGAGGAATCATTGGTTGACGATTGGCTTAAAAATCTTTGCATACAAAAAAAACTTATCAAAGCAGAGTTTTATCCGTTTTCTAATGAAGAGAATATACTAGAAAAATTTTGGCAGGTGATTGAGTGCTATGATCAGTTTATAACATTTAATGGTAGAAATTTTGACTGTCCTTTTTTGCATATAAGATCTGCTATAAAAAAAATTGTTCCTTCTGTTAACTTAATAACTCCTCGTTTTAAAGGACCAGAGTACCATTGTGATCTTTTAGAAGAATTGACTTATAATGGGGCTACTAGAAAATTCAATCTAGATTTCTATTGTAATTCTCTTGGTATCGAAAGTCCAAAATCTCATGGTATTAGTGGTTATGATATGAATAAACTTTTTTATGATGAAAAGAGATATGAAGATATTGCTAAATATTGTTTAGGTGATGTTGTAGCAACAACTGAATTATTCCATTTTTGGGATTCATATCTTAATCCTCAAAATTTTAAATCAAGGAAAGGCAGTTAATATTTTTTTATAAATTCTTCTGTTCGTTTTCTGGATTAAGAAGTAATGTAAGACTATCCCCAGAATCAAAATTTAATTTTATTGTTCCACTTGTAATGTTTATACTCAAATTCTGTTTTTCATATTCAATTTCTAATTTTTCATCAGGTATAAGAATTATGATATTTTCTCTTTTACCATCTTTATCGTCAAGATTAATTCTTTTTGAAATAGCTTCAAGCCAGGCAAGAATCATTTTTGCAAGTTTACCTTTTTCTACCTGGAAAAAATTAGATAGGGTTTCCTGATTTTCAAAATATAATTTAATATCTTTATTTTGTCCATCCTTAACTAGTTCAAGTATTCTTTCTACAATCTTTCTTATAATAGTAAGAATATCTGGTTTTTTTGTATAATTTTCTGTTTCTTTTGTATAATTCTTTTCAATTATTTTAAAATTTAACTGAATACTTAACTCTTTCGGTAAAATGCTGATTTTGTCTTTTTCTTTAATTAAAAGCTCTGATAAATTTATTGAAAAATTAATGTAACCGCTTTTTTCTTTTGAATTATAATTACCATTACTTTGGACTTGAATTATAGAGTCGCTAAAATTATATTTGAAATCAATATTAGTATTATTCCGAGTAATTGAAGATTCCAAAAGGTTTAGTCCGGAATTTCTTAAAAACTGAGTTTCATTGGAAATATCTATTTTATCAATATTTCCCGAACTAGATTTTGGAATTTCTGTTTTGTAATTTTTTATTGACTCAATATAATTTAAATATGTTTCTTGATAAGTTTTTTGTAATATTACATTTGTTAAACTCATGATCCACCTCCTTGTGAATACATTAAGCATCCATACTTATTATTATTATCGGATTAGAAAGGAGTTTCATTAAGAATGTTTTTTACCGATAATCAATTGAAAACATTAGATTTATCAAAAAATATTTCTGTTGAAGCTAATGCCGGCTCTGGAAAAACTGCTGTACTTGTTGAAAGATTTGTTAAAATTTTATTACAAACAGAAGTTAAGGATCTTGATTCAGTAGTAGGTATTACTTTTACTGAAAAAGCTGCTAATGAATTGCGAAGTAGAATTTTTAAAAAAATTGAAGAAAAATATAGTAAAGAACTTGATTATAAACTTTTTAATATACTCGAAAAAATTTCTTTGCTGAAAATTGGAACCATTCATAGCTTTTGTAGTTCGATTCTTCGTGAATTTTCAGTTGAAGCTAATATAGATCCTAATTTTACAATTTTACAAGGTATTGATGAGAGTCTAATACTTGATGAAGTAATTGATGAATCTTTAAAAGAAATAATCTCACTACCTGATAATGATGCTTTAAAGAGTAATCTTATTGAATTAATCAAGATTTTTAGCCTAAAAAAAGTAAGAATTTTATTGCGTAATTTTTTAGATAAAAGAGAGTTATTAATTCTATTAAATGAAAAAATATTCTGTAGAGATATTGAAGAAATTTATCATTTCTGGATAAAAGAAATAGCTTCTTTTACGCAAATGATAATGGATCAAACAAATTTGGTTGATTTTCTTTTGAATCATGAAAAAGAATTTGATGGGGAGTTATTAAGTCACATTCATTCTTATAAAAATTCAAATACTATTAACGAAAAATGTTATTATTTTGATATAATTTTTTCGATAATTTTTACTAAAACTGGGGAAATAAGAAAAAAGTTTTTGAAAAATGTTAATCCTAGTTATATTGATGAATTTTTAAATATTTACTCAAAAATAAGTTCAATCCCCACTTTTAATTTATTTATTAAGTTCTTTTCTGAAAATATAAATTATGAACAAATAAAATTTCAAATTGAAACCACGAAGAAACTTTATTCAATTTTCATAATTGCTAATGATAAGTTTAATTATTATAAAGATGTAAATGCGTATTTAGATTTTGAAGATTTGCTAATTAAAACCAGAGACTTATTGAATAATGAAACAATAAGACAAATTTTACAAAAAAGATTTAAGTATATTCTTGTCGATGAATATCAGGATACCAATGATTTACAATCTCAAATAATATATTCTTTAATAAAAAACAATCCTGATACTAGATTATTTATTGTCGGTGATCCAAAACAATCAATATATGGTTTTAGGAATGCTGATGTAGAAATTTTTGGAGATACTGAAAAAATAATTGTAGAAGAAAAAAAAGGGGAAAAGATTTTATTAGATGATAGTTTTAGATTGTTACCAGACATAATTGTATTTATTAATTATTTATTCAAGAATATTAGTGATTTTGGCTCTTTTAGTTTTATAAAGTATAACGAACTCATTCAAGCGAGAAAATCTTCTTATAATGGAAAAGTCGAATTTCTCTTTTATAATAATTCTGATAAACAGGAGAATATAGAAGAGGAAATGATTTGTAAAAAAATTATTCAGCTAATTAATTCTAATACATTAATATATGATATTTCTTCTGATTCTCCAAGAGCGATTGAATATGGTGATATAGCTATACTTTTAAGATCAAGAACACATATTGATATTCTTGAAAAAACATTAACTAAATATAACATACCATATCTAATTTCTGGTGGTATTGGATATTTTCAAACACAAGAAATATTTGATCTTTATAGCTATCTTTCTTTTATAATAAATCCTAAAAATGATCTTGCTCTAGTTGGAGTTTTGCGATCTCCATTCTTTTATTTTTCAGATTCCCTTTTATATGAAATAAATAATTTTACAAATGGAAACATTCCATTTTGGGATAAACTATTAGAATATGCAAAGAAAAATGCTGATAATGAACTTGTTAATAATGCTGTAACAATACTAACTGAAAATATCTTGCTTGCTCAAAGAATCCCAATTCCTAATTTGATAAATAAAATTGTAATAGATTCAAATTGGTACGGCACTTTGCAATTTCAGGAGTCTGGTAAGCAAATTAAAGCAAATTTAGATAAATTTTTAATTATTGCCAGGGAGTATAATAAACTTGGTTATTGCACTCTTTTCGATTTTGTTGAGAAGTTAAAAACATTAGTATATGAAGAAGATAAAGAATCTCAGGCTGTAATTGACCCAACTAATAAAATGATCAAAATTATGACAATACATTCTGCTAAGGGTTTAGAGTTCCCAGTTGTTTTTTTACCTTATATTCATCAGGATTTCAAACCAGATAATGAACCTTATTTTTTAAATGATTTTGGAGTTGGTTTTTCTCTTCCAAATGTAAATAATTATGACTCAAATTTTGATAATACTATTGTAACAACATATATTAAAACAATTAATAAAATCAAATCTGAAGAAGAAGAAAAGAGAGTTTTGTATGTGGCTTTAACTCGTGCTCACAATATGTTGTTTATTTCCGGAAAATATTTATCGAGTAATAGAAGAAATTATCTTACATGGATTAAAGAAGCATTTAAGTTAGATGATTACTATATTCTTGATGAAAAAAATAATGAATCTTTATCTGAAAGTCCCAAAAAAATATTTTCTATTGATGAAATAGAAATTATGGATAATTTATATCAAACATTTTTAGAAAACAATAACTACATAAAAAAATGTATTAATAACTATAAGTTAAAGATTAAAATAAATCAGAATGTGATCGAAAGCGAACATAATACAAGAATTGAAAATACTGAGTTTTCATTAAAAAATTACATACCCAATGTTGAAAAGATTAAAGGAGTATTTTCAGAAAATGTTTTTTCCGCAACTGCTCTTCAAACCTATCTCGAATGTCCTGTTAAATATTATTTAAAATATTCATTAGGATACCCTGAAAATTTAATAAAGAAGAATTTTTCTTCAAGATACTCTCTTAATAATAATGAAATTAAATTAATTGACCCTGATATATTTATTGAAAATGATTCACCAATTGTGTTATCAAACCAAATTAAAGGTAAGATTATTCATTCTGTATTAGAACATTTGAATGACTTACAAAATAATAGAAAAGATATATCAATAATATTGAATGAGGTTTTGAGAGAAAATCTTTTTAACATTGATGAAATTAATATTCAAGAGTTAAATGAAATTAAGAAAATAATTAGGAATTTCCAAGAATCTGATATTTGTAAAAAAATATTAAGTTTTCAGAAGTATTATATTGAATTAAATTTAAATTTATCATATAATGGTGATTTTTTAACTGGTTTTATTGATAGATTATGTATTGGAAATGAAGACATTCTTATTGTAGATTATAAAACTAACAAAGTCAACTCAAAGAATATTAACTTATATAGAAATATATATTCACCTCAAATGATTTTTTATGCATATTTAGTAAAAAATTATTTTGAAAATAAGAATATTAAATCAGTTTTGATTTTTCTTGATAAACCAGAAGATATTGAAATAATTGATTATACTCAGGAAAATTTCATTGATTTTGAGAATAAATTAAAAAAAATATTATCAGAGATAAAAGATGTTGATGTTGGCTATAAAGAACCACAAAAAAATATTGAAATTTGTCATCAGTGTGAGTATTATGATAATAATAAATGTGTTTATTGAAAGGAATTTATGAATAAAAAAGTGATCTTAGGTATGAGTGGAGGAGTAGACTCTTCTGTATCGGCTTTCATTCTGAAAGAAATGGGTTATGAGGTGATAGGTATTACTTTTAAAGTCTTTGAATGTAATGATATTTCTAAATACACTGATCTAGAGGGGAGTTGTTGTTCAGTAGAAGGCATTCAGGATGCTAGTATTGTTGCTCAATTATTGAAAATTAGACATTATACTATTAATATTGCTGATGAATTTAAAAATAAAGTAATTTCTAACTTTGTTGATGAATATTTTAATGGTAGAACTCCGAATCCATGTGTTCAATGTAATTATGAAATAAAATGGAAAAAATTATTGCAAATTGCAAAAGAATTAGATGCTGAGTTTGTTGCTACAGGTCATTATGCAAATATAAGGTATGATGAAAATTTAAAAAGATATTTATTATCAAAAGGTATAGATAATTCTAAAGATCAATCTTACGCTTTATGGAGATTGAATCAATATGAATTATCAAAAACAATATTGCCTTTGGGTAATTATACAAAATCCCAAATAAGAATGATTGCTAAAGAAAATAAATTACCTGTTGCTCAAAAAGAAGAGAGCTTCGAGATATGTTTTATTCCAGATAATGACTATGGTAATTACTTAATGGAAACAAATAAAGAAAAATTACTTGAAATAGGTAATGGTGATATAATATTTAATGGTTCAGTAATTGGTAAGCATAAGGGTTACCCTTTTTATACAATAGGTCAGCGTAGAGGTTTAGGAGTATCTTTAAAACAACCTCTTTATGTGAAAAATATTATTCCTGAGAAAAATATTATTGAGCTTGGTACAAAAGATGAAGTTCAAAATTATATTTTATTTGCAGATAATATAAATATCATTAAATTTGAAAATGTTCCTATTGGTTTTAAAGGTAATGCAAAGATAAGATATAAAGATACTGGATCTCCATGTGTAATCGAAGAGTATGTTAATGGTAATTTAAAAGTAATTTTTGATGAACCAAAAACAGCTATTACTCCTGGTCAATCATTTGTTATGTATGATGATAACGATGTTTTACTTGGTGGTATTATAAAAAAATATGGTGAATAAAATATGAAGAAAAAAAATTTTATTTTAATGCTTTTTTTTATTTTTATTATTTATAGTTTTAACGGTTGTTTTATTTTAAAAAAAATTGCCGGAGCTGATATTGATGAAGAGCAGTTTGATAAAGCCCGTGAAGCAAAAATGCTTTCAGTAAAAGCAAATAATCTAGAAATACTATCAAAGAAACTTGAAAAAAATAGTGGTCTCGGGAATTTTGATATCGTTTTTGTCTTGAATGAATCATTGCTCAATAAAATAATTCACCAATATGATTCTACTTCGGGGTGGATCGATAATGATACTAAATATTTTATTGATAAAATGCTGTTAAAAGTTGAGAATGGTTCTGCTTTAGTATCAATTGCAATGATTGTAAATAGCTTAAAATATAATGTTGATGTCAATTTGATTACTGATTGCTTATTATCACTTGAAATATCGGGTAATGATCTATTAATTCATCTTGAACCTTTTAATATAACACCAGATGTTAAAGCTCAAGGATTATTAAGTTCTGCAGACGAGCTTATAAAAAATCTTATAAAAATAAACTTGGCTGAGCTTGAAAAAAAATTACCTCAAATGAAAATTCCTATCACCTTTGATAATAGTGTTACTATTGAAAAGAATAGTTATGAGATAAAAGATAAAATTAATATGAGAATTGATGTTCCTAAATCAAATATTAATTATAAATTAAAATTGAAAGATGTTATCTGTCTAGAAAAATCTGTTCTTGTTACTATGAATATTGAAAAAGTGGAGGTAAAATAAAGTGAAGAATTTTTACATAATTTTTGTAATAGCGTTATTCCTATATTCATGTAAAAGTGTAGATTATCCATCTATAGAAGAATCTCAAAATGTTATAAATTTAAATAGAAAAAAAATTGATAGCCTGAATCAAATTGTTAATAAAATAAAACCTCTGGTGAATTCTGAAAATGACTTAGGTATAAAAATTAGCTTAAGTGCTTTAAATAAAATTGTACAACCCTTAGCAAATAGTAAAGATGAAGATATTAATTGCACTTTTTATGAAACCAAACCTTTGTTGAAAGAGGATAAAAGTATTCTTGGAATATCTTACTCTAATTATTTAAATATTGACAAAGGATTTTTCTCAATTAATTTAAAAAAATTCTATTTTGATAAACTATTTGATAATAAAATTAATGCAATTTTGGAATTAGAAGGGAAAGGGAATATTTCTGTTTCAGGTAAGTATATGGGTTTGCCTGGTAGTATTAGTCCTTTGGTTGAACTTTATCTTTATGAGCCTATTGCTTTTAATTTAAATCCTGCAAATAGTTCTGAATTGTTATTAAATCCTGAACCCAAAACACTTCTTTTAAAAACAAAAACTTCTCTTAAATTTTTTGAATGGTATATTCCGTGGTATTATGAAATTCCATTACAATTATCAGATTTAATTCCTCCTGTAAAGTTCCCTATAGGAATTAAAGCAGAAATATTGTTTCCACTACCTTCATCTAAAAATTCAAATGAAAAAATTGAATACTATCCATATCAGATAAGCCTTGATAAATCAAAATTATATTTTCAAAATAACCAAATTGAATATATCACTAATTTGAATTTTAATAAAAAATAAAAAAAGGGCTGAGTTACTCAGCCCTTTAGATTATACCTTTTTTATTTTTCCTCTTTAAATCTTTCATCAAAAGTTGGTGTTGTACCTGCCATTTTTAAAAAGATGTCTAACGGAACTAATTTAAACTCACTAGGTAATTTATCAAGTATAGATTTTACTCTTGTAATATCACTCCACTGTCTAACATGCATAACTAAAAAGTATGGTCTTTTAGAGTTGATTTTTGATAACTCAATTAAATCGGCAACTGCTTCATTCTCCGGTTTTGTTTCTGATAAATAATAATCAAAAGATATAAATGGTCTTCCATTTTTTACAGTAAAAGTATGTGCTGGAGCATATCCATTTAAAAAGCCTATTGAATTTGGCATACCTTTATAATATTCTTCTACAATATCTTTTGGTAAATCGCAATTTCCCTCTACAGTTGCACCTTCTGAATAATCCATAATTTCGAATACATTTAAGTCAAGTATATCCATTAATTCTTTTGCTTTAGCTATAACTCCTGGTAAATATTTTTTTGGAATAGCTTTTGGATACATATAACCTGGTCCAGAAAGAGAGCCTATGAAATAATCATTTGGAGTTGCTTGGCTATAGAAAAACTCAAGCATAGCTGGTGCTAACCATTGCCAATTCATTGTTACTTCCCATGCGTATGGTATAGTCCCTCTCCCAGGGCGGGTCCATGCTCCTAAACCAAGGCAATCTGTTTGAACGCAGGTAATATATACTTTATCTTTTTCTGGTATATATTCTTTACCAGGTATCACGTTATGATTATTCTTAAATTTGAAATCTTTAGAGGCAGGAACCTGAGAAGTAAAACTCATATTTGGTAAAGTATGTAAGCCTTCAACTCTTAGAGCAAAACTAGAGGCAAGTTTTACGTGATCTCTTTCTTTATCTTTTTTATAAGAATGCCAACCCATTACCAATGACATAGGATTTTGTTTAGACATAACTTTTTTAGAAAACTCATATTCTTCTTTATCTTTTTCATTTGTTGAAGCATCAGTAAAAAATGCTTTTTTCATAATTCCAAAATCGGCAACACCAGGCCTCATAACATTTCCATGCTCTCCACCCATCCATACTATAAAATCACGGCTACATTTATCGAAGTATTTATCATAAGCCCAGTTATATATTTCAATATCTGATTTTCCATTAAACTTTCCTCTAAAGTCTTCTATTAATTTTATTCCAGCTTTTTCCATCATCGGAATCATTTCTTCAGTAATAGCTACAGCTCTTTCAAGACCACATACTGTAAATGCAACGATAAGTGATGTTCTAACTTCTTTATCCCAAACAACATATCCTTTTATTTGATCTTTGAATTTATCAAGAGCTTGTTGTGCTGAATTAAGCTGAGTAAAGGTAAAATTATGTTTATCTTTTAGAAAATCAAAAACGGAAGGTGTAAATCTAAAATCCCATTTTTCACCATATATGAAATATAATTGTGGTGAATTGCTATTTACAACTCCTTGTAGTGTGATAAGAAATGCTTGTTCAGGTAGTTTGCCTTGAATGCCCCAATCATCCTCTAATTTCATATAATAAGCATTGTTTTTGTTTTCTGGTTTGAAAACAAATTTCATAGGTTCTTGCGGTCTGGTTTCTCTTTCAATTGTGTAAATAATTTCTTCTTTAATAGGGTTGATTTTAAAAACGTGAGACATCTTCATTTCAGAGAAACCTTGTGAAGACCATAATGAAAAAGATTCATTTACTCTTAAAGTATTACCATTATCTTCCCATCTACCACTTATTATCCTCTCTTTACCATTCGGCATAATAAGAGCCATAAAAGCATTGGTAGGAAATACTCTATCAGTTATTTTTACTTTTACTGGTTTTGAATCTGCAGAGAATGTAATACTATCCTTAAATCCTCTTGAGGTTCCAAATTGTCTAATCAAAGTGATTTTTGAATCTTTAATTCTGATGTTTAAAGATAGTGTGCCATAAATATCAATATCTGAACTTTTTTCTTTAATTAAAACCCATTTCCCGTTAAATAATGGATTTCCATTAGAAAGTGTAAATTGAGAATAAATTATTATTGTTGATAGAAATATAATAATTCTTTTTATCATTTTTCTCTCCCTCAATATGTTAAAAAAATTTCTTGTAAATATAGCTAAATAATAAAAGAATATCAAGTTATTGTGGAATTTATTTGATTTTGTTTTTTCATTTTAGTAAATTAAATAACTATTGTTTATATTATATTTACCGATTATAATAAAAAACTATGTTTTTTATGAAAAAGTTATTACTATTTTATATATTATTTTTTAATGGTTTATTTTCACAAAGCAATTCAGGTACATCTTTTCATTTTGCTTTGTGTAAAATTCCTTGGGAAAAAGAGAGTCATGTTTATATATCAATCTATAGTGATAATATTGCTAAAGGTATTTTGAGGTGCAATGCTTTTGAATTCGAAAAAAGATTTGCACTAAAACCAGGTGAATTAATAACTATAGAAATTCCTAGAAAGATATTGATTGATACTTCAGAAACAATGACATCCAAATCTATCGAAATTGAATCAGATTTACCTATTGTAGTAAATGTTTTTAATAATCAAGAATATGGTAGTGATGCATTTCTTGCTTTACCTGATGAAGTTTTAGGAACAGAATATATGGTAATGTGCTATCCTGGCATATTTCCTTCTTTTGCATTAATAGTTGCTATAGAAGATAATACTTCTGTGAAAATAATTGAGAATAATGTTCAACAAAAGGTTGTTACTCTTAATAGAGGAGAGACCTTTCTTTTAAAATCTTTACCTAATAGAGATTTAACTGGTACAGAAATACATTCTGATCGTCAAATTTCAATAATTTCTGGAAATTTTGGTGCTTTTATTCCTCAATCTGATTATTGTTGCGCTAATCATCTTGTTGAAATGATTCCACCGATTAAGCAATGGGGAAGAGTTTTTTTTACTACACCTCTTGCTATGAAAAAAAATGGAGACATTTTCAGAATTCTAGCTTCTCAAGATGAAACCACTATTTATATTGATGAGGATTCAGTTGCTCAATTAAAAAAAGGGATGTATTTCGAGACTAATTTGCCAAGTAATGAAGGACATTTGATCAAAGCTTCTAAACCTGTTTTGATAGCCCAATTTTCTACTAGTTATCAATTTGATAAATTTTCTAAAACTGATCCTTTTATGACACTAGTGCAACCTTATGAACAATTTGGGAGTAACTATGCAGTTATTGTTCCTGAAAAAAAAGCTTATAACGATAATTTTTTAAATATAGCTATAAGAACTTCAGGGGTTGCAACTCTTAGATTAAATAATAAGATTATTCAAAGGCAATTTTTTTCAAAGATAAACGATGAATTTTCTTTTGGTCAAATACCAATAACTCCTGGAGGTTATATTGTGTACAGTATAGATAATTCCCCTTTTTCAGTAAATGTTTACGGATATGATAATTATGATGCTTATGGATTTGTTGGGGGAACTTTGGCAAAGCAATGGTTATGTGAAAAATTATCAAAAGAAAGGTTTTTAATTGGTGTAGGTTTATCATATCCTTTCTCTTATGGTGTAAAGTTTGAGTTTGGTTTAAATCATTATGGTTTAATTTTTTCTTATTTATATTTTCCTGAAATTGGTAAACTTGATGATACTCCTCCTCCTGAAGATTTAAAAAAAGGAAATTATTCTCATGTTATTCTTTTATCTCCAAATTATACTATACCAATAAATTGTGATATTCATTTTTTTGCTGGTCCTTATTTCTCTATAGCTAAAAGAAATTGGGAAAACAATATCGAGGGATTTGGGTTTTTAAAAGGAAGTTTTTTTGAGTATTACGGCGGTATTTATGGAGGGGTAAAATATTTTTTATTTGATGATATAATATTAGAAACATCAATAAGCGTTGGGTTAAGATCAGTTCATCGTTTTTCAGATGAAAAAATTATTGGATCGAAATTTAGTTTTTTCCCATTCATTGGTTTTAGTTATCAAATCTTTTGATTTACCAAATATTAAGAATAATTATTATGAAATTTTATTCCTCTTTTACTTTTAGGAGAACTAATAATCCTACTAAAAAAAATAATCCTATTGAAAGTATTGCATTTCTTTGATTGTGAAATAGGCTAGAAGTTAATCCAAATAAAAGTGGTCCAATAATGGCTGATGCTTTTCCACAAAAACCATCATAAAATCCAAAAAATTCAGCTTTATGAGAATAAGGGGTTAGTATTGCCATTAAACTTCTACTTGATGATTGTGATGCACCTAATAAAATGCCAACACTAAATCCAATAGCATAAAATTCCAATTTACTATATGAAAAAAAAGAGATAAAGACTACTAATAACCATAAAATTAATGTGATTATTAATGTCTTTTTTGCTCCGATTTTGTCTGTAATTATTCCAAATATTATTGAACCAAGAATTGCTGAACTTTGAACTGAAATGAAAAAAACTACAAGTTCTTCTACAGTGAAGTTGAAAGTTTTTTCTGCAATAATTGATGCAAATGAAATTATTGTTAATATTCCGTCATTATAAAGGAAAAAAGAAATTAAAAATTTAGCAACATTTCTATAACTTTTAAGATTTTTAATAGTAGATTTTACCCGAGATATACCATTTTTAATATAAAAATAAAAATTTTTAGAAAAAAAGGTTTGTTTTTCTGGTACAACAAAAAAAACAGGTAATGAAAAAATAAAGAAAAAAGCTGCTGTAGTAATAAAACTAGTATGCAAGTTTGAGAGATTTTCGATATTAATTCCATTTTTCAAATAATTGTAATTGAGTAAAAGTATTGCGAGTGCTCCTAAGTATCCCATAGCAAAACCATAACCAGATACTCTACCATAATTTTTTTTTGAAGTTATATCGGGTAAAAAAGAATCATAAAAAACAATTCCACCTTCAAAACCGATATTGGCAATAATAAATAAAAAAGCTCCAATAATTATCATTCCTGGACCAACTAATGAAAGTAAAGCAGTACATAGAACAGAAAAAAATGTAAATATAAATAAAATTTTTTTTCTATTTTGTGAATAATCAGAAGCTGCGCCAAGAATTGGTGATATTATTGCAGTAATTAACATAGAAATGCTTACTACTAAACCCCAGTATAAATCTCCATTTTCACTATTTCCTGTGACAATTATTTTATAAAATAGAGGATAGCAAAAGGTAACTATCATTACAGAAAATGCAGTATTACCAAAATCAAAAAGTGTCCATCCGAAAATCTTTAATCTAGATAAGTTATTATTCATTTTTTAGCTTTTTTAGAAACTTTAGTATCTATTAATCCTCTGCCTTTTTTAACAAGTTTTTTTTCTTCTTTCATTTTGGTTAAAATTGAATCTAAGATACCATTCACAAATTGGCCACTTTTTTCCGTGCTGTATTTTTTTACTATTTCGATTGCTTCGTTTAATGTTACTTTTGGGGGAATATCAGGGAAAAATAATAATTCACTAATAGCTATTCTTAGCGTTATTTTATCAATAATGGCTAATCTATCAAATTCCCAATTATTTACATAACTTTTTATTATTTCATCAACATCATCTTTGTTATTAAAGAATTTTTCAATTAATTGATTTGCAAATTTATATCCATCAATATCGGATTTTATTTCTTCAAATAACTCTTTAGTAATTTTATCAATAGGATCTTCTGATAGTTCATAAGCATAAAGAGCTTGCATCACTTTTTCTCTAATAATTCTTCTTGAAATACCCATATCTCCTTCAATATTTATAAAAAATAATTAGGGTTATCATTTTCAGATAACCCTATTTGAAAAGTTATACATTTTTATGTAACTCACCTAATCTACCACTAAATTTTGATACACCAACATATTTTTGTTTTATGTGTCCAATTTTCATTATTCTTTCTTCAGCTAATTTATTAGAGGCAATATAGGTTGGTACATTTTCTTTCTTTGAAATTTCAAAGATTCTTTTTAAAGTATCATAAATACCTTCTGCATGTTTTAATGCTCTATCTTGATGATATCCTTCGAGCTCATAATAAACATTTATAACACCACCAGCATTTATTACATAATCTGGAGCATAAAGAATTTTTTTGTCAAAAAGAATTTGACCATGTTTTGTTTCGTCGGCAAGTTGATTATTTGCGGCACCAGCAATAATTTTAAATTTAAACCTTGGAATTGTATCATCATTTACAATTGCTCCCAAGGCAGAAGGGCAAAAAATATCTGCTTCTACATCGTATACTTTTTCTGAATCAACAGGGATTGCTTTATATTTTTCAACTACCTCTTTTACTCTGTCATCATAGATGTCAGATATATATATTTTTGCTCCCTCTTTATATAAATGTTCGCAAATATACTGACCAACATGGCCCGCTCCTTGAACAACAACAGATTTTCCTGTTAATGAATCTGAACCAAATACTTCTTTAGCAGAAGCTTTCATTCCAACATATACTCCAAGAGCAGTAACAGGTGAAGGATCTCCACTTCCTCCAATACTTTGAGAAATACCAGATACATACTTTGTTTCCATTCTTATGTATTCCATATCTTTAGTATCTGTTCCAACATCTTCAGCTGTTATATATCTACCTGATAAACCCTCAATATATCTGCCGTAAGCTCTCCACATAGCTTCACTTTTATCAGTTTTTGGGTTTCCAATTATAACAGCTTTTCCACCTCCTAGGTTAAGCCCAGCTAATGCGGACTTATAGGTCATTCCTCTTGAGAGTCTAAGAGCATCTTTTAGAGCATCTTCGTCAGTTTTGTACATCCACATTCTTGTTCCACCGAGTGCTGGACCTAATATTGTGCTATGAATAGCTATAATAGCCTTTAATCCAACACTTTTATCAGAACACAATACAACCTGTTCGTGATCGAATTGTTGAATTGAATCGAAGATCGACATAGAAAATCTCCTCAAATATTATTATTTTTTTTATTATAAACCGAAATACCAGAAAAGTATCAATCCCAATGACTCCCTTATAGTATAAAATATAATATTATCTTCAAGTAGGGGTGAATCTGATGAAACTCCTCTGATTTTTATACCGTTAAAATTACACATTTCTGTAATTCTTCTTAAATGAAAATTATCCGAAACTAATACTAAATCTTTATATTTGTAATTATATAAACTATCTCTAATATATTTTATTTGTTCAATAGTAGAAGTTGTTTTATTTTCTAGCAATATTACTGAATCAGGTACATCTTTAGAAATAAGAAAATGTTTTGCTGCTTCACTTTCAGAAATCTCTCCTTTTGCATTACTGCCTGTTACTAAAAAGTAATTTATTTTATTATTTCTATATAAACTCAATGCTTTAAGTATTCTTTCTCTTAATACTGGGCTTGGTTGATTTTTTTTCCAAACAGCGGCACCAAAAATTACTGCTATATCATATTTTTTAATTCCATTTTGAACTTCGTAGTTATCTGAAATATAAGATAAAATGTAAATAGATACAATAAGAATAACAAATAATGAGAGGATTATTGTTATTAAAATGCTTTTTACGAAAAAGTTATCTTTTTTTGAAAATATTTTATTAAGTAAATAAATTGGGAATAAAAGAAGAAGAAAAATAATTAAAAAAGACAGGAAAAAACTTATTGGTTCATAAAATAATTGACTTATGGGAACAAGAAAAAGAATGAATAATGAGAAAAAAAATATTCTTGTACAATAATCATCAGTTAATTCTTTATGTTTAGCATATAATAAAATTAAAAGAGCAATTATTAGACCAAAATGTATAATGCTTATCAAATTAGATAAATTAAAAAGATAAAGATAATCTAAATCTAAGCTTTGATTATAATACCTATAAAGCAAAAGCAGAAAGAAGATTAAAAGGTAAATAAGAATTGATAAAAGTATTTTTACTTTTTTACTGAAATGTTCTATATCTTTGATAAGGATTTCGAAAATATTGATAAAATTTCTATTCATATTTTCATTGAACAAAATAGTTTTTTGCTTTCAAAGTTCAGATTTTATTATAGTTAATACTGTTTTTGTAATAAAATTAAATATTTAGTATAATATTTATTTTTTAATTTAGTTAAATATATATTCTCTTTCAAGGTTTAAAAAAAGAGCTATTACAAAGAATTTTATTTCATTTAAGTTTTCATTTTCTTATATTAAAAAAAAATTTGTTTATGAAAATAATATTTGAAGAGACTAGACCCGATCATTTAACTGATTTACTTCAGATATATAATGTATATACAGGAGCTAGTTATAGCACTTTGTATGAAACACAATTAACTCTTGAACAGTTTAGAAATTTAGTTTTTTTTAATAATCCAAAGTATAAATCATTTTCAATTTTAAATGATAATGAAATCATCGGTTTTGTAGTTTTAGCTAAATATAAAAACAATGCAGCATATGATTCAACTGCTGAAGTAGCGATTTATTTACATCCAAATTTCAGAAATAAAGGTATTGGTAAAAAGGCACTAGCTTTTATTGAAGAATATGCTAAACAAAAAAATATTCATTCTATAATTGCTACAATATCCTCAAAAAATATCGTTAGTTTAAAACTTTTTGAATCTTCTGGTTATAAGAAGTGTGCTCATTTTTTTGAGGTTGCTAAAAAAAATAATATGTATTTAGATATAATTAATTATCAGAAAATTTTATAAATAATTGTGAGAGAGAAAATGAAAAATATTTTTTATTTTGATTCCAATGTAACAGTGGGCAGAAGAGGTCCAAAAGATGAACTATCCCCTTGGAGAACTGAAGACTATCTGAAGGAAATGGAATTTTGTGGGATTGATGCTGCATTGGTTTTACATGCTTCATCAAGAGAGTATGACCCTTTATATGGTAATAAAAAAGTTATGGAAGAAGTTAAAAAAAGTGATAGACTAATACCAATATGGAGTGCAATGCCACATCACTGTGAGGAGTTTCCTCATCCAAAAGATTTTATTAAAATGATGAATGATAATAATGTAAGAGCTGTTGCACTTTTTCCAAAATCTCATCAGTACGCATTAAACAAGCTTGTTTGTGGTGATTTATTAACTGCATTTTCGGATAATGATATACCTTTGTTTTTATCATTGGCAAAATCTTCACAAACTGGACAGCAACTAGCACTAGAAGATGTTGATCGTGTTTGTTCTGATTTTCCTGATTTAAAAGTCGTACTTTGGTGTTTGCGTTGGGAAACTGCTCGAGATATTATTCCAATGCTGAAAAAACATAAAAATTTATATTTTGAATTTTCTAGTTTTCAAGCTAACCAGGCTTTTGAATATTTTATTTCTCTTTTTGGGGCAGATCGATTTCTGTTTGGTACTGAATACCCAGAAAAAAGTATTGGAGCAGCAAAGTCTTTTGTTGATTATTCAATTATGAATGAAGAAGATAGAAAAAAAATTGCAGGCTTAAATTTAGCTCGTTTACTTAAACTTGAGAAATTACCCGATCCAATAAAACAAAATGAGAATGAAGAACCAATTTTAAAACTTGTTAAAGAAGGTAAACCTTTAAATGATATCTTAGTTATCGATGCTCATGCACATATGGGTCATAATGAAAGTCAGGGTGTTGGCAATGTTTGGCAAAGGAATTCAAGTGCCCAGGGAATGGTAGAAAGAAACAAATTAATTGGAACTGATAAAATTCTTATTAGTTCATGGCTTGCTATATGGTCGGATTATGAAGAAGGTAATGAAATTGTTTATGACGCGATGAAACAATTTCCAGATAAAATTATTGGGTATGCTTCTTTAAATCCAAATTATGTTGAAGATTGGGATAGAGAAATAAAAAAGGTACATCTTGAATGGGGCTTTAAAGGTATGAAACCATATAATCCTAGAAATGGAGTGCCCTATAATTCTCCTAAATATCAGAAATGGTATGAATTTGGAAATGAACATAATTTGTTTGCACTTATGCATATGTCCCCAAATTTTAAAGCTGAAATGTTAGAAATAGCAGCAAAATACCAAAATATTACTTTTATTCTTGCTCATTCGGGTATGTCTTTCGCGGTTGCTAGAGAACATATTGAAATAGCTAAGGAACGTCCTAATGTGGTTCTTGAGATCACCTTGACTTCAGTTACTTTTGGTGTAATTGAATATCTTGTGAAAGAAGTAGGTGCAGATCGTGTTATATTTGGTACTGATCAACCAATGCGTGATCCAATACCACAATTTGGGTGGCTAATTTATTCTCATTTAACTGACGAAGAAAGAAAGAAAATATTAGGAGAAAATATGCAAAAAATTATCGATAAATGTAAATTGTAATTTTCAAAAAAATATTTAAATCTTATAATATATTGTGAAAAATAACAGGGGTATTGAGTAATACCCCTTTTTTTATTAATAAATGAAATTATATATTGATAAGTAATTTTTAATACTACTAACTTACTTGATGTTAAATTATGAAGGGTGAAGATATTGAATAAATACATTAAAGATATTGTATAGATCAAATAATACATTCTATAAATATTTTGTGATTCTTCTTCCTTACTACAATTGTAAGGAATTTAGGAATAATGTAAAGACATATCTATAATAAGAGATTTTTCGATTAAATAAAATAATTGAATTTTGCATTCGTTTTTCATTTCATATTTCTTATTAATTTGTTAAATTATAATGATATAATTTAATAAATATATGATAATTTTAGTTTTAATTAAATTTTTAATTTTTTTTATTGGGTAAATATGTATGACTGAAAGAGAGAGAGTATTAAAAGCATTAAGACGAGAAAAACCAGATAAAGTACCAAGGGAATTGAGCTTTGGTGCTTTTACACCAGCATTAATGGAAGTATTCAAAGAAAAGACTGGTGCCGAGGATCCAGCTGAATATTTTAATTTTGAAGTAAGAAGCCTTAGTTTCAAAGTTCCTGAAGGAAGAGAACAGTTTTTAAAATATTATTCTGATTTGCCTGAAGGTGCACGTATAGACGAATGGGGTACAGCAAAAGTTAAAGGGTCTATGTTTCATTATGAGCATTTTTTATATCCAATGGAAAAATTTGAGAGTGTTTATGAAATCGAAGAGTATCCTTTTCCTGATTTTATGTCACCAGAAAATCATTCTCATTTTGAATCTGAGGTAAAAAAATATCATGATAGAAATCTTGCTGTAATGGGGGAGCTAACTACTACTATTTTTGAAGTTGCCTGGGGTATGCGTGGAATGGAGAATCTTTTAACTGATTTTATTTTGAATCCAGAATTCGCAGAAGCTTTATTAGATAAGGTTTTTGATTTAAGGCTACAACAGGCAAAGAGATATGCTTCGGTTGGGGTTGATATAATTCGTTTTGGTGATGATATTGGTCAACAAACGGGTTTAATTATGAGCCCGGAAACATGGAGAAAATGGATTAAACCCAGATTTGCTGCTTTAATTTCAGCAGTCAAAGAAATTAATCCAGATATTTTGATTTTTAATCATTGTGATGGAGATGCCACTTTACTTATCCCAGAGTTTATCGAAATTGGTGTTGAAGTTTTAAATCCTATTCAACCTGAATGTATGGATCCTGTTAAGGTTAAAAAAGAATATGGTGATAAACTTTCTTTTTGGGGTACTATAGGAACTCAGACTACAATGCCATTTAGTACTCCAGAAGAAGTTAAGAAAGTTGTTAAGGAAAGAATTGAAACTGTAGGGGAAGGTGGTGGGTTACTTCTTGCTCCGACACATATTTTAGAACCCGAAGTACCATGGGAAAATGTTTTAGCATTTTTTGAAGCTATAGAAGAATTTGGTTATTATTCTTAGGATATAAGATGCACAAATTTGAATTAAAAACATTAACACAAAAAGATATTAAGTCAAAATCTATTGAGGTTGCAGTTATACCAATTGGAGCAACTGAACCTCATAACTTCCATTTACCATATGGGACTGATTTTATTCATACTGAATACATTGCAAAAGAATCTTGTAGAATCGCTACAGAGAAAGGTGCAGAAATATTGTTATTACCTACTATACCCTATGGTGTAGATGCTAATATGCTTAATTTTCCTTTTGCAATAAATGTATATCAGAAGAACTTAAATAATTTTTTAAAAGATATTATAGATTCAATTGCTAAAAACAATGTAAAAAAAATCGTTATTTTTAATGGACATGGTGGAAATGATTTTAAACCATTTCTTAGGGATCTAATGCCAACGGATCTCTTTATCTCAGTAATTGATTGGTGGAAAGTAGCATTAGATGAGTATGATAATATTTTTGAGTATAAAGATGATCATGCTGGTGAAATGGAAACTAGCGTTATGTTAAAAATCACTCCTGATTTAGTAAATATAAAAGATGCTAAGGATGGCCATTTTAGAAAAAGTATTTTTGATGGGATTAATAAAGGTTGGGTCGTAATTGCAAGACAATGGGATAAACTTACAGTGTCTTCAGGAGTAGGGTATCCATTTAAAGCTACTTCTGAGAAAGGAGAAAAATATTTAAAATTGACAATAAATAGGATAGCTGATTATTTTGTTGAGTTATCTAAAACTGAAATAAAGGGAACATTCCCTTTTATTGATTAAATAAAATAATATTTAAAATATATAGGAGAGAGAGAATTATGAATTGTAGGACGGGATGATTTAATGTTTTTTTTGTATTTTAATTAATTAATTTTTGTTTAACAAAAAAGAAATAGGATAATGAAAAGAATAGGTTTATTTAAAATTTTTTTGATAATGTTTATATTTATATTTTTGATAAATGATTCATTTGCTCAAAATTCAAAAGTTTATTTTTCTATAAAGGGAAGAAAAGTATCAATTGTTATTGGGCAGGATATTGTTCTCTTTGGTTTATATATTGAAAATAACAAGGATCAATTTGACAGATTTGCATGGAAAAATGGACATATAAATGATATTGCAGTAGATAAAAACTCAAACGGTAAAAACATCTTTCTAGCTTGTGGCAATGGAATAATGCGTAGCACTGATTATGGGAAGAATTGGAAAATTCTTACAAGTTGGGAATTGACTGAAGCTTTAAAAGTAATAATTGATCCAAATAACTCTAATATTATTTATACAGCTACTGCTTATGGTATTTGGAAAACTACAGATTTTGGAGAAACTTGGTCAAAAAAAGTTAATGGTTTAAAAATTACAAGTCATACTTATACATTTTGTATAGATATTCATCCCTCTAATAGCAATAAGATTTTTGTTGGTACAGCTGATGGTGTAATGGTAAGTTCAGATGGTGGTGAAACCTGGAAAGAATCCGGTTTACAAGGTAGAGAGATAAATGATTTAAAAATTTCTCCTTATGACCCCAATATTATTTTAGCTGCAACCGAAGATCATGGAATTTATATCACTAAAGATGGTGGAAAAATTTGGAAGCAAATAAATATGGGACTTTATTCTATGACTATGTATGCAGTTGCTTTTGATCCCATAAATAAAGGCACAATTTATTGTGGTGGATATAAATGTGGTTTTGCAAAATCAAATGACTTTGGTGAAAAATGGGAAAAGTATGACAACGAAATCTTTGATAAGGATATTACTAAAATCGCTATTGATCCAAATAACTCACAAATAATCTATGCTGGTGGTATGGAGTGGGGTTTGTGGAAAAGTATTGACGGTGGGAAAACATTTAAATGTATTGCAGAAGCAGATGGTAAAGTAAGCAGTATTTTTATTAGTAAATAATTTTGAAAGAGGGTTAGGTATGAAAAATAGAATATTTGTTCTTTTTGTTTTATTTTGTATTAATATTAATTTTTTAGTTTCTCAAAGTGATTATGAAAAATCGTATAGAAAACGTGCTGATAGTGTAATTGAATATTATAAAAAATTACCTTTTAGAGTTGATGCCTTTAGAGCAATGGTTAAGCTTAATAAAGGATATGATATTCCAACAGCACTTCAAATAATTGATTCTTTAACTTACAATCCTAAAGGTGATATGTTCTGGTTTTATCCTGCAGTAGCATTATATTGCTATGGTAAAGATAATATGCCACCCGAATATAAAGCTAAAATGAGACAAGCTTTTAAGAATTATACTCCGAATAGAGGTGATACAGAAAACCACTGGATGATGTATTATACATCTTTATATTTAATTTCTCAAGAATTTCCAGGTGAAGATGGTTCAACCTGGTTTAATGGAAAGTCTTCAGAAGAAAATTTTAAAGATGCTGAAGGTTGGCTTAATTTTTGGATGAAAACAACATCAACAATTGGACAGGGTGAGTTTGATTCACCAATTTATGGTATTTGGTACGTTACACCTCTTTATCTTTTATATCAATTTTCAAAAGACCCTGTAATGAAGAAAAAAGCTGAAATTATGCTTACATGGGTTATTGCTGATTTTCTAGAAGAATATTATGATGGTGTTTATACAGGTGCTCATAGTAGATTGTATCCGTATGATATTTTTGTAAAAAGAAAATCACAGATGTCTTTTCTTGCAGCCTATCTTTTAGGGGATAGACCTTTATTTTATCCTGATGGAAGTCCATATAATTTGCAGTATAACTCTCCGATTTACGCTTTAAGTGATTATGTATTACCTGAAATAGTAGCTAAGATAGCTAAAGATAGATCGACACCTTATGAAGTTAAAGAAATAAAAAGATCAAGAAATAGAATTAGGTATTACGATGAAAGAAATCCTATTGTTGCAAAATATAATTATGTTAATCCTGATTATGCAATGGGTTGTGTTCAAATAGGTTGGACTGAAGAAATATTACAACATACTTGGAGCTTGGATTGGAAATCTGTAAAAAAAGATGAGGTAACAACGTTTTTTACTATTCAACCTTACTATTTTGCAGATGATATGTGTTCACTATTCCCGGAATACAAAAAATATATTGTTGCTGGTGTTGTCTCATCAAAAACAGAATATGATAAAGAGACAAAAGTTGTAGGATCTTCTCCATTTGAAAAATTATTTCAGTATAAAAATACTATGATTGGGTTATATGATCTTACTTCAGAAAGAGTAAAATATAAAGAATATGTTGGATTTTTCCCAAAAGATTTACTTGTTCGAGAAGAAGATCCATCTGGTTGGATATTCTGTAAAGCTAATTCAGTATATTTTGCTTTCTTACCTTTAAAACCTTATTCATGGGCAGAAGATAAAGATGTTTTTCGTTTAATTAGTACAGATCAAAAGAATGGCTTTATTCTTGAAGTGAAAGGTGTAAATGAAATAAAATCTTTTGAAGAATTCAAATCAAGAATTAAGAAGAATAAAGTTATTAAGACAAATTTTGATAAAAATATGAAAATTTCATATACTAATTTAGATGGTATTACCCTAGAATTTAGTTATGATGGATTGAGAAAAGTTAATGGAAATGATTATTTGCCTTTAAAATATAAATTATTTGATAATCCTTTTATGCAAGCAGAAGTAGGTGGAGAAAAGATGATTATTCAATATAAAGGAGAAAAGCTTATATTAGATGTGAAAAATGCACAAATGAATTACAAATAGAATAATATTAAAGAGGGAAAATGAAAGATTCTGAAAAACGAGCATTATTTGAACAGTTG
This sequence comes from Ignavibacteria bacterium, assembly GCA_036567745.1. Classification (GTDB taxonomy): domain Bacteria; phylum Bacteroidota; class Ignavibacteria; order DATCTW01; family DATCTW01; genus DATCTW01. The sequence goes on along the minus strand of DATCTW010000067.1, from coordinate 177,442 downwards.
AAAAACTTGGCTACAGAACAACGAAATCCGGCAAGTATGGATATTGATTCAAAATCTACGATCGAAATTTTAAAAATTATAAATGATGAGGATAAGAAAGTTCCTTTTGCAGTAGAAAAAGAATTGCCATATATTGCCGAAGCAGTAGATATTTTAGTAGAAGCATTTAAGAAAGGAGGAAGACTAATTTATATTGGTGCTGGTACAAGTGGTAGGTTAGGTATTTTAGATGCTTCAGAATGTCCACCAACTTATGGTACTCCTCCTGAGATGGTTCAAGGGCTTATTGCAGGTGGATATCAAGCAATAAGAAAAGCTGTAGAAGGTGCAGAAGATTATGAAGAAAACGGTGCAAAAGATATTGAAGAATCTAATGTTAATGAAAAAGATGTAGTATGTGGAATCGCGGCAAGTAAAAGGACACCATACGTAATTGGTGCTATTAAAAAAGCAAAAGAACTTGGTGCCAAAACTTTATTTGTTACTTGTGTTCCAAGAGAAACTTTTGATGTTCCTTTTGTAGATGTTGCTATTTGTCCTTATGTAGGTCCTGAAGTTATTATGGGCTCCACTCGAATGAAATCTGGTACAGCTCAAAAATTAGTGCTAAATATGTTAACTACTACCAGTATGATTCGTCTTGGAAAAGTTTATGAAAATATGATGATTGACTTACAAATGACAAATAAAAAACTTGTTGAAAGATCTAAACGTGTTGTAATGACAGTTACTAACGTCGATTACGATACAGCTGAAAAAGTATTGAAAGAAGCTGGTGGACATGTTAAAACTGCATTAGTGATGATACTAGCAAATGTTGATGCTGAAGAGGCAAGGAAAAGATTAGAAAAAGCTAATGGTTTTGTGAGATACGCAATAAAAGGAACAACAAATTGAGTGATATAATTCTGGATTCTGAAAAAGGTAATAAAGATGCCATAAATGTTGCTTTTTTATGGCATCAACACCAACCATATTATAAAAATGATGATATTTATTTTCTACCTTGGGTTCGTTTTCACGGAACCAAAGACTATTATGACATGGTAAGAATCCTAGATGATTATCCTACTATTAAACAAACATTTAATTTAGTTCCTTCATTATTAGTTCAAATTGAAGATTATATCTATAACCATTCAAGAGATAAAGTTTGGATTATTTCTTCTAAAGATCCTGATGAATTAACTGATGAAGATAAAAGCTATATTCTAAAGAACTTTTTTAACTGTTACCATGAACGAATGGTTTATCCCTATCCTCGATATGCTGAATTATTGAAGTTACGAGGTGAGAATTATGAGCAGAAAAATTTTTATTTAATAAAAGATAAATTTACTTATCAAGATTGGTTTGATTTACAAGTATGGTATAATTTTGTCTGGATTGGCGAATACTCAAAATATGATGAACCTTTTAAGAGAATTATTGAAAAAGGAAAGGATTTTAATCAAGAAGATAAAAATATCGTTTTAAATGATAGTATTCAAATATTAAAAAAAATTATATCAAAGCATAAATCCGCTCAAGAAGAAGGTAGAATTGAGGTTTCAATATCTCCTTTTTATCATCCAATTTTACCTCTTCTTTGCGATATAGAAGTAGCTAAAATATGCGATCCTAATGTAATTTTACCATCGAATAAGTTTAAACATCCTGAAGATGCTGAAGCTCAAATACAAAAAAGCATTGAATATTACATCAAAATTTTTGGTCAGAAGCCAAAGGGTTTATGGCCTTCTGAAGGTAGTGTAAGCGAAAAAGTTCTTGATATTTTAATAAAATATGGATTTAATTGGACTGCTACTGATGAATTAATATTATATAATACTCTTAACAATGGACTTGCTGATTATTCTTTATTTAAGCCATATAAATATACCAATAAAAATGGTAGGATTAGCTTAGTATTTAGGGATCATAAGCTATCTGATTTAATTGGTTTTACTTACAGTAAATGGAATCCAGATGATGCAGCAAAAGATTTTATCAATCATATTCATAAAATTCGTGATGGAATTATAAAACAGAATAAATTCTCTGTTTCTGATTCATTAATTACAATAATTCTTGATGGTGAAAATTGTTGGGAGTATTATCAAAGTGATGGAAAGGATTTTTTGAGAACTCTGTATTGGTTGCTTTCAAATGATAAACTTATAAAGACTACAACAATTAATGATTTTGTTGATAGTAAAAGAGAATCAAGTCATTCATTAACTAAATTATTCCCAGGGTCTTGGATAAATGGTAATTTTAAAATTTGGGTTGGGCATAATGAAGATAATTTAGCATGGGATCTACTTTCTATGACAAGGGATTTTCTGGTTGAAAAAGAAAAGTCGGGTTTGTATTCATCAGAAATCATAAAAGCTGCTTGGGAGGAGATTTTTATTGCCGAAGGTTCTGATTGGAATTGGTGGTATGGTGATGAGCATCATTCAACAGAATTGCATGTTTTTGATGAAATGTTTAGAATTCAATTAGCTAATGTATATAGATTGTTAGGTTATCCGGTTCCTGAAATATTAACAAAGAGTATTAAATCAGAGCATGAAAAAATTAAAATTATTCAGCCAAAAGGTTATATTTACCCGGTAATAGATGGAAAATTATCTTTCGAAAATGAGTGGAAACTAGCAGGTATATTTGAAACCACATTAACTGGTGGTGTTATGCATAAAGTTTCAAATCCTGTACGAAAAATCTTTTTCGGTTATAATGAAGATAACATTTTTATAAGAGTGGATTGTTCTTTTCAGCATAAACATAATTGTAGATATATGCTTCGCTTCATTGAACCCTTTGAAATTGAGATGGATATTAAACCATCAGGTTTTGAAATTTCATGGAAAAAAGATTCAAGAATTGAAATTTTTAGTTATTCTTTTGGTGCTGCTTCTTCTGATTTTTTGGAGATATTTTTATCAAGAAAAGAATTTAATATATTTGATAATTCTTATGTTTCTTTTGAAATATTGTTATTTAAGGAAAATTCTGAAATTGAACGTATACCTGAAGATGATCTAATAAGATTTAAAATTGAGAGTAAAAAATCTTTAGAATATCGTGAATAATTCAATTTTAATAATAAGCTCTTCAAAACTAAAATATATCTTTATTTTAATCCAATTAATACTTTTTTTTTCGGTAAATCTATCATCTCAAATAAAAATTAATAAAATATCGATTCAAGATTTTGATGATATTAGTAGTAATAAGCTTTTTGAACTTCTTTTATTAAAAGAAAATACAATAATCGATACTTTATTATTATCTAATAGATTAGATACACTTAAAAACTTTTTGTTTCAAAATGGATATGTATGTTCAACATTAGAATTAAGTTATAAATCTAATTCTAATTCAGAATTATATGAATTAATAATCAAACCTAAAGATATTTCTCAAATTTATTTCAATAATATAAAAATAATAAATGATTCAAGCGAGAATATTTCAAAAATTCTTCAGAATTATAACAATGTTTTTTTTAATGAAAATGTTTTAAAAAATATTATTAACCAGTTGTTAAATGAGTATGAAAATCAAGGTTTCCCTTTTGCTATTATTAGAATTGATAGTATAAATTTTTTTGTAAATGAGAAATATTATATTGATTTAAAATTAAAAGTTGAAAAAGGAATCACTTTTAAAATTGATTCCATTGCAGTCTTTGGCAATAAAATTACAAATGATAATGTAATTATTAAAAACTCTAGAGTAAAAAAAGGTACTTTTTATGAAAAAAAAATAATCGATAATGTTCCTAAAAATTTGATGCAATTAGAAATATTTGAATCTGTTAAAAATCCAACTTTATACCTTGATTCGAATAACATTGGAATAATGAATATTTCTGTAAAAGAATCAAATACTTTTGGATTTGATGCAATTTTGGGATATCAACCTTCTTCAGAAACAAGTGAAAAAGGTTATATATCAGGTATGTTAAATTTTGCTTTTAAAAACCTTTTTGGTTCCGCAAGAAAATTATCTGTATTCTGGCAAAGAGATACTAAAAGTAGTCAAACAATTAATCTTGAATATACAGAACCTAACTTATTAGGATATTTTATAAAAACAAAAGTAAAATATTACCAACGTGAACAGGATTCTCTTTTTGTTTTAAGAAATATTGCTTTTAGTAATACAATGTCTTTATTTGAAGGTATTTTTGGTTCTTTAATTTTTTCTTACCAATCTACAATACCAGGTAGTGAAAATACATACTCATTTTACAATAAAAGTAAGTTATATTCAATTGGGTTTGAATTTAATTATGATACAAGAGATGATTATCGATTACCCAAAAAAGGAACTTTTATAAGAAATTATTTTGAAATAGGTAATAAATATTATTATTCATCAATTTTAAACAAAAAAGATAAAATAGTAAAGAAAATAGATATTGGTATTCAATTATTTAATAATCTACTAAAAAATCAAATACTTTATAATTCTTTTCAGGGCAGAATGATCTTAACTGATAACGAGGAACAAACAGATTTATTTTATCTTGGAGGTATTAATACAATAAGGGGTTATCGAGATAATCAATTTATGGTTTCATCAGCTATATGGTTAAATAATGAATATAGATTTCTTTTTAGTGATAACTCTTCGTTTTATCCTTTTTTTGATTTAGGATATTATAAAAGAAACAATACTATTGATGGATTGGTTTCTTCTGAAGATTTTATCTATAGTTATGGTTTGGGTTTAGACTTTGCATCAAATTTTGGAATAATTAGGTTAAATTTATCTCTTGGCAAAGGTGATAATTTATCCAGAATGAAAGTTCATATTGGTTTTAAAAATAATTTTTAGTATATTAGAAAGTTTAAAAAAATTTTTTTATGTTATTCTACGAAAAAAAGCTTTGGTCTTCAGGTTTTAATAATGTTGCTGGTGTTGATGAAGCCGGGAGAGGCCCCTTAGCTGGGCCAGTTGTAGCAGCTTCAGTAATTTTACCAGTTGATTATTTTAATGATGAAATTAATGACTCAAAGAAGTTAACTTTAAAAAAACGAGAAAAACTATTTGATGTAATTACTCATGATGCTCTTAGTTATGGTATTGGTGTAGTCGATAATTTTGAAATTGATAGAATTAATATTTTACAAGCCACTATGAAAGCCATGCAAATTTCAATTAATAATTTAGAAATTAAACCAGATTATATTTTGGTGGATGGCAATCATTTTTTTAATTGTGAAATTGACCATCAATTGATTATAAAAGGGGATTCAAAATCTTTATCAATTGCTGCAGCATCTATTTTAGCAAAAGTTACAAGAGATAGATTGATGGACTATTTTACAATTGATTACCCTGAATATAATTTCTCAAAACATAAAGGTTATGGTACTAAAGAACACATTCATCTTATAAAAAAATTTGGTAAATCACCTATACATAGAAAAAGCTTTTTAGTAAAAGGAATTGATTATTGAATTTTTTAAAAAATAAAACAGGTAATTCTAAAATAAAAGGTTCAAAATCTGAGGAAATTGCCTCTAATTATTTAGTTGATAAAGGTTATCAAATTTTAGAAAGGAATTACCACTGCTCTAGAAAAGAAATTGATATTATTGCTAAAAGAGGTAACATTATTTCTTTTGTTGAAGTTAAGAGTAAAAGTAAAAAAGCTGATTTTAATCCAGAGAATTTGATAACAGCCAAAAAACAAAAGTCAATTTTTCAGGTTGCGAATTTTTATCTTGAAAAGAATAAAGTCGATAATTGTAATTTTAGCTTTGATGTTATTATTGTTAACTATACTTCTGAAGGAGTTAAAGTTGAACATTTTGAAAATTCTTTACAATTTTTATAGATAAATTATTAAACTTAATATGAGAGGAAGAGAGTAATGAGTATTTATAAGAAAGTATTATGGGCAATTTTTTCACTAATTGGTGCTTTTGCTTTTGGTATTGCTACGAGAATCATTAATGTAAGTGAACATGTTAATGCTATTTGGATCTTAATTGCTGCTATTTGTATTTATATAATTGCATATAGGTTTTATTCTGCCTTTCTAGCCGCTAAGGTTGTTGCTTTAAATGATAATAATAAAACACCAGCAAAAATATTTGACGATGGTCATGACTACGATCCAACGAACAAATGGGTTTTATTTGGGCATCATTTTGCTGCTATTGCAGGTGCAGGTCCACTTATAGGTCCAGTTTTAGCTGCTCAATTTGGTTATTTACCAGGGATGCTATGGATCTTGATTGGATCTGTTATGGCTGGTTCAGTTCATGATTTCATAATTTTAGTTTTTTCTACAAGAAGAAATGGAAAATCTCTTGCTGAAATAGCCAAAGCTGAAGTTGGGCCAATTGCTGGGTTTACAGCTATGTTAGCTACATATTTTATTATTACAGTTGCTCTTGCAGGTTTAGGTATGGTTGTTGTAAAAGCCCTAGCTCATTCTTCTTGGGGTACTTTTACAATTGGGGCTACAATACCTATAGCTATTTTAATGGGATTTTATTTAAGAAAGATAAGACCTGGTAAAATTAAAGAAGTCTCAATAATTGGTGTCATTCTTTTAATCCTTGCTGTAGTCTTTGGAAAAAATTTTCAAGATAATCCTACGTTAGCTCACCTATTAACTTTTGACGAAAAAACAATTACATTATTACTTGTTACCTATGGTTTGTTTGCGAGTATTTTACCGGTTTGGATGTTATTAGCTCCAAGGGATTATTTATCCACTTATATGAAAATTGGTACAATTGCTTTACTTGCTCTTGGTATTATATTTATGAGGCCATATATTGTGTTTCCAACTGTTACACATTTTGCAAGTGGTGGAGGTCCTATTATTCCAGGCCCAATTTTCCCTTATTTGTTTATTACAATTGCTTGTGGTGCAATTTCTGGTTTTCATGCTTTAATTTCAACTGGAACTACTCCAAAAATGATAAATGTTGAATCTGATGCAAGAGTTATTGGTTATGGGGCTATGCTAACAGAAGGTTTCGTATCATTAATGGCTCTTATTGCTGCTACATCTCTTTCACCAGGTGATTATTTTTTGATTAACAGTCAATTACCTGATAATATTTTAGCAAGTATGGGGTTTACTGCAGATAAAATAAGATGGTTCGAAGCTGAAATTGGTGTTGCTTTAGAACACAGAACTGGTGGTGCAGTAACATTAGCTGTTGGAATGGCTAATATTCTTTCTGGTATACCCGGTATGGATAAATTTATTGCATATTGGTATAATTTTGCATTAATGTTTGAAGCTTTATTTATTCTTACTACTATTGATGCTGGTACAAGAGTAGCAAGGTTTATTGTACAGGAATTTTTTGGTTACTTTTATAAGCCTTTAAAAAATTATAACTGGACTCCGGGATTAATTTTTACTAGTTTGTTTGTAGTATTTTGCTGGGGATATTTGATTTGGACTGGAAGCATTTCTACTATCTGGCCAATGTTTGGTATTTCAAATCAATTATTAGCTGGATTAGCACTTACAATAAGCACAACGATTCTGATAAAAATGAAAAAGATAAGATATATTTGGGTTACGTTAATACCTATGATAGCTATGCTTGTTATTACTTTAACTACAAGTGTTATGCAAATAAGTTATTATCAAACTCAGCTTGAAAAACCAAATATTACTTCTCTGGAAGCTTTTACATTAAATTTAGATACTATTTTAGTTGCAATAATGGCTTTATTAGCAATAATCATTGTAGTTGATAATGTTTTAAAATGGAAACGATTTGCATCAGAGCCTTACAAAGAACCAGTTTCTGGCGGTGATAAAAGCAAAGTTCCAACAGTAGCTTTAACAGATTGAGTGAAAAAATGAAAATTGGTTTTGTATCTGATGAAATTTCTCCAAATATTGAAATAGCAATCAATAAATGTATTGAATGGAATATTGATACTCTTGAGTTAAGAAATCTTTTAACAGGCAGGTTGCCTTATGTGGATAAAGAAGAAAAAGAGAAATTGTTTAAATTTGTTAAAAAATTTAATATAAATATTTCTGCTATTTCTCCGGGTATTTTTCGTTATGAATATCAAGATACGGAAAAATTAAAATTAGATTTTGAAAAGACTTTACCTGATACAATACAGTTGTGTGAAAGACTTAATTGCAAAAAAATAATTATCTTTGGTTTTAGAAGAAAAAATCTTTTAGATGATACAGATCTTGATAATGTTATTAATGAATTTGGTAAGGTCGCTGAAATAGCTGCTAAATATGGTATTAATATAGCTATTGAAAATGGATATGATTCCTGGTGTAAGGAAAGTAAAAGAATTTTAAGAATCTTTGAAATTCTTAATTGTAAGAATCTTGGAATAAATTGGGATCCTGCTAATGCTATTGCTGATAATGAAAAACCATTCCCAGATACTTATGAGAAAATAAAAAGTTATATAACAAATTTACATGTAAAAGATACAAAGCATAATGGAAACTTTATTTGTCTGCCAATTGGTGAGGGTAATGTTGATTGGGAAGGTCAAATTAAGGCAATATTGACTGATATTCCAGATATTAACATTACTATTGAAACACATTGTGAACCTTTAATTATAAATTCAAAAAAGAACCTTGAAAAATTAAAAGAAATTATTAATAATATTTTAACTAAAAAGTGAGGGAGAGAATTATGAAAATTGGAATTGTAACTGATGAAATATCTTTAAAAGTAGATGAAGCTTTAGGATATTGTAATAAATGGGGAATCAATCTAGTAGAAATTAGATGTCTTGAAACAGGTAGAGTTCCTTATATTAATGATGATGAATTAAAAAGATTTATTGAACTAAAGAATAATTATGGAATTACTGTAACGGCTTTATCTCCAGGTTTTTTTAAAGGAAAATTATCAGAAAAAGAAAAGTATCGTGAAGAAATTGATAAACATTTTCCAAATTTAGTAAAATTATGTGAAAAGCTTGATACAAAAATGATAATAATTTTTGGTTTTAATCGAGATAAAAATGAACCTGAATCAAATCTTGATATGGTTGTTAATATTTTTGGTGAATTTGCATTAAAAGCAGAAAAGTATGATTTAAAGATCGCTGTTGAAAATGAACCAGGTTTTTGGTGTGATACAGGTTCCAATACAGCAGAAATAATTCGTAAAGTAAACATGAAAAATTTTGGTTCAAATTGGGACCCTGCTAACGCTTTTTATAAAGAAGCAAAAGAAACTCCATATCCTGATGGTTATAATAAAATAAAAGAATTTATTTTTAATGTTCATGTTAAAGATACTAAGTTGGGTTCACTTATTGAATGCTGTCCAGTGGGAGAAGGATTGATTGATTGGGAAGGGCAGATAAAAGCATTAATTGAAGATAAAATTGTTAATCATGTTACAATTGAAACTCACTGTTTGCCATTGATTGAGAAATCAAAAATTGATATTGATCGGATAACTGAAATTATTAAAAAATATTCAGTATGAGAATGTTATGGATACTAAAGAACATATAAGTAATTATGACCCTAAAGTTGGTCATTATGATAAAAATACAAATGCACCTGGATTTAATTATTTCTTTTTAGGTAATGGAGAAATTGAGGTTGCCATACAGTACTGTAAATCAGGAAAGGGAACACCACTGGGGTTACTTATTATGGACCCTGATAAAATTGGACAAAAATCAAATGTTTATACCTTTGATGAAAAATATGGCCTTGAACGAACAATGATTAATGTACAGGTTGGTAAAAACATTTATCAACCTGATAAAAATAATTTATTAGTTGAATGGGTTGAAAGAGATCTCTCACCTGTTGTTTATGCAATTTGGAGTGAAGATTTTTTTGAAGTTCACGAAATTTTTTATTGCTTATCGAAAAATGAGTCAAAAATTGCAAGAGTAGTAGTTTTGAGAAATAATTCTGATAAAACAATTACTGGAACAGTTAGAATAGATTTAAATCCTTCAGCTAAAAAAAAGAAAATTAGTGAATTTAAGTTTAAGGTAAAAGGTGGTGAAGAAAAAGAATTCTTTTTTGTTTATGAATTGATAAAAAAGAATAAATCAGTTATTGCTTATTTATTAAAACATAAAGATTTAATAATTGATCCTGAATTATATTTATATAATCAATTGACAAATTCAATCAATTTCTATAATCATAAACTTGATTTTTTATATTTCGTATCTAAATCGCAAATAGCTGCTACTATTTCAAAAAACGCAAAAATGGATGCAAGTGTATGGCAATATAATCGTGAGTGGGTTCGAGATATGAGCAATGTTGCTCTAGGAAATCTTTTTGCAGGATATAGAGATGTATCAAAAAAAATATTGCAAAGACTGATTGATGAGTTTGTTGATGACACTGGTAGTACTGTTGATTCTTCAGTTGTAAGACCAAAATCTGAAGTTGAACTTGATCAAAATGGAATTTTATTGTATGCTATCTGGCAATATTGGGTCTGGACAGATGAAAAAGATATAATCACAAAGAATTGGAGTAAAATAAAAGCTTTAGCCGAATTCCCTCTTGATGAATACTTTTGGGATAAAAAGTCAAAATTGTTGAAAAACTCTCGTGAATATTGGGAAAGACATGATGCTCATGGCGTTACAGAAGGATTTGAGTTAACATATCAGATTTTCCCGGTTTTGGGATTACAAAAAGCTTCAGAAATGGCTGAAGAAATGGGAGAAAACGAATTAGCAAAACGATGGAAATCTATTTCTGACGAAATATGGAATTCTTTTTTAAATTCTAAAAAATATGCCCTAATTGAAGATGGTAAATTAATTAAAAGAAGAAAATTTGATGGAACATGGCATAAAGCATTTGAACCACCAAATAGAAATCTATTACCAGAAGGTACACCATTAAGAGAGGAATATTATAATCCAATTGATCCAGATACATCAGTTGCACTTCCTATAGCATTTAAAATGATTGATCCTAAAAGTAATTTAGCAAAAAAAACATTAGAGTCTTTAGAATTACTCTGGAACCAAAGATGGTATAATGGAGGATATGGAAGATATAATATTAAGTCAGAACCTGATTCTCCTGGTCCCTGGCCTTTTGCTACAATGTTTGTAACAAGAGCATATATTGAAAACGGGAATAGAGATAAAGTTATTCGTAATTTGGATTGGATGATTGATATTAGTGAAGGTACTGGTTCATGGTATGAATTTTATGGATGGAGACCTATCCCACCATGCCCCCCGCCTGGCATAATTCCTTGGGTGTGGGCTGAAATCCTTATTTGTTTGGTTTATAATATGATAGGAATTCAACCAACAAAAAACAGCATAATCATTAAACCCAAGTTATTGAAAATTACCGAAAAAATATCTTCAAAGTTTTACGTAAGTAATAATTTAATAAACTTAGATATTGAATATTCAAGTAAAATCAAACAATCATATGCTATTTTAAACAAGAAAGAAAAAATTCTTTTAAAGAATGGTGTAATTGAAATTCCAAAAATTGATAAAAATGTATTTTTAAAAATATATCTAAATGGTAAGGATTATGAATTCTAGAGAAAGAGTATTAAAAACATTAAATCATCAAATACCTGATAAGGTCCCAATTGATTTTGGAGGTATGAGATCTACAGGAATAACCGCATTGGCTTATTCTGAATTAAAAAAGTATTTGGGTTTAAATATTGGTGAAATTCGGGTTTATGATGTCTTTCAGCAATTAGCAGATATCGAAAAGTATTTCTTAGATCTTTTCGAGGTAGATGTTGTAGACATGATGAATTCTTTTGTTGGTATAGAACCTGGTGAGTGGAAAGAATGGATTCTTAAAAATGGAGTCAAAGCGCTTATTCCTTCAAATATTAATCCAGAAAAAATAGATGGTAAATATGTAATAAGAGATCATACTGGTAGAATTGCCATGGAGATGCCAGAAAATAGTCTGTATTTTGATGCAGTAAATCCTCCTTTAGAAAATTTAAAATCAGTGAAAGATATTGAAAATTATAGTTGGAAATACTTTTCTGATGAAGAACTAAAATTATACGAAAGAAAAGCGAAATATCTTTTCGAAAATACTAATTACGCAATTATGGCTGGTTTTGGTGGTAATATGCTAGAAGGTCCTCAAGAAATAAGAGGATGGATAAATTATATGACTGATCTTGCATTAGGTGAAAATTTTGTAGATGAATTGTTAGATAAATTCTGTGATGTATATCTCCAAAATTTAAAATTATTTTTGCAAGCTGTTGGTAAGTATGTGCAATTAATTCAAATGGGTGATGACATGGGTACACAAGCAGGACCAATTCTCTCACCTGATTTATATCGAGATAAAATTAAACCAAGACATAAAAGGTTATACTCATATATTCGAGAAAACTCAGATGTCTATGTTTTTTTACACTCCTGTGGTTCTATTTATCAATTAATTCCTGATTTGATTGATGCAGGCGTGCAAGTTTTAAATCCCGTACAAACAACAGCTAAAGATATGGATCCAATAAGGTTAAAAAATGAGTTTGGAGATAAGTTAACTTTTTGGGGTGGTGGTTCAGAGACTCAAACCATTCTTTTAAATGGTTCTCCTGATGAGGTTGACGAGCAAGTAAAAGAAAGAATGAAGATATTTGGTAAAGGTGGTGGATATGTTTTTTGTCAAATACACAACATTCAATATGGTGTTCCACCTAAAAATATTATAGCTATGTTTAATGCAGCAAAAAAATACAGAGATTATTCGTTTATAAATTCATAGTATTTATTTTGCTGTTTTATGATAATCATATAAATAATTATATTATTGAAGAATTAAATCAAGTTTTTTAAAAATTGTTTTGGAAATGTAAAATATATTTTAAAAAAATCTAAAAGTAAATAATTGTATCAAAAAGGATATTTGGAGTTAAAAAGATTTTAAAGATTCTAGAGATAAAGCATAAAGGTAAAATACTATACTTTTTTCCTTCTACTTCTTTAATTTTTATCTCCAAATATCATTCTTTTTAATTCTTTTTCAGCTCTCTCAAGATTTGATGTATAATAATTTAATTTTGCCTGAAAAGAGGAAAAAGGATTAGTTACTTTAAATCCGGCATGCATCTGTTTAATCCAATCTTGTAGAATGGAATCATTTGGCTCTTTATATTGATTTTTAAAGGTTATTTCTTCAACTGGTAATTTTGGTGGCATAGGTGGATACTCACCCTTTGGATATCCAAATACAATTGTCATAAGTGGAAATACATCGTTTGGTAGATTTAATTTGTTCTTAAGATATTCTGCATGAAAGAAACCACCTGTCCCAGTATCAGAAAGCATTACTGAAGCCACACCTAATGCTTCTGCGGCAATATTCATGTTTTGGGCTGCTAATGATGCATTCATTACAGCTAAAGTATATTTTACTATTGGGCAGTTTTGTGCTACAGGTATTACTTTCAGAACACGGTGAACATCGCCTAATATTATAACTGCTTTATTCGCATTAAAGGGAAGAGGTTTATTGAATAATTCTCTCCATTCCTTTTTATCTAATACTGCAAAACTCCATGGTTGTAAATTAACTGTTGAAGGAGCTAACCTCCCGGCTTCGATTATTGCATCGAGTACATCTTTAGGTATTTCTATATCTTCAAATTTTCTTACGCTTCGCCTTTTGTAGATGATTTTTAACAATTCGTTATTTTCTAATGATTTAGGTATTTGGGGTTTACCCTTTGAAATTTTTATTAAACTTTTAACGAAACTTATTGGATTCATAATATACCTTTTTTATAAAATTGTAATAAGTTAATAAATTGTATTGTATATTTCAATATATTTTTCTCTTGAAATTCAGATATATTATTGCTAATTTTTTCAGAATTAAAATAAAATTAAAAATATTATGATAACTAATGGCTATAGATTACCATCGGTTGCTGGTTCTTTTTATCCATCGGACCCTGGTAAGTTAATTTCTCAAATTGATGCTTTTTTTGAAAAAGCCCCTAAATTTGATATTGATGGTAAAATAATTGGTATGATTGTACCGCATGCCGGTTATATTTCTTCTGGTTTTACTGCTGCTATAGCTTACAATTTACTTTTTGGAAAACCAATAAAAAACGTTGTTATCATTTCGCCAAGCCATCACGAATTTATTAGAGGAGTTTCACTATTCGATGGAATGGGTTATTTAACGCCTTTAGGAAGAGTCGATATAAACAAGGAGCTATCAGAAGAGTTAATGGCTTCAGGTAATAATACAATTTATCGATCATCTGATGGTCATAGAGGAGAACATTCGATAGAAGTGCAAATACCTTTTTTGCAAAGAGTATTATCTGATTTTAAGATAATACCTTTAGTTATGATTCATGATAATTTTGAGATTAGTGATAGCCTTTCTGATATTCTTTATAAAGTTTTTTCAAATAAAGATGATTTTTTAATAATTGCAACAAGCGATCTTTCACATTATAAAAGCTATGATTTAGCTCATAAATATGATTATATTATTAGAAACGATATTGAAAAATTTGATCCTGATTCAATTATTCAAAATATAATGAACGGTAAAACTGAAGCTTGCGGATGTGCACCTATTGTATCAATGTTAAAAGCCTCAAAGAAATTAGGTGCATCTCATTCAAAAGTCTTACATTATAGTGATTCAAGCACTGTATTTGGAGATAAATCCTCTGTAGTTGGTTATTTATCTGCAGTAATTTGGAAACCTGTCTAATGAAAAAAAATATTTCTATTGTTTTAATTGGAGCTGGAAAAGTAGGAACAGTTTTAAGCAAAAAACTATATGAAAGAGGTTATAATTTTGTTGGTATAATTGATTTAGATTTAAACAAAGCACGTAATTTGGCAAAAAAAGTAAAAGCTGCTCTATTTTCAAATGAGATAAAAGATATTCCCAAAGAAGCTAATTTTATTATTATTTCTGTTCCTGATTCTCAAATTAAAGTAGTATCAAAAAAAATTTCAAAGCTACCTTTACATTTTAATTCTTTAAAGGTGTGCCATGTTTCAGGTTGTTTGTCATCAGATGAATTGAAGCCAATAAAAAATCGAGGTTCTATTGTATTTTCTATGCATCCATATCAATCTTTTCCAGATAGTAAGAATACAAAAAATCTGGATTCAATTTACTATGGGATAGAAGGAGAAAAAACTTTATTTGCCAAAAAAATTGTTAAGGCTTTGGGAGGAAATTATATTATCATACCTAAGAACTTAAAAAGTTTATATCATGTATCAGGTGCTTTTGCATCCAATTATTTATTAGTATTACTATCTGTAGTTAATAATATACTCTATCATATTATTGGTGATAAAAAAAAGGCAAAAGGTGTTTTCAGACCAATTTTAGAGAATACTCTTTATAATTATTTTAACACCGACTTTAAAAATTCTATCACTGGACCAATTGTTAGAGGCGATGCAATAACTGTTGAAAAGCATCTTAAAGCATTAAAAAAATACGATAAAAATATTTATGATCTATATAAAAAATTTGGGCAAATCCTTTTAAAAGAAATAGAAGGAAATTTATCAAGAAAAAATAATTATAAAAAAATTTTAAAACTTTTAGCATAAAAGAGGTGAACTATGAAGGCTTTAATTGCTAGTGGGGGTAGAGGTACAAGGCTTAGACCATTAACACATACTCAAAATAAACATTTAATACCAATAGCTAATAAACCAATTTTACACTATGCAATTGAAGGTGTTAGGGATGCTGGTATAACGGATATTGGTATTATTATTAATGCAGGAAGTACTGAAGTGCCAGATGCTATTGGAGATGGTAGTAATTTTGGAGTAAAAATTACTTATATCCCTCAAAGTGCTCCTCTTGGTTTGGCACATGTTGTTAAAATATCACAGGATTTTATTGGTGATGATAATTTTATTTTTTACCTGGGTGATAATATGGTTGTTGGTGGGGTTAAAAGATTTATTGAAGAGTTTGATAAGAGTGATTGTAATTGCTTTTTAACTTTATCTAGAGTAAAAGATCCCACACGGTTTGGAGTGCCTGAGATTATTGATAATAGAATAGTTTCTGTAGAAGAAAAACCCAAAGTACCAAAAAGTCCATTTGCTGTTGCTGGTATTTATATTTATGATAAATCTATTTTTGAAGCTGTGAATAATATTGAGAAAAGTGCACGTGGTGAATATGAGATTTCAGATGCTCATCAATATTTGATTGATCACAATTATAAAATCGGTTTTTGTGAAATAACAGGTTGGTGGAAAGATACAGGAAATTCACTCGATTTACTTGAAGCAAATAGGTTGGTTCTCGATAATATTACAAGTGATATTAAAGGGGATATTGATAATTCTGATGTAGCTGGTAGAGTAATTATTGGAGAAACTTCTAAAATAAAAAACAGTAAAATCAGAGGTCCGGTAATAATTGGTAATGATTGCGTAATAGAAAATTGTTATATTGGTCCTTTTACTAGTGTAGGTGATGGAACAGTTATTGTTAATAGTGAAGTGGAGTATAGTATTATTTTGAAGAATTGTAAGATTTTAGATGTCAATACAAGAATTGAAGGTAGTTTGCTAGGTAATGATGTTGAATTAGTTGAATCTACAGGAAAGCCAAGAGTGCAAAGATTCCTTATAGGTGATCAAAGTAGAGTAGAATTAGTATAAACTGATATGAATATGCTTTTTTTAAAGAAAAAAAAAATTAATTATAATGATAAATTAAAGATTGTTTTTATTCTTTCTATTTTATGCTTTATAATTTACATTTCAGATTTTCTTTTTATAAAATTTTTTAATAAAAAAGAAAATAGTGCATTATTAAAATCAGAATTATTAACAATTGATTCAGGGATTGATAATCTTTTATCGGAATATGGGATAAAAAAAGAGTGGGAGTCTAAACAAGCTTATCAAATAAATGATAAATTAATTAGATATGAAAGAGTTATAAAAATACCTTACAAATTTCCAATTGTTGAATTGAATAAAGAAATATCTTTATTCTGTGAAAAATATAATGCCAACACTTCTTCTAAAGAAGATTTAAAAAATCAAATTATCTATTTGCAAGTTTTTAAAAATGGAAGAGTAATTCAAACAATAAAGTTTATCACTGATCCTTCGATTGAAAGAAATATTGGTGATATTGTTTTAATTGTAAAAGATATTAATAACCTTAATGAACTACAAAAACCTTTAGTAATAAGATCACCTTATTTTAGTACGTTTATTTTAGATTATAAAAAAGATAATACTGAAGTTACTACTTTTTTAAATAAAATATCTAAAGATTTTATTTTTTACATAGATGTAAAAGAAGGGGATGTAGACGAAGAATATGATATTTCATTAAAAATGGATTCAACTAAAGTATATAGGTTGTTGCGCAGAATTATTAGAAATAATGAGTATGTTAAAGGTTTTTTTATTACTTTCGAAAAATATGATGATGAATTTTATAAAATGTTGGCAAATGAGATAAAAAAACTATCAAAAAAAATGATATTGAAAAGCAATATAAAAGAAATTATAATGGAAGATAACGGAAATAATAATTTTTCAGATATTCTTAATGAAGTAAATTTGAAGGGCTCGTGTATTTGCTTAATTGATATTAACAAAAATAATGTTAAATTATTATTTGACGAATTAAAAAAAGTCCAAAAACTAGGATATAGGTTTGTCTCTTTGCAGTAAATAAAATATTTTTTAAATAAATGAGGGTAAATTCAGAATGGCTTTAGATTTATTGGATAAGATTGTATCTCTTTCAAAAAGAAGAGGTTTTGTTTTTCAATCAAGTGAAATTTATGGTGGAATTAATGGTTGTTGGGATTATGGTCCTCTTGGGGTGGAAATGTTAAATAACATTAAAAAACAATGGTGGAAATTTATGACTTATAGAGAAAATATTGAGGGTATTGATGCCGCCATTATTATGCACCCCAAAGTCTGGGAAGCAAGTGGGCATGTTGAAAATTTTACTGATCCAATGGTAGATTGCAAAGAATGCAAATGCCGTTTTAGAGCAGATCAAATCGAGGACCAAATGTGTGGCAATCCTGCATATAAAGGTAGAAAGGCTTCAAAATGTCAAGCTGAAGGTAAATTTACTGAAGCTAGACAATTTAATTTGATGTTCAAAACTTATATTGGTCCAGTAGAAGATTCTAGTGCGATAGCATATTTAAGACCAGAAACTGCTCAGGGTATCTTTGTAAATTTTTTAAATGTTCAATCGGCAATGAGACAAAAAATTCCATTTGGTATTGCACAAATTGGTAAAGCATTTAGAAATGAAATTAATACAAAGAATTTTCTTTTTAGAACAAGAGAATTTGAACAGATGGAAATGCAATTCTTTGTCAATCCTAAGGAAGATGTAGAATGGTTTAATTACTGGAAACAAGAACGATTTAATTGGTTTATTGAGTTAGGAATAAAAAAAGAAAAATTACAATTTCATCAACACGAACCAGATAAGCTTGCGCATTATGCTAAAGATGCTTATGATATTGAATACGAATTCCCTTTCGGGTGGGGTGAAATTGAAGGAATACATAATAGAACTGATTATGATTTATCACGTCATGAACAATATTCTGGAAAAAGTCTTAGATATTATGATGAACAAACGAAAGAGAAATATATTCCATATATAATTGAAACTTCCGCTGGAGCTAGTAGATCTTTTATGGCATTTCTTATAGATTCTTATAATGAGGAAGAAGTAAAAGGAGAAAAAAGAGTAGTTTTAAAATTAAATCCAAAAATTGCTCCTATCAATTGTGCTATTTTCCCTCTTGTTAATAGAGATAATATGCCAGAAATAGCAAGGGCTATTACAGATGATTTGAAAAAATCATTTAGAGTTTTTTATGATGATAGTGGTGCAGTTGGTAGAAGATACAGAAGACAGGATGAAATAGGTACACCTTATTGTGTAACTGTAGATTCCCAGACTCTAGAAGATGGTTCAGTTACCATAAGAGAAAGAGATTCTATGGAGCAAATTAGAATTCAAAAAGAAAATATTTCATCTTTTCTTATGGATAATTTATTTTAATAATTTAACTTGAAGGTACATTTTGTACCTTCAATATTGTTTATATGAATATTAACTTTTTATATTTTAAAAAGAAGATTATTATTGTACTCAAAATTGTTGGATTTATAATAATATTTTTTTTAATATTTTCAATCTTAGAATATATAATATCCAGATTCTTAAATTTTTATTTGCTATCTCAGATAATTTTCTTTTTATCAGTACTAATTACTTCAAAAATATCTATATCTCTTTTTGATAAAAAATTATTGAGAGATTTAGGACTTAAAAACATAGAAAGAAATAAACATTATATTGTAATGGGTTTAATTTTGCCAATTATTACTATGTTTTTAGTTGCATTTATATTAGTAGTATCAGGTAATGGATATTATAGTAATGATTTTTCAAAAAAAAGCATGTTCCATTTTTTGATTTCTATCCCATACTTTGTTTTTGTAGGTTTCAATGAAGAGTTGCTTTTTAGAGGTTATATTTTTCAGAGATTGATTGAAGGTTTTGGAAAATTATTTTCTGTTATTTTGCTTTCAGTACTTTTTGGACTTGCACATTATTTTAATCCTCATATAAATTTTGTTAGTTTGATTAATATTGTTCTAGCTGGTATACTTTTTTCATTAATGTATATAAAAACTTGTTCATTATGGTTACCTATTGCGTTTCACTTTAGTTGGAATTTTTCTGAAGGTATGTTGTTCGGTTTTCCTGTAAGTGGGATAACTTTATTTAATCAATTCATTTCTTTTCATCCTACAGGTAATACATTTTTGACTGGTGGTAGTTTTGGACCTGAAGGTAGTTTAACTGTTACAATTTTTTTACTTATTTTAATTTTTTATTTTTTTAAAAAAAGTGACGAAAAATGCGAAGAATAATACTTTTTGTTTCTTTAACAATATTTTTTTATATAAATTCCAATTCTCAATGGATAATAAATGATAAAATATCAGATTCTATTACAATAAAAGGAATTAACTATATATATAATTTAGAATTTGAAAAAGCTGAAAAAGAATTTCAAAATTTAATTTCTAGAGAACCAGATGAGCCAGCAGGATACTTCTTCTATGCAATGGTTGATTGGTGGAGAATTATGATTGATTATGAAAATGAAACTTATGATGAAGGTTTTAAAAACAAACTCCAAAAGGTAATAGATGTATGTGATAAAAAATTAGAACAAAATGAATTTGATATAGTTGCTCTTTTTTTTAAATGTGGTTCTATAGGTTTTCGTGGAAGGTTATATACTCATAGAAATAGTTGGTTAAAAGCAGCAGACGATGGAAGGTTAGCTTATCCAATTTTAATGAAGGCTTATAAGCTTGCTCCTAACAATTATGATCTTTTATTAGGTATTGGGATCTATGATTATTTTGCAGAAGTAATACCAGCTCAATATCCTATTTTAAAACCGATAATGCTATTTTTCCCTAAAGGGAATAAAAATCGTGGAATTGAAGAATTGAGAATTGCTTCAGAAAAAGCTCATTATGCTAATATTGAATCAACTTATTTTTTATTACAGGTTTATTTAAATTACGAAAATAATCCTTATGAAGCCTTAGACTTAGCCTTAAAGTTATATAATAAATATCCTGATAATTCTGTATTTCATAGATATCTTGGTCGAACATACGTAAAACTTGGGAAATGGGTTGATGTTGAAAGAACATTTACTGATATTTTAAATAGATATTATAATAAAAAGAGAGGTTATTCATTTTTAGTAGCCCGTGAAGCTGAATATTATCTTGGCTTATATAATTTTTATAATAACAATTATGATGAGGCTCTAAATCATTTTTACAAATGTGATGAATATTCAAGAAGTCTTGATAGGAAAAAAATTTCTGGTTTTATGGTAATGACAAACTTGAGAATTGGAATGATTTATGATTTACAGAATAAAAGAAATTATGCGATTAAACAATATAAAAAAGTATTAGATATGGATAAATTTGAAAACTCACATGAATTAGCAGAAAGATATTTAAAAGAACCATTTGTTAGATAATGTATGTTAAAAAAATTTAATTATAAAAGAGAAATGTAATATTTATGAAAAAGAACAATAGTTTATATGAAATTTTTAAAAATCCTGATAATAAATATAGGCCTGTTCCATTTTGGTCATGGAACGATGATTTACAAGAAGAGGAAATTAAAAGACAGATTTTAGAAATTAAAAAAGGTGGATATGGTGGATTCTATATCCATTCAAGACCGGGTTTAAAAATTCCTTACTTGAAAGAACGGTGGATGGAGTTAGTAAATTTTGCTATTAAAGAAGCAGAAAAAGTAAATCTTGACCCTTGGTTATATGATGAAGACAAATGGCCTTCAGGTTTTGGATCAGGAGAAATACCTAAAAAGTATCCAGATACTCGTTTTAGATATCTCGTTTGTATATCAAGTAAATATTATGAGAATTTTTTAAAAGATGATTTAACTAAGCAATTGGTTCAATCAAAAGAGCATAACTTTTTCTTGAATCAATTCTCAAAAGAAAATCTAATAGCAGTTAATGAATTAGATGGTGTTCCTTATTCCTTTTATGAATGGATTGCTCCTCTTGGTGATAGCTGGTATAATGACACTTGTTACACAGATTTAATGAATCCTGAAACAGTTGATATTTTTATAAATTATGCTTATGAGGCATATAAGAAACATTTCGGTGTATTATTTGGAAATAAAATTCCAGGTATTTTTACTGATGAACCATGTTTCTATTATTGGGCTAAAATTCCTTTTCCAAGATTGCCATGGTCAAAGAATCTACTATCATATTTTGAAAGTAAAAATGGCTATGATTTAAAAAATCATTTAATTTCTTTAATAGAAGATGTTGGAGATTATGAGAAAATAAGATATGATTATTATAAAACTATATCAGATTTATTTCTTGAATCGTATGCAAAAAAGTTATTTGATTGGTGTAAGAATAATGATTTAATTTTTACCGGCCACTACCAGATGGAGGATACTATTCACCAACAAATTGATGCGGTCGGTAAAATGATGCCTCTCTATGAATATGAAGATTATCCTGGTATAGATATTCTTGGTAATAAAATAGGTGTTATAGGTAATTATCTAACAATAAAACAAGCTTCTTCTATTGCAGATCAATTAAACAAGAAAAGAGTAATGTCTGAAACTTATGGGGGAGCTGGTTGGCATTTACGCTTAGCTGATCAGAAAAAAATGGCTGACATTCAAATAGCCTTAGGTATTAATTTTTTCGTTCCTCATCTTTTATTATATTCGTTATTGGGAGAAAGAAAAAGAGATCATCCACCATCAATTTACTATCAACAACCATATTGGGAGTATTACGGTATATTTAATGATTATTTAACAAGGTTATGTGCTATTCTTTCTCAAGGAACTAGAGAAGTAAATATTTTACTTATTCATCCTGTAGAAAGTGCTTGGTTAAGATATAAACCACATGATAATGGGGAAGTAGTAAAAATTGATAAAGATTTTAGGGAATTGTTAGAACATTTACTGGATAATCAAAAAGATGTTCATCTTGGTGATGAAGAAATAATATCGAAATATGGAAAAGTTAAAGAAAATAAATTTTATATCGGTAATTATGCTTATGATTTTGTTATACTTCCTGAATTAAATACATTGAGAGATACTACTTTTTCTCTTCTAAAGGAATTTTCTAGAAATGGGGGTAAGGTAATAGTACTCCACAAATTACCTAAATTTATTAATTGTAAACCTTATGAAAAGGATCAAGTTGATTTTACAATAGTAAACAAAAAGGAATTTTTTAAAAATATTAATAGCTTATTACCCCAGAATATAACTATAGAGGGTAAAAACGTATCTAAAGTATTAGTTCATGTTAGAAAATATGAGAATCAAGAAATATTTTTTGTTTTAAATACTAATGAGAATGTTGCTGAAGGAAATATTTATTTTAAAACCAGAAATAAATTTGTTGAAATTTGGGATCCTATTAGTAGTGATAAAATCTCTTTAAATTATCATTATGATGGAAATTCAATAATTATTCCTTTTAAGTTATTGCCTGGTGAATCAAAATTATTTATTGCCTCTCCTGGTAATTTGCCTGAAATATATTCAAAAGAAAATATAACCAAAGAAAATGAAATAATTATTTTAAATGGTGAGTGGAAAATATCCTCAATGACTCCTAACTGTTTAACTTTAGATTTTTGTCAATATAAGATAGAGAATTCGGGTTATAGTAGGATTTTACCTGTTTTACAAGTACAAGAAGAAGTAAAAAATCAAATTGGGAAGAAATTAAAACTAAAATATGAATTTGAGTTAGAAATTCAACATAAATTGTTAAATGATTTATTTCTAATTGCAGAATATAGAGATGATGTAATAATTAAATTAAATGGAAATCAAATTCCTTTTAATAAAAACGATTGGTGGTTAGATATTAGTTTTAAAAAATCTAAAATAAACGATTTTTTACGTGATGGTGTAAATTTAATTGAATATGAAACCATTATTAAAAGCGATACGGAAGTAGAAAGTTTATATATAATTGGAGATTTTACACTAAAAAGTTATACTGATAGAATTTTTAGTATTATTGGTAAAGATTCTAAGATTAATATTAATGACTTAACTAAATGTGGTTTTCAATTTTTCTCTGGTAAAATCAGAATATCTAAGTCAATTTCTTTTGATAAAAAGAAATTTAATAAATTAGTTTTTAAACTTGATAAACTTAATGCTTCATTAATGAATCTATATATAAATAACGAATTAGTTGGTATGTTGGCTTGGAATCCTTTGGAGCTTGATATAACAAAATACATTAAAAAAGGTTTAAATGAAATCACCATTGAGCTAGTCTCTTCCTGTAGAAACTTACTTGGACCTCATCATTTGAAAAGACCTGAACCAGATTTTATTACTCCAAAAAGCTTTTTGGATAAAGATAATTGGGATAGTACATACTATTT
Organism: Ignavibacteria bacterium; assembly: GCA_036567745.1. Classification (GTDB taxonomy): domain Bacteria; phylum Bacteroidota; class Ignavibacteria; order DATCTW01; family DATCTW01; genus DATCTW01. Next base: position 153,430 of record DATCTW010000067.1, on the reverse strand, counting down.
TATCCCATTTGGATTGCCATCAGTTCCAAAGATTTATTTGTACTAATAATTTTAAACCCGTTTTAGTTTTAAAACGGGTTTAAATAATTATCTTTTACCTTTATATCTAAGCATAAAATATGCAATTATCACAGCGATCAAAATTATCCAAAAAAGTGTGCTTGTTAAAATATTGAAAATAATTTTAATGACGATATATACAACTACTACAATTCCTATTACAGCTAATACATCATATAAAAAATTCTTAGACCCTCTCATTTTGACCTCTCATAATTTTTCAAATCTTGCCTGGAAAAATCTTAGATATTTAGGTTCAAATACCATTTTTAAACCTTTAACCTTTGTTCGCTCTTCATAAACTGATAATACTGATTCAGCAGTTACATCCATATGAGCTTGTGTATAAACTCTACGTGGTATGGTTAGTCTTACTAATTCTAATTTTGGATATCTATGCTTTCCGGTATTAGGATCTCTTCCTGCTGATACTATTCCTCGTTCCATACTTCTAACGCCTGAATCGATATATATTTCTGCAGCTAAAGTTTGAGCAGGAAACTCATCCTGTGTTAAATGAGGATAGAATTTTTTAGCATCGAGAAAAACTGCATGTCCACCAATAGGTTTAACAATTGGTATTCCCCAATTCATTAATTTTTCTCCAAGATATTCAACCTGTCCAATTCTTGCTCTTATGTGATCATATTGAACTGATTCTTCAATACCAATTGCCATTGCTTCCATATCTCTTCCTGCTAAACCTCCATAAGTATGCAAGCCTTCATATACAATTACTAGATTCCTTGCTTCTTCGTATATCGTTTCATCATTAAGTGCAAGAAAACCACCAATATTTACAAGATTATCTTTTTTGCCACTCATCGTACAACCATCAGTATATGAGCATAATTCTAGTAGTATTTCCTCTATAGTTTTATTTTCATATCCTTTCTCTCTAACTTTTATAAAATATGCATTTTCAACTGCTCTGGTTGCATCAAGTATAACTTTTATTCCATTTTGATTAGCTAATTTTCTGACTTCTCTCATGTTTTCCATCGAAATGGGTTGCCCTCCAGCCATGTTTACTGTTGCAGCAACAGAAATGTAAGGGATTTTATTTGAACCTACTTTTTTTATTAGATCTTCAAATTTGTTTAAGTCAACATTCCCCTTAAATGGATGTGTACTCTCAGGATCATGAGCTTCATCAATAATTACATCAAAAAAAGTTCCTCCAGCTAATTCTTGATGTAATCTTGTAGTTGTGAAATACATATTACCAGGGATATAATCTCCAGGTTTTATTAAAATTTTTGAGATTAAATGTTCGGCTGCTCTTCCTTGATGGGTTGGTACTATAAACTTATATCCATAATATTTTTGCACTGTTTCCTCTAAGTTGTAAAAATTTTTACTTCCAGCGTAAGCTTCATCACCAAGCATCATGCCAGCCCATTGTCTATCGCTCATTGCACTGGTACCAGAATCAGTAAGTAAATCGATATATACGTCTTCCGATTTTAATAAAAAAGTGTTATAACCTGCTTCAGCTATTGCTTTTTTTCGATATTCTCGTGTTGTCATTTTTATGGGTTCAACAACCTTAATCTTAAAGGGTTCAGCCCAGGATCTTCTTTTAGGTTTTTCCATATTATTTACCTATGTTTTGTTAGTAGATTTAATAATAAAAAATAAGGACTTTTAGCCAAAATCTCAAGCAAATAAATTTGGTAACTTTATTAAATTACATAAAATATTTTTAATTAAATATTTTTTAAAAAATAAATTTTTTTTGAATTATTCAGGTTTTATAAAATGAATTGAAAAATAAAAAAAGATTAGTTAAAATTAAAACATTATTATTTGGAGTTATTATGTTAAAACCAGAAATAAAAAACAGGTTGATAGAAATTGTTGGAACTGAAAATTTTTTAAATTCAAAAGAAGATAGAATTACTTATTCTTATGATGGTACTCCAATTATAAGTAATTTACCAGAAGCTGTTATTAAACCCAAAACAGTACAAGAACTATCTTCTATTATGAAAATAGCAAATCAGGAAAAAATTGCAATTGTTCCAAGAGGTTCTGGTACTGGTTTAAGTGGTGGGTCAGTTCCAATAGAAAATTCAATAGTTATTACTCTTAATCATTGGAATAAAATAATTGAAATTGACAAGGAAAATTTAACAATTTTAGTTGAACCTGGTGTAATAACTGGTCAAATTCATTCAGAAGTAGAAAAATTAGGTTTGTTTTATCCTCCTGATCCAGGAAGTGCTGCTATTTGCACCATAGGAGGGAATGTGGCTGAAAATGCTGGTGGAATAAGAGGTCTAAAATATGGTGTAACTAAAGATTATGTGATGGGTTTGGAAGTGGTAACACCAGAGGGTAATATTTTAAAAACAGGTGGCAAAGTTGTTAAAGATGTTGCAGGCTATAATTTAAAAGATTTATTTATTGGTTCGGAAGGGACTTTAGGTATCATAACAAAAATATTATTAAAACTTATACCTTATCCAGAAGTAACTAAAACTATTTTAGTCTATTTTTCTAAACTCGAAGAAGCAGCCAAAACAGTATCAGATATTATTGCTGCCAAAATTTTACCTTCAGCTCTGGAATTTCTTGATAAAACAACAATAAAATGTGTAGAAGATTTTGCACATTTAGGTTTGGATACAAATATAGATGCTTTACTACTAATTGAAGTTGATGGTTATAAAGATATTGCAGAGAAAGAAGCTGAAAAAGTTCTGGATATTTGTAAGAAAAATAATTGTTCTTATATCGAATTAGCAAAAGATTCAAATCATGCAAATAAACTAAGAGCTGCAAGAAAAGTGGCTTTTTCAGCTTTAGCTCGTATTAAGCCAACAACAATTCTGGAAGATGCCACTGTTCCGAGAAGTGAAATTGCAAAAATGATAGTTGGAATAAATAATATTGCTTCAAAATATAATTTAACTTTTGGTATTTTTGGTCATGCTGGTGATGGCAATCTTCATCCAACTTGCCTTACTGATGAAAGGAATCTTGAAGAGATTAAAAGAGCAGAATCTGCCTTCGAAGAAATTTTTGAACTTGCAATTAGTCTTGGAGGTACAATTACTGGTGAACATGGTGTTGGATTGTCAAAGAAAAAGTTTTTAAATAAAGTCGTTGGGAAAGATGGTTTAGAAATTATGATGAAAATTAAAGAGGCTCTTGATCCTAATGTTATTATGAACCCTGGTAAGGTTTTTTCGATTAGCTCAAAATCAGAAAAACTGCGTGGTGATAAAGAAAGATTCAAAAGATTTATATTAGAAGAATGGATTTAATTAATTATTTAATGAATAAAGAAATATAAATATATGACAAATATAAATTTTACAGGTATAGATATCCCAAGCGAAGAATTTTTAATCAAATGTATGCATTGTGGTTTATGTTTGCCGACTTGCCCTACATATCAATTAACAGGTCTTGAAAGAAATTCTCCGCGTGGAAGAATAAGATTAATAAAATCTGTACTTAAAGGTAAACTTGAAATATCTAAAACTTTTTATGATGAAATGTATTTTTGTCTTGATTGCCAAGCTTGTGAGACAGCTTGTCCTGCTGGTGTTAAATATGGTAATCTTGTAGAGCTAGCAAGAGTTCAAATTGATAAAACAAAATATAATCGTGGAATTTCGAAAATTATAAAAAAATTCATTTTTGAAAATATTTTTATTTCTAAAAAAAGAGTTAAATTACTTGCAAGATTATTAAAATTTTATCAAAAAAGTGGTCTACAGTACTTCGTAAGGAAAACAAAAGTTTTAAAATTATTTTCCAATAAGTTATACAAAATTGAAGGACTTGCCCCAAGAATATCAGATAAATTTACAGATAAATCATATCCTAAAATATTGTATCCTGAGGGTGAAATAAAATATAAAGTGGGTTTCTTTTACGGTTGTTTTATGAATGTAATGTTCTCTGATATTAATTCAGATACGATAGATGTCTTGTTGAAAAATGGATGTCAGGTGATTATTCCTTCAGAACAAGAGTGCTGTGGCTCTATGCACGCTCATAATGGTGATTTGAAAACGGCAAGAAAACTTGCAAAAATAAATATCGATGCTTTTCTTAAATATGATTTGGATTTTATAATTGTTAATTCCGCAGGATGTTCTGCTTTTATGAAAGAATATGCTCATATACTAATCAAAGATGATTATCATAATTATGCCCAAACCTTTACAAGTAAGGTTTCTGATATTTTAGAATTTTTAAATAACATTGAAATGAAAAAGCCGCAGAAAGAAATATTAAAAAGGATAACATATCATGATGCCTGTCATCACGTTCATACACAAAAAATTTATAATGAACCAAGACAAATAATATCTAAAATTCAAGGTCTTGATTTTATTGAAATGAAAGATTCAACCCAGTGTTGTGGTTCAGCTGGGATTTATAATATTATAAATTATGATGATTCAATGAAAATTCTTGATTTAAAACTTAAAAATATTGCCAATACAAAAGCAGAAATAGTTCTTGTATCTAACCCGGGTTGTCTCGCTCAAATAAGATATGGTTTGGAAAAAGATAATATAAATATTCAAGCAATTCATCCTGTTACTTTATTAAAGGAATCATACAAAGAATGAAAAGTTTTTTTTCGGTTTTATTTTTAAGTTTATTGATTATTAATTGTTCATCTGAAAAGAAAAGTAAAAGTATTATTGGAAATTGGGTGACAGTTAATAACGTAAACAACTCTAAAATAAAAATGAGTATAACAGACTCAACAATATTAGCTGAGTTTTGGTTTGATGAAGGAATAAAAAAAATACAATATAAATACATTATTGAGGAAGAAAAAGATTCTTCCTTAATTATTAAAACTACTAATTACTTTAAAATAGAATCTTATGATACAATTTTATTAAACCTCCCTTTAATAACATTTTCTCCTCAAGGTGGGGAAAAAATTATTTTGAGAAAAATGGATTAAAATTTTTTGCTTTTTAAATATTTTTTTATTATTTTTATGTTGTTGCCAATAAATGGTAAAATCGTTAAAAGAGACCTTAATTTTATTTATAAGAAGTATAAATAAAGTATCAAAATTTGTAGTATTATAATCAACTTGATTTTTTTTATATTTTTAATAAATTTATTTGAAGGAATAAAGGTTCTTAATATAAATGTTTATAGGGAGAATTTATGGCAGATACCGGTAAAAATGATAATTTAGAGGATGAGATTCTTCAAGAGTTTTTGATTGAATCCAGGGAAAACATTGATAAGTTGGATCTTCTTTTCGTTCAGTTAGAAGACAATCCAACTGATAAAGAAATCCTTTCAAGTATCTTCAGAATTATTCATACTTTAAAAGGTACATCTGGCTTTTTTGATTTTAAAAATCTTGAAGGTATATCTCATTTTGCTGAAGATATTTTATCAAAAATGAGAGATGGGCTATTTGTAGCCAACACTGAGATTGTTTCTACGATACTTGAAGCAATCGATCATATTAAAATAATTTTAAATAATTTGGAAACAAAAAAGACTGAAGGCGATGAGGATCATCTTGATATTATTTTAAAATTAAAAAACATTAGTGATAGTTATACTAGAAAAGCTACTCAACAGAAAGAATCCCAGGAAGAAGAAAAAGAAGAACCGGTTTCTAAGCCTATAGCACAGCCTGTCTTGGAAGAAAAAGAAGAAGAAAAACCAAAAGAAACTCCAAAAGTAACTCCAAAAATGAAAGAAGAAGAGAGTGCAAGCCAACAGAAGTCTTATGAAAAAACTCTCGCAGAAACTATTTCTAATGCACCTCATACTGTAACAGAAACAAATATTAGAGTAGATACTAGTTTACTTGATAATTTAATGAATCTTGCTGGAGAGTTAGTACTTTCTAGAAATAGAATAGTCCAAATTGCTTCAAGATTAGATAATGCGGATTTAAATAATGCCTCACAAAGCATGAGTCTCATTACTACTGAATTACAGGAAAAAATAATGAAAACAAGGATGCAACCAATAGGAAATGTTTTCAATAAATTCCCAAGAGTAGTAAGAGATCTTGCAAAGGCAGCAGGAAAAGAAATTGACCTTAGTTTAGATGGTACTGAAACAGAACTTGATAAAACAATTTTAGAGGCTATAAAAGATCCTTTAACACATATAGTAAGGAATAGTGTTGATCATGGAATTGAGCTACCTGAAGTAAGATTAAGTAAAGGGAAAAAAGAGACAGGTAGTCTTAATTTAAGGGCTTATCATCAGGGTGGTCAGGTTATAATTGAAATTTCTGATGATGGAGCAGGGATTGATCCTATTAAAATAAGACAAAAAGCAATTGAAAAAGGTCTTCTTTCTCCTGAAAAAGCAAACTCTTTATCAGATAGAGATGCAATTGCATTAATTTTTAAACCTGGTTTCTCTACGGCTGAAAAGGTTACGAATATTTCTGGCCGTGGAGTTGGTATGGATGTTGTAAAAACAAATATTGAGAAACTAGGAGGTGTTGTAGATGTCCAATCAGAAGTTGATAAAGGTACTGTTTTAAGAATTAAAATACCTTTGACTTTGGCAATTATTCCAGCATTGGTAGTCCATAGTTGTGGTGAAAAGTTTGCTATCCCTCAAGTTAATCTTGTCGAATTAGTAAGAGTTAATAGTGATGAAGCAGAATCACAAATTGAAAAAGTTGGTGAAGCAGAATTTTATCGTTTAAGAGGTGAAATACTTCCTCTTGTAAGATTAGAAGAAGTTTTACAACTAAAGAGAAAGAATAATGATAAAACTTATGGCATAAATATTATTGTACTTTCTGGTGTAGGAAGACAATTTGGTTTGATCGTTGATGGAATTGTTGATACAGAAGAAATTGTAGTCAAACCTTTAAGCAAACATATGAAGAATATTCATTTCTTTGCTGGTGCCACTATTTTAGGTGATGGAAGAGTAGCCTTAATACTTGATGTTGTAAATCTTGCAGCAAGTGTTAAGTTAAAAGCTGAAGAAGCTGAAGAATTTGCTCATATTGATGAAATGCATGTTGAAGAAACACGTGGTGAGTTGCAATCATTATTATTATTTAATGTTGCTGAAAATGAACAATTCGCTGTACCATTAGCACTTGTATCAAGATTAGAAAAAATTTCAATTAAAGATATCGAAATTGCAGGTGGTAAAGAAGTAATACGCTATCGTGGCGCTAGCATGCCAATCATCAGACTTGAAAACTTTCTCGGAATTTCATCACCACCATATTCAGAAGAAGCTTACATTATTGTTTTTGAATTAAATAATCAGAATATTGGTTTTTATGTTTCTAAAATAATTGATACTGTAGAAGTGAACGTAGTTATTGATAAAGAAACTTTCGATCGAAATGGTTTGTTAGGATCTTCAATCATCCAGGAAAAGGTTACCTTATTGTTAGATGTATATGCAATAATTGAAATGTTTGATCCAACCTGGTTTACTAGAAAGAGAAAATCATCGATCAAGGAAAAGAAGAGTCGCTCATATAGAATACTTTTAGTTGACGATTCTCAATTCTGGAGAGCAATGGAGCAATCTTATCTAGAGGCTCAAGGTTATAATGTTGTTGTAGCTGAAAATGGAGAGGAGGGTTTAGAAAAATTATTATCTGGTCATTATGACCTAGTAATAGTTGATCTTGATATGCCAGTGATGGATGGTTTTGAAATGACAAGAAAAATAAGAGCTAATGATAAGGTAAAACATTTGCCTTTATTAGCTGTAACTGCCCTTACTGATGATGAAGATAAAAAACGTGCCTATGATGCCGGTGTAGATAATTATGTTTTAAAACTCGATAAAGGTTTAATGCTTGAGTCTATAGAAGTACTTTTAGAAAGATATAAATCACAAAAACAATAATAGTAAATGACTATGAAAATACAAGAAATTAATAAAACGGATTTAGTAGATTCGACTTATAAAATACAAGTCGCTACTTTTTATATCGATAATAAATTATTTGGTATTCCAATTGAGGATGTATTAGAAATTAATCGTAATGTAGATATGACCCCTGTTCCTCTTGCACCTCCTTATATAGAGGGAGTAATTAATTTACGTGGTCAAATTGTTACCGCAATTAACCTGAGAAAACGTATTGGAATGCATGAAAGAGGCTCTTCCAGTGTAGAAGAGAGTAATAAGCAATATAATAATATTATTATTGGAACAAGAAGTAATTGTGTAAGTCTTTTAGTAGATGAAATTGGGGATGTATTAGAAATATCATCTGATGATATTGAGCCCCCACCTGATACAATTAAAGGATTAGACCCTAAATACGTAAAGAATGTTTGTAAGTTAAAAGGCGAGCTTTTAGTAGTATTAGATTCTGCTAAAGTTCAATCTGAAGAATAAATATTGGTTTGAAGAAAATTTTTTCGGAAGAATATGCAAAATTATTGCCTGCTGTTAGTGGATGATCAGGAAACTAACCTGACAGTATTGGGTAACGTGTTTAAAAAAGAAGGTTATCGAATACTAAAAGCCTTTGATGGTGAAGAAGCTCTCTCTTTAGCTTTTAGTGAAAAACCTGATTTAATACTTCTTGATATTATGTTACCCAAAAAAGATGGTTTTCAGGTATGTAAAATATTGAAGGCTGATTCTTCAACTTCTCATATTCCAATTATTTTTTTAACTGGAAGAGATGATAAAGACGATAAGGTCGTTGGTTTTGATCTCGGAGCAGTTGATTACATAACTAAACCTTTTGATTTACGTGAGGTTAAAGCAAGAGTAAATACTCAAATTTTAATTAAGCGAATTAGTGATGAATTAAAAGTTGAAAGAGATAAGCTCTTAGCTGCAAATGAATTTATTCATACTGTTTTAAATACTATCCCAATAAGTTTGTGTGTGATTGATAAAAATGGTGAGGTAATTTCAGTAAACTCTACTTTTCAAAATGTTCTATCTTTTAAGAAAGAAGAGTACACTAAATACAATTATGAAGATGTTTTTAGTCCTTTAATAAAGAAATCTTCAAAAAAAGATACCAGTTTTCTTGAAGTCATAAAAATGGCATTAGAGGGCTATTCTGAATTTAAAAATCAGGAATTTCAATTCTCGATTAATGGTGAAGAGAAATTCTTTATGGTATCTTTTCAATCTTTACCAAATCAACAATTTATTATCGCATTAATTGATATTACAGAACGTAAACTTATTGAGAATGAATTAGCAACTCAATCAAGATTAAAATACATTGGAGAGATTGTAATTGGCGTAGCTCATGAGATAAATAACCCTAATACTTTCATACGTGTGAATAACAAAAATATTCAAATGATATTAGATCTATTAAGACCAATTCTATCTGATTTCGCTGAAAAAAATCCTGATTTAAAAGCTGGCAATATTTCTTTTTCTGAAGCTATTTCTAGATTAGAGAGAGCCAACCAGGGTATATATCAGGCAAGCGAAAGAATTTTATTAGTTATTGAACGTTTAAAGAATTTTGCAAAAAAAGATACTCAAATAATGACTACTCTTGATGTTAAAGATGTAATATCTGAATCGCTTATGTTAACTACTTATTTCTTAGAAAAAATTCTTGATGTTGAAGTTAATATACCTGATAATTTACCCAAAATATATGGTAGCCAAATAGAATTGGTTCAGCTTTTTGTAAATTTAATAACAAATTCTTTCCATTCAATTGAAGAAAAAATAAATCAGAATAGACCAAACTTCACTAGAGGTAAAATTGAAATTGTTGCTAATTTATCACAAACCTCAGAAGAAATAATCATAAAAATAATTGATAATGGTCTTGGAATACCTAAAGAAATTCAAGACAAAGTATTTAATCCTTTCTTCACAACTAAACCGCAAGGGAAAGGAACTGGACTTGGGTTAGCTTTATGTTATGGTATTGTTCAAAGACATGATGGTAATATTTCTTTTGTTTCAATACCAGATGAAAAAACAGAATTTATAATTAAATTACCTTATAAAAAATAAGGAGTGAACATGGCACATAGAATATTAGTAGTTGATGATGAGCAAGAAATTTTAGCAGCTTTAGATACTCACCTTTCTTTGATTGGTTATGAAGTTAAAACTTGTGATAATCCTGAAGAAGCTTTAAATCTAATTTCAATTGAAAAGTTTCATATTGCTCTTCTTGATATCAATATGCCAACTATGACAGGTATAGAGTTGTTAAGAAAAATCAAACAAATCAAACCTACTGTTCAAGTAATAATGATTACTGCATATTCAACATTAGAAAAAGCTATTGATTGTTGGGAAGCCGGTGCAAGTGATTATATTTTGAAACCCTTTGCAGATCTTGATGCTATTGGAAGTATCGTTAATCTTACATCTGAAAGGATAAGAAGATGGGAAGATGCTGCAAAGAAAAGCATTAGAAAATAATATTGACTTTGGAGAGTATTATGAAAGCTTTAACTGTCGATGATTCACCGACAATTAGACATATTGTAGCTAAAACTCTAAAACCTTTAGGATTTGAAATCTTTCAAGCAGGTGATGGATTAGAAGCTCTAAAAGTAATAGAAGAACATGGTAAGATGGATCTTATAGTACTTGATTGGAATATGCCTAATATGGATGGTTATGAATTTTTAGTCGAAGTTCGCAAAAGAGAAGATTTAGCTGATATGAAAATAATGATGTTGACTACTGAAAATCAAAGACATTTTATTATTAAAGCTATTATGGCTGGAGCAAATGAGTATTTAATGAAACCATTTTCTTCAGATATGCTAATTGAAAAGGTTAAATTATTATTTGATATAAATAATTAAGGTTTTTATGGTAAGTGGCAAAATTAAAGTTCTTGTTGTAGATGATGCAGCAGTTTTTAGACAATCTGTTTCTACAGTTTTAAATGCCGATTCAGATATTTATGTAGTTGGTACCGCACCAAATGGTAAAATTGCTTTAACAAAAATTGAACAACTTAATCCTGATGTTGTTACTCTCGATGTTGAAATGCCAGAAATGGATGGACTTGAAACCTTAAAAAATATTAAGCAAAAGTTTCCACATATTGGCGTAATTATGTTCAGTGTGCATACTGAACGAGGGGCTAAACAAACAATTGAAGCGTTATCATTAGGTGCTTTTGATTTTGTAACAAAACCTTCTGGTACTGGTTCTTTTTCAGCTAGTATGAATAGAATAAGAGAAGAATTAGTGCCTCTTATCAAAGAATATTGGGCGAAATTTAATAAAAAAGGTGAAAATAGAGTTATTATTCAAAAGCCTCCTGAAAGGAGAGCTCCAGTAATACCTCCTGGTATAAAATTAAAAATTAAGAAAGAAGCTGTAGCAATTGGTGTATCTACTGGCGGGCCTAATGCTTTAGCTGAAATTATTCCAAAATTCCCAGCAAAAATTGGTGTACCGGTATTTATTGTACAACATATGCCTCCAATATTTACAAAACAATTAGCTGAAAGATTAAACTCAAAATCTAATCTTCGAGTTGTTGAAGCCAGAGATAATGAGATAATTACTCCTGATAAAGTATATATTGCTCCAGGTAATTATCATATGGAGGTGAAAGAAAGAAACGGAGAAAAAATTATTTCCCTCAATCAAGGTCCTTTAGAAAATAGCTGTAGACCTGCTGTAGATGTTCTTTTCCGTTCTGTTGCAAAACTATATGGGAAAAAAGCTTTAGGTGTTATTTTAACAGGGATGGGTAAAGATGGATTTCTTGGTTCAGAAATGATGAAGCAAAATGGAGCCTATATTATAGCTCAGGATCAGGAATCAAGTGTAGTATGGGGCATGCCTCGTTTCGTAGTTGAAGCAGGTATTGCAGATGAAGTTGTAAATTTAAATGAAATGACAGATACGATTCTTTCTAATTTATCATAATTTAGGGTGATGGTGTAATGAATAGTCAGGAACAGGAATTTTTTTCTCAATTAGTTTATACATATAGTGGAATAGCTTTAGGACCAGATAAAACTTATTTGTTTGAAAATAGACTTTCAGAAGTAGCAAAAGCAATTGGTTGTCCTTCACTTTCAGATTTATATCGTCGTGCGAAATTTAATATGACTAATGATTTGCGTGATCGTATTATTGAAGCAATGACTACCAATGAAACTTTGTTTTTTAGAGATTCAGCACCTTTTGATGCTTTAAGAGCTAAAATAATACCAGATATTATTAAACGTAAAGGTAATACGAGTAAAACTCTTAGGATATGGAGTGCAGCATGTTCAACAGGACAGGAATCATATTCAATATCTATGTTACTCCATGAATCTTTTCCAGATGTTGTTTCAAATTGGAGTGTAGAGATATTAGGTACTGATATCTCTTCTCAGGTAATTGAAAGAGCAAAAAAAGGAAGATATTCTCAAATTGAGGTTAATCGAGGGTTACCAATTACATATTTAATTAAATATTTTAAACAACAAGGTTCAGAATGGGTTCTTGATGAAAGAATTAAGCGTATTTGCAAATTTCAAAAAATGAATTTAAAAGATGACTTAATCGGTTTGGGTACTTTTGATATCATTTTCTGTAGATATGTTCTAATTTATTTTGATTTACCAGTAAAACAAAAGATATTTAAAGAGTTTACAAAATTGCTTGGTACTGATGGTATACTTTTTTTAGGTTCATCGGAAACTATTTTTGGAATTTCTGATGATTTTGTTAAAGAAGAAGCTGGAAAAGCAATTTATTATAAAGTTAAAAAGTAAATGTAAATATTATGAAAATAAAAATCACTTTTATTACTTTTTTTGCTATTTGTTTTTTAGGAGTAATTAATTATTCCCATATTCCTTATGATAGAATGGTTTTAATTCCTGGCGCAGAGTTTCTAATGGGTGATTCTACGAAAATAAATAATCAAAGTTCTGATATTGATAATGATATTGGGCACTATGTTAAAGTAGATTCCTTTTACATTGATAAGTATGAAGTTACAAATGCTGAATTCAGACTTTTTGTTGAAAAAGGTGGGTATTTTCGTCAGGAATTATGGAGTGAAGAAGGTTGGAGATTTGTTAGAAGTTATAATATTAATGGCCCTGGTTTTTGGGATGATCCCGATTTAGGTTTTTCTCATCCTGATAAACCAGTAGTTGGTGTTACTTTTTATGAAGCTGAAGCTTATGCTAAATGGATTGGAAAAAGGTTACCTACTGAAGCTGAATGGGAGTTGGCGGCTCGAGGTACTGATGGAAGACCATATCCATGGGGAACTAAATCTCCCGACTATACTTTAGCTAATTTTCTTGGTTTTTCAAAAAGTCCTTCAAAGGTTGGCAGTTTTCCTAAAGGAAATTCTCCCTATGGTGTTTCGGATATGGCAGGCAATGTAATGGAATGGGTAAATGATGCTTATGAATCTGGTTACTATACTTATGGACCAAAAGAAAATCCAAAAGGTCCTCCACCATCTGTTTTATGTTTTAGAGTTGTTAGAGGTGGTTCATTTATGCATTCGGAGGAAAATTTATTAACTTATAAAAGATTTAGATTTAGACAAAATTTCTGGGATAAATTTTTAGGTTTTCGCTGTGCCAGATCAAAATAAAATTATATTATATGTCATATTTATACTTTTATTTATTAACACTTTTTCCTATTCTCAAATAAAAAATTACAACGATGAAGTATTAATTCCTTCAGGTAATTTTTGGATGGGGAATAATGATAAATCTTGCAATTGTTATGAAATTCCGATGCATGAAGTATTTCTCGATTCCTTTTTTATTGATAAATATGAAGTAACAAATGCTCAATTTAAAAAATTTATTGATGCGAATGGTTATTGTGATTCAACCTTTTGGACACCTATAGGTTGGCGTTTTAAACAACAGTATAATTTAACGAAACCTAAATTTTGGGATGACGAAAATTTTGGTATCAAACATCCTAATAAACCCGTTGTAGGTGTTAGCTGGTATGAAGCATGGGCTTATGCTAAATGGATTGGAAAAAGATTGCCTACAGAAGCTGAGTGGGAAAGAGCTGCCAGGTACATTGATCGTAGATTATACCCCTGGGGTGATGATGAACCAGATGAAAATAGGTGTAATTTTGGATATATATTTACTTCAACTCTTAATGCTTCAACTAAAGATGTTGGTAGCTATGAACTGGGAAAATCTGAAGAAGGTATTTATGATTTAGCAGGTAATGTAAGCGAGTGGTGCAACGATTGGTATGATATTGATTATTACTCAAAATCTCCAAAAGAAAATCCGCAAGGTCCTGAAGATGGAAAATTTAAAGTGTTAAGAGGGGGTTCGTGGTTCTTATATAAAAATTTTATGCGAGTTAGTTCTCGTGATTTTGCTCTTCCATCTTCAAGAACAAAATTTATTGGTTTCCGTTGTGCAAGAACACCATAATATTTAAAATAAAAGGAGTTTTATGAAAAAAAGAGAGAGAAGATTTATTGGTCATGTAGTATCACATACACATTGGGATAGAGCATGGTATTGGCCTTTTCAAGCTTATAGAATTAGATTAGTTCAATTAATTGATGATTTAATTGAAATACTTGTTAATAATCCTGAATACAAATCATTTACTCTTGATGGTCAAACGGTAATACTGGAAGATTATCTTGAAGTAAAACCACAAAATAAAGAAATATTAACACAACTTATTAAAGATAAACGCATTTATATTGGCCCATGGTATGTATTACCTGATGAGTTTATTATTAGTGCTGAATCTCTAGTAAGAAATTTATTACTTGGTAATTCTATAGCGTCAGAATTCGGTAATATTATGAATGAAGGTTACGTACCAGATCCTTTTGGACATATAGCACAATTACCACAAGTTTTGAATGGTTTTGGAATTAATTCTTTTATTTTTGCCAGAGGGTATGGATTGGATCGAGATAAAGTTGGTACTGAATTTATCTGGAAAGCTCCTGATGGTTCTGAAGTACTTGCAATATATGAAAAAAATTCATATTGCCATTTTTCTTGTCTTGGTTTTGATACTATTTGGGGTAACTTTAAAAATATTAAACCAGATGAAAAAAAAGCTTTAGACAGATTAACAAAACAATTTGAAGATTTATCAAAGTATGCAAATACCGAACATATTCTTTTCTCAAATGGTTGTGATCACGTTCCACCTCAAAAAGAATTACCTGATCTTCTAAAATATTTAAACAAAAATCAAAATAAAATAAAAGTAATTCACAGTAATTTCCCTGATTTAATAAAATCAATTAAACCATATAAAGATACTTTTAAATCATTTTCTGGTGAATTAATAAGTGGAAAGTATGATTTTATTCTTTTAGGAGTTTATAGTACTAGAATGTACTTAAAACAACTCAATTATTATAATCAAAATTTATATGAGAAATATGTAGAACCAATTTCAATTTTTAATAGATTAAATGGAGGTTATAATTATCATCCTTTAGTATGGACTGGTTGGAAACTTATCCTAAAAAATCATCCTCATGATGATATTTGTGGCGCCGGGGTTGATGCTATTCATAAGGATATGGAAAATAGATATAAACAAGCAACAGAAATAGGAGAGTATATAGTAAAACATGCTTTTGAAGAATTTTCTAGTTCTATTAATACTAGTTCAATTCCTGATTCAAAGCCAATTATAGTTTTTAACCCAAATAACTGGACATCTTCTGATTATATTCTCGTTGATTTACTTTTTAACCCTGATGATCAACTTTCTGAAAGTTTTAAAATTATTGACAAAGATGGAAATGAGTATAAATATACTATTTTATCTTCTGAACTTTTTAATACAGTTGAAATTTTAAAAGAGGTAACTTATAAAAAAGTAAAAATTGCTCTTCTCGTTTCAAATGTTTTTGGTGTTGGTTATAAAACTTTATATATAGTTAAAGGTAAACAAAAAAATGAATTTCCTTTTAAAGCAAAGAAGAGTCAAATAGAAAATAAATTTTTTGTTATTTCAGTTAATAAGAATGGATCAATAAATATTTTTGATAAAAGATCAAATGCTTTTTATTTTAACTTAAATTTATTTGAAGACACTGAAGATATAGGTGATGAATACACATACTCTTATTGTAAAAAATCTAAAACAATCACCTCATCAAAAGCTAAAGCAAAGATTAAAATAAATCAAAATAATGTATATTCTGAGATACGAGTTTCACTTAATTTAAAAATTCCTGAACAGATATCTTCTAATAGAAATAAAAGAAGTAATAAATTAATTTCATTACCTATAAAATCTATAATAAGGTTAGGTGTTAATTCTGAAAGAATTGATATTAGTACTACTGTTGTAAATGAAGCAAAAGATCATAGGTTAAGAGTATTATTCCCAACAGGTATTTCTACAAATAAATGTATAGTTGATGATCATTTTTATTTTATTGAAAGAGATGCTTATTATCCCAATAAACCTACTTTTGATAATCGATTTGAATATTATGGTACTAGAAATCAACAAAAATTCGTATCAATTTCAGATAAAAAAGTTGGTGTTACTATTGCTAATAAAGGTTTACCTGAATATGAAATTCTAGAGAATAAAGGTAATTCGATAATTGCTCTTACACTATTTAGATCAGTTGGATGGTTGTCTCGTAATGATTTAATTACAAGGCCAAGAAATGCTGGTCCTGTTCTTAAAACACCAGATGCTCAATGTTTAGGTACTCATACTTTCGAGTATAGTATTATTCCCCATCAACATGATGTAATACAATCAAGAGCTTATATACAAGCGTACTTGTTTAATTCTCCTTTGCTTGGTTTTAATGTTAGTACAAATAATAAGGGAATATTACCAGATTCATTAAAATTGATTTCATTAGATTCAGATAAAGTAATTGTATCAGCTGTTAAAAAGTCTGAAAAAGGAGATAATTTAATTGTGAGATTATTTAATCCCATAAATGAAACTATAAATTTGAATATTGAACTATATAAAATGTTTAAAAATGTTTCAATTGTAAATTTGAAAGAAGAAACTATTGAAAAACTGAAAGAAACCGATAATAATATAATTAATATTGATATTAAACCATTTAAAATAATTACTCTTTTATTCCAATTCTGAGGAAATTAATGAGAATTGTTGTAATAGATGATAACGAATTACATCTTCAATTGATTGCTTATCTTTTGAGAAAAGAAAGTTATGATGTTATAACTTTTAAAACTGGTTTAGAAGCTTTAAATTGGTTAAAAGATAATAGAGCTGACGTTGTTTTAATTGATATTCAATTACCAATAATGAATGGAATTGAAATATTAAATGAGATAAAGCTGGATGAAAGACATAGCAAGATGAAAAAGATAGCAATTACTGCTCAACAAAAATATGAAGGGAAAACTTTCTCTGAAATTGGTTTTGATGGACATATATTGAAACCAATAAATTCAAAGAAGTTTGCTGAAGAATTAAGAAATTTTTTGAACAATCAAAATAATAATTAATAAATGCAAGATAAAAAAGGTAAAGTTTTAATTGTTGATGATACTAAGCATGTTGTAGTTTTGCTTAAACATTATTGTCAAAAGGCTGGATATATTGTTATCGAATCTTTCGATGGTGAAGATGCATTAGAAAAAGTAAAAAGTGAAAAGCCTGATATTATCTTACTTGATATTATGATGCCAGGTTTAGACGGTTTTTCTGTTGCTCAAAAATTAC
This sequence comes from Ignavibacteria bacterium, assembly GCA_036567745.1. Taxonomy (GTDB): domain Bacteria; phylum Bacteroidota; class Ignavibacteria; order DATCTW01; family DATCTW01; genus DATCTW01. The sequence goes on along the minus strand of DATCTW010000067.1, from coordinate 135,745 downwards.
GCGAAAATGATGACACAAAATTTATCCCAATTATAATGATTACTGCGTTAAGTGAGTTAAGCGATAGGGTAAAAGCATTAGATATTGGTGTAGATGATTATTTAACTAAACCTGTTGATGAAGTTTTACTCATAACAAAGATACGATCATTATTAAAAGCAAAAAGTGAAAGAGAAGAATTAGATAGAATTAAATTTGAATTTACTTCAATGCTTATTCATGATTTAAGAACACCACTAACAAGTATTATTGGTTTTGCTAAAGTTCTTTTTAACAATGAATCTGATGAAGAAAAAAAGAGTTTTCTTGATGTTATTTTGCAGAATAGTAATCGTATGATGGATTTAATCAACGATTTTCTAGATTTTTCAAAAATTGGAGCCGGTAAATTTGAAATAAATAAATCTCCAGCTGTAATCACAATGATTATTGATAATGTAATAAATTCACTCAATATTTTAGCTAAAAACAAATCAATTTCAATAAAAAAAGAATTTGATGAGAATTTACCTTTTGTTAATATTGATTCAAGAAAAATTGAACAGGTGGTTACAAATTTATTGAATAATGCAATAAAATTTACTAATCCAAATGGTACTATTATCATCAAAGGCTTTCTTGAAAATGGTTTTATAAATGTTAGTATACAGGATAATGGTATAGGAATTTCTGAAGAAGAACAGGAAAGAATTTTTACTCCATATTATCAATCGATGAGCGGAAAAAATTCTGAAGAAAAAGGAAGTGGATTAGGTCTTGTAATATCAAAAATGATAATCGAAGCTCATGGTGGAAGTGTATCTGTAAATAGCAAACCTGGTGAAGGTTCAGTTTTTACTTTTACATTACCAGTATAGTGAATGGGTAATTAAAAAAATTACTTGATTTTTTTGAATAATTGTGTTAAATTATAAAACATATTTTTTGCGGGAGTGGTGAAACTGGCAGACACACCATCTTGAGGGGGTGGCGCCCGTAAGGGCATGCGGGTTCAAGTCCCGCCTCCCGCACTGACGCCACACAAAAGTGTGGCTTTTTTATTAGGAGCTTTTTTTATGAAAATAACTGAAGAAATTATTAGAAAAATTACCCTCGATACTATTAAGGAATTGGGTGAAAATGCAACTCCAGAACTTGTAAAGAAAATAGTTAATAAAGCTGTAGAAAAACTTACTTCAGAATTACCTTCAAATAATTTTGAGAAACCAAATAATAATTTCGACTCAGGAAAAATTATCCTAACCGCTTTTGGATTAAATCATAGTGGGATTGTTTCAAGTATCTCAAGCATTTTAGCTGAATATAATTGTGATATACAGGATATAACACAAAAAATCTTACAGGATTACTTTACAATGATAATGATAATTGATATTTCAGATGCAAAAGTAAAGTTTAATGATTTGAGAGATTCTCTTATGAAAGTTGCTGAAAAGTTAAATATAAAAATTTTTATTCAACACGAAGATGTATTTAAATTTATGCATAGAATTTGAACAATATTAACCCTATGCCATATCAGTTTGATGAAATATTAGAAACTATCAAAATGACCGAAGTAGAGCATTTTGATATTAGGACTGTAACATTAGGTATTAGTTTAAGAGATTGTTTCGATGGAGATTTGCTAATTGCAAAAAATAAAGTATATGATAAAATTTGCAAAATTGCAAAAAATCATGTAAAAAATGCTGAAAAAGTCTCTTCTATTTATGGAATTTCAATTGCTAATAAAAGAATTTCTATTACTCCTCTTTCAATACCTTTTGACTCTTACAAATCAGATCAATTCTTAGAATTAGCATTAACACTTGATAGAGCCGCAAAAGAAGTAGGTGTCGATTTCCTTGCAGGGTATTCTGCTTTAGTTCAAAAAGGATTTACTAATGGGGAAATTGAATTAATTAAATCTATCCCTTATGCATTATCTTCTACTGAAAGAGTATGCTCTTCTGTTAATGTTGCCACAACTAAAGCAGGAATAAATATCGATGCTGTGAATATTATGAGTAAGGTAATATTAGATACTGCTGAAAGAACAAAAGATAAAGATTCAATCGGTTGTGCAAAGTTAGTTGTTTTTTGTAATGTACCTGAAGATAATCCTTTTGTTGCTGGTGCTTTTCATGGAGTATCTGAACCTGAATGTACTCTTAATGTTGGGATAAGTGGTCCTGGTGTAGTACTTCAGGCTATTAAAGAGGCTGGCAATGTTGATCTTGGGTCGCTATCTGAAATCATAAAAAAGACAGCATTTAAAATAACTAGAGCTGGTGAACTTATTGGTCGTAAAGTTGCTGAACTTTCTAATATTCCTTTTGGTATTGTTGATTTATCTTTAGCACCTACTCCAGCCGAAGGTGATAGTATAGCTGATATTTTAGAGGCAATGGGTTTAGAAAGTGTAGGAGCACCCGGCACTACTGCCGCATTAGCTATGTTAAATGATGCAGTAAAGAAAGGTGGTTTAATGGCTTCTTCTTATGTTGGAGGTATGAGTGGTGCTTTCATTCCTGTTAGTGAAGATGCTGGTATGACTAGAGCAGTTGAAAATGGACATCTATCAATTGAAAAATTAGAAGCTATGACATGTGTATGTTCAGTTGGTTTAGATATGGTGGTCATTCCTGGAGATACACCATGGGAGACTATAGCAGGAATTATAGCAGATGAGTGTGCTATTGGAATGATTAATAATAAAACAACAGCTGTTAGAATAATACCTGCCTTTGGCAAAAAAGTTGGAGATAAAGTTGATTGGGGAGGATTATTAGGTAGTTCTCCTATAATGCCTGTTAGAAAATTAAGTTCGTCAGTATTTTTAAATAGAGGTGGAAGAATTCCAGCTCCTGTTAATAGTTTGACTAATTAGTATATATTTTTAATATAATTAATATCCTATAAGAACCTTTATTCATTATGTTTGATGATTTTTTACATAACTCCTTATTAAGCATTTCTAATGAAAATATCGGTTCATTTTTTGATTTAATTGAAGATGGTATTATTATTGTTGAAAGAGATGGTACAATTTCTTATGCAAATGAATCATTTGCTAAATTTCATAATTTATCTAAAAGTGATTTAATTGGCACTTTTTTTTATGAATTAATTTCAAAAGAGTATAAAGAAAATTTTAAAAAGTTCGTTTCTACAATCAATTATTTGGATAAATCCTTTTTTTCATTCGAATATGATTACTTTTCAGTAAATGAAATGCAAAAGCATTTTGTAATTAATTTTTTCCCACTAAAAATAACAGAAGAAAATAACATTTATAAAATATTCGGTCTGTTAAAAGAAGTTAAGGTTCAAAGAGATTATATTGAAGAAGAAAAACTGGTTTTAAAGAATTATAAATTCTATGCTGAAAATAATTTAACAGATTTAATGTATTGTTTGTTATCTGAATTTGATTTCGGTATCTATATAAAAAATCTTAATAAAAAAGAAATATATTGCAATCAAAAGTTATTATCTCTTTTGGGGTTAAATAATGATATAAATTATTCTTTGAATTTATTTAATTTTATTGTTCAAGATAATTATTATAATTTATTCCTCTCAGAAATTAATCTCAATGGTGGTGTTTGTGAGAATGTTAAAGTAAATTTTAAGAGAAATGATTCTTCTCAATTTTCAGCCTTAATTTCGATAAATTTTCTTAGAAATTCTAATGGAATACCATTATTTACACAGGCAATTATTATTCCTATAACTGGTGATGAAGCAATTTCTACTGATGTCAAAAATAGAATTTATGAATTATCATTTATTAATAGTATTACCTTAATTTATAAGGAAGAGAAAAAGAAGTATTCTTACGTTGATTATTTAAAAGAACAGCTATCAAAACAAGATTTTATTTTTTTATTATTAAAGGATAGTGATAATAAAATTATTCATTATTCTGATACTTATGGTAATAATTCAATAAATAACTTTTTTAGTGATATTTTTCTTCAAGATATTTATTCAATAGAAAATTACAAGAAAATATGTATTAACAATAATTTTTTTAACAAACAAGATTCAATATCGAATGATTTAAAATTTTTTGATATTTTTGTTTTTAAAGATAATTTTGGAAACAATTTTTTTCTTGGTATATCTGAAAAATCAGAAGAAGAGGAAAAAATAAAGTATATTATAAAATATTCAAAACAGATCATTCCAATAATTTATTTTCTATTATTAAGTTCTTTAAAAGATTTAATTGATACCAAAATAAAACAAAAAATAGATTCCACAAAACAAAATATAAGAGAAAATGGCCTCTTTGTTATCAATGGAATTTCACAATTATTAACAGAAATTATAGATATTAAATTCATTTTAAAAAACTCATTAGAAAGAATTAATGAATTATTTTTTTATGATTATTCTTGGGTCTTTCTTTCTAATCAAAAAAAAGATTTATTAGAATATTGTGATAATTATAACTTACCACAGATTTTGGTGAGTAATTTAGTCAACTCTTTTAAGTTAACATCAGATTTACGCTTCATCATTTCTTCAGGTGAAATTTTAATTTCTGAGAATTTGAATATCATCTTACCTTTTTTTGTTTCTATCGAGACTGTTAAAGATGAGCTTTCAAAAGTCAAACAAGTAATAATTGTACCTTTAAAAGGCAAAAAAAATATAAATGGTTTGATGTTTTTTTGTTCATCAAGATTAATAAATTACTCAGATTGGGATTTAAAAGTCATCGATACTATTAGTATAATAATTGGTTCAGCAGTAGAAAATTCATATTTATATTCTGATGCTTTAAATAAAACAATAGAATTAGAAGCAAAAAATCAGGAATTGAATGATTTTACTCAAATCGTATCTCATGATTTAAAAAATCCAATAAACAATATTCTTGGTGTTGCAAAAGTCTTAAAATCAGAATATCATGAACAATTTAATAATGAAATTTCCGAATTTATTGATATCGTTTATCTTTCTTCAAATAAAGCTCAAAAATTAATCAATGATTTATTACATCTTTCACATGTTGGAAGAGTTGGTGAAATTATACCTAATATTAATTTGAACAACCTATTAAATGATTTACTATATGATTTGAGAATTTATTTAAAAGAAAAAAATGCCAAAGTAATTATTGATAATGAATTACCTGTTTTAGATTGTGATCCTAATAGAATATCAGAACTTTTTGAAAATTTAATAATAAATGGCCTAAAATATAACGATAAAGAAAATAAGATAATAAATATTGGTTCTATTAATAAATCTGAATCCTTTTCCATTTATGTAAGAGATAATGGATTGGGTATAGATAGTAAGCATTTTAGAGATATTTTTCAGGTCTTTAGAAGATTAAATAACTCTCAAGAAGAGGGTTCCGGAATTGGTTTAACTATTGTAAAAAAAATTGTAGAATTTCATAATGGAACAATTACTGTAAATTCTGAAAAAGGGAAATTTACAGAATTTTTGATAACATTTCCAAGAAAAATAAATGTATAAATTATTAAAAGCGTATATTTTTTTTCTTATTATATTTATTTTTTTTATATTATTTAATTATAACTGCAAACCAAAACAAGATAGAATAATACCTGTATTTATTCCTTCTCTAAATGAGAATCAATTATTAGATACCTTAATTACATCCGATTTAAATAATGATGGAATTAATGAATATCTGCTATTAACAAAAGAGAGAGATTTGGATTCTTCTCTTAATTTTTATAGATTTGATCAATTGCAGGTTTTTTCATGGAATTCTGAAAATGAAAAATTTGATTGTATATTTATAGATACTGTTTATTATGGTACTTCATTATCAATAATAAATGGAATTAATAATATTTTTTCAAAACTTATTCAAGTTAATACCTTTTCTGGGGGCAATGACACAATACTATCTACTGGAATGCAATTATATGGATGTAATGACAAAACAATCAGCAAAATATTTTATAAAGATGTAGGGAAGCCTATATTTTTTAATATAGATAGTGATAGTCTTAGCGAGATTTTAATATCTAATTCAGTTTTTTTTAAAGCAACAGATCATAAACCTATAAATTATTATATTGGAATCTATAAGTTTATTAATAACTCATATATTGATTGCACCTTAAATTTTAAAGATTTCTTTTATAAAGAAATAAATATAAATAAGAGTGAATACTATAAAAATAAGAAAACAAAAACAATCAATAATTCAATAATTGATAACTTTTTAAAAGTATGCTTATGCTATCAGGTAATTAATGATTTTGAGGATTCTAGACTGTTTTATTACAGTGAAAAAGATTATTTGTTAAAATTAGGTGAAGACTCTTTTTTAGATATAACAAGAATTCTTTTTGAAAATGGTTTAGAGCTTTCAAAAGAAATTGATTCAATTAGTATATATCTTTTTAATATTTCTAATAATTATTATAAAGAAAAGCAATTTAAAAATGCAAAAAATATGTTGTTAAAAATTTTAGATATTGCACCTAACTTTCTTGATGCTTATTTTCTTTTAGGTGATGTAGCTTTAATTAATAAGGAATATGATGATGCAATTTCTTATTATCAACAAGCAGCTCTTTTTACAATTGAAGATAAAAGATTATTTTATGGACTTGGTCGATGTTATGAAGGGAAAAAGGATTATAAAGCTGCAAAAGAATTTTATCAAAAATACATTGCCATTGATTCACTATCTGAAAAAGCTATTGAAATAAAAAGCAAATTATTAAAAAAAGAGTATAATTAAAGAGGATTCTATGAATTCTAAAATTGTATTAGCACAAATAGATTCTGTATTAGGAAATATTGAAAAAAATATTGATAGGCATTGTGAATATATTGAAAAAGCAATTGATAGAAAAGCTTTTTTAGTTGTTTTTCCTGAATTGAGTTTAACAGGTTATGTTTTACGTGATTTAAATTATGAGCTAGCTATAAATCCCTCTAAAAGTCAAATTTTAAATCCAATAAAAAAATTAAGTAAATATATCAATATTATTTGTGGTGGAGTAGAAGAGGGTAATAACTATGGTATTTATAACTCAGCTTTTTATTTTTCAAAAGGAGAGTATATTACCAGCCACAAAAAGGTTTATTTACCTACCTATGGTTTGTTCGAGGAAGAAAGATATTTTTCTCCTGGAAGAGAATTGAATCCAATAGATACTGAGTTTGGTAAAATTGGGATTTTGATTTGTGAAGATTTTTGGCATTTAACCTTACCTTATATTTTAGCTAAAAAAGGTGTAATGTTAATTGTTGGTTTATCAGCTAGCCCTACAAGGATTTCTCCTGGTGAAAATGAATTTCAGCAAGATAAAACTAATAATGAATTTCATAAAGTATATGCAAAATTGCTTAGTCTTTATATTTCTTGGTGCAATAGAGTAGGTTATGAAGAAGGAATGAATTTTTGGGGTGGTTCAGAGATAGTTTCACCAATTGGTAGCGTTATTGCTAAAGCTCCTTTATTCGAAAAATCTTTGATTGAAGCTGATCTTTCATTAGATTTCATAAAGAGATCAAGAATTTTTTCAAAACACTTCGTAGATGATGATATTATGTTTACATTTAATGAATTACAAAAAATAATAAAATAATATTGTATTCAACGAATTATTTTAATTAAAAAAAATAATTCTTTTGACTTTGAATATACTTGATAAGTCTAAAATCATATTTTTGATATATTAAGATATTTCAAATTTTTTTTAAAAATAATAATTGGAAACATTTTTTAAAAATATTATAGAATCAGTTTTTTTATTTGAAGGTTTTTCAGATGATGAGTTTAAACAATTATTTAAAATTGTAGATATAAAATCTTTTAAAAAGAATTCCTTAGTTTTTATTGAAGGAACAATTGCTAGAGAATTCTATATCGTTGCTTCTGGAAAAGTTAAGATTTATAAGTTATCACAGAATGGAGATGAACATATATTGCATATTCATATAGCAGGAGATATTATTGCTGAGGCTTCAATTTTTGATTTAAAAGTTTATCCTGCTTTCTGTATGGCATTAGAAGAAACTCAATTAATTTCTATTCCAAATGATAAGTTTTATTCTTTTTTAGAAAAAAATCCTAAGTTAGCTATTAAATTATTAGCCACCTATAGTAAAAGATTGAGAGAATTTGTTGCAAAAATTGCAGATTTATCTTTTCGAAATGTAAAATCAAGATTAGCTAGATTTATTTTAGATGAATGTGGTAATATGAATGGATGTAAAATAAAACTTTCTAAAAAAGAACTATCTTCTTATTTGGGTACTATACCTGAAACACTATCAAGGTCTTTAGATTATCTAAAAAAAAATAAATTAATCGAAGAAAAAGGGGAATATATTTACATAATTGATAAAGAAAAATTAAAAATCATTTCTGAAAACTAATTTTTACTCTCCCTTGACTAAAGTCAATGCTTTCTAGAAATGTTTTCTCTTATATTTATTAAAAATATGGAGAAAACATGTTAAGAAAAATTATTAAAATCGATGAAGATTTATGTAATGGTTGCGGAGAATGTGTTACTGAATGTTCAGAAGGGGCTATTGCAATAATTGACGGAAAAGCTAAACTAGTTAAAGAAGAATATTGTGATGGTTTTGGTGATTGTATTGGGAACTGTCCTCTAGGTGCAATTACTATTGAAGAACGCGAATGTAATGAATTTGATGAACAGGCAACTAAACAATATTTATTCCAGAATTTTGGAGTAAGTGCTGTAAAAAAAATGGAAGAAGCTATGCAAAAACATTATGTATCTGAAAAAAGAAAAGAGACTATTAATTTGAATACTTTTTCAGGTTGCCCAGGTAAACAAAGCATAGATTTAAGAGATAATAATTATGATGATACAAACTATTTTATTCAATCTAGGTTACAAAATTGGCCAATACAAATTCATTTATTACCTATTAAAGCGCCATATTACAAAAATGCAAATCTTTTGCTTGCTGCTGATTGTTCTGCTTTTGCATCTGGGAATTTTCATTCAGAATTTATGACTAACAGAGTTACAGCAATTGGTTGTCCAAAATTAGATGATTTAAATGTTTACTTTGAAAAATTAACAACAATCCTAACGAATAATGATATTGATTCAATCACTGTTGTATATATGGAGGTGCCTTGTTGTATGGGAATTGTAAGATTAGCAGAGGAGTCAATTAAAAGAAGTAAGAAAGAAATTTTATTAAAAAAAATTAAATTAAGTATAAAAGGGAATATAATTTAGATGAAATCATTTAAATTTAATAATAGATTAAGATTAATCTCTCAATTATTTTTTCTTTTCTTAACTATTTGGATTGGTATAGAATTCTTTTTTTATTATAATTTTCTTTACACAGAAGGGAGCACATTTTACATACCAAGACCTTCCGGAGTAGAAGCTTTTTTACCAATAAGTTCGCTTATGAATTTATTTTACTGGTTTAAAAGTGGAGAGTTATCTTTAGTGCATCCTGCAGGTGTGTTTATACTTATCAGTATTTTAATAATATCACTTGTATTTAAAAAATCTTTTTGTAGCTGGGTTTGTCCCGTTGGTTTTGTATCAGAATCTTTAGGTGAGTTTGGTAAAAAAATATTTGGTAAAAATCTTAAAATCTTAAAATTTTTAGATTACCCTTTAAGAAGCTTAAAATATTTATTACTTTTATTTTTTTTGTTTGCAATTTTTTCAATGAGTGTTAATTCTTTATATCGTTTTCTTGAAAGCCCTTATAATAAGATTGCCGATATAAAAATGCTTCTATTTTTCATGAATATGTCAAAATTTACAGCTATTATTTTAATTGTTCTAGTTATAGCATCAATTTTTATATACAATTTTTGGTGTCGATATTTATGTCCTTATGGTGCACTACTGGGAATAATTAGTTATTTTTCTCCATTTAAAATTAGGAGAAATAAGGAAACATGCACCGATTGTAAAGCATGTACTGGTATCTGTCCTTCATATATTTTAGTTCATAAATTAGATGTTGTTAAATCAGATGAGTGTATGTCTTGTTTAAAATGCTCTTCAGTTTGCCCTGTAAGTAATACATTAGAATATAAGCTAATAAAAAGTAAAATTAATTTTGATAGTAAGAAATTAATATTTGGAATTTTAATATTATACTTTGGAATAATATTTTTTGCAATGATTTCTGGATTGTGGAAAAGCTCAGTATCAGATTTTGAGTATATGAGGCATGTTAAAAATTTGAATTCTTTTATTTATTCTCATCCTTCAGGTTTTTGATGTGGTATATTGATTATTTCTTTTTATTATTTTAAATTATAATAAATAATATTTGGAGTGATTATGCAAACTACTCCTAAAGGCCTTTTAATTCGATATCTCAAGTTTTTTTTACCTCCTTCTGAATGGAAAATACCAGTCATTATTTTATTAGGTATACTTACTGGTCTGGGTTTTTATATTTTTTATATTTCAAATGCAATTTCTTATTTATCCGATAAACCTGAAACATGCATTAATTGCCATGTTATGAATACCCAATATGTTTCCTGGGAAAAAGGAAGTCATGGCAGAGTTGCTAGCTGCAATGATTGCCACGTACCTCAAAACAATTTTATAAGTAAATATTATTTTAAAGCTAAGGATGGTTTAAGACATGCTACAATTTTTACACTTAGAACAGAACCTCAGGTAATACAAATTAAACAGGATGGTAAAAATGCTGTTCAAAGCAATTGTATAAGATGTCATTATAATTTATTATATCCAATATCCACCCGAGCAATAAATAATAAAAGTATAATGGCAAATTATAATGGATATTGTTGGGATTGCCATAGGGAAACTCCTCACGGAAGAGTTACTTCTCTTTCTTCTGCACCTTTTGCTCGAGTGCCATATTTAAAACCTATTATGCCGAAATGGTTAGAAAAAATAATTGAAGTAAATAATAAAAATAATTAATTATGCTTTTTTTCTTTTGGTAATTAGAAATTACGTTATAAAGGTGATAAAATGAAATCATTACAGGAAATAGTGAAAAACAAACCTATAGTAGGTTGGTTTTTGTTTTTAGGAACTGCTATTATTGTTTTTTTAATTGGTATGCTTTCTTCATCAATAATTGAAAGAAGATGTGAAGGCGCAAATACCTTGCAGTTTATTAAACCGATTGCTGATTATGAGCCAAGAAATGAAGTTTGGGGTGAAAATTTCCCTAGAGAATGGGAGACTTACAGAAAAACTCTTGATACAAATTTTATTAGTAAATATTGTGGTTCAAAAATGAGAGATTATCTTGAAGAATACCCAGAACTAGTTGTTTTATGGAGTGGTTATGCTTTTTCCAAAGATTATTCTCAAGGAAGAGGTCATGCTTATGCAATTAGAGATATTCGTAATACTTTAAGAACAGGGGGAATTGAAGAAAGTCCTCAACCATCAACCTGTTGGACTTGTAAAAGCACTGATGTTCCAAGAATGATGCAAAAGTTAGGTGTTGAAAATTTTTATCAAGGTAAATGGAAAGATAAAGGTTCTGAAATTGTAAATCCTATTGGTTGTCAAGATTGCCACGATCCTAAAAATCTCAATCTAAGAATAACTCGACCCGCATTAGTAGAAGCTTTCCAAAGACAAGGCAAAGATATTAAAGAGTTCAGTAGACAGGAGATGAGGTCTCTTGTTTGTGCACAATGTCATGTAGAGTATTATTTTAGATCGAAAGAAAATCCATATCTTACTTTTCCATGGGATAAAGGTTTTTCTGCTGACTCAATGGAAAAATATTATGATAATATTAATTTTGTAGATTGGGTTCACAAATTAAGTCGAGCTCCAATGTTAAAAGCACAGCATCCCGATTATGAATTATATAAAACAGGGGTGCATGCCGATAGAAATGTATCTTGTGTAGATTGTCATATGCCATATATGAGCGAGGGGGGAGTAAAATTTACTGACCATCATGTTCAGAGTCCTTTAAACAATATTGCAAATTCATGTCAGGTTTGTCATAGAGAAGAAACAGGAAAAGTTGTAGAAGATGTTTATAAGAGGCAAATGAAAATTGAGGAGATTAGAAGAATTGCAGAAAAGAGTCTGGCTGCTGCACATATTGAAGCAAAATACGCCTGGGATTTAGGTGCTACTGAAGATGAAATGAAACCTGCTCTCTGGCTTATAAGACATGCTCAATGGAGATGGGATTGGGTCGCAGCAGCTAACGGGATGGGTTTTCATTCTCCAGTTGAAGCTTTAAGAGTATTAGGTACTTCTATTCAAAAATCTGAAGAAGCTAGAAGGCTTATTGGTTTAGTTATTACTAAACATGGAGGTAAATATCCTATTCAATTGCCTGATATAAGTACAAAAGAAAAAGCTCAAAAATTAATTGGTCTTGATATAGAAAAATTAAAAAAAGATAAAAAAGAGTTTCTCGAAAAAGTGGTAAAAGAATGGGATGAAAAAGCTAAAGAACGACAGGGCTCTTTAATGAGTTACTAATTACCTCGTAAACTTAATACTAATATAGACCCGAATTTTCTGTTGTAAATTCGGGTTTTTTATAAAATATTCTTTAATACTTAATAATTTTAATTTAAATTATAATAAAATTTATCAGAGGTAGGGATCTTGATGGAAAACACTAAAGTTGATTTTAAATATTCTTTTGGTGCACTACATGGATTATGAATTAGTTTACATAAGGTTAGTAAAAATGTTTATTAGTTTCATCATTTGATGGAGTTACAGTTCTATGGTCTGATTATGATCTAGCAGAAATAGTTTCGGTCGCTTTTTATGTACAAAAAATACAGTGGATTTTTGATATAAATGTTGAAAATTTTTTTGATACAATGTTGCTTGAAAGAGGTAGATTATCTTATAATAAAATTTTCTTGGCATTAATTTATGTATTCAGTTCAATGTCAACAAAAGAATCAAGTTTTTTAATTTTAAAAATTTAATTATCCATAATCACATTTAAATTGACTTGCTAAATATTTGATATTTTACTAATTTATAAGATTAAAAAATAGTAAAGGTGATATTATGAATGCTATTAAAACCTTTTTTTTAATGACAATGATGACTTTGTTATTTTTATTTGTAGGTTCATTAATTGGTGGTAATAGTGGAATGTTTATTGCCTTAATTTTTGCAATAATAATGAATTTTACATCATATTGGTTTTCAGATAAAATTGTATTAATGAGCTATGGAGCAAAACAAATATCTTATGAGGATGATCCGGAATTGTTTGAGATAGTTGAAAACCTTACTACTCGTGCAAATTTACCTATGCCAAAAATTTATTACATTCCTTCACAAGCTCCAAATGCATTTGCAACAGGTAGGAATCCTCAAAATGCTGCTGTAGCTGTTACTTTAGGGATTAGACAAATTTTAAAAAGAGATGAATTAGAAGCTGTTATTGCTCATGAACTATCTCATATTAAAAATAGAGATATTCTTATTGGTTCAGTTGCGGCAACATTAGTTGGTGCTTTAACAACTTTAGCTCATTTTGCTAGTTATTCTTTAATATTTTTTGGAGGTGGAAGAGATAGAGATGATGATGGTGGTGGTTTAGGTACAATATTTTTACTTATTATTGCTCCAATTGCAGCAACTTTAATACAACTTGCTATATCCAGGTCTAGAGAGTTTATGGCAGATGAAGGTAGTGCTAGAATAAGTGGTAAGCCTAACTCTTTAGCAAATGCATTGTTAAAACTTGAAAGAGGAAACTATGAACTACCACTGGCTGCGAAGCCAAATTCTTCACATTTATTTATTATGAATCCTCTCTCTGGCAGTGGAATAATGAAATTGTTTTCAACACATCCACCTGTTAGTGAAAGAGTTGAAAGATTAAGAAAAATGGGATAATCTTAAGTGATAAGAAAAAGTAATTTATTCTTTATAATAATATATTTTTGCTTTTTTCATTTTTCTTCTTTTTCTCAAAGCAGAGTATTAAATAACTATGAAAAAATAGATTCAATTTATTCATTTGTTGTAGGTAAAATAATTAATAAGTTAAGTTGTAATTCAAAAAATATATCGCTGGTATTTGAAGGTGATTCTAATATTTGGATATTAAAGAATAAACTTTTTGATGCTTTAAAGAATAATAATTTTGAATTTTCGGATTCTTCAATTTCTAATTGTAAATTAAATCTATATAATGAAACTAAAATTAGATACTTAAAGAATTATTCTAATGATGATTATTTTATAAGAGAAATTAATTGTTTTGTAAAACTTGATTTTGATCATCGTATCGATGTTTATTCAGAGAATGTTTCGGATACATTAAAAATTGATAATTTAAATTTCATAATTAATAATAGAATAAGTGTACTATTAAATGATCTTGAAAAAAAGACATTTATTGAAGAGTTATTGAAACCTTTAGTAATTCTTACTTCTTCAGGTATTTTGGTATATTTATTGTTTACTATACGTAGCAAATAAGGATAAAAAAATGAAATATTTGAAAAGTATCTTTATAGTTTTAGCTTTTATTTCTTTCTTTTGTAGTTCGTCAGAAGATCTTGAAATTAGAAATTCTCGTGATAGATTTGAGATTGCCAAGAAACTTTTTTTTGAAGGTAGCTATGTAAAGGCACTTGAAAATCTTAAAATAATTGCTTACGAAAAAGGTGTTCAATTTGCTGATAGTGTTCAGTATTTATTAGGTGAATGTTACTTTAATACAGAACAATATATTCTTGCAGCATCAGAATATAATGATTTAATCAGATTTAATCCAGGAAGCTCATTAGTTCCTGAAGCAAGATTTAAAGTAGGCCTTTGTTATTATAAAATTTCTCCTAAATCAGTTTTGGATCAATCATATACGAACAGAGCAATATTTGAATTTCAAAATTTTATAGAATATTTTCCAACTCATGAAAAAGCTCGTGAGGCAGAAAAATTGATAATTGAATTGCGAAATAAATTAGCAGAAAAAGAATATAATACTGCTATTTTATATGTAAAAATGAACAAATATCGTTCTGCTTTAATATATTTCAATTCCGTTTTAGAAAAATTTCATGACTCTTCCTTTGCTGATTTAGCACAGTTTGGAATAATTCAGATTTACATTGCTCAAAATAAAACGAATTTAGCAAAAACTGAAATTAACAAATTTCTTTCTAAATATCCGAATAGCAAACTACGTGAACAGGTAGCTAAATTAAAGGAATCAATATAATACTTTTAATGAAAGGATATTCTTGAAATTTTTAAAAATAATTATAATTCTTTTTTTATTATTGTTGCAATTTGATCTTGTTTTTTCTCAAGCCAAAAGAATTTTTAACTTTAATACAAATGAACATCATGATTCATTGATTTATAAAGCCTTATCTATAAAAAACAAATTAAAGAAAAAATATAACCTACCAGAAAATATTTACAATAATAAGTGTGGTTTTTCTCTTCAAGTTGAGTATTTAAAGAAAAAAGAAATTCTATCTGATAATGATAAAAAATTGTTTCAAGCAATATTTTTTAGAGATGAAAAAGATACAAGTATTTTAAGTAGTAAAAAAAATTTTAGAATCCATTATAATAAAACTGGTGATGATGCTCCCGAAAATATAGATAAAGATAAAAACGGTATACCAGATTTTGTAGATTCTGTAAATTACTATTTTGAATATGCGCTTGATAAAATGACTAATCTACTTGGATATAAAGGCTTAGTCCCTGATAATAATAACGGTGGAGGGAATGAATATGATATCTATATTGAAAATCTTTCAGCAGGTACTTATGGGTACACTACTTTTGAGGATATGATTTCTGAAACTAATGCAATTCCTCGTTATACATCTTATATTACAATAGATAACCGCTTTAATGATTTTTATACTTCAGGAATGAATGGGTTAAAAATTACTGCTGCTCACGAATTGTTTCATGCAATTCAAATTGGTCAATATGGAATATGGATGGATGATGTATATTATTATGAAATTTTTTCTACTTGGATGGAAACATTTTTGCATCCAGAGGTAAAGGATTACTATCAATATTTATCAGAATATTTTACTTCTACTTCTAAACCTTTTTGGAAGCATTCAGGTTACGATCTTACAATATGGGCTATATTTTTAACTCAAAAATATTCTTCTTCAATTATGAAGGGAATACTTGAAGCTTTTACAAAGTTTACCCCTTTAAAAGCAACCGAAGTGGTTTTAAATTCTTTCGGTAAAAGTTTAGTAAGTGAATATTCTGATTTTTCAAATTGGGTCTATTTTACTTCATATAGAGCTAAAAATGGCTTTTACTTTCCAGAAGCTAAAAACTATCCTTTGGTTTCTGGGAGTAGTTTAAGGCTAATAAATTTTATTTCACCATCTTGTAATATAAACAATTATATGCAATCACTTTCAACTCAATATTTTAATGTTTATTATAAGGGAGATACAATTTCTTTTATTTCCTCTAAGATTGATTTAAATGAAATTTATGAGAAAAGTAACAATTACACTTCTTCAACGTTTGTTGTAAGTGAAAATGGAAGTGATTCAAAATTGGTTTTATTTCCTAATGGTTTGAAAGTTGCTTTTACCGCAGATAATTATTCATCCTGGAAAAACTTTTTTCTGATAAATAATGATTATTTAATTGAAAATAACGATGTAAAAGTTTTTCCAAACCCATCTTTTGTTAATCAAAATTCACAATTATTTTTCAATGTACCTTCTTCAGTTGGAGATGAGATTACTTTTTCTGTATTAAGTAATGATTTAAGATTGGTTTATAATTCAAAAAAAGTTATAACTCCAATAATTGGAGGTAATGGATTTTCATGGAATTGTAAAGATAATAATGAAAACGTTTTAAGTAGTGGTATTTACTTCTATTTTATTAAAACTGCTCAAAAAGAATTTAAAGGTAAATTTTCAGTTGTGAGAAAATAATGATTCGTTTATTTGGTGAGTCAGTTCAAAAGGTTTTTAATGGTAGAGAAGTATTTAATAATATTTCTTTTGATATTCATACACCATCTTGTTTGGGTATAATTGGTAAAAATGGTTCTGGAAAATCCACTTTAATTAAAATAATTGCAGGGTTACTTCAGGTTACAAAGGGCAAAATTCTTTATGAGATAGATGGTAAAATATTATCACCTGATAAGTTATTTAAAAGAATTGGTTTTCTTTCTCCATATTTGCACTTATATGATGAATTTACAGGTATTGAAAACTTAATTATTTTTGATGAAATCAGAAATCAGAAAAAAGAAAAAGAATTTTATTTGGATTTGCTAAAAAAAGTCGAATTATATGATAGAAGAAATGATCTTTTTAGAACATATTCTTCAGGTATGAAACAAAGGCTAAAAATTGCATTCGCTCTTTCTAATGAGCCAGATGTGCTATTATTTGATGAACCAACATCCAATCTAGATGATACTGGAATTGAATTAATTCATAGTATTATGAAACAACATAAAGAAAGAGGTATTTTAGTTATTGCTTCTAACGATAAAAGTGATTATTATTTATTCGATGAAATTATAAATTTGAACAAATGATAAAAGAGTCCTTTTTTATACTTAAAAAAGATTATAAGTCTGAATTACGTAATAGGTATTCTTTTAATTCTTTATTGTTATTTGTAATTATTACGATTACAATTTTATTGTTTTCTATAGGTTTAGAAGATATATCATTAGATATTCACGCTGGTTTATTCTGGATTATTGTTTTTTTTGCTGCTACTAATGGTTTATCAAGAACTTTTGTTAGTGAAGAAGAAAGGGGTACAACATTAGTTTTAAAATTAATTAGTGAAAGTGGAACAATTTTTTTAGGAAAATTGTTGTTCAATTTGTGCTTAATGGTATTATTATCATTATTTGTATTTATTTTATATTTGTTTTTTATGAATGGTTTTTTAATAAAAAATTACTTTTTGTTTTTTGTTACAATAATATTTGGTAGTATTGGTTTATCTTCTGCTTCTACTATTATTGCTGCAATAATTTCAAAGGCCAGTAATAAGGGGACTTTGTATCCAATATTATCTTTCCCAATTCTTCTTCCTTTGCTTATTATTCTTATTGGATTAACTAAATCTTCAATGATTGGTAAAAGCATAATTAATGAATTAAATCAGTTTTTATTGATTATTTCTTACTCTGGTATTTTAATTACAGTATCATTTTTATTATTTGATTTTATTTGGAAGGATTGAGATGAAGCTAAAATATTTCATAGGTATTTTATTTGTTTTAGTAATATTACTATCTTTTATTCCAAAAATATCAGGGAATCTTACAGATGTTAAATTTTACTCTACTATTGATACTACTAAAATCATTCCTGTTAAAGGAGTTATATCTGAGATAAGTAATAATCTATACAAATTTATTGATAAAGATGGTAATGAGGGTAAATTATATGCTTCAAATATTACAAATAAAGAGGGAATTTTTTACTTAAAGTATAATGAATACGAGAATCATTTTACTTTAAAAAAATTTGAGAAAAATACTTTTTTTATTACTTTTCCTTTTATTCCTGGATTGGAAGAAAAAGCAAGAATTATTCTTTTTCACGTACCTGTAGCCTGGGTAAGTGTTCTTGCATTTTTAATATCAATGTTCTATGGTATAAGATATTTAAAATCTGAAAATTATGAATTTGATGTTAAGTCTGTAAATTCTGCTTCTCTAGGATTTTTATTTTGTATTTTAGCTACAGTAACAGGTTCAATATGGGCTCGATTTAATTGGGGCTCATTCTGGAATTGGGATCCACGAGAAACATCAATTTTTATTTTGTTATTGATATACGCAGCTTATTTTGCATTAAGATCTGCGATTGAAGTTGAAGAAAAGAAAGCTAAATTGTCAGCTGTATATTCAATTATTGCCTTTGTTACTGTTCCATTTTTCATTTTTATTTTACCTAGAATTACCTCCGGTTTACATCCTGGCTCTGCTGATGACCTTTCAAGCCCCGGTGGTGGACCAGTTATAAAATCAGGAATGAGTTTTGAGATGAGAATAATATTTTTCTTATCTCTTATCGCTTTTACTCTTTTATATTTTTGGATTTTTACCTTAAAAAACAGAGTAACAGAATTAGAAAGAAAAAAAATATGAAGAGGTGTATATGTTTAATTTCTTAGAACAGAATTCTTTATTTGTAGTGCTATTAGTTGTTTTAATTATTTGGATAGGTCTTTATTATGAAATTATTAAATTAGAAAAAAGATTAAAAAAAATCGAGAAGAAAAATGAAGACTAGATATATTATTGGTGGAATAATTATTGTTGTATTTTTATTAGTTGCTGTTTTTTCTTTAGTAAATACAGATATTGAATACTCTGATTTTTCAAAAGCTAGAGAATTGGACGGTAAAAAAATTCAAATAAAAGGTCAGTGGGTTAGGGAAAAAGGTTCAGAATATAATAGTGAAAAAAATGAATTTATTTTTTATTTAAAAGATGAAAATAATGAAATTGCAAAAGTAATTTTTTCCGGTTCAAAACCAAATAATTTTGAAATTGCTAGCCATGTAGTAGCTATTGGGAAATATAAAGATGGTATATTTTATTCATCTGAAATACTTACCAAATGCCCAAGTAAATATGAGGGTCAAAAATATACACCCTGAATTTTACGTTCAAATCAAATAAAATTACCTTTTTGAAAGGAGTAAAATATGTTTAATTTTATTGGCGATTTTGCAATAGTACTAAATTATCTATTGTTTATCACCTCTTTTTTAAGTGTTTTTTTCTATTTAAAAAGTATTTCAGAAGCTAAGTTTTTATCTTTAGCAAGATATGGTTTGTATATTACTAATTCAGGTATTATTCTTATTTCATTTATCCTGTTGCTGTTAATAATAAATCATCAATATCAATATATTTATGTTTTCAATAATTCATCAAATGACTTGCCTTTTGGTTTATTGCTTTCAACATTTTATGCTGGGCAGGAGGGTAGTTTTCTCTTTTGGTTATTATGTCTTGCTGTAATTGGAATATTTTTACAGAATTTTACTAAAAAAATTGGACTTGAATCTTCAGTGATGTCAACTTTTGGCATAGTGGTTGTCTTTTTACTCCTTTTGCTTATTAATAAATCCCCTTTTGAAAAAATATGGAGTCTCTATCCTGAAGCAATAAGAACTGGAATTCCTCCTGTTGGAGCAAATATTATTAATATATCATCAACACAATGGGTAATGATTCCGCCTGATGGTAATGGATTAAATCCTTTGTTACAGAATTTCTGGATGCAGATACACCCTCCAGTTTTATTTATTGGATTTGCGTTAATGACTGTACCGTATGCTTTTGCAATTTCTTCACTAATAATAGGGAATTATAAAAATTGGATAAAGTATTCTTTACCATGGTTATCCATTGCTTCATTTTTCCTTGGTGCAGGATTGGTATTAGGTGCTTTTTGGGCTTATGAAACATTAGGATGGGGTGGTTATTGGGGTTGGGACCCCGTTGAAAATTCTTCATTGGTTCCATGGATTTTTAGTGTAGCACTTTTACATACAGCAATTACTCAATTAAAAACAGGTGGATTAGTTAAAACAAATTTATTTTTGACAATTATAACTTTTTCTCTTGTTATTTATAGTACTTTTTTAACTCGTAGTGGTGTTCTTCAAGATGCTTCTGTTCATTCATTTACTGAACCTGGTTCAGCAGTTTATCTTTTATTGTTTATTTTTTTATTAAGCATATTCATTCTTGGATTAGGTCTTTTATTATACAGGATTAAAGCAATTAATTCTGAAAAAAGTGAGTATAACTTAATCTCTAAAGAAGTAATGTTGTCTTTAGGTAGTATAGTGCTTTCTCTTTCTGCTTTGATTATTCTAGCAGGGACTTCATATCCTATTTTTTCAAAATCTGCTGTCGATGTAAGCTTTTACGATAAATGGAATTTACCACTTGCATTTTTAATTAATGTAATAAATGGACTAAGCCTTGTTGTTGGGTGGGGAAGTGATTTACCAAAAATCATTTTAAAAAAGATTATTATTAGTTTATTAGCTTCTACAATTTTAACCATTATTTCGTATTTTTTAGGGGTTATTCATTTTTCAATGATAATTCTTATATGGAGTTCATTTTTTGCTATATTTATTAATGCTGAAAAATTATTCAGAAATATAAAGCTAGGTATTATTAATCTTGGTGGTGTATTTTCGCATATCGGTGTAGCTTTACTATTAATAGGAGTCATTGGTTCAGGAAAATATAGTCAAACCAAACATATTGAATTACCGCTTAACGAAGAAAAAGAAGTTTTTGGATATAAATTTAAATATATCGGTGAAGAATTATTTGATTCAAACAAAAAATCTTATTTTAAAGTATTGGTTAAAAATTCTAATGATGAGACTATTCTTAAACCTATTATGTTCGTAAATCAAATGGCAAATGGTCTTATGAAAATTCCTGATATTAAAGAAATGATAACTAAAGATATTTATTTTTCTCCTATTGGATTGAAAGATTTTGAGTCTAATGAAAATGTAACAAACATTCAATTAAAGAAAGACGAACCATATCAATTAGATGATATGACTTTAATTTTTGAGTCATATAAAATTGATATGGAAAAAATGATGATGGGAGGAGAATTTTCAATTAATGCTTCAGTTAAGGTTCTTAAAAATAATTCTTCAGAAATATTAAATCTATCTTCTACTTTTGATAAAAATGGTCCTAAATATACTCCTGTCAAAACATCAGATGGTAAATATGAATTCGTTTTGCAAAGGGTTTTGAAAGATGTTGTACCTTTGCTTAATTTGGGTTATGTTAAATTAACAGATGATATTACTGCAAAACCAAAAGAAATTTTAGTTGCTGATATTAGTATTAAACCCGCTATTAATTTATTTTGGTTGGGGAATCTATTAATGTTATTTGGGTTTATTTTAGCTTATATAAGAAGAAAAAGAGAGGTTAAAAATATTAGAGATTGATAGTTGATGAATGAAAGATTATTCCTATTAGAAAATGAAAAAATTATAAAATTAATTTATAAATTTTCTCTTCCATCAATAATTGGTTTGTTAATTACGGCTTCCTATACAATAATTGATAGAATTTTTATAGGAAATGGTGTAGGTGTCTTAGCCTTATCAGGTGTAACAATAATTTTTCCAATTATTATGATTGGAATGGCTTTTTCTATGTTAGTTGGTATCGGATCAACAGCACTGGTATCTATTAGGCTTGGTGAGAAAAAAATTAATGAAGCAGAACAAATTTTAGGTAATGCTATTTCAATTAGTATCATTATTTCTATTTTTCTGATAATTTTTTGTTATCTATTTATCGATGAAATTTTATATATCTTTGGCGCTGATAAAGAGGTATTCTCTTATGCTAAAGAATTTTTAATTTTCTTTTTGCCCGGTACAATTTTCCAATTATTGTTGTTTACCTTAAATAATATTATTAGAGGTGAAGGTAACCCCAAAACAGCGATGTATACAATGTTTCTTAGTTCAATAGTTAACATAATTCTAAATCCATTATTTATTTTTGTGTTTAAATTGGGGGTTAAAGGCTCGGCTATAGCTACTGTTATTTCTCAATTCATTAGTTGTACATGGGTATTGTTATATTTTTATAGTAATAAGAGTATACTAAAAATTAGAATTCATAATCTAAAACTAAAATTTAAAGTAACCAGGGATATTTTTTCTATTGGAATGGCTTCGTTTGCGATGCACATTGTGGGTAGCATTGTAATAATGATATTTAACAGCAAGTTAAAAATTTATGGTGGTGATTTAGCTATAGCAAGTCTTGGTATTATAAATAGCATTGTTACATTGTTTTTAATGCCGATATTTGGTATTAATCAAGGAATTCAACCCATTTTAGGTTATAATTATGGAGCTAAAAGATTTAATAGAATTCAGGACACTCTTAAATCTTCTATGATTATTGCTACAATTATTTGTATTATAGGATTTTCAATAATATTTCTTTTTAGCAATATAATTGTAGGATTATTCAGTAAAAATGATGAAAATTTAATTTATATCGGCTCTCATGGTCTAAAATTATTTACCCTTATGTTCCCATTTGTTGGTTTTCAAATTGTTGCTGCTGGTTATTTTCAGGCAATTGGTAAGGCAAAACACTCCTTGTTTTTTTCTATGCTAAGGCAAGCGATAGTGCTAATTGCTTTGCTTTTCTTTTTACCAAGTTATTTTTATTTAGATGGTATTTGGCTAGCTGGTTCTTTTTCTGATGGAATAGCAGCTCTAATTATGTGTGTGTTTATTTTTTATGAATGGAAAAATCTTGAAGTCCAAAAAAGAATCAATTCCCATAATTTAACCCTTCAAAATGCAACCCTTTCTGATTCTTGACGTATATAATAAATGGAACATTTTATTATAATTTTCGTCTATATTATAAAGTATGAATCCTGAACTTAGTAATTCGTCAAATTCTACAATTGTTGATGATCACAAAATTGTTAAGGAAATCCTTAATGGTAATAAGGAATTATATTCTTTATTAGTTGAAAAATATATGGAAAAGATAAGAAACCTTATATTTAATATTACTAATAATATATTTATTGTAGATGATCTAACTCAAGAAGTCTTTATTAAAGCTTATGAAGCATTACCACAATTCCAGTTCAGATCAGGTTTTTATACATGGATTTATAGAATTGCTTTAAATAAATGTAAAGATCATATTAGAAAAAAAAGATTGAAATACTATTTTCCTGTATTATCAATGAACAAATTATCCAGTGATATAGAGGATAATAATAATATTTATAGCAAAATTGATGACAACCTATTGATTCAAGAAGCTTTGAATAGATTAAAATATGATTTTAAAGAAATTTTAATTTTGAAAGAAATTGAGAATCTTACTTATCAAGAAATATCAGAAATCTTAAATTGCGAAATTGGAACAGTTAAATCAAAATTAGCTCGTGCGAGAACTAGTTTTGCAAAGATTGTTAACCAGTTATTTAAGGATAAAAATGAGAAAAAATAAAATATATAAATTAGTATCAGCTTTTATTGATAATGAATTAGAAGATAAAGAAATCAATTTTGTTTTAGATAAAATTCAGAATGATTTAGAGTGGAAAAATTGTTATGAAGAGATTTTAAAAACCAAGCAAATATTTTCAGATTTTAAGAAAATTAAACCTAATGAGAAGTTGCAGAATAAGATTTTAATAGAAATAAATAGAATTGAAAATTTTGAGAATCCATTTATTCCTATACCAAAAAAATATATTCCTTTTGCAATTACCTTAGTAGCTGCTGCTATTGTTTTCTTTGTAGTATTTCTTTTTCAAAAGAAAGATACTATTGAATATTTTTTGCAAGAAAATACTAAAAATGTTAGAACAATTTATGAAAATACAATTGCGAATAATGATTTATTCCCATTAAGATCATCTTTAAGCAAAGACGATGTATTTAGATTTGCCGTCTATGGGGTTTTACCTGCAGATACTACAAATGAACAATTATTAAAAATCAGTTATCCTAATGAAAAAAAATTTTATGTTGAGCTGAAAAAGGATGAAAAGAATAATAATTATAAAAAAGAGTTGCCTTTAAATGAATTCTATAAGCAGGTAAATATTACTACTAAACAAAAAAATACAATTGATTCAATACTTGAAAAAGTCAAAATAAATATTGAAACTTCAATATTAGCATCTCAGAAAGATTATTTAGCTATTAATCCTGAATTATGGGTAATGAGAGATGCTATCTTTTATGAAATATCTAAAAACTTAAATAGTAAACAAAAAAATGAATTTTTTGCAATTTCAAAAATACCACATAAGAAAAATGTCTTGTATGAAAATTTCGATATCACTCGCTTAAGAAATGTATTTGAAGGTAATAAAATTCCAAAAAAAGATTATATTTTTTTCAAACCTGATACAATATTTGTAAAAAAAGTAAATATTGATTCTTTAAAAGTTGTAATAGAAAATAATAAAAAGAATGTTCATATAATAAAAAGTAGGGCTAATAGGCTTTTTTCTCAATATAAAAATAACAACGTTATTAAAATAGTTTTTGAAAATAATGAAGGGGAAAAAGATGCTCATAGCGTTGCAACTGTTTCCTTTTCTTCTGATAAAAATATGTTGAGAATTGAAATACCAGACCTTTCTTCTTTAATAAAATATGATATAAAATTGGATAGTTTTTATAGAGTTAAACTTAAAAATCATTACAAAAACGAAAATGAAATGAAAAGAAAATTAAATGACTTTAACCATAACGTAATTGAATTTGAATTCAATGATAAAAGTGATAATAATAAATACCTTGATACAAATGATGTAAAGAATATCCATATTGAATTTGATACTGAAAAAATTAAAAATTTAGAAAAATTTTTATTACAAAAAGAAAAGTTCTTAAAAAATAAAGATGTAAATATATATTTCAAAAATATTGATAAACATTTAAATAGCCTCAAAAAAATCGATAGTATGTTTAAAATCATTAATCTTGATACTATATTCAAAAATATAATAAAGTAGTTTTCTGTTAAATTATTATTTTAAATCAACTTGCCTCATTACATTTTTTCAAAAAGAAATCCTCAAAAGCTTAATAACTAGAAACCATTAATTTATCATGAAATTTCAAAGTTATTGAATCAAAAACTTGACATTTACTAAATATTTTCATAATTTTGCTTGGATTAAGTACAATAATTACATTATAAAAGAGGGAAGTAAAATGAAAAAGCATTCCTTTTTATTTGTTGGTTTATTAATATTTCTTATCAGTTGTAGTCCAGAATTAATTACAGTATCGAAAAATGAACAGGATAATTCTACTACTTACAAATTACAATTAGGTTATATTGTAAAAAGATCTGGTGCATTAGGTATGTTACCTTGTGGGACTTTAAATCCAATAAAAATTGTTAAAGAGAACGAAACTAAATATCAACTTTTAGTAGAATTTTGGACTAATACCTGGCTTGAGATACAACCTGGTAAAAGTTTAGCTATTAATGTTGATGGTAAAACTTTAACATTCAATTCTGAAGAAGGAAGTGGAACAAATAGAGGATATATAAGTAATAAATGGGGTAAATATTTTGAAAGGGCTTTATATGATTGCTCAGCCGATGATTTAATTAAGATCGCTAATGGTGAAAAGATTTTGATGAAGTTAAAAGGATTGAAATGGGAACAGTTTGTAGAGTTTGAACCAGAAGGTTTTTCAAATTTCAAACAGTTTGTTAAAACCTATGTGCAACAATAAATAATTATATGACTGAGAATATAAAATTTATTCTCAGTCATTCTTTCCAAATATAACCAATCAATTTAATTCTCTTGCTTTTTTTTTATTTAAAAGTTATTTTATTGCAAAAATATTATATAAATTATGACCAAAAAATTATATTATACAGATTCATATAAGACGAATTTTACTGAAAAAATTGTTAATAAAACAAAATATTTTGATAAATTTGCAGTTGTATTAGAAGAAACCTATTTTTACCCAACAACTGGTGGTCAAGAGCATGATATAGGCACGATAAACGGAGTTGATGTTATTGATGTAGTTGAATATAATGATCAAATTTTACATCTAACTCAAAAAGAAATTTCAGGAGATATTGCAGAATGCAATATTAATTGGAAAAGAAGATTTGATTTTATGCAACAACATACCGGTCAACATATTTTATCTGAATCCATTTTTAAGATAGCGGGTTATAATACTATCTCTTCTCATCTTGGGGAAGAATCATCTACTATTGATTTAAACTGTAATAATATTTCTCAAAAAGAAATTGCTGAATTTGAGGTTTATGCAAATAATATCATATATCAGAATCTCGATGTAAAAATTCATTTTATTTCAGATACTGAAGTTGATAAATATCCTTTGAGAAAACCCCCAAAGTTTACTGGTTTGCTTAGAATAATTGAAATTGATGGTTTTGACTTTTCCGCTTGTGGTGGAACTCACGTTAAAAAAACGGGAGAGGTTGGTTTAATAAAAATTGTTAAATCAGAAAAGATCAAAGGTAATGCTACCAGATTAGAATTTTTATGTGGTCAAAGAGCTTTAAATGATTATCAATGGAAACACTTTTTATTTGCGGATATTTCTTATACTTTATCTTCTTCAGAAAAAGAAATTCCTGAAAAAGTAAGAAAATTAATCAATGAGAATAAACTTCTAAATAAACAAATTGATATATATAAAGAACAAATATTACAAATTGAAGCAGAAGAATTAATTAATGATGCAATTATCGAGAAAGATACTAAAATAATAAAAAAAGTTTTTCATAATAGAGATTTTTCGGATTTAAGAATAATTGCTCAAAAAATTATTTCTAATGAAGGCTATATTGTTTTGTTAGGTAATATTAATTCAAATTCAAATATTTTATTCGCCAGATCTGCTGATGTATCTATTAATATGGTGCAATTATTTAATTCAATATTAGGTATGATTGATGCAAAGGGTGGTGGTAAACCAGATTTTGTCCAGGCAGGTTTAAAGAATTCTAATAATTTAGTTGATGCCTTGAATTTTGTTTTAAGAAATTTGAATTTATAAATGAAGAAGACTATTACAATAATTGTTGGTGGTGTTGTTCAGGGTGTGGGGTTCAGGTATTTTGTTCAATCTCTTGCCAGACATTATAACTTAAATGGTTATGTGAAAAATTTATATACTGGTGAAGTTGAAATTGAGGTTGAAGGAGAGGAGGAAATAATTAAACCTTTTATTGAAGAAGTCAAAATCGGTCCTCGATTTGCTCATGTAACCTCATTTTCAATTGATGTAAGAGAATTTGAAAATAAATATACTAACTTTGAGGTGAGATATTGATACGAATTGGTTTTGGATACGATGTTCATAAGTTAGTAACTGGACGAAAATTAATTCTTGGTGGAGTAGAAATTCCTTCAGAGAAAGGTTCATTAGGCCATTCAGATGCTGATGTATTGCTACATTCTATTTGTGATGCACTATTAGGTGCTGCTGCTTTAGGTGATATTGGTAAACATTTTCCTGATAATGACTTAACTTATAAGGATATTTCAAGTTTATTACTATTAAAAAGAGTATATGATTTGCTAAATTTTAATTCATATAAAATTAATAATATTGATTCTACAATATTACTTGAGAAACCAAAAATTCTCAAATATTCTGATGAAATGAGAAAAAATATTGCAGATGTGCTTTCATTGGATATTAATCAAATATCAATAAAGGCTACTACTTCAGAAGGTATGGGGTTCGTTGGCACCTCTGAAGGAATTGCCTGTTATTCAGTTGCTTTAATTTCAAGTTTTTAAAGATGACTCCTGAGACAATTATATCATTTTTATCAAATGTTAATTCTGTATATATTTATCTTGCCGTTTTTCTAATTGCATACATTGAAAATATTTTTCCTCCCTTTCCTAGTGATTTGATTGTAGCATTTTGTGGTTATCTCGCTGGAATTGATCGTGTAAGTATTATATTAGTTATTTTGATATCAACTTTTGGAAGTGCTACTGGTTTCATGACAATGTACCAACTTGGGAAATTTTTTGGTATAAAGATTGTTGAAAGGGGAAAATTAAAGTTCATCTCTTTAAAGAGTATTAAAACTATAGAAAGATGGTTTGAAAAATATGGTTATTGGGTTGTTATTGTAAATAGATTTTTGGCTGGTACAAGAGCTGTCGTTTCTTTTTTTACAGGGTTATCTGAACTTAATTTTAAAAAAACGACTGTGCTATCATCGATTTCTGCATTATTATGGAATTCTATTATTATTTTTTTTGGATATCTACTTGGTAAAAATTGGCACCAAATTGGTTACTATTTAGATAGATATACAATTTTAATTACTTGTATTGTTGTATTGGTTATAATATTTTTCTTTTTAAAACATTTAATAAGGGTAAAATTTAACAAATGATAGAATTTATTTTAAGTATCGATACTTCTCTTTTTTGGTTCATAAATACTACTACCCATAACGTAGTGTTTGATAGAATTATGCCTTTCGTAACTGAACGTAATAATTGGTTTTTACTTTACATTTTTTTATTCTTTTATTTTTTTACAAAATTAGGTAAAGAGGGTAAAGTTGCAGCAATATTAACGATTTTAGCTGTGACTTTAGCAGATCAAACAACAAGTTCTATAATTAAACCTTTGATTGAACGCTTAAGACCATGTCATGAACTTGAAGGGGTTAGATTATTAGTAGGTTGTGGTGGTAAGTATGGATTACCTTCATCACATGCAGCGAATTTTTTTGCTGCAGCTACTATGTTTAACTTTTTTTTCCCAAAGTACCGCTGGGTTTATTTTTCAGTTGCTTTTATTGTAGCATATTCAAGGGTATATGTAGGTGTTCACTATCCTTTGGATGTTATTGTTGGTGGTTTAATTGGGGTAATTTCTGCTTTTTTAGTTAGCTTGCTTTATAAATATTTTGAAAGTATGCTAAGTTCTTTAATGTTACGAAAAGATAAGTAATTTCACTCTTTAAATAAAAAACTAATTTTATGAAAACAAATCGAACGTTTGAAAATAGATACAATGTATTGTTATTAATTCTTTCAGGTGTAATTTTAGGTTTTTCTTTTCCTCCATTTAAATTTGGTATAATATCAATAATTGGTTTAGTTCCATTATTATATGTTATAGATGGCTTAAGTTCTTTTAAAAAAGTTTTTAAATATTCATATCTAACTTTTTTTGTTTTTAATTTAATCGCCTGTTATTGGGTTGGTGGTTGGGGAAATGAAACAGATATTTTTCTAATGATTAGTGGTGTAGCTTTAATCGTGATACACCCATTTTTTTTTACTATTCCAATTTTAGTTTATAAATTAATACAGAAATTATTAAACAAGTTTATTGCACTAATTTTTTTACCATTTATTTGGGTCTCATTTGAATATCTTCATTCAATTACTGAATTCGCTTTCCCTTGGTTATTGTTAGGAAATACCCAGACTTATAATATTTATGATATTCAATATATAACTTTTACTGGTGTATATGGAATATCATTCTGGATTGTATTAATGAATATTTTAATATTTTATTTGCATTCTAAATTTCTGTATAATCAAATTAAAATAAAATCCATTAATGGAATTATTACTATATTAATTGCTCTATTATTTTTTTTCTTACCGAACATTATTTCAAAAATAATTTTAGATGATTATAGTGAACAAATCAGCAATAAAAAAATTAAAGTTGCAATAATTCAACCAAATATTGATCCCTGGGAAAAATGGAAAAAAAGTAAAGAGTTTGAACAAGTAATAACTCTATTAAATAAAAGTAATCTTGTTAAACAAAATGAGAATGTAGATTTAATAGTATGGCCAGAAACAGCAATTCCATTTTACATAAGGCAACCATCACGATCAGAAGAATTAGCTTTAATTTATAAAAGTGTAGATTCCATAAAAACAAATATCTTAACCGGTGCTGCGGATTTGAAGATTTATGCTTCAAATGAAAATATTCCCCCTAGTGCAAAAAAGATGAAAGGTTCTGATATTGCTTATGATTCTTATAATTCAATTTTTTTATTTGAACCCGAGAAAAGAAATATTCAGGTTTACCATAAAATTAAATTAGTTCCTTTTAGTGAAAGAATACCTTATCTTGATGCTTACCCTTTTTTGATAAATTTTCTCGAATGGGGAGTAGGAATTTCTAATTGGGGAATAGGCAAAGATAGTACAATTTTTAGTTTTAATATTTCGGATTCATTGTTTTTAAATAAAAATATAAATTCCAATACTGAAAAAGTAAATTTTTGGGCAATGGTTTGTTATGAGTCTATTTTCCCTGGTTTTGTATCAGAATTTGTTAAAAAGGGTGCAGAATTTCTTGTGATAGTTACAAATGATAGTTGGTTTGGAAACTCATCAGGGCCTTATCAACATAATCAATTCGCTGTTCTGAGAGCAATAGAAAATAGAAGATCAATTGTAAGATGTGCCAATGGAGGTGTTTCTTCTTTTATAGATCCTATTGGTAGAATTCAAAAAAAATCGCAATTTAATACAGAAACAATTTTAATAGATGAAATTAAATTAAATTCATATCAGACTTTTTATACAAAATTTGGTGATGTTTTTTCGAAATTTTCTCTTTATATTAGTATTGTTATTATTTTAATTTCATTTATTAACTATTTTTTAAAAATTTTTGAGAGTAAAACAAATGAATAAGATAGTTGATTTAAGAAGTGATACATTAACAAAACCTTCTGCTTTTATGAGAGAAGCCATTGCTTCTGCTATTGTTGGTGATGATGTTTTTGGTGAAGATCCTACAGTAAATAAATTACAAGATACTTTATCTGAATTAACTGGTAAGGAAGCTGCTTTGTTCGTCACAAGTGGTACTATGGGAAATCAGTTATCAATAAAGTGTCATACTGATCCTGGTGATGAAATTATTGTTGAAGCTTCTGCTCATATTTTTCAATACGAGACTGCTGGAGGTGCTTTTATATCAAGGGTGCAATTACACCCCATTCCAGGAAATTATGGTATGATGAAATTGCAAGATATAGAAGATTCAATTAGGCCTGATATTTATTATTTCCCTAAAACGAGATTGATTTGTCTTGAAAATACTCATAATAGAGCTGGGGGTACAATTATTGATTATGATTATATTCAAGATGTTAGTTTATTAGCAAAATCGCATGGTATTAAAATGCATCTTGATGGTGCAAGATTGTGGAATGCTTCTGTTGCCACAGGAATTAGCATAAAAGATTATTCTAAGCATTTTGATTCAGTTTCAATTTGTTTATCAAAAGGTTTAGGAGCTCCAGTTGGTTCAGTCATATGTGGCTCATTTGAATTTATTGAAAAAGCAAGAAAATTTAGGAAAATACTTGGTGGTGGTATGCGGCAAGCAGGAGTTCTTGCAGCAGCTGGTTTATATGCTATAAAGAATAATGTAGAAAGATTGGCTGATGATCATAAGCGAGCAAAGAGAATTGCAAATTTTTTAAGCAGTAATGATAAAATTGATATTGATCTGAAATCTGTTCAAACTAATATTGTAATTTTTGGTTTCAAAGATCAAAAAATAAATACCGATGCTTTCTCGTTAAGTTTGAAAAATAAGGGATTGCTAGTTAGTAAAGGAATGAAAGGTAAATTAAGAATTGTTACTCATCTTGATGTAGATGATTCAGATATTGATCTTGCAATCCAAATTTTAGAAAAAGCATTATTAGAAATATAAGATAAAAGTTGCTATTTGCTTTTTGGAACTTTTTTGTTATATTAGAGTATAATATTTGTGCCTCATTTTTGGAGAGAGGGTATGAAGAAAAAAAATCCAATAGTTCCTTTTATTTTATTAGTGTTATTTCTCTCTCTAAATTGTAACTCACCTAATTATAACTTTGGTTGGGAGTATATATTCTCAAAACGTTATAATGAAGCGATTTCAATTTTTACAGATCAAATTATCAAAGATAAAACAAATTATTCAGCTAATTATGGTCTTGGTGTAGCTTATTTTTTTATATCTAAAATCGATGATGCAATAAAACAACTT
Organism: Ignavibacteria bacterium; assembly: GCA_036567745.1. GTDB lineage: Bacteria > Bacteroidota > Ignavibacteria > DATCTW01 > DATCTW01 > DATCTW01. The sequence continues at coordinate 103,163 of DATCTW010000067.1, read as the reverse complement.
GAATACACTAATTCTTTAAAATTGACTAATACCGAAGTCAAATATTATATTGGTTTATGTTATGAAGTTAAAAATGACTTTCGAAATGCAATTAAGTATTATAGATATTATAATGATAAATCTTTAGATGGAAAATATAGCTCATTGATGGAAGAAAGACTTCTTTATTGTATCAAGATGTTATATAAAGAAGAGGCCAAAAAAATTATTAATGAAGAAAGAAGTATTGGTAGAGTTTTATCAGATAGTACATTCGCAATTCTTACTTTTGAAAATCGCTCAAACATTTCTGATTACGATGTACTGGAGAAAGGATTTCCACTAATGTTTATTACAGATTTTAATCATGTCCCAAGATTGAAAATTATTGAACGTTTGAGAATGGAAGCAATTTTATCTGAATTAGAACTCAGCAAAACTAATTTAATTGATCCAAGTACAATTCAAAGAGTGGGTCTTTTGTTAAGGGCAAAAAATATCTTGAAAGGAGGTTTTATAATTAATAATGATCAATTAAGATTAGATTTAGCTTTGATAGATGTAGAATCAGGTAAAATAAACGAACAGCTTTATAAGTCAGGAAAGTTAGATGATTTTTACAGAATGGAAAAAGAATTGACCTTAGAAGTAATAGATAAATTAGGGATTAAAATATCTGATCAGGTTAGACAAAAAATATTAACTATACCTACTGAAAGCTTTTTTGAATTTCTTCAGAGGATAAAATCATTAGATAGAATTGAAAGATTTATTCCTAAAAGTGCTTATAATATAATTAACGATGATTTCGAAATCTCTTTAGCTTACTATCGTAAAAAAGCAATAGAAGCCAGTATTAGTGATCAAAAGGATGACCCAAGAGATGAAATAATGATACAACCTTTACCCAATCCTCCAAAGCCACCAAAATAAGGATTTTTTATGAAAATTATTTTATACATTTTATTATTTTCTTCTCTTGCATTATCTCAAACATTAAATGATAAATTACTTTATATTACTTCTAATAAAATTGATTTGAATTCTAATCTTCAATCTTTAAAAATTGGTAATGATAAATTAGAACAATTATCTTTCCCAACAAATATATTAATACCTTTTTCAAGCCATTTATCAGTTGATTTATGGAATGGTTCTGCACTAACTAAATTTAATGGGAATAAAATAAATGCTTTAGGTGAAACAAGAGTTGGAATTAAATATATTTTCCCATCGGAAAGATTTATGGTTAAGGCTTTAATTGGGTTGCCTACAGGTAAAACAAAGCTTTCAAATGAGGAATTTTTAATATCACAATTAATATCTTTAAATCCTTTAGGTTATCCAATTTCATATTATAGCCAGGGCTTTAATGTTAATTTATCGTTAATATATGCTTATCCAATTTCAAAAAGTTTTGTACTTGGTTTAGGTTGTGCCTATAACTATAAAGGCAATTATTATCCGAGAGAATCAACCGATATGGGTAAGTTCGATCCTGGTGATGAAATAATATCTGATTTTGGTTTTGATGTTAAGATATCAAAAAATTTTAAATTTAATTTTGATTTTGTTTATACGGTATTTGCAAAAGATAAAATTGATGATATCGAAATATTCAAGATGGGGAATAAAGTATCACTTTATACTGGATTAAATTACATTATTGGTATTACACATAACAACATATTTGTAATATATAGAAAAAGGAGTAACAATAAACTGTTATCTGAAAATTCAACTGAGGAATTATCATCAGGGGCTCAGATTGATATAAATTATCTATTTGAGTTAATGTTAAATACAAGATTAACACCTTATTTGCTTTTTGATGGTAAATTATACCAGAGTGCAGATCAACTTCTTAATGGTGAATTAGTTCATACTGGGGAATCTACCGTTTTAGGTTTAGGTTTAGGTTTAAGATATAATATGATAGATTTTTTACAAGCTGAAATTTTTTATTTATTTAAAACTGGTGATATTATTTTACCTTCTTCAACTGAAAAAATGGATATTAGCGGCTCAAAAGTAGGGTGTAATTTATTATTTAGATTTTAAAATTTTATTATACTTTTCTCACAATTTTTTGGAACTTTTCTTATTTCTTAAGAATTTAATAAATATAATGTATGTAGGGAGTGTTATTATGAGATTAAATTTTTTAAAGATTTTAGGGTTAATGCTTTGCTTAATATTTCTGAGTAAGGTATATGTTTTTTCACAGCAAGAAGAAAAAATGACTTTAGCAGTTCTTTATTTTGATAATAATAGCATTAAAGATAAAGATAAACTTGATCCTCTTAAAAAAGGTTTTGCTTCAATGCTTATTACAGAATTATCAAAATTAAACAAGTTCAGGGTTGTAGAACGTGAAAGAATACAAAATATTTTAGATGAATTTGATTTGAGTCAAAAACCAATAATTGATGAATCAACTAAACAAAAACTTGGTAAGTTTTTAGGAGCAAAATTATTACTTTTTGGAGGTTTTGCTAACTTTGGTGGTGAGTTTAGAGTAGATGCGAGAATAATTCAGACAGAAACGGGTTTAACTGTAAGCACTTGTGAAGTTACAAGTGAATTAGACGATTTATTTAATATTGTTAAAGAGGTTACTAAAAAAATTGTTTCAGATTTAAAGGTTGAATTATTAGCCTCTGAGAAAAAAGAATTGGATAGGAAAATTTCAGCTTTAGGAGATGATTTATTAAAGTATTCTGAAGGATTAAATATTCAAGATAAAGCTCGTCAAGAAGAAAGATTTGGAAGTTTAGAGAAAGCAAAAGAACTTTACAAGCAAGCAAAAGATTTATATTCAGAAGCATATAAGTTGAATAGTAATTATTTAGAAGCAAAACAAAAGGTTGAAGAAGTTGAAAAAATATTGAATGATATTGATAGTGGAAATGATAGAACTCCACCTCAAATTGTATTGGCTTCAAGTAGTGATGGAGGAAGAGGACTTATTACTTCTAACCCTCTTCATAAGGTAGTTGGTTTTGCTGCTGATCATAGTGGTATAGTAGATGTAAATGTAAATGGAGTAAAAGCAGTATTACAAGAAGCAACTGATAAAGATGCAAAAGCATATAATCTTAACGGTAATGTTGTGAAGTTTGCTGCTGATATACCTCTTGCTATAGGAGAAAATTCTGTACAAATTACCGCAACAGATATTAAGGGTAATATAGGTAGACAATATTTTAAAATAAAAAGGCAGGGGCAAGCAATACAAGAAGAAAAAGTTGATTATCAATTTAAATTGCCCAAAATATATGCAGTAATTGTTGGAATTTCAAAATATCAAAATCCACAATTTAATTTAAACTATGCTGATACTGATGCTAAATTATTTTATGATTTTTTAAGAAGTTCTTATGCCGGTTCTGTGCCAGAAAATCAGATTAAATTATTATTAAATGAAGAAGCAACAAGACCAAATATTGTAAAGTGGATTAAGAAAATATTTGAGGAATCTTCTAAAGAAGATTTGATTATTTTCTATTTTGCTGGTCACGGTTGGGCAGAAGGTCAAACTATGTATTTTTTAAGCAGTGAAGTTGAACTAGATAATCTTATTGGTACAGCAGTTTCTCAAGATGATGTTGAAAAAAGCTTTAAATATGCTAAAGCTAGAAGAGCAATAATGATTGCTGATGCTTGTCATGCTGGTGCAACAAAAATATCATTCGGAACTGCTAGAGATATTGATATAAGAAATAGATTATTATTAGAAATTGCTCAAGCCTCAGAAGGACTTTCATTAATTACTGCTGCAGGTTCGAATCAACAATCAAAAGAAGATGTTAAATGGGGTGGTGGGCATGGTGTTTTTACATACTATTTTATAAATGGGCTCAAAGGAGAAGCTGATGCAGATCAAAATAAAATTATAACACTTCAAGAAGTTTTTAATTATGTTGATAATAAAGTAAAAGAAGAAACGAGCGGAGCTCAAAGACCAGATTATGATGGACCAATGGATTTACCTTTGAGTATTTTAAAGTGATTATTATTTTATTTTTTTTAAAGAAAAGCTAACATTTTTAGTAAATGTTAGCTTTTTTTATTATAAAAAAATTTATTAAGATATAAAAAAACTTGTGCTTAATAATAATTCAAATTTACTTTAAATAAATATTCTGATAATTAATTTTTTCTAAAATAAATCATAGATTATTTTAAATTTTAATTTATTATTATTTCCATTGTAATTTTGAAGGATTTTATTAATATTAATAATCAAGTATGTTTTTAAAGTTTGTAATATGAAAAGATATTTTTTTTATTTATTTTTATTATTTTATACTTTTAACCTTTTTGGACAGGATAATTGTTCGGTTTTTGTTGTTAATGTTAAAGGTAAAGCTGAAAAAAATATAAATGGTAACTGGTCAAAAATTAAAAATAATGAATTTTTGAATTATAATGATGTAATAAGAATAGATGATAATAGCTTTATTAACTTATTTGATAAAAAAGAAAAGAAGTATTTTATAATATTTGGAAATCGAAAACTTGTTGTAAAAGATATAATCTATTCACCATCAAAAAATTCTGATAAACAATTAAATAACATTTTTGTAAAGGTGCTAGAAAATTTTGCTAATGCATTTAGTAAATTTGCTGAAAATAGGAATATTACTAATTTATTGAGAGCTTCTAACCAAAAATCTGAAGTTGTTATTATCTCTCCGAAAAATTCTAAAGTTGAGGGTGATAGTATAATATTTAATTGGGTTTCATCCAGTCAAAATAAACAATTTAGATTTCTTTTACTAGATGAGGAGTTGAATCCAATTCTTGATACAATTTTATATGATAATAATTATTTAAAGTTGAAAAATAACTTCTCTTTTAATAAAGAATATATTTGGCAATTGAGTGCAACAAATTCGAATAAAAATGTTATTGGTATTTTTTCAATACCTGATACAACAGAAATATTTTTATTGAAAAATCATTTAGATTCTCTTGAAAGAACATTCAATTCTTTAAGCCAATGTGATCTTTATGTTTTAAAAGCTTTTCTATGTGAAGAGTTAGGGTTTTATTCAAAAGCTTTTAATTTTTATCATAATGCATTAGTTTTATCAGTTGATAAAGATAAGTATTCTGAATTTTTAGATGCGTTTTTTACAAGACGAAAAATTAACCTAAAATCAAATGATATTTTAACATATAAGTGATATTTTATGATTGATGGAATAAAACTAAAGAAATTAAAATTTATTCCTGATGAACGTGGCAGATTAATGGAAATATTACGTTGTGATGATGACCTTTTTATTAAGTTCGGTCAAGTATATATGACTACTACTTATCCACAGGTAATTAAAGCTTGGCATTATCATAAGTTGCAATTTGATTCTTTTATATGTATTAAAGGAATGGTAAAGTTAGTCTGTTATGATGCACGGGAAGAATCCAAAACAAAAGGGGAGGTAAATGAATTCTTTGTTGGAGAACATAATTTATCTCTCATTCAAATACCGCCAATGGTATTTCATGGCTGGAAATGTATTTCAGAAACAGAAGCTTGGGTATTAAACGTTGTAACAGAACCTTACAATTATAATAATCCAGACGAATTTAGGTTACCATATAATTCTTCTGAGATACCTTATGATTGGCAAATTAAAATGGGTTAATTAAATTTAAAGGTAAATATGCAATCATTATTAGTTACTGGAGGTGCAGGTTTTATTGGGAGTAATTTTGTTAGATATATGCTCAATAAATACCTGGATTATAGAATTATTGTCCTGGATGCTCTTACTTATGCTGGTAATTTAGAAAATTTAAAAGAGTTTGAGAAAAATCCAAGATTTATATTTCTTCACGGTGATATCAGAGATGAAAAAGCTGTTGATAATGCTGTAAGAAATGTCGATGTAATCGTAAATTTCGCTGCTGAGACTTTTGTTGATAGATCAATTCATGGTGCAGCTGATTTTATTCAAACAGATGTACATGGAACTTATGTTTTGTTAGAAGCTGCAAAAAAATATAAGATTGAAAGATATATTCAGATTTCTACTGACGAGGTTTATGGAAGTATCGATTCAGGTTCTTTTACTGAAGAAAGCCCTATAAATCCAAATAACCCATATTCTGCTAGTAAAGCTGGTGGTGATATGTTAGTTAGATCGTACTATATAACTTATGGATTGCCTGTAATTACTACCAGAGCTTCAAACAATTTTGGTCCATATCAATTCCCAGAAAAGCTTATACCATTATTTGTAACTAATGCAATAGATAATCTAAAATTACCATTGTATGGTGATGGTCAAAATGTACGTGATTGGTTGTACGTATTAGATCATTGTAAAGCTATTGATATTATTCTTCATAAAGGGAAAATTGGTGAGGTGTATAATATTGGTGGAGGAAATGAAAAATCAAATATTGAAATAACAAAATATATTCTAAACTATCTAGGTAAACCAGAATCGTTAATTCAAAGAGTTCAGGATAGATTAGGTCATGATAGAAGATATTCGATAAATTCTTCTAAATTGAAAAGTTTAGGTTGGCAACCTGAATATAATTTTGAATCTGCATTGAGAGATACCATAGAATGGTATGTGAAAAATGAAAAATGGTGGCGTGAATTAAAAGAAAAGAATAGAGCTTTTAAAGAATTTTACCAAAAAAATTATAATCTTAGTTAATTTTGAATTAACTATAGTATTATCAATTACTTCTTATACACTGTTATTAGGGTTAAAAGTGTTTTTTTATTAATTTTTGAAAGAATATTACGTAAAACAACCTTGATTGTTTATCAAATTATTACTAAATTAAGATGATATTTTAAAATGAACTAAATAACTATTTTTTAATTAAATAACATAAGAACATGGAAAATATAAAGACAAAATCAAATCGTAAGATGGTTACCATAGACGGCAATGAAGCTGCTGCCTATGTGGCTTATAAGTTAAATGAAGTTATTGCAATATATCCTATTACTCCTTCTTCTAATATGGGTGAATGGGCTGATGATTGGGCTGCTCAGGGTAAGAAAAATCTTTGGGGTACAGTACCTTCTGTTACTGAAATGCAAAGTGAAGGTGGAGCCGCTGGTGCTGTTCATGGAGCATTACAAGCAGGTGCATTATCAACTACATTTACAGCTTCTCAGGGCTTATTATTAATGATTCCAAATATGTTCAAGATTGCTGGTGAATTGACTTCAACAGTATTTCATGTTTCAGCTAGAGCAGTTGCGACCCATGCTTTATCAATATTTGGTGATCATAGTGATGTTATGGCTACTAGATCTACTGGTTTTGCCTTGTTATCATCAAATTCTGTTCAGGAAGTAATGGATATGGCATTGATTGCTCAAGCTTCAACTCTTGAATCAAGAGTTCCTTTTTTACATTTCTTTGATGGTTTCAGAACCTCTCACGAAGTAATGAAAATTGAGCAACTTTCTGATGATGATTTGAGAAGTATGATTAGCGATGAGCTTATAATAGAACATCGTAAGAGAGCTTTATCTCCTGATAGACCAGTTCTAAGAGGTACTGCTCAAAACCCAGATGTATTTTTCCAGGCAAGAGAAGCATGCAACCCATACTATAAAGCTTGCCCTGATATTGTTCAAAAAGTTATGGATAAATTTGCTACCGTTGTTGGAAGAAAATATAAATTATTTGATTATTTTGGTGATCCAGATGCAGAATATATTATAATTATGATGGGTTCAGGTGCTGAAACTGCCCATGAAACAGTAGAATATCTAAATAAACAAGGTGAAAAAGTAGGTTTACTAAAAGTAAGGCTCTATAGACCATTTTCAGCTAAACATTTTATTCAATCTTTACCAAAATCAGTTAAGAAAATTGCTGTTTTAGATAGAACAAAAGAACCAGGTGCAAATGGTGAGCCATTGTACCTTGATGTTATTACTACTTTAGCTGAAGCTTATAATAATGGAGAGATTTCTAATTTGCCAAAAACAATTAGTGGTAGATATGGTCTTTCTTCAAAGGAATTTACTCCTGCTATGGTAAAAGCTGTATTTGATGAATTAAGAAAAGAAAAACCAAAAGCAAGATTTGTTGTTGGAATAAAAGATGATGTTTCAAATAATAGTCTAGAATATGATCCTAACTTTAGTACTGAAAATGAGAATACCATTAGAGCAATGTTCTATGGTTTAGGAGCTGATGGTACTGTTGGAGCTAATAAAAATTCAATTAAAATTATTGGAGAGGATACAGATTATTATGCTCAAGGTTATTTTGTTTATGATTCAAAAAAATCAGGTTCTACTACAACTTCTCACCTAAGATTTGGTCCTAGTCCAATTCATTCAACTTATTTAATTACAAAAGCTAATTTTATTGCCTGTCATCAATGGGTATTTTTGGAAAAGTATGATATTCTAAAATATGCTGTTCCGGGTGCAACATTTTTATTAAATAGTATTTATAACAAAGATGAAGTATGGGATAAACTCCCTAGAGTAGTTCAGGAACAGATTATTAACAAGAAACTCAAATTTTATGTGATAGATGCTTACGAAGTTGCAAATAAAACAGGAATGGGTGGAAGAATTAATACTATAATGCAAACCTGTTTCTTTGCTATTTCTGGAGTACTTCCAAGAGATCAAGCAATTGAAGCTATTAAAAATTCAATTAAAAAAACATATGGTAAAAAAGGTGATCAAATTGTTCAGAAGAATTTTGAAGCAGTAGATCAAACTCTTGCTAATCTCTTTGAAGTAAAATATCCAGATAAAGTAACAAGTAAAATTGAAATGCCACCTGTAGTATCAGATAAAGCTCCCGAATTCATTAAAGAAGTTACAGCAATGATGATTGCTGGGAATGGAGATGATATTCCTGTAAGTAAATTACCTGTAGATGGCACTTTCCCAGTAGCTTCTGCTCAATGGGAAAAGAGAAATATCGCTCTTGAAATTCCTGTTTGGGATGAAAAAACTTGTATACAATGTAATAAATGTGTATTGGTATGTCCTCATGCAGCGATAAGAGTTAAAGCTTATGATCCAAAATATTTAGAAAATGTTCCACCAACATTTAAATATACAGATTATAAAGGTTCTGAATATAAGGGTTATAAATATACAATTCAAGTAGCTCCCGAAGATTGTACAGGTTGTGGATTATGCGTTGAAGTTTGCCCTGCAAAGAATAAGACAGAAGTAAAACTTAAAGCAATAAATATGATGCCGCAACCACCTTTAAGAGAATCTGAAAGAATAAACTATGAATTTTTCCTCAACATACCAGATTTAGATAGAAGACAGATCAAGATTGATACTGTAAAAGGTTCTCAATTCTTAAGACCATTATTTGAATATTCAGGTGCATGTTCTGGTTGTGGTGAAACTCCTTATGTAAAATTAGTAAGCCAATTGTTTGGTGATAGGGCTGTTATTGCAAATGCTACAGGTTGTTCTTCAATTTATGGTGGTAATTTACCAACCACACCCTGGGCAGTAGATGCAAATGGTAGAGGACCAGCTTGGTCAAACTCACTATTTGAAGATAACGCCGAATTTGGTATGGGAATGCGTCTCTCAATTGATAAACAAACTCAAATGGCAAAAGAGTTAGTTAAAGAACTTGCTTCTGAAATAGGCGAGAAATTAGTTGATGAATTATTAAATGCTAAACAGGATGATGAAGCCGGTATTTATGATCAAAGAGCTCGTGTTGAAGAATTAAAGAAAAAATTAGAAACCATAAATAAACCACAAGCAAAAAATCTTTTAGCACTTGCAGATAATTTAGTAAAAAAATCTGTCTGGATAATTGGCGGTGATGGTTGGGCTTATGATATTGGTTATGGTGGGTTAGATCATGTGATAGCTTCTGGCAAAAATGTAAATATACTCGTTCTTGATACAGAAGTATATTCAAATACTGGTGGACAAATGTCAAAAGCTACATTTAGAGGTGCTGTTGCTAAATTTGCTGCTGGTGGTAAACCAACTGCAAAAAAAGATCTTGCAGCATTAGCAATAACTTATGGCACAGTTTACGTAGCAAAAGTTGCAATGGGTTATAATGATTTGCAAACAGTTAAAGCCTTTATCGAAGCAGAAGCTTATGATGGCCCATCTTTGATAATTGCATACTCACATTGTATTGCTCATGGTATAAATATGGAAAAAGGTATGGTTCAACAAAAGAATGCTGTAGAATCAGGTTATTTCCCAATATTTAGATATAATCCAGCATTAGCAGCTCAAGGTCAAAATCCATTTAAACTTGATTCAAAAGAGCCTAAAGTAAAATTGGAAGACTTCTTATATTCAGAAACACGTTACAAAATGTTAACCAAGAGCAAACCGGAAGATGCAAAGGTTTTATTAGAACTTGCTGAAAAAGATGTAAAGAACAAATGGATTCTTTACGAGACTTTAGCAAAAGCTAATATGGGATAATTTAAAATACAAAAAATTATAAAAGGAATGTAGTATGGATTTAACTACAAAATATCTTGGATTAGATTTAAAAAATCCAATTGTACCTTCAGCAGGGCCTCTATCGAAATCTTTAGATAATGTAAGAATTTTAGAAGATTCCGGTGCTTCTGCTATTGTGATGTTTTCATTATTTGAAGAACAAATTGCTCATGAAGCAGCAGAACTTGAACATTATTTATCATATGGTACCGAAAGTTATGCTGAATCATTAACCTATTTCCCTTCACCCAGTGAGTATAATTTAGGACCAGATGAATACATCGAACTTATTCATAAAATAAAACAATCAGTTAATATACCCGTTATAGGTAGTATTAATGGTATAACTACAGGAGGCTGGCTTGAATATGCAAAAAAAATTGAACAAGCTGGAGCCGATGCTCTTGAACTAAATATTTACTACATTCCTACAGATTTAAAGTTAACAAGTCTTGATGTAGAGAATAGATATATTGAAATTCTTTCTGCATTAAAACAGATTATTCGAATTCCCATAGCTGTAAAATTAAGTCCTTATTTTAGCTCATTTGCGAATTTTGCTTCAAGACTCGTAAATGCTGGTGCTGATGGGCTTGTACTTTTTAACCGATTTTATCAGCCCGATATCAATCTTGAGTCTCTTGAAGTAGAACCCAATATAACTTTTAGTTCTTCAAATGAAATTAAATTACCGCTAAGATGGATAGCTATTCTTTACAGTAGATTAAAATGTAGCTTTGCAGCTACAAGTGGTGTTTATACACCAGAAGATGCGATAAAGTTACTTATGGTTGGAAGTGATGTGGTTATGATGTGCTCTGCTTTACTAAAGAATGGCCCTCGTTATTTAAAATCTGTTTTAGATGGTATTGATAAATGGATGTTTGAGCATGAATATACTTCAGTTCAACAAATGAAAGGAAGTATGAGCCAAAAATCTATTTTAGACCCCGCTGCTTTTGAAAGAGCGAATTATATGAAAGCTTTAAATCGATTTAAATAATATTTTTTATTTTTAGAAAGGGTTGTATAATTTTTTATACAACCCTTTTTTATTTTGGAAACTTTTATTATATTAATAATGTTCTTATCAAATATAAGGTTCTAGCTATGAAAAAATTAAAAGCTTTCTATTTATTTCTACTTCTATACTCTATAAGTTACTCACAAAATTCAGCAATTGGTCTAAATTTTATGTTGGGCTTTCCTCAAGGTGAGTTCAAACAAAACGTTGATAGAACTGGCTTTGGATTAGCATTGGATTATGCTTATACACCTAATAATTCTTTTCCCATTTCAATTGGTGCAAATATTGGTATATTAAATTATGGAAGTGAAAGTAGAAGAGAACGTTTTAGCTTAACCATTCCTGATGTTATGGTAAATGTTAATAGGTCAAATAATTTAGTGAATTTTCATTTTTTAACAAGATTTGGACCAGTAAGGGGTCTTTTTAGACCATATTTTGAAGCACTTTTAGGTGCTTCGTATATTTGGACTCAAACAGAAATTAAAGATGATTATGGTTATAGTGAAAAAATTGCTTCTTCTACAAATTTTGATGATTTTGCTTGGAGCTACGGAGGAGGAGGTGGCTTCTTAATTTATTTAACCCGATTCGAAGATAAAGACAATCAAAATTCTAGTATTGTTGATTTATTTCTTGATTTAAAAGTTAGATATCTTTATGGTTCTAAAGCAAGATATTTAAAAGAAGGTTCTGTTAAAATAATAAATGGTTATGCTTATTATGATGTTTATGAATCAAAAACAGATATACTTTCATTTCATCTAGGTGTTACTGTATGTTTTTGATATTCGATAAATTCCTCTTGTCTATTATATTCTTTTTTTTTATATTAAAAAAGTTATTATTTAGATAATTTGTTTATGAATATTGATTATCTATTTTTCTTTTTATTAGCTTTTCTTTCTGTTATAACTGCTATAGTAGTTATTTCTAATAAAAATCCTATTGCCAGTGCTATGGCATTAGTATTTAATTTTTTTATTCTCGCTGCAATTTATTTAACACTTAACGCTCAATTTATAGCTATTATTCAAATTTTGGTTTATGCTGGTGCAATAATGGTTCTTTTTGTTTTTGTTATTATGTTATTAAATCTTGAAAATGAAGAAAAACTTAAAGATCCACTTAATACCAGAAAAATATTTCGAATTGTGTTAGCCTTATCAATGATTTTCTTAATTATATATTTATTCTATTTTATAGATATTGGTTTACATAAAACAATTAGTGAAAGTTCCATTAAGATTGGAACAGTAGAACAGATAGGTTATCAACTATTTACTAATTACTTGCTACCATTTGAAATTACTTCAATTCTTATTTTAGCTGCAATCATTGGTGCAATTGTTTTAGCAAAAAAGAGATTTCCATAACAAGGGATTACTATGTTAACTGTACCATTAAATTATTATTTGGCTTTAAGTGCAATTCTTTTTTCAATAGGTGTTATAGGTGTTTTGACCAGAAGAAACGCTATAATTGTTTTTATGTCTATTGAATTAATGTTGAATTCAGTGAATTTAACTTTGGTTGCGTTTTCTTCTTTTTTGGGTGATTCTACCGGACAGGTATTTGTTTTTTTTGTCATGGCTGTAGCTGCTGCTGAAGCAGCTGTTGGATTGTCAATAATAATTGCACTTTTTAGAAATAAAGTAACAGTTAATATCGATGAAATTAATTTGATGAGATGGTAATATATGGATAATTATGTTTTTCTGATAATTCTTTTCCCTTTGATCGGTTTTTTATTTAATGGTTTATTTGGGCATAAAATTAAAAACGAAAAAATAATTGGTTCTATAGGAAGTCTTGCTGTTGGCATTCCTTTTATTTTATCTGTAATTATTCTTTTTGAATTAATTTCTTTAAAACCCGAAGATAGAAAATATATTGTTGAACTTTTTTCCTGGTTGAATGTCGGTACCCTTAATATAAAATTTTCTTATTTAGTAGATCAGCTTTCTATTGTAATGACACTTGTTGTTACTGGTGTTGGATTTTTAATTCATGTTTATTCAATCGGATATATGCACGGAGATAAAGGATTTTTTAGGTTTTTTAGTTATTTAAATCTATTTATCTTCGCTATGCTAAATCTTGTTCTAGCTGATAATTTTCTTGTTTTATTCTTGGGTTGGGAAGGTGTAGGTTTATGTTCATATCTTTTGATTGGCTTCTGGTATGATAGAAAGTTTGAAAAAATGACAACGGCTGATGCCGCAAAAAAAGCTTTTATTGTGAATAGAATAGGGGACTTTGGTTTTCTTATTGCAATGTTTTTAATCTTTTTAAATTTTCAAAGTCTTAATTTTGATACAGTTTTTTCTAAAGCAGAAACATGGAATATTGGTAATCCTACTATAACAATTATTACTTTACTATTGTTTTTAGCTTGTACAGGTAAATCAGCTCAAATACCTTTATATGTTTGGTTGCCAGATGCTATGGCTGGTCCTACTCCTGTTAGTGCTTTAATACATGCTGCAACTATGGTTACAGCTGGCGTTTATCTTGTAGCACGTTCATCAGTTTTATTTGCTTTATCACCTTTTACTCTTGAAGTAATTGCTATAGTTGCTATTTTAACTGCTTTTATGGCCGCAACTATTGGACTAGTTCAGAATGACATAAAAAAAATACTTGCATACTCAACTGTTAGTCAACTTGGTTTTATGTTTTTAGCTTTGGGTGTTGGCTCTTTTGTTGCAGCAATATTTCATTTAATGACTCATGCCTTTTTTAAAGCTTGCTTATTCTTAGGAGCTGGTTCAGTAATTCATGCTATGCATGAAGAACAAAATATACAAAAATATGGAGCTTTACAGCTAAATTTAAAAACAACATATCTGACCTTTCTAATTTCTGCTCTTGCAATTTCTGGTATTCCTCCGCTATCTGGTTTTTTCAGTAAAGACGAAATTTTGTGGAAAGCTTTTTCAAATGGTTCATTTTTGTTGTGGTTTTTAGCAGCAATAACAGCCTTCTTTACTGCATTTTATATGTTCCGTTTGGTGTCTTTAACTTTTTGGGGTAAGCAAAGATGGGATTCAAATGTAAAGCCTCACGAATCCCCAAGAACGATGACTATACCTTTAATTGTTTTATCATTTTTAGCTTTTGTAGGTGGTTTTATTGGTATTCCACAATCTTTAGGAGGAAATAATATTTTTGAGAAATTTCTCGAACCTGTTTTTGTTAAAGCTAATTCAAAATTTTCATTTACTATGGCTCATTCTCATCTAACAGAATATTTATTGATGATAATATCTGTTTTACTAGCTATTTTTGGAATGTTATTATCTTCAAATTTATTTATTAAAAAAAGAGCTTATGTATGGTCTCTTAAAAAACGATTTTCGAATATTTATAATTTATTGTTAAATAAATATTATGTTGATGAAATCTATAATATTTCAATTGTAAATCCTTTAGTGAATTCTTCAAGAATTTTATTTTGGAAAATAGTTGATAATGGTATTGTTGATGGTTTAGTTAATGGTATTGCAAGATTAATTGAGATTTTTGGTAATATCTTTAGAAGGTTGCAGACTGGCGTTATTGAATCTTATGCAGCAATTTTTATAAGCGGAATTATTTTTATATTATTTTGGATTTTATTAAGATAAGAAATAAATTATATGAAAGAATATTTTTTAACATTTTTAATTTTTTCTCCAATTATTGGAATTTTGTTGATATTGTTTATTAATTCTGAAAAAAAGAAATTAATTAAAACTCTTTCTTTATTGACTTCTATCTTAACTTTTGTTATTTCTCTTTTTATTTATTTCTTATTTGATAATAATATTGATGGTTTCCAATTTTATTTTTCGACCGAATGGATAAAAAGTTTTGGAATAGGATACACTGTTGGAATAGATGGTATATCTTTATTATTAATTATGATTACTACACTTCTAACTCCAATTTCATTGATTGCTTCCTGGAACTCTATAGACAAAAAGGTTAAAGGTTTTAACTCAATGATTCTTTTGCTTGAAATTGGTATGTTAGGAGTATTTTCTTCTTTAGATTTATTCCTATTTTATATTTTTTGGGAATTAATTTTAATTCCAATGTATTTTATTATCGGTATTTGGGGTGGAGAAAATCGAATTTATGCAAGTATAAAGTTTTTTATTTATACTATGTTTGGTAGCCTATTAATGTTAGTAGCAATTATATGGTTGATAATTTATATAAAACCTTTGAATGATAATATTTACACCACCAATCTTTTAAGGTTATTTGATTTATCTCCTGAGATTAGCAAAAACATACAGATATGGTTGTTTTTAGCTTTTGGATTGAGCTTTGCTATTAAAGTACCAATTTTCCCATTTCATACATGGTTGCCAGATGCTCATACTGAAGCACCTACAGCAGGTAGTGTTATTTTAGCCGGTGTTCTTCTCAAAATGGGAACTTATGGAATTATTCGATTTTGTGTTATGCTTTTTCCTGATGCAACTATTTATTTTGCTCCAATAATTTCTGTATTAGCTGTTATTGCAATTATTTATGGCGCATTAGTATCTATGGTTCAACCTGATGTAAAAAGATTAGTAGCCTATTCTTCCGTTAGTCATATGGGGTTTGTTGTATTAGGAATATTCGCATTAACTACTCAATCTTTGCAAGGTTCAGTCATTCAAATGATAAATCACGGTCTTTCTACAGGTGCTCTCTTTTTACTTGTTGGTATGATATATGATAGAAGACATACAAGATTAATTTCTGAATTTGGAGGTTTAGCTAAACAGCTCCCAGTTTACGCAACTCTTTTCATGATTGTTACATTATCTTCAATAGGGTTACCTGGTTTAAACGGTTTTATCGGAGAATTTTTGATTTTACTTGGATCTTTTAATTCAATTTTTTTAAATAGTAGTCTTTATACTATTATAGCTTCTTTAGGTGTTATTTTGTCAGCTGTATATATGCTTTGGATGTACCAGAGAGTATTTTTTGGAAAATTAGAAAATAATGAAAATCAGCAATTGAATGATTTATCTAAGAGAGAAATTGGTTTATTAATACCAATTTTACTATTTATTGTATGGATAGGTGTATATCCTTCGACATTTTTAAATAAATCTGAAAAATCAGTAAAAATTGTTATTGAGAGAATGGAATATTTTAAAAATGTAGATAAATCAAAAGCCAGTTCTTTAACCAAAAATGTAATTTTTATAAATAATAATAAATAAATTATGGACTACCTTGATTATTATAATTCATTGCCACTTATAAGCCTGATAGTATCAGCTTTATTATTATTACTTTTTGTAATAATTTATAAAGATAAAAAACATGAAACCCACTATTTTTCTTTGATTCTTTTATTAGTTAATTTATTTATTGTTATATATAATTTCGATGTTATAGGTTATGCATTTAATCAAATGTTAATTTTTAACAAATTATCTCATTTCTTCATAATTTTAATATTAATAGGTAGCCTCTTAACAATTCTTTTCTCAAAAAATTATTTGATAAAATCAGGTTATAACTATAGTGAATTCTATATCCTTATATTTTTCTCCTTGGTTGGTATGGTTTTAATGGTTACAGCAAATGATCTCATAATTGTTTTTTTAGGTATAGAGGTAATGTCCATTCCTTTTTATGTTTTAGCTGGATTCTTCAGAAAAAGAGAAAAATCTAATGAATCATCTTTGAAATATTTTTTATTAGGTTCGTTTGCTACAGGATTTCTATTATATGGATTAGCGTTAATATATGGTATATCTACATCTACTAATTTTAGTAAAATCTCAATTTTATTACCCAATCTATCACAAAATTTAACTTTTTTAATAGGGGTTTCTTTACTTTTAGTTGGGTTATCATTTAAAATTGCAGCTTTCCCATTTCATTCTTATGCACCTGATGTATATGAAGGTTCTCCAACAACAATATCTGGCTTTTTTTCATCTGTAGGTAAAATTAGCGCTTTTGCAATAATAATATTACTTTTTTATAATGTTTTGAATAAAGAGATAATTAAAATCAAAGAGATTTTAATTATTATTTCAGTCCTCTCAATGCTAATAGGGAGTATTATTGCAATTGTTCAAAAAGATATAAAACGAATGCTTGCTTATAGTAGTATTTCTCATGCAGGATATGTATTAATTGGTATAATTAGTCAATCAAATTATGGGTATTATTCAGTTATTTATTACCTCTTTGTTTACCTTTTTATGCAAATTTGTGCTTTTGGATTGGTTAGTATCTTAGAAAACGAGAAAGGTGAAAATACAAAAATTACTAATTATTATGGTTTAGGGAAAAATAATCCCTTAATTGCATTTTTTATTTCAATAATGATGCTTTCACTTGCTGGGATACCACCATTCGGAGGTTTTTTTGCAAAATATTATATATTCTTGGCAGCAATTCAATCTGGCTTTATTTGGCTTGCAATATTTGGAGCTATTATCAGTGTTATTTCAGTCTATTTTTATATTAATGTTATTCAGGTTATGTATTTTAAAGATTCTTATGATAGCATTGAATGCAAAATAAAATGGAATGAATTATTATCTTTAGGACTTTCTACAATAATATTATTACTAACAGGTATTTTCCCTGAAACATTTATTAATTCAATCTCAACATTATTCTAAATTTATTTAATCAAATTAATGATTTATTATGATAAAAGTACTCACTAATGAAGAAATGAGGGATTTAGATTCCTTGGCTATTAACCAGTATGGCATTCCTGGTATTGTATTAATGGAAAATGCTTCTATTGGAGTATATAAAGAATTAGTTAATTTTTTTGGTGCGGTTGAAAAGAAGAATGTATTTATTTTTGCTGGAAAAGGAAATAATGCAGGTGATGGTTATGCTTTAGCAAGGCATTTGTATAATAATTTATCAAATGTTTTTGTGTTTAATATTTTTAATCCTTCAGAATTAAATGGAGATGCATTAACTAATTATAACATATTAAAGAAAATTTCAGAAGACAAATTAAAAATTGATCATTTACACTTAATTAATATAAAATCTATTGAAGAAATCTTGAGCTATCCTCAACCAGATCTTATTATCGACGCAATTTTTGGTACTGGTGTAAAAGGTGATATTGAGGGATTAGCAAAAGATGTAATTAGCTTTTGTAATAAATCAAATGTTCCTAAAATTGCAATAGATATACCTTCTGGTTTGAATGGTTCTTCTGGAAAAGCAGCTAATGTAACAATTAAAGCTGATTTAACAATAACTATGGCTTTGCCTAAAGTAGGTCTTCTTATAAACGATGGACCAAAATTTACTGGTGAGCTTCGTGTTGTAGATATTAGCATCCCGGAGCATTTACTTTTCAATAATAAATGTAGAACTTATTTATTAAAGAATGAAGATATTTCTATAAGATTACCTAAAAGAGAATATGACTCATATAAATATAGTGTAGGAAAAGTCTTCGTTTTAGCTGGTTCAAGAGGGTTAACTGGTGCTGCGGCGCTAGCATCTGAAGCTGCATTACTTTCTGGAGCAGGTGCTGTAATTCTTGGCATTCCGGAAAGTTTAAATATTGCTATGGAATCAAAGTTAACAGAAGTGATGACTTTGCCTTTACCAGAAACTCCTGAATTAACTTTAAGTGTAGAAGCTTTAGATACGATAATTCAATATGTTAACTGGTCTGATGTTACACTTATTGGACCCGGTATTTCTCAAAATAAAGAAACTAAAAAATTGATATTAAGTTTAATGGAAAAAATTAATAAACCATTGGTTATTGATGCTGATGGTTTAAATAATTTACAGGATAATGTCAATTTATTAAGAAACTATAAAAATGATATCATTATAACTCCTCATTATGGAGAGCTATCCCGTCTAATAAATTTACCTCCATTTGATATAGCTTTTGATCGAGTAAGTATAGCCCGGAGCACGGCAAAAGATTTTAATTTAACCATAATCCTTAAAGGTGCTCCCACTGTAATTGCTGATAAAAACTTAAATGTCTATATAAATTCGACAGGTAATTCTGGTATGGCTACCGCTGGTAGCGGAGATGTTTTATCTGGTCTTGTTGCAGGGTTTTATGCTCAAACAAAAAATTCTTTAGATTCTTCGATTTTAGCTGTATATTTGCATGGTTTAGCGGGGGATATAGCTAAAAATAATTTAACTCAATTTTCATTATTAGCAACTGATATTTTAAAAAATATAAATAATGCAATAAAAGGGTTTATGTAATTCATGAAATAAATCTTCATGAAACTTACAAAATATTGTTTAATTTTAGTTCGAACTTCACCAACTTTTCACATTTGCTATCGCTTAGGTGAATATTAGATATATGCTCAAAGCATTTTGTAAAAAGTAGAACACCTATGTATTGTAAAAGTAAAATTGGATGAAAATTTTTTTTCTTACACCCTAAGAGTTTCACATTCTTGTGGCGCAAAAAAATGAATAGTTAAAATGGAGAAAACGTGGCAAAGAAAAAAGAAAACAACAGCGAACCATTAGAAAAACAACCTCTCGGCAAGCTCGAGGTAACACTCTGGAAAGCGGCAGATAAGCTCCGCAAAAATATTGATGCTGCCGAGTATAAGCATGTTGTGCTCGGTTTGATATTTCTAAAATATATTTCCGATGCATTCGAAGAACTTCACTCAAAACTTAAAAGCGGCGTGGGGGAGTATGCCGGAGCCGATCCCGAAGATAAAGACGAATACAAGGCAGAAAATGTGTTTTTTGTTCCTGAAAAAGCCCGCTGGTCGTTCCTTCAATCGAGAGCAAAGCAGCCTACCATTGGTAAAGAAATTGACGAGGCGATGGATGCTATCGAAAAGGAAAACCCATCACTCAAAGATGTGCTGCCCAAAGTATATGCCCGTGGTAATATTGACCCGACCAGTTTAGGTGGATTAATTGACCTGATATCCAATATTGCACTTGGTGAAGCCAAAACCCGTAGTGCCGATATTTTAGGACATGTGTTCGAATATTTTCTGGGTGAGTTTGCCCTTGCCGAAGGTAAAAAAGGCGGACAATTCTATACCCCGCGATGTGTGGTTGAACTTCTTGTTGAGATGCTCGAACCTTACAAAGGACGGGTATTCGACCCCTGCTGTGGCTCAGGCGGTATGTTTGTGCAATCCGAAAAGTTTGTACAAAGCCATCAG
This sequence comes from Ignavibacteria bacterium, assembly GCA_036567745.1. Lineage (GTDB taxonomy): Bacteria > Bacteroidota > Ignavibacteria > DATCTW01 > DATCTW01 > DATCTW01. The sequence goes on along the minus strand of DATCTW010000067.1, from coordinate 82,537 downwards.
GGAAAAATCAATGACATTTCGATTTACGGACAAGAAAGTAACCAAACCACCTGGCGACTGTGCAAAATGAATCTTGCCATTCGTGGTATAGATAGCTCGCAGGTAAAGTGGAACAGCGAAGGCTCGTTTCTCAACGATGCCCACAAGGACCTTAAAGCCGATTTTGTGATAGCCAATCCTCCGTTCAACGATAGCGATTGGGGTGGCGATCTCCTCCGCAACGATGGCCGCTGGAAATATGGAATTCCGCCGGCAAGTAATGCTAACTATGCCTGGATACAACACTTCATTTATCATTTAAGCCCTAGTGGTATGGCTGGTTTTGTGCTGGCTAAGGGTTCTCTTACATCCAAGACTGGAGGCGAAGGCGAAATCCGCAAAGCACTCATCGAAGCGCGGCTTGTGGATTGTATTGTAAACCTACCAGCTAAGTTATTTTTAAATACCCAAATCCCGGCATGCCTTTGGTTCTTGAGTAGAAACAAGGCGAACGGAAAATATCGCAACCGTACCGACGAAATTCTTTTTATCGATGCCCGCAATATGGGCCAACTCATTAACCGGCGAAACCGTGTACTAACCACCGAGGATATTCAAAAAATAGCCCGCACCTACCACCTATGGAGAGGGCTGAGGCTCTCGAAGCCCGATGTTGAAAGATACGAAGACATCAAAGGCTTTTGCTGTTCTGCAAGTATCGAAAGGGTGCGAGAGCTTGACTATGTGCTAACCCCCGGCCGATACGTAGGCCTGCAAGATGAAGAGGACGAATTCAATTTTAACGAACGATTTGCACAACTTAAAAAAGAGTTTGAAGAACAATTGAAAGAAGAAGAAAGACTGAATGAAGCAATATTAGAAAATCTTAAAAAAGTGAAACTATAATGAATACCGATCTTATTAAAATAGATGATATTCAAAAACAAATTTATACTATTCGGAATGTACAAGTGATGTTGGACGAGGATTTAGCTGTCTTGTATTGTGTGGAAACTAAAGTTTTAAATCAGGCTGTAAAAAGAAATCAAGAGCGATTTCCACCCGAATTTATGTTTCAAATGACTAAAGAAGATATGGAAAATTTGAGGTCACAAATTGTGACCTCAAGTTGGGGTGGAAGACGATACCTTCCTTATGTCTTCACGGAACAAGGCGTAGCGATGTTATCGGCTGTTTTAAGGAGTGAAACAGCCGTTCAGGTTAGCATTCAAATTATGAATGCATTTGTTTCTATGCGGCGTTTTCTCCAAACAAACGCACAAATATTTCAACGCCTCGATAGTCTCGAATTGAAGCAGATCCAAACCGACCAAAAGCTTGATCACATTTTAAACGCTATTGAACAAAAAACACTAAACCCTAAACAAGGTATTTTTTACGATGGCCAAGTGTTTGATGCCTGGAATTTTTTCAGCAATCTCATTAGGTCTGCTCAAAAATCTATTATATTAATTGATAATTATATTGATGATACGGTACTTACCCTTTTTGCAAAGCGAAGCAAGGGAGTTACAGTCACATTGCTCACCAAAAATCCAAGTCAACAGCTTAAAACAGATATCCAAAAATTCAACGCACAATATGAACCCATTATACTCAAAGATTTTTCTGCATCGCACGACCGATTTTTGATTATTGACGAAAAAGATCTTTACCATATCGGCGCTTCACTCAAAGATTTGGGTAAAAAATGGTTTGCATTTTCGAAAATGGACATTCAAAGTGTGAGTTTACTCGAAAATCTGAAAAAACTAAAAATAACGGAATAAATGAAAGGTTATCTCTACATACTTCGTTGTTCGGATGGCAGTTACTATACCGGCAGCACCACCAATCTGGAAAGACGACTAGCACAGCATCAGTCAGGTGAAGGTGCCAACCACACCAAAAAACATCTGCCAGTAGAATTGGTTTATTACGAAGAATACGCCCGTATTGATGATGCCTTTTATCGTGAAAAACAAATACAAGGATGGAGTAGAAAGAAAAAAGAAGCATTAATAAACGGGGCTTTCGAGAAACTCAAGCCCCTATCAATGGCATATAGAGACTTAAGAAAAGAATCTAGCTTAGAAAATGTAAAGGGTGTCTTCGAGAACAAAAAGGGTGGCATCGAGAACCTCAGCCACCCTGAAGTCTCGCTACCTGAGGCACTCGAAGGCAAGGCACTCGAAGGCGAGGTAAAATCGGTGGTTTCGAGAACCTCAACCACCGATTCCATGCTACCAGAGGTTCTCGAAGGTAGCGATAAAGAGGCACCCTGAAGGCGAAGCACAATCGGTGGTTTAGAGAACAAAAAGGGTGGCATCGAGAACCTCAGCCACCCTGAAGTCTCGCTACCTGAGGTTCTCGAAGGTAGCGATAAAGAGGTACCCAAGCCGAAGCCTGAGGCACTCGAAGGCGAGGCACTCGAAGGTAGCGATAAAGAGGCACCCGAAGCCGAAACCGAAGCCTGAGGTTCTCGAAGGCGAGGCCACCTGAGGGCTAAGGCTCTCGAAGCCCGATATTGAAAGATACGAAGACATTAAAGGCTTTTGCTGTTCGGCCAGCATCGAAAGGGTGCGAGAGCTTGACTATGTGCTTACTCCCGGCAGATACGTAGGTCTGCCCGATGAGGAAGACGACTTCGACTTCAACAAACGATTTGCACAACTCAAAAAAGAGTTCAAGGAACAGTTGAAAGAAGAAGAAAGACTGAATAAGGCAATAATTGAAAATTTAAAAAAGGTGAAATTAACATGAAACTAAAATAAAAATTTTCATATTTTACTTTTAGACCATAAAGTAAAATATGTATTTTTATAATTTACTTTGGAACAATATATGGACATAAAAAATTTTATATCAGGAAGCTATAAAAAGGGGTTGCATTACGAGTATTTTTTACCCGAAAAGATAAATCATCCGTTCTATTGGACCGATTCATCTATCAATGAACTCTTAGAACGAGCCAGTTTGCGTCTGGGAGAACTAAACTCCTTTTCCAGATTGGTACCCGACGTTGACATGTTCATTATCATGCATGTACTTAAAGAAGCCGTCGTATCAAGCCGAATAGAGGGAACACGAACAAATATTGAGGAAGCACTTATTGATGAAAGAGATATTGATCCGGAAAAACGAGATGACTGGCAAGAGGTTAACAACTATGTTAAAGCCCTCAATTATGCCATCGAAGAGCTTAAAAAACTACCTTTATCGAATAGGCTTATTAAAAACACCCATCGTATTTTACTTTCCAGTGTGCGAGGTGAAAACAAAAATCCCGGTGAATTTCGCACATCGCAAAACTGGATTGGCGGAGCAACCCTTGCTGATGCGGTTTTTATTCCTCCGGCTCATACGGAGCTTCCTGAGTTGCTTTCAGATTTTGAATTTTTTCTGAATAATTCTGATATTAAAATTCCACACCTAATAAAAATAGCCATTGCCCATTATCAATTTGAAACCATTCACCCTTTTTTGGATGGTAATGGCAGAATGGGACGGCTCCTGATTACCCTCTATCTTGTAGCCAACGGAGTTCTTGACAAACCTTTGTTATACCTTTCGGAATATTTCGAAAAAAACAAATCGCTTTACTATGATAACCTGACTTTTGTGAGAACCAATAACGATTTACTACAATGGATTAAGTATTTTCTTGTGGGAATTGCAAACACTGCAGAAAATGCGGTCAATACATTGCAAAATATTATCAAACTTAAGTCCCGTATTGAAAATGAACATATTCTGCCAATGGGTAGGCGATCAAAGCAAGCACTCAATCTTTTTCATCAACTGTTCAGGAAACCAGTCATCACTGTAGCCGAGGCCCAATCCGTAACAGGCCTTTCGCCAAAAGCTGCCAACGAATTGATTCGAATTTTTACTGAACAAAACATATTGCGCGAAATTACCGGCTACAGACGCAATAGAATTTTTGTTTTTCATGAATATATGAAATTGTTTAATGATTAAGGATTTTATTTATGAATAAAGGTAATAATATGAAGGGGTGGAGGGAGATGTCTCTTAAAGATGTGGCTATAATCAATCCAGCAGAAAAACTACCCAAAGGAAAAATTTCAAAAAAAGTAGCAATGGAAATACTACAACCATTTTCAAAAAAAATCCCTTCATTTTCACTCGAACCATATAATGGTGGCATGAAATTTAGAAATGGTGATACAATAATTGCTAGAATTACTCCTTGCTTGGAAAATGGTAAAGCAGCATTTGTTGATATTTTGGATAATAATGAATTAGGTTTTGGTTCGACAGAATATATAGTCCTACGCGAGCGTAAAGACATCAGTGATAAGCATTTTCTTTATTACTTTGCTATTTCTCCTGACTTTAGAGATGTTGCTATTCTCTCAATGACAGGTAGTTCGGGATGTCAGCGAGTTCAAAACCGGTATTGATTTATAGAATTAAAGGATGAATATATGAGGATGAAAAATGAGAAAACAAAAAATAAGGAATTGCTGGAAGAGGCCGTGAAACAAAATTCCAATAAAAAACAAGTTGAGGATAAAACATTTTCAATTTTTAAAATATCCGAATTAGGCTATGTTGTTACAGGAAAAACACCGTCAAAAGACAATCCAGAGGACTGGGGAGACTTAATGCCCTTTGTTACACCATCCGATTACAAAAATTACCGTAAATACGCTATTGGTAGTGAAAGGATGCTTTCTCAACAAGGAGTTACACGATTATCAAGTAAAGTATTGCCTCCAAAATCAGTGCTTGTTACTTGCATAGGTTCTGACATGGGAAAAGTTGTAATGAATAATTGTGAGGTTATTACAAATCAACAAATTAATTCCATTATACCATTCAATAATATAGTAGATAATAATTTCTTGTATTATTCCCTTGTTAATTTGTACGATACTTTACGTGTATATGGAGGAGATGGTAGTGCTGTTCCTATTTTAAATAAAAGCGACTTTGAAAATATAGAAATTGACATTCCCCCTCTCCCTGAGCAGCGAGCCATAGCCGCCGTGCTCTCCAGCCTCGACGACAAAATAGACCTGCTCCACCGGCAAAACAAAACCCTCGAAGCTATGGCCGAAACCCTCTTTCGCCAATGGTTCATCGAACCCTGCAAAAACGGATTACCGGAGGGGTGGGAGAAGGGGAAATTGGGAGATTATGTTGATTGTATTAATGGAGTATCTTATAAAGGTTCTGATTTAAATACTTCTGATTGTGCCCTTGTTACTTTGAAAAATTTTGATCCAAATGGTGGTTTTAGATTAGATGGTTTTAAATGCTATACAGGCAAATATAAAGAAGAACAAATTGTTTGGAATGGAGATTTAGCAGTTGCTCACACTGATATTACACAAGATGCCTCTATAATAGGAAATCCGATATATATTATTGACGATCCCAAATATAAAACATTGGTAATTTCAATGGATTTGGTAAAAGTTAATCCTAAACACACTTGGTTATCTAAAGAGTTTTTATATCTATTGATGAAAACTTCTGATTTTAAAGAACATTGTTTAGGTTTATCTAATGGGTCTACAGTTTTACATTTAAGCAGAAGAGCTGTTCCAAGCTATGCTTTCAAAATGCCACCTCGTGTAGTCATAGAAGAATTTACGAAAATAGTAAAAGGTATCTTTTCGAAAATGAATAAAAATATAGTCCAAATCCGCAATCTTGAAAAATTGCGCGACCTATTGTTGCCAAAATTAATTTCTGGAGAAATACGGGTACGATATGAATAAAAAACAAATTGACAATGGGGAAATGGTGTTAAATGATATTAATGGTAAATATTATTACTGTAGAAACACAATGCATTGCGTCTCAACAGTAATACGAACAATACAAATAACGCGTGTTTTGTTACCCAAATTATTTTCCAACAAAATACGGGTGAAATATGAATAAATATCAAAACAAATACCGCATACCATCTGCCCGTTTGCAACATTGGAATTATGGTTGGAATGCCGCCTATTTTGTTACCATTTGCACACACAACAGGCAAAATTTTTTTGGCAAAATTGCCTTTGGGAAAATGGTATTGTCGGAAATTGGGGAAATTACCAGACAGGAATGGTTGAAAACATTTGAAATGCGCCCCGATATGAATTTAACCATGGGCGAATTTGTCGTCATGCCCAACCATTTTCACGCCATTATTATCATTGGCGAAAACGAATATAATACACAACGTATCGATGACCGTGATGGTAACCGTTATCGTGATCGTTATCGTAGAGACGCAATGCATTGCGTCTCTACGTACATTAATAACGATATAAACACCACGCAAAACAAATTTGGCCCGCAATCAAAAAATTTGGCATCCATTGTTCGCGGTTTTAAATCGGCCGTTACCAAACGTGCCCGTTCAATAAATCCTATGTTTGCCTGGCAACGCAATTATTACGAACACATCATCCGCGATGATGAATCGTATATCAAAATCTCAAAATATATAAAAAATAATCCCCAGAATTGGAACAAGGACGATCATTATGACAATTAGAATCACCGAATCGGCCATCGAAACTTTCGCAATCGAACTACTCCAACAACAGGGTTTCGAATACGTCTATGGTCCCGACATTGCCCCCGATGGTATAAACCCAGAACGTCAATCATTCGAGGATGTGATTTTAATAGACCGTTTGCGGCAGGCTGTGGGTCGTATAAATCCCGATGTACCCAATGATGCACGTGATGATGCCATCAAACAAATTCTCCGCCTCAATTCGCCCGAGCTCATCGTCAATAACGAAAACTTCCACCGCTTGCTTACCGAAGGCATAACGGTGAGCTACCAGAAGGATGGTCACAGCCGCGGCGATCTGGTGTGGTTGGTTGATTTCAATAATATCGATAACAACGAATTTCTCGTTCTCAACCAATACACGGTTATTGAAAATAATATCAACAAAAGACCCGATATTGTTCTTTTTGTAAACGGTCTTCCACTGGTTGTCATTGAACTTAAAAATCCAGCTGACGAAACTGCTACACTTGATGCCGCTTTTCGGCAGATACAAACCTACGAAGAGACTATACCGAGGTTGTTTGCATACAATGGTTTTATAGTAATTTCAGATGGTCTTGAGGCAAAAACCGGTACCATATCAGCAAATATCAACCGTTTTTCCGCATGGAAAACCGCCGATGGCAAAATAGAAGCATCACCGCTTATCGGTCAACTCGAAACGCTCATTAAAGGAATGCTTCAAAAATATACGCTGCTTGACCTGATACGCCATTTTATCGTATTCGAAAAATCGGTAAAGGTGCATTGCAATACACACGAACAAGAAACAGGCGTTATAACCATCCAAACTGTAAAGAAAATGGCAGCATATCACCAGTACTATGCGGTGAACCGTGCCGTAGAATCAACGCTTAGGGCGGCTGGGTATGTGTTGTCTTCGAGAACCTCAGACAACATTTCGAGAACCTCAGACAACACTTCGAGAACCTCAGACAACACTTCGCCAACGCTGCCTGAGGCTCTCGAAGGCAGCGAAGAAAAAAGCAGCGAAGAAAAAGGCAGCGTTATTATGGAATTGCCCAAAAGCTATGGCTTACACGGCAAAGCTATACAACCTATCGGTGACAGAAAGGGTGGTGTGGTATGGCACACACAGGGTTCGGGCAAATCGCTCTCTATGGTGTTCTTCACTGGTAAGATTGTTCTTGCTATGGATAACCCAACCATTGTGGTTATCACCGACCGCAACGATCTCGACGATCAGCTTTTCGACACTTTCGCGGCATGCCGTCAGCTTTTGCGACAAGATCCAGTTCAAGCCGAAAGTCGCGAGCATCTTAAAAATTTGCTTAAAGTAGCTTCCGGTGGCATTGTTTTTACTACCATTCACAAGTTCATGCCGGAAGATGTCAATGATTTTGAAACTCTTTCTAAAAGAAAAAATATCGTAGTGATCGCTGATGAGGCTCACCGCACCCAATATGGATTCAAGGCAAAGATAGTTGATGAAAAGGATGAAAACGGTACTGTAATTGGCAAGAAAACTGTATATGGTTTTGCCAAGTATATGCGAGATGCTCTACCCAATGCAACATATCTCGGTTTTACAGGAACTCCCATTGAGAGTGTTGACAAAAACACCCCGGCTGTTTTCGGTAATTATATCGACATATACGATATTGCGCAGGCGGTGGAAGACGGTGCTATCGTGCGGATTTATTATGAAAGTCGTCTGGCAAAAATTGGCTTAAGCGAAGAAGGTAAAAAACTAGTTAGTGAACTCGATGAAGAATTAAAACAGGTAGATCTTTCAGAAATACAGAAGGCAAAAGCTAAATGGACACAACTTGAGGCACTTGTGGGCAGTGCTGACAGATTAAAACATCTAGCTAAGGATATTGTAACCCACTTTGAACAGCGGCAAGAAGTTATTGAAGGAAAAGGAATGATTGTTACCATGTCGCGTAGAATAGCGGCCGAGTTGTACTCAGAAATCATCAAAATACGTCCTGAGTGGCACAGTAACGATCTGAAAAAAGGTGTCATTAAGGTGGTGATGACTTCAGCTTCATCCGATGGGCCAGAAATTGCAATGCATCATACCACCAAAGAAGAGCGTCGCATACTTGCCGACCGTATGAAAAATCCCGTCGATGAATTAAAACTGGTGATTGTATGTGATATGTGGCTTACCGGATTTGATGTTCCTTGTCTGCATACTATGTATATCGATAAACCTATGCAGGGGCACAACCTCATGCAGGCTATTGCGCGAGTCAATCGGGCGTATAAAGATAAAACGGGTGGGCTAATTGTCGATTACCTGGGCATTGCCGCTGATCTGAAAAAAGCTCTTTCGTTCTACTCAAGTTCTGGCGGAACGGGCGATCCTGCAGTGGTTCAGGAACAAGCTGTAGATCTTATGCTCGAAAAAATGGAGATTGTAAAACAAATGTTCTTTGGATTTCCTTATGAGGAATATTTTGAAGCAGATACAAGTAGGAAACTTTCAATTATTCTTAAAGCTGAAGAACATATTCTATGTCTCGAAGATGGCAAAAAACGTTTTATCGATGAGTTAACAGCCCTGTCAAAAGCTTTTTCTATTGCAGTTCCGCATGAACAAGCTATGGCAATAAAAGATGAAGTTGCCTTCTTCCAGGCTGTTAAAGCAAGACTCGCCAAATTTGACAAAACCGGCACGGGTAAAACCGATGAAGAAATCGAAACAGCCATCAGACAGGTAATTGATAAAGCTCTTGTAACGGATAAGGTGATTGATGTATTTGATGCAGCTGGTATTAAAAAACCGGATATATCCATTCTTTCGGAGGAATTTTTGCTTGAAGTTAAAAACATGGAACACAAAAACCTTGCAATAGAGGTACTTAAAAAACTCATCAACGATGAAATAAAAGCAAGGTTAAAGAAAAATCTTGTCCAAGGTAAAACCCTGATGGAAATGCTTGAGAATTCAATAAAAAAATACCATAACAAAATATTAACAGCCGCAGAAGTTATTGAAGAATTAATCAAGCTTGGAAAAGAAATTAAAGATATGGATAAAGAACCCAAAGAAATGGGACTTTCCGAATTTGAATATGCTTTTTATACCGCAGTTGCAAATAATGAAAGTGCTCGTGAGTTAATGGGAAAAGATAAACTCAGAGAATTGGCAGTAGTTCTGTATAATAAAGTCCGAGAAAATGCATCGATTGATTGGACAATAAAAGAAAGCGTGAAAGCAAAATTAAAAGTCATTGTTAAGCGTGTGCTACGTCAGTATGGCTATCCACCAGATATGCAAGTGTTAGCAACGGAAACAGTTTTAAAGCAGGCAGAATTAATAGCTGAGGAATTGACACTTTATAATTAAAAAATTTGCCTACCCTATCTTTGATCCTGCGTCAAAGATGGGGGGTATTAAATAGTGAAAACAAAAACCAAGATGCGTATTGCACAACGCCTAACAGAGACTATACACCATTAAAACAGCATACAAACACAAGATAGAATATTAATCCATTGAGCCCCATTTTTGATAATCCTTATATCTTAAAAATACATAATAATATTGCTTTTTCAGATTTATTTTTGTATAATGACAAAATAATTAAAATAAAACAAAAAAAAGAGGAAGCATTAAAAAATCTTCTTATATCTGGATGGATGACTTTATCTATCCTTACATATATTGACAAAAAGCGATACTTTCGTCTATGAATGGGTTATTTGTAATTGTGCGCGAAACCATATAACGATTATACTTAAGAAGTACTTTGATGAAGAAGATTGCATTAATGAAAATCAATACAATAGTAGCATTTATTCTATGAGGTATATATATGTTTTTAAATCTAGTAGATAAAACCGAACCTGAAATTACAATTCTTGATAAAGAATTTATATGTCAAGGTATGATGATTCGTACTAATCAAAAGAAGATAATGGGAGATTTATCAAAGTTATATGCAAAATACATTGATTTTAAGAATAAAAATGGTATTCCAAATATGGTATCACCTTGGGAATATATTTCTTTGAGTGATAACTTTGATTCTGATTTATCATTTGACTACCATACTGGTCATGTAGTCAATATCGATCAAAATATAACTGGACTGGAGCGTTTTTTTACCCCTAAGGGAACATATGCCATTTTCAGAATAAGAGGGAAGAATAAATTAACATTTGGTTTATCAATGGGGTTCACAAAACGTTTTATTTATAAACAGTGGCTGCCAAAATCAGATTATGAATTCTCTGGATACGAATTTGAATACAATAATGAAGCGATGAATAAAATTAATCCATATGATATAGATTTATACGTGTCATTAAAAGAAAAAAGTTAGAAATAAAAATGGTGCAACTGTACCTAACAACGCATATTTACTTTGCACCCGGTGATCGTTCAGAGTTTTGTCACATCGTGCAAAAGACCGCGTGACGTCATATAAGCAAAATTTTGTGTGCTATGTTAGAAAGCATTCATCAAGCTAAATACTTCAAAACAGATAATATGGAAAATAGAATAGAGATTAAAAAACTTGGGCTAGTTGGTTCTTTTGCAATTTATATTCCTGCATCAATATTAATGTTTTGCTTGACAAAATATTTAATTCCATATCTGAGTAATGTAACTGGACAAGAAACAATACTTTTTTGGTTCATTGTTGGTGGGTTGGGTATTTTTACTCCTTTGATAATAACTGCTACATTGATTCTGAAATCTGAAGGATATAAAATAACCAAAAGCACATGGATTCATCGCTTAAGATTTCGGAAGATAACAAAATCAGATATGGTTTGGTGTTTAGTCGGATTTATTCTTGTTGTTTTTTTTAGCATGATAATAATGAAGGGGCTGGAGTTTATGATAGGTAAATTTGATCATACTCCAGCTTTTATGTCTTTTGAACCCTTGACAAAAGGTCGATATTGGTTACTTTTAGTTTGGATACCTTATTGGATTTTGAATATACTTGGAGAAGAATTTATGTGGAGAGGTGTAATGTTGCCAAGACAAGAAATTGCCTTTGGTAAATATGCTTGGTTAATTCATGGATTTGGTTGGGGGTTGTTTCATATTGCTTTTGGATGGCAGTTGTTATTTACATTGATACCACTGATTTTCATTCAATCATACATAGTTCAAAGGACTAAAAACTCGTGGATTGGAGTAATAATGCACGGTGGATTAAATGGGCCAAGTTTTATTGCTATTTGCTTTGGATTAATTTGATTACAAATGAAAAAAAACGAAACACAACAACAAGTAGTTAAAAACATGCTGGTTTCAGTGAGTTTTAGAGCTTTTCGTCCCGCCTCGTGGGTTCTCACAATGGATATAGACTTAGTCCCACAATCCGAAACGTTTATTAATGAATTTAATATCAAGATAAAAATGAACTTTTTATAAAATTTAACATCTTTGAGATAAGAGCGATTATGGATAATAATATTGAATTAGTTAAGCAACTTTACTTTAATTTCTCAAAAAGAGATATTAATGCAATTTTAGACTTATTATGCGAAGACGTGGAATGGGGTGAACCTGAAAATCCATATAATCCTGCAGCTGGAACGAAAAGAGGTCATTCTGGATTCTTGGAATGGATAAATATTGGAAGAAATGCTGAGGATATTTTAATTTTGGAACCCAAACGATTTTTAAGAGATGTTGATTCTGTTGCGGTAATTGGATATATGAAATGTCAGGCTAAGAAGACAGGCAAAATATATGAATCAGACTTTGTTCATTTTATAATTATAAAAGATAATAAAATAAGCAAATTTCAAGAATTTTTTGATACTTATATAGCTGGTGAAGCTTTTAGATAGATTTATTAACAGAATCAATATCAATATAATCAGCCGCCAATAATCGTTCATAAAATATAGCGGTTTCAGGTGGTTTGCTAGCGTATCGTTTAACAACAATACTATATGATAATAAACATTAAATAATGTATAATATTCAGAAAGTAACAATCTTTTATTTCACGGGGACTGGAAATGCAAAACAAATCGCATTGTGGTTTTCTGAATTTGCAGTCAATAATAGTATTGATTGCAAAATATTTGATATTGCCAAATGTGATATAAATAATATTACTGCATTCATTGACAATTCATTGATTTTGATAATTTCACCGATACACGGTTTTAATTTTCCAAATATTACATTGAACTTTATTCGTCATTTTCCGAAGGGAAATAATTGTGTTGTATTAATGAACACACGAGCTGGAATGAAAATTGGAAAATTTATTACACCTGGTTTGACAGGAATTGCCTTTATTCTATCGTCATTTTTATTGAAATGTAAAGGATATAAAATTGTCGGACAAATTCCTTTCGATATGCCGTCCAATTGGCTTTCAATACACCCCTCATTAAATGAAAATACAGTAAAATATCTACACAAAATTAATTACAACAGAGTTAAAAAACATTCAGACAAGATTTTTTCAGGACAGAGAGACTTTATTGCGTATCGAGATTTAATTCAGGATATTTTAATTTCTCCATTAGCATTGGCATATTACTGGGTAGGTAGGTTTGCGTTTGCGAAATCATTTTATGCCTCGTCAGATTGTAATTCTTGTGGTTTGTGTATAAGACAATGTCCTGTCCAAGCAATTAAAATTGTGGATACACGTCCTTTTTGGACTTTTAAATGTGAAAGTTGTATGCATTGTATGAACAGTTGTCCAAAAAGAGCAATTGAAACAGCACACGGTTTAATTGTTATTGTCAGTATTCTTAGTTCTGTCAGTTTAACAATAATATTGCAAAATGTTCTTCAATTTGAAATTAAATCCTCGTTTATTAGAATGACATTATGGTCGGGAATATTTATAGCACTTCAATGGATTTTGTATTATTTGCAGCATTTATTGTTAAAAAACAGATTTTTTTCTAAATTAATTTCTTTAACATCATTGACTTACTACAAATTTTGGGGACGTTATAAATCAATTTCAAACGACAAATGGAAAGTATAAATACAGTAGTCATAAATTCCTAACCCTGTATAACCTTAACCGTATATAAACCCTTTGAGCCCCATTTTTCATAATCCTTATATCAAAAAAAATTATAAAAAATATTGCTTTTTCAGATTTATTTTTGTAAAATAACTATATAAATAAAATTAGAAAAAGAGGAAGCATTATACAAATCTTTTAATATCTTATAGATAAAAAATGTTGAATGATATAGATGACATACAAGAGATAAGTCCTGTGTATTTCCATTACAGCAGAGAATTATTAATTTTTACATTCATAAAACTATTTAAACCAAATCTTTCAAAGAGATTAAAAATGAATAAGCTAAAGAGTTGGATAGATGATATAGTCTATACATATATATTGACAAAAAGCAATACAGTCGTTTATGAAGGAGATAAACGAAACTTGCCCCAACATAATTAATGTCTAAACAATGAAAGAGTATTTATGGCAAAGAACATTGAACCTAATCTAAAATTAATTAGTGATTACCTAAAGCTAAAAAAAGATGAGAATTTTGTTATACCAGAATACCAAAGAGCCTATTCCTGGGAAATAGAACAATGTGACAAATTATGGCAAGACATAGAATCGTTTATTTCTTCCGGAGCAAATGATCCATATTTTTTTGGGACAATCATAGTAGATTGCTCAAATACTAACAAATTTAGCCTTATCGATGGACAACAACGAACTTCAACCTTTCTTTTGTTATTAAAAGCATTGTTATTAAGAATCAATGAAGTATTACCCAATATACCTGAAAAGGACGAAGAATCCAAAGGATTAAAAGCAGGTTTAGAAGCTAGAAGAAATACTATCATGACAATTTTGTATAAAGCCGAGGCTGAAGAAATACCATCAATGTTAAAGGATCATTCAAAAATAAAAAACATTCCCATGTTAGAGAATAAGTCGATTAATGAATTATATCCTGATGAAATAAAAAAAATAGTTGAAGCGATTAACTTTGATGATGCAGAACATAATGTATATAAAATGCCCCGCAAACAAAAAGATAACAAATATACAAATTATTTCAAAAATTTTAAATTTTTTTACAATAAACTAAAAGATAAATCTGATTCTCAATTGAATCAATTTGCAAGAACATTTTTATCTAATTGTCAAATCATCGAAATAAGAAGTTGGCAAATTGAACAAGCTATAACTATGTTTAACTCGCTTAACTCAACAGGTATGCCACTTACTGATTCTGATATAATTTCAGCACAACTATATGCAAATGCTGGTGAAAAAAAATCAGAATTCAATAAACAATGGGAAGAGATCAATAGATTGGCAAATGAATTGAGTAATCGAAAAATAATCGATGTAAATAGCGTATTACAACAATTTATGTATATCAATAGAGCTTTAAATAAAGAATATATAATAAAGGAAAAAAAGGATGGAAAGGATATTATTGATGTTACCACACCAGGTTTAAGAAGATATTATATTGATATTAAAAAAGATTTATTAGATGAACCTTTAGAATTTTGTAACAATTTGATGAAAATTGTAAAAATATGGGATAAAGTTAAGGATTATCCGTTAGTAAAATTGCTTTTGAAATTTAATGAAAACATAAAACTCTTTTTAGTAGGGTTCTTATATAGGTTTGAACCTGAAGAAATAACAGAAGATTCTATTTCTGAAATATGTGAATGCTTAATAAGATTGTTCTCAATATTAGAAGTCGATTATACTGGTTATTCCAGTAATAAGTTCAAAACGTTTTTGTTACGTGTAATGACAAAGTTTGTTGATATTAATATCAATGTAAGAGAAATAAAAAAAGATTTTAATGAACATATCATTAGCAATTGGGGAAATGAAAAGGATAAGGATAATCTTAAAAAAGCCATTTTGGAATATAATAAAAACATTTTAGTATTTCTCAATGAGTATCTGTATGCAAGAAATAAAGGGAAAAAATTTAATTTTTCAGAAAGTGTAAATATTGAACACATTATTCCTTTAAGTGGCAGAAACATTTCTGTTATACAAAAAGATGCAGGAATAACTGAACCTGAAGAGTTTAAAAACATTGTAAACCAATTAGGAAACAAAATTTTACTCGAAGAGGACATAAATAAGTCAATAAGTAATGAATGGTTTAAAACAAAAAAACAAACATCTGTAAAAGATAAAACCGGTTATAAAGATAGTGTATATACAATCGCACAATCGTTAACATCATATCCAAAAGATGTATGGAAAAAAGAAGACGTAGAAGAAGCAACAACTAAAGCAACTGAAAGAATTTTGCAATTTATATTTAATACACAAAATTAACAAAACACAAGCTGCTAACAGCAGCTATAATACATTAAAACAGTACATAACCACAAGATGTTATATTCACTCTATGAGCTCCATTTTTCATATTCTTTATATCTTAAAAAAAATATAAAAAATATTGCTTTTTCAGATTTTTTTTTGTAAAATTACAACATAAGTAAAATATGAAAAAAAGAGGAAGCATTAAACAAATCTTCTTATATCTTAAAGCTAAAAAATGGTAAATGATATAGATTACATACAAGAGGTAAGTCCTGTGTATTTCCATTATAACAGTGAATTATTAATTTGTACATCCAAAAAACTCCTTTAATCCAAATCCTACAAGGAGATTAAGAATGAATGAGCTAAAGAGTTGGATAGTTGGTATTATCTATATTTAAATATATAAACTAAAAGCGACACTGTTATTTATGAAGTAAATAGGTGACAATAGCGAAACACTTAGAACAATCATTTAAGGAGTAATTCTATGGCAATTTCCAAAAGAGACCAACAGGAATTAGACAAGATTTATACTGAATTAAAACCAAAATATGGCGGTATGAAAGAAGACTATTTCCCAATTCTATACCTCGTTAAGAAATTCAAAGTCAATCCTGAAGACATTATTCATCAAGTTGCGTTCGGTAATAATGATTATGGTATTGACTCTTACTATATCGATCGAGAAAGTCGAAATCTCTACCTTTATCAGTTCAAGTGGTCAGAAAATCACAACCTTTTTAAACAATCTCTTGAACGCCTAGCTAAAGATGGAATGGAAAGGATTTTTGGAGATCCTCAACAAGACCCAGATCAAAACGAGCTCATTCGTCATCTGAAGTCGGAACTCTATGAACATCAAGCTCTCATTGACAGAATATATATTCAGTTTGTGTTCAAAGGTGATGCTGAAGCAGCAGATAATAGCTCCGGCCTCAGTGATAGGCGTGAAAATCTTGAAAATAAGAAATGGCTTGTTGATAAGTATTTCTCGCCCCGTCAGGTGGACTTCATATTTAGTTTCATTTCAGATAAGCCAACACCCCCTCCAAGACAAATTCCCGATTCTCATACAATTGCATTTTCTGAGAAAGCATCAATCCAGACACATGACGGCGATAAGAAACTCTATGTGGGTTTTATCTCACTTTGGGATTTATACAAAATTTATCAGAGTCTTGGAAACAAGTTTTTCAATCGAAACATTCGTGCTGGGCTTTCTGTCGACAATCCACCTAATCGAAAAATTAGAAAAGCTCTTGAATCTATCGTACTCAAGAAACAGGAAGATCCAATAGTATTTGTATTCAATCATAATGGAATAACGATTGCCGTAGAGCATATCGATTTCCAAGATGGACAGGCGCGTATCAAAGTTCCAAGACTTCTGAACGGTGCGCAGACTGTAATAAGCATCGCTAAATTTGTCGAGGACAACGAATCAAATCCTTTATTTAAAGAAAACATGGGATGCCTTGAATCAATTAAAGTATTAGCAAAGATAGTCGCACACGATCCATGGAGTGATTTTATCACAAACGTTACCATATGCAATAACCAACAGAACCCAGTTCATCCGTGGAATCTGCGAGCTAATGATCGCATTCAATGTGATTTACAAGACAAATTCAGAGAAGAAGTTGGCATATTTTACTCTCGTCAAGAAAATGCATTCCAAAATCTCTCTGATTCTGAGCTTCAAGAATTGGGCATTCAAGATTCACGGGATATTAAAATCAAGCTGCTTGCCCAGACTTTCCTTGCTATTCAAGGTGAAATAGATCGCATGTCAAGATTACCAGAAGTCTTTGAAGATGATAAGCATTACGGTAATACTTTTCGTGAGAGTTACATTCGCGCTGATACTCAAAAAATAGTGCTTGCCTATAAAACGCTTCTCGTCCTCAACAGTCCAATGAAAAAACTAAATGAGAAGTTACCCCGAAAAATAGCTTATGCTGTTGCAAAAGCTCGCAACTTAGTATATGCACTTTTGATTCAAGGGATGTTGAATGATCCCAAACTCCCAACTTTGCTTGAATGGTATGGAAACAGTTTGGCAAAGGAAACGGACTTCCGTGAATATCTACAAAAACTGGCATCATCCAAATTGCTTCCAATTCTCAAAGAGGTTTTGTCAGACATAAGTTATGCTGACAAAATCAAAAAAGAGAAGTATGACTTTCTAAGAACAAAAGAAGTATACAGAAGATGTATGGAGACTGCCAATAAAAAATATAAATGGGCACCAAAATCTATCTAAGAAGTTTTGCAAACAATGCTAGACAGAAATAAAAATGTAAAAAGAATAATCCCGTTGCTCATATAGAAAAAAGTTTATATAATTACAACGGGATTACTTTTTATTGCGGATATTATACTCCACAACATCAATAAGGAACAGATTATGCTATTATTTTATAATGGAAAGCAATTTGTAGAATACGAATTTGAAAAAGAAACAGATTTTGAAAAAGAAATTTCTGATAATTCTAAACTTTTTTTCGGTAGAGATTCTATTTTCATTGACGCAAAGAAGAAAATTGAAACCAAATCTCTTGGAAATTCTATTCCAGATGGTTTTCTTTTTGATTTATCTGATAAAGAGAATCCGGAATTTTACCTTGTTGAGGTAGAATTATCCAAACATGATTTCTTTAACCATATTTTTCCACAAATCACTAAATTCTTTGGTTTCTTTAAAAATACCACAAATCAAGCTGACCTTGTAGAAAAAATATTTGCTGTCATTACTAATGATTCAGAGCTGAAAAAAGATTTTAAACGGCATCTTGGAGATCGCGAAATTTACAAATTTTTAAAAGACACAATCGAAAATAGTCAAAATATATTGCTTGTTCTTGATGGTGATAAACCAGAGTTACCAGAAATAATTGAAACCTACTCGGATACTTGGGGAAAAATGGTCAAGCAACTACTTATAAAGAAATATACTAATTCTGTTGATACTATCTTTACTATGCATCCAGATTTTGAGAGTATCGAATATGCCGATGTTGAAAATGAAACTAAAAAAGACTCAGAAAAGAAAGAATACTCTGAAGAATATCATTTGGACGGTGTGTCTGATGTTATTAAAAAAGCCTACTTTCAATTAAAAAATGAGATATTAGCATACGATGCAAGTCTTGTTTTTAATCCACAAAAATATTATATATCAATCCTTAAAGACAGGAACTTAGCTTTTTTCAAAATTCGCAAAAAGAAAATTACTATTGTTGTTATGCTCCACGAGGACAATGTAAAAAATATGATTTCACATCATACAATTAAGCACTTATCAAATCCTGTTCAACGATTCTATAACGGCCATTGTTGTGCAATAATAATTGAAGATGATTCACATTTATCAGAAATATCATCAGTTCTAAAAAAAATTATAACAAAGAATCCAACATGATGCTACAGCTTGTAATAGTGACTATATGCTATTAAAAAAGTATATAAGCCCCAAACCGTTATTTATAACATACCCTTCAACTTCTATAGTAGTTAGAAATTATATTACTTTTCTTACACATAAAGCTGGAAATAAAAGGGGAGAAACTGCGTACTAAACTGATTAAAAAAATAATGGTGGGGTATTCTTTTCCTTGATTTTTTTCTTAAAAAATATTAAATTTATTCTCTAAAATTGATGGAGGGTTCGCATAATGGTATTGCACCGGTCTTGAAAACCGGCGGGCTTCTGCCTGTGGGGGTTCGAGTCCCTCACCCTCCGCTAAAAATAAAACCCCAATTAATTCAATTGGGGTTTTTATTTTATATAACACACACAAAGTTAAGCTTTTCCTGCACTTCCCAAAACAATAATTTTTTTTCTGATAATTTCCTTAATAGCTTTATAAGCTGGTCCAAATATATTTTTAGGGTCGAATTCTTCTGGTTTATTCGAAAATATTTCTCGAACTGTAGCAATCCATGTAAGTCTAATATCTGTATCAATATTTACTTTATTTATACCTCTTTTAATTGCTTCTTTTAATACTTCATCTGATACACCTTTAGCGCCCTCTAATTTACCACCATACTTATTACATTTTTCTAACATTTCTGGTATTACGTTGCTTGCACCGTGTAAAACTAATGGAATTCCTAATTTTTCTTTTATTTTGGTTATTCTATCAAAATCTAGCTTTGATTCGCCTTTGAATTTATAAGCACCATGACTGGTACCAACTGCTATAGCTAGAGAATCACATCCAGTTTTTTTAACAAAATTTGATGCTTCATCAGGATCAGTTAATCTTGCTTTTTTTTCATCCAAGCTAACATTATCCTCAATTCCGCCAATTGTTCCTAATTCTGCTTCGACTGTAATATTTTTTGAATGTGCAAAATCAACAACTTCTTTTGTAAGCTTTACATTCTCATCGAATGGTTGATGAGATTTATCAATCATCACCGAAGTAAAACCATTATCGATTGCGAATTTCACTTCATCAAAGTTTGCTCCGTGATCTAAATGTAACGCAAAAGGTATTTTTATTTTATTTGAAAGAGTTTTAATTAAACTCATAATATAATCTATACCAATAAAATTTATTGACTGTGTTGTCGATGCTACGATAACAGGGGATTCCATTTCTTCTGCTGTTTCGAGAATAATTGGAATTAAATCAAGTGTATTTATATTAAATGCACCTAATGCATAATATTCTTTATTTGCTTTTTCATATAATTCGCTTAATTTTTTTAAGGGCATAATCGTTTCCTTTGATTATTATAAAAAAAAGAAGCAAAGGTGAAAACCTTTGCTTCTCATTATTTATTATATTGATTATTTAAATTGTTCGTAATTTGATTCAAATAAAGCGGCTAATTCTTTTGCTTTTTTATCATAAGCATTTTTATCTTGCCAAGTGGATTTTGGATCGAGAATTTCCGAAGGTACACCTTCACATTCTGTTGGTATGTTTAGACCAAAATATGGTTCAGTAACATATTTTACATTATCCAATTTCCCAGTAAGAATAGCTCTGATTATAGATCTGGTAAATTGTATTTTCATTCTTGAACCAACTCCATAAGGTCCACCACTCCAACCAGTATTTACTAACCAGCAATTTACATTATGTTTAGCAATTTTTTCACCTAACAAATTGGTATATACAGTTGGATGTAAGGCCATAAATGGAGCACCAAAACAAGTACTGAAAGTAGCAGTTGGTTCTGTAACTCCTTTTTCTGTGCCAGCAACTTTAGCTGTATAACCGGATAAGAATTGGTATTTAGCTTGTTCGAGAGTCAATTTTGCCACAGGTGGCATAACTCCAAATGCATCACAAGTTAACATAATAATATTTTTAGGATGACCACCCATACCAGATCTTACAGAATTTTCGATGTGTGATATTGGATAAGCTGCACGTGTATTCTCTGTAAGAGAATCGTCATTCAAATCCAATCTTCTTGTTCTAATATCCATCGATACATTTTCTAATATTGTACCAAATTTACGAGTAGTTTCGTAAATATCTGGTTCAGCTTCTTTTGAAAGTTTGATAACTTTAGCGTAACAACCACCCTCAAAATTGAAAATTCCATTATCACTCCAACCGTGTTCATCGTCTCCAATAAGTTTTCTTTCAGGGTCAGCCGAAAGAGTAGTTTTTCCAGTACCAGATAATCCGAAGAATATTGCAACATCACCATTATGACCAATATTAGCTGAACAGTGCATCGAAAGGACATTAGCTTGTGGCATTATGTAATTAAGTATTGTAAAAACTGATTTTTTTATTTCACCAGCATAACTGGTTCCACCAATAAGAACTACTTTTTTACCAAAATTTACAATAACAAAAGCCTCAGATCTAGTTCCATCAATCTCAGGGACAGCTAAAAATTTTGGTACATTAATTATTGTAAAATCTGGAACGTGATTTTTTAATTTTTCATCAGAAATTTGTAAAAATAGATTTCTTGCAAACAAATTGTGCCACGCAGTTTCAGTAATTATTCTAATTGGAATTTGATATTGTGGATCAGCTCCAACAACACAATCTTGTACAAAAAGATCTTTCCCTTGTAAATAAGCAAGTAATCTTTGATATAATATATTAAATTTTGTTTCGTCAATCGGTTTATTAACTTTTCCCCACCATATTTTTGATTCACTTGTAGGTTCTTTTACTACAAATTTATCATTTGGTGATCTTCCAGTGTGTTGACCTGTTCTTACTACAAATGGACCAAGATGTCCTATCATTCCTTCTCTTCTTTTTATCGCTTCTTCATATAAAGCTGGGGTAGAAAGATTCCAGTAAACCCTATTAATATTTTTTATGCCATGATTTTCTAATCCATACTGACTTTGAATAATTGATTGATCCATTACCTTCCTTTCATTTAGTTAATTAATCTTTTGCCTTTATTTTTAATCCCGTATCTTATTTAATTTGAATCGATTTCAGGTTTATTAGATTTCATTGAAAAAGGTTGTCCTGTAGCTTCAATAACATTTCTCCATAATTCGCTTTCAGGTGATACCTTTTTGCGAGATGAGGTTGCAAGTGTAAGAGGTACGTGAGTGAATAAACCATGCCACAATCCAATTACCATATCAGTTTTGCCAGCCATACCAGCATGCACTGCATTTCTTGCAAGTTGATCACAAAAAATACTATCGTTAGCATTTGCTGGCACACTTCTTATATAATAACTTGGATCAATATATTTTAATGAAAATGTTATTTTTTTGTTATTCAAATGATCTTTAATTGCATCTGAGAGAAAAGCACCAATATCTTTATGTTTTATATTTCCAGATTCATCTTTCTCAATTTCTGTATCTGGAATTAAATCCTGTCCGGCACCTTCTGCAACTACAATAACAGCATGTTTTCGCTTTTCTAATCTGTCCTCTAAATGAGTAAATAACCCATTAGGTCCTTCTAAATCAAAAGGTACTTCAGGTATTAAAGTAAAGTTTACTTCAAGACTTGATAGGGTAGCATGAGCGGCTACAAAACCTGAGTCTCTTCCCATAAATTTTACTAAACCTATACCATTATAGGCACCTACAGCTTCTGCATGTGCTGAAGCAAGAATTTCTCTTGTTATGCCTATACAGGTATCGAAACCAAAAGTCTTCTCTACATAATTAATATCGTTATCAATTGTTTTGGGTATACCTATTACTGATTTTTTATAACCTCTTTTTGTAATTTCTTCATAAATTGCGTGTGCACCTTTAAGAGTGCCATCGCCACCAATACAAAATAGAATATCAATTCCATAATTATAAAGGGTATCAACTATTGTTGATATTTCTTCTTTTCCTCTTGAGGTACCAAGTATTGTTCCTCCTAGCTTATGGATTTCTGAAACATCACTTGGCTTTAATGGAATTGGGTCAAAACCAGAATCGGGATTTAGCCCTTTGAAACCATACCTAATACCCAAAATGTCTTTTACACCATAATGATGATATAACTCTAAAAAAATTGACCTAATAACATTATTTAATCCCGGGCAAAGCCCACCACAAGTAACTATAGCAGCTTTTGTTTTTGGTGGTTCAAAAAATATTTTTTGTCGAGGTCCTGCTTTTTCAAAATGTAGGTCAAGATTTCTTTCTTCACCACGTAAAAGTTCATTTTGAAAAAAGACAACAGAACCCTCTGGTATGTAATCTGCAATACCATCATCACCTCTTGTAGATAATCGAAGAGGTGAGTATATAGTGGCTTCTCCAAGATTTTTAATTTTTAATTCAGATTGTGATAGCATATATCCTCTTATTATTGTTGCCAATAGATTAAATGCATTTCATAAGGATTTGCTAAATCCTTATGAAATGGTAGAATTCTTATAGTAAATCCATGTAACCCACTTGTTGAACATGAAATACTTCCAGTATATTGGTACACACCATCTGAGTGTCCTATTGTATGCATAATTTTTGAATTTCCGTTAACTATATTACCATCATGATCTAAGGCGCCATAATAAATCTCAACATTTACATCTTCTGGCTTAAGGCTACCAAGTTTTACCCAGCTATTTACTTTTAATTCATCATTAACCGTTAGATCTTTAGATGTATCGGCATCAACTTTAATAATTTGTAGTTCACCCCAATGTTGGGTTATATGATTTTTCCACTCTGCAAGTTTTTTAGCTAATTCAAAATTATTATTAAATAATTTTTGATAATTTCTAAATGCAGGTATATAACATTTTTCTGTATATTCTTGTACCATTCTATTTGTATTAAAAACAGGGCAGAGCCTTCTCATTGAGGTTTTCATTTTGTTTATCCAACCACGTGGTAAATCGTCTGGTCCACGATCATAAAATAATGGAATAATTTCTTTCTCTAATAGATCGTATAAGGCATTTGCTTCAACTTCATCTTGATAAGCTAAATCTGTATATTCTTCACCTTTACCGATTGACCAACCAACGTTAGGATCAATTTCGAAAGCTTCGACCCACCATCCATCTAAAATACTAAGATTCAAAACGCCATTTACTATTGCTTTCATACCGCTTGTACCGCTTGCTTCCATAGGTCTTCGTGGTGTATTCATCCAAACATCAACCCCTTGAACTAAATAACGAGCGATCATTTGATCATAATCTTCTAAAAAGATAATTCTTCTTTTTACTTCTGGGTCTCTTGAAAAGTGAACAATTTCTTTAATTAATTCTTTTCCTGCATCATCTTTTGGATGTGCTTTACCAGCAAAAATGAATTGAATAGGTCTTTCTTTATTAGTTAATAACTTTTTTAACCTTTCGCGATTTTTTAATATTAGAGTGCCTCTTTTGTAAGTAGCAAATCTTCTTGCAAATCCTATGGTAAGTGTATCTGGATGTAAAATTTCTTCGGCAGTATCAATCTCATGTGAAGGTGCACCACGTCTAATTAGTTGTTCTTTGTACTTCCTTCTTGCAAAAGCAACTAATCTTTCTCTTCTTCTTTCATGAGTGCTCCATAATTCTTCTGCTGGAATTTGTTCAACATTTTCCCAAGCCGTATGATCAGATGGATCTTCTCTCCATGATGGACCTAAATATCTAAAGTATAAACCTTTCATATCATTTGAGATCCATGATCTTGCATGTATTCCATTTGTTATGTGTTTAATAGGTATTTCATTGACAGGAAGACCAGGCCATCTTTTTTGCCACATTTTTCTTGATACTTCGCCATGCAATCTACTTACACCATTATAATAACTTGATAAAGTTAGTGCTAAAAAAGCCATATTAAATGGTTCATTATTATCAAATTGATTTTGCCTTCCTAATCCGAAAAATTTTTGATCTGAAATATTTAATTTTGAAAAAGCTTCTCTAAAATATTTGTTTACTAAATCAGGATGAAATTGGTCAATTCCTGCTTCAACTGGAGTATGAGTTGTAAATACACTACATTGGCTTGTTGCAGTTAAAGCAACTTCGGGATCTAATTGATGCTCGAGTATTAAATCTCTTATTCTTTCTAATCCTAAAAATGCAGAGTGTCCTTCGTTCATATGACAAACTGTAGGATTTATTCCTATTGCTTTTAAAGCTCTAATACCACCAATTCCAAGTATTATTTCTTGTTGAATTCTTGTTTCTCTATCTCCACCATACAGCTGATCACATATATCCTGATATTTTTTTTCATTAATTGGGATGTTTGTATCTAAAAGGTATAATGCAACTCTTCCAACCTGTGCTTTCCAAATTTGGAAATAAACAGGTGTATTTTGGAAATTGACACTACATAATATCGGTTTGTTTTTTTTGTCTTTAATTAATTGTATTGGTAAATTATAAAAATCATTTTCAGGATATAATTCTTGTTGCCAACCATCAAAATTTAAGTATTGTCTAAAATATCCTTGTTGATATAATAAACCTACTCCAACTAATGGAATCCCGAGATCGCTTGCTGATTTTAAATGATCTCCTGCAAGTATTCCTAACCCTCCTGAGTATATGGGTAAACATTCAGTAATTCCAAATTCAGCAGAAAAATAAGCTATGGTTAAATCTTTTAATTCTGAGTAATTCTTTTGAAACCATGTTTCTTCATTCATATAATTTTGATATCTGCTATACGCTCTATCAAGATGGTTCAAAAAAGATGAGTTGTGTGCGAGATAATCAAGTTTTGATTGATCAATCATTCCTAACATCTTTACAGGATTATGATTTGTAATTTCCCATAAATTTGGGTCCATTCTTCTAAATAATTGAATAATTTCACCAACCCAACTCCAATATAAGTTGAAGGCTAGCTCTTTTAACCTGATTAAATTATCAGGAAGATGAGGAACAACAGTATAATTTGTAATTATTGGCATATTTTATCTCCAATAAGAATTAATGATTGATCAATATAATGTTTAAAAAAAAAATTGATCTGATTGTATTAAAAAAGATAAAAATTTACTTATTAAATTCAATCCCATTATTTATCTATTTTCTTGCTTATGTACTATCTTTTTTATTAAAAGATTCAACAAATAACCCAATGAATAAACTTATAAATGTAATTGTTATTGCTCCTTTTGGAAAAATAATAAAATCAAAACCTAAAAAATTTATTTTTTCTCCTATTGTAAATATTTGATTCCAGTCAGTCTCAAAGGTAGTTGAATCAACAAAAACATATCTTGTTAAAATATTTAACAGAGAAACTGTAATAAACCAGGCTTGAAAGAAAAGAATTGAATAGATTTTTATGGCAATCTTATTGTTTTCAATACTTGAAAAATTATTATTTTTAGAGGATATATTATTATATAATGAGAAATAACTCAAAAACATTATGAT
Source organism: Ignavibacteria bacterium (assembly GCA_036567745.1). Taxonomy (GTDB): domain Bacteria; phylum Bacteroidota; class Ignavibacteria; order DATCTW01; family DATCTW01; genus DATCTW01. The sequence continues at coordinate 55,954 of DATCTW010000067.1, read as the reverse complement.
AGGGAGTATTGCTAATAATCTAAAATCGCTTATTTTTAACAATCCATATAATAAATTATTATCTTGTATTGATGCAAGAATACCTAAAGCTAAGGGAACAATAAACTCTACCAGTAATAGTTTAAAACTTAGATTGTTAATTTTATTTTGGCTATAGGATATCAGGTAGCCATATACACTTCTAACATTTTTTAACTTTTGTGGTTGATTTTTTTGTGTAAATTTAACAATCACTGAGGGTATTACTATTATTAAAGCTGCTAATGGCAAAAAGGTAATAAAGAATAATATAATACCATTAATTGTATTAATAAAAATATTGTTTTTGAACTCAATTGCTAAAAATGAAAAGCTTATTAATAAAATTAGAATTATTAGAATCCACCATGAAGTAAAAAACTTAAAAAATTTCGATATTTTACTGTTTGTATATTCTTCAATTTTTTCTCTAGCATCTTCGATTGAATATTTATCTAAGAAATGATTTATTAGAAACTCATAGGTTTGTATGTTAATACATTCAGGTAATAAAGAGGCTTCTTTTGGGTTATTCTGTTGTTCAATTATATATTTACATAAATTATTATCCCGATCAAAATTTAAGTTTATTTTTTTCTTTAACTTTTTAATAGATTTATATAAATTATTTTCTGAAAAATTATCTTTTAGCAAATATGTTCTGACAATTTTTGTGAAATTACTGTAATTTTTAATATTTTTGTTATTGGTTTCTGTTAGAGCATTAAAAGATAAAAATCTAAAGGGTTTTATTATATTACTGTAAAATAATTTTATTATGTTTTGATCAGGATATACATCAATTATTTGTTTTAATCTTCTAAGTTCATCCTTTGTTGCCTCTGAAATAATATCATTTAAAACATTTTTTAATGAATTTCTTGAATTCTTATCTTCATTTTTTAAATTGTTTCTTATTTTTTTAATAAGAAAATCTCGTTCGGTAATAAACTGTAAATTAAGTGAAAAAACAATCTCTTTTGTTAATGTCCTTTCAGGTTCTAAAAGAAATTTATCAATTTTGTTAAATATATTTCTGTTATCTGAATTAATGATTGAAATAAGTTCATCTAATATTGAAATTTTATATTCATAATCTTTCATTAAAGAAGAATTTTTAGAATTTATTAACTCAAAAATTTTCTTTATATCATTGTAAAAAGCATTTAAATCCTTGTTCTTTTTTGTAATATCAAAATTTGTAATTATAGTAGAAAATTCAAATAAAATATCCTGAGTTTCTGATCTATATTTATTTATATCAGGGATGTATTGAGAGATGAATAATAATTTTAAAAACCTAAATAAAACATTTAATAAAGGGGATAGAGGGTAGTAGCTATTGTTGTTGATGTCTAGGTTTATTGTATTTAATGAAAGAAAATTATTGATTTGATTAATATTTGCAATTACTTTTAATCTTTTTAGTAAATCTTCAAATATTTTTATACTATGAATAAGCTCTACTTTTTGCTTTAAAGATTCTGAATAAATATCTTCAGAATTTCTCTCAATTAATGAAAAAAAAGTTAATCTAAAATTTTGAAATTCTTGAAGAGAGCATTCATTGATATAAGATTTAGTATATTTTTTAAGAATATTAGCTTTATTGTTTTTGTTGAAAATTTCTTCAACTTTAATTTTTTCATCTATAAATTCAGACCAAAAATCATCATTAAAAATATAATTAATTTTTATTTCATTATAGTTATTAATAAAATCATTATATTCGTTTATATTTGTATTTGGATTAAGGAAAAATGAAGAATCTTTGTTAATAAATTCAGTAACTTTTTTATCAGAAATATCTCCAATAGTAAAATATATATAATCATCAATTGTATCTTTCCAATCATCAAAAGAACTAATAGGTACGCTAAAAGATGAATAAGAAATTAAAGATTGGTCTTTTAAAATTATTAGAATATCTATTATTGATTCTAATATTTTCAATTGCTGATTTTTATTCGTAATATTTTTTAGATAATTCTTAATATTAAAAAATAGCTTTAAATCATTTTTATTTATTAGTTGTATTGAAAACTGTAAAGCTTCTTGATAATTCGACGAAAGGTTTGATTTAATGAATGAATCAATGAATATTTCTTCGTTATTTATGCGAAAAGTAGGCAAAATATTTCTTAAAGTTATTTTATCAAAATAAAGATAAATTATTTTTAATAACTCTTTTTGTAATTGTTCGTCATCTGAATCACTACTTTTTATTAATGCTTTTTGTATGGTTTCAAGAAGTCTTGTTTTGATTTTATTAATTCTAACTGATTGAAGATTATTAATTCTTGGTACTAAAGATAATTCTAAAAATGATTTTTGAATATTATAAATACCCTGAAAAATTAAATTGTTATTTGTTGATAATAGATATTTTGAAATTTTTTCTAAGCCCTCAAAGAAAATATGTGTGTCGTATATTCCGTTCTTGAAATTCTCAAAAAAAGTTTCAAGTAGAAATTCCTTTTTAGGTTCCTTTATAAATATTTCTGGAAATAGTAATTCAATGTCTTCAAAAAAATTGTTGTTATCATCAACTAATTTCTTTGAAAGCATTTGCCAGTAATCACTGCATAAAATAATATGCTTAATTTCATCATTATTTAATATACTTCCATTTCTTGGAGAATCAATAATTGTAAATTCATTTCTTTCATCAAACCAAGGATCATTTCTATGAAATTTATTTCTTCTTTCACCTTTGTTTGCTTTAATTAGACTTAAAACCGAATCCTTATCAACAAAACTAGAGTTTTGAATGATTTTTTTAATTTCTAGTTCATCTAAAGCAATCCCTAATCCTTTTAAAGTAAAATCTGTGGTTCTATCTATTGCAATAATTGCTCGATTTTTATTGTATGATTTAAATGTATCTAAAAAAGCACAGGTAAAAATATAACCATTTTTCGTATTTTTTCTATCACCTCTTGCCCAGTATTTCCATAGAACGCTTTCTGGATTTATTGTAATAAGAAGATCAACCTCTTCTTTTTCATCATAATCTTTTTTGAATAGGGGAATTTTATATTTTTCAGAACGCAAATGATCAGAATTATATTTTTCAAGATCACTTTTTATTAAATCAATTTCATTAATAAATGATTCTGATTCATCAAATAGTTTATTGCTATATATATTTAAGCCTTCAGAAAGCCTTTTAAGAATATAATCTAAAAGTTCGAATGATCTTAATAAAATTTTTTCATTTTTTTCTAATAGTTTATTAAACCTTTCAATTCCTGATAAACTATTAATTATTGGATCATATTCTTTTGAAATTATAAAATTAATGGCTAATATTAGAGAAAAGGGGGTAATGATATTATCAAGATCTAAGTGAATTTTACCTAAATCTACATCTAAAATATAATTAGCTAATATTTTGAAAAATGGTGATATATTCTCTTTTTTTATTTTTTTAGTTACAAAATAACTGCAACCAATTGCATCAAAATCTGGATTTAAATGTGTTATTACTGTATATTCATTCTCTTCAAGGTTGATTATTTCATCAACAAGGGATTTACTTTCCGAAAATACTAATGTTGTAGCACATTCGTTTTCTTTATCTAAGGTATGATGATCAATTATTCCATCTCCAAGATAGTTACCTACATCACAAAGGAAAGTAGAGCCTTTTTTAAAAATACGATAATTACTTTCTAAAGGTAAAATAATCTCATTATTTTCTACCTTTGCTTGTAATCCTGGGGGTATAAAGAAATATTTGATCATAATATTTGATGAGGAGTTGTAACAAATAACAACAAAAAAATGAAGTCATCTGACTATCAGATGACTTCATATAATTTAAGCTTCTTGTAGTGCGTTTGCACCACTAATAATTTCTAGTATTTCAGTTGTAATGCTTGCCTGTCTGGCTTTGTTAAACTGTAAGTTAAGCTCAGAAATCATTTCCTTAGCATTTTCATTTGCATTATCCATCGCAGTCATTCTTGAACCTTCTTCTGCAGCATATGATTCAAGTAATATTCTCCAGATTTTAGTATTAATATGCTTTGGAATAATTTCGTTGACAATTTCTTTTGGATTAGGTTCATAGATGAAATCAACCAGAGATTTAATATGCTTCTCTTCCTTTTTAATTGTTGGTTTTTCAAAAGGAAGTAGCTGCTCAACAAGTAAGTTTTGTTGAATAACTGATTTAAATTCATTATAAACCACTTCAATTTTATCGAACTTTTCGGAAATAAAAGATTCGATTAAAGAATTTGATATATCTTTAGCAATCGAGTAATCTAATCTTGAAAAAATGTTTATGTAAGATTTATAAATTGTATAGTTCCTTTTAGAAAAGAACTGATAACCTTTTTTACCAATACAAAGCAATTCAATGTTATTATTTTTGTATAATTCACTGTAATTATTATCTATTAATTCCACAGCTTTTTTAATAATATTGGTATTAAAGGCTCCACACATTCCTCGATCACTTGTTACAACGATAATCAGAATTCTTTTAACAGCTCTTTCTGCAAGTAAAGGATTATATTCGGGATTTACTTTTGTTATTAAATTATGAGTTAACTCATCCATTTTTTTAGCATAAGGTCTTGCAGAAATAATATTATCCTGAGCTCTCCTTAGTTTTGCCGCAGCAACCATCTTCATTGCTTGCGTAATTTTTTGAGTGCTTTTAATTCCGACTATTCGTCCTCTAATTTCTCTTAATGTAGCCATTATAAAAGTTCTTTATCAATAAATTAATTTGTCTTCTTTAATGAAGATAAGTATTTTTCAGTATATTCTTTAATAATTTGATATAATTTCTTTTCTACCTCATCTTCAATTGTTTTAGTTCTGGCAATGCTTTCAAGAATATCTTTATGATGATTATCCATTAAATCTAACAATCCTTTTTCATAATTTAATACTTCTTCTAATGGTAATTCATCAAGAAAACCTCTTGAACCAGCAAAAAGACTTACTACTTGCTTTTCAACAGGGTAAGGAGTGTATTGGTTTTGTTTCAATAATTCAACTAATCTTGAACCTCTCCTTAACTGTTGTAAAGTAGCTTTGTCTAAATCAGAACCAAATTTTGCAAATGCTTCCATCGAACGGTACTGAGCAAGGTCAATTCTAAGTGAACCAGCAACCTTTTTCATTGCTTTAATTTGTGCATTGCCTCCAACACGAGATACAGAAATACCAATATTAATTGCAGGTCTTACACCAGCATTGAATAAGTTGGGTTCCAGATAAATTTGACCATCAGTAATTGAAATTACGTTTGTTGGAATGTATGCAGAGACGTCACCAGCTTGTGTCTCAATAATTGGTAAAGCAGTAAGACTTCCTCCACCAAGAGAATCACTTAATTTTGATGCTCTTTCAAGCAATCTTGAATGTAGATAGAAAATATCTCCTGGATATGCTTCTCTTCCAGGGGGCCTTCTTAATAATAGAGAAACCTGTCTATATGCTACAGCATGTTTTGATAGGTCATCATAAACTACCAAAGAGTGACGGCCACTATCTCTAAAGAATTCGCCTAAAGTAACTCCTGAATAAGGTGCAATATAAATCATAGGAGCAGGATCGCTTGCTCCGGCAATAATTACTGTTGTATAATTCATAGCACCTTCTTCTTCAAGTTTTGCTACTACTTGAGCTACTGTTGATTCCTTTTGTCCAATTGCTACATAAATACAGTAGATTGGATTTATTCCATTTCTTTTTGCTTCTTCGGTATGAGTATATCTCTGATTTATGATAGTATCTAATGCTATAGCTGTTTTTCCGGTTTGTCTATCACCAATAATAAGCTCTCTTTGACCTCTACCAATTGGTATCATTGCGTCTACAGCTTTTATTCCAGTTTGTAAAGGTTCTTTTACTGGTTGACGATAAATAACACCAAGAGCCTTGCGTTCTATTGGTAAAAATTGAGTTGTATTAATCGGACCTTTACCATCAAGTGGTTGACCCAGAGGATTGATAACTCTACCAATCATTTCGTCTCCAACAGGTATTGACGCAACCTTTCCGGTTCTTTTTACAATATCACCTTCTTTAACTAATTTATCTTCTCCAAATAATATACAACCAACATTATCTTCCTCAAGATTGAGAGCCATTCCAAATACACCATTTGGAAATTCGAGTAACTCAGTTGCCATAACTTTGGTTAACCCATAAACACGAGCAACTCCATCACCAACATATAGAACGGTTCCAACCTCATATATATCACTTTCTTTTTCGAAGCCGGAAAGTTGTTTAAGCAAAACCGACGAAATTTCATCAGGTCTTATCGATTCCATTTTTTCTCCTAACAGATTTTAAAAAATACTCTTTTTAACTGGCTTTTAATAAATGAGCTTTCAATAATTCTAATCTTCTTTTTATACTTGAATCAAGAACAGTATCAGCTATTTGAATAATTATACCGCCTAATATAGATTTATCAAGAATAAAAGACAGATTAATTCTTTTAGAAGTTAATTTTTCTAAACGTTCAATTATTTTTGAACGTTGCTCATCGGATATAGGGTTAAAGCCAATAACTTTGACTATGAGTAAGCCATGGTAGTCATTATATAATTCAATAAAAGAATCAATAATATCAGTAATAATAACATCCCTTCCTTTATGAATTAGAAAATTAATAAAATCTAAACTAATTTTATCAATTCTCTTTTCGAAAAGAATTTTAATAATTTCTATCTTCTTTTCTTTATGTATAATTGGGTTTTTGAAAAGAAGTTCAAGTTCTCTTGATTCTTTTATTGTATTTTTGATAAATGTAAAATCTTTATATAATATTTCTAAAGTATCGCTTTTTAAAGCGGTACTTAAGGCTGCCCTGGCATATCTTTTTGCAATCCTGATCTCACTCATTATATTTACCTGTATTAATTAATTTTTTCTGGTAAATTTTCAATCATTTTATCAACTAACTTTTTATCTACTTTTTCATCTAAATTTTCAGAAATTATTTTTGAAGCTGCAAGAATTGCAATCTGAGAAATATCCTTTTTCAAAGATTCAATTGCTGCTTGTCTGCTTTTTTCAATTTCCTCTTTGGATTCTTTAATAATTTTATCGGAAATTGCTTTAGCTTCAGCAGTAATATTTTCTTTGATTTTTTCAGCTAACTGTCTACCTTCATTTATAATTCTTTGAGCTTCAGCTTCTGCTTGAGCTAATCTTTCTGAATGCTCTTTCAATAATTTTTCAGCATCTACTTTTGCTTGTTCAGCTTTTTGTATAGAACTTGCAATAGTATCTTCTCTTTTTTGTAATGCTGAAAGTAAGGGTTTCCATGCCGCTTTTTTTAAGATGAATAAAAGTAGCAAAAAAGTGATTATAGTCCAAATTATAAGACCAGGATCTGGTTGAACTAACATATCGCTTTCTCTTTATTTTTATTAAAAAATATTTTACTTAAGAGCTAATAATATACAAATAACCTGAGCAAATAGAGTAACACCTTCTATAAGTGCTGCTGCAATAATCATTGTAGTTCTGATATCACCAGATGCTTCAGGTTGTCTTCCGCTAGCTTCAAGTGCTGAACTTGCAAGTTTACCAATTCCAAAACCAGCTCCAATAACAGCAAGAGCTGCTCCAATTCCACCAGCTAAATATGCAAATGCGTTTGCGTCCATTAAATCCTCCGTTATAATTAGTTGTAAGTTAGATTAATTTATTGTTTATTTTTAATGTTCTTGATGAACTGCCATACCAGTAAATAATGCACTTAATATTGTAAATATATATGCCTGAATTAAAGCTACAAGTATTTCTAATAAATAGATGAACAAGGAAAATGCAATCGATATTGGTGATACTAAAGCAGTTTTAAATACAAATATCAAACCCAATAGTGATAAAATAATAACATGGCCAGCTGTCATATTTGCAAAAAGACGAATACATAATGCAAATGGTTTTGTGAATAATCCTAAGAACTCAACAACAATCATTATTGGTAAAAGTGCAACTGGAATTCCATGAGGTATGAGGCCTTTAAAATATCCAAAGAAACCATTCTTTTTAATACCAGAAATTTGTATCATAAAAAAAGCAATGATAGCTAAACCTGCTGTTACGCTTATGTTGCCTGTAGCAGTAGAAGAGTAGGGGAGTAAACCCAAAAAGTTACAAAATAGAATAAAGAAAAACACAGTAAGGAAAAAAGGCAACATTTTTCTTCCTACTTCACCAATAGTTGGTAAAACAATCTCATCTCTAATGTATACAACTAAAACCTCAATAAAATTACCAATACCTTTTGGAACCAAACTTTTGGAATTCACTTTTGCAGCTTTTCTAACAACAATAAAAAGTAAAATACATGCTAACCATAAAAATACTAAATGTTTTGTAATAGAAAGATCCAAAGATATAGGCATTCCGTCGGTTCGTGATGCTTTTATTGGATAGTGATGAGGTTCAACTTTATATGTTGTTGTAGATTGAAGTTCTTCTCTGTTTTTAAAGAAATGAAAACCATCCTGATCAAAAAATATATAAGGTAAATGAATAGTACCTAAAGGTGTAATTTCAATCTCATCAGAATTCATAATATGATGAAAAATCATATTGCCAACGTTAGTTTCATGCTCTTTACCTTCAGCATGAGCGGAATTAACTTCCGTTTGTGAAATGTTATGACTTCCAGATTCTTGTAGGTTTTCTTGTAGTTCCATAATTTATTAAATTTGTTTTATATTCTTAGTTAAAAGTTTTTTATTTATATACATAATTTCTAAAATCATGAATAGAAAATAATAAAAAAATAGAGATATTACAAGTCCAAACATATTTACATTGAAAAATTTAATTAGAATAAATATTGATAATCCAATAAATATTATTCTAATTCCTATGCTTCCTATTGTGACTTTAAAAAATACTTTATTCGGTTTATTTATTGAAAATTTTATTAATTCATAACCGATGAAAACATTTATTAAACTTATAACGCAACCTAAAAGAACACTTATAATAATATCCCCTGAAAAATAATGAGTTAATGGATAAATTGCAATAAAAAAAGTAATGATAGTTGAAAATATTATTTGCAAAGCAAAGTTTTTTTTAAGCATTATTTTTTTTTCTTCTTACTTAAATCATTAACACTTTTAATAAAATTATATAATCCAGCAAAAGCTCCGAAAAAAGTACAAATTAATATAAAAAGAGGTTTGGTGTTAAATATATTGTCAAGATATACACCTAAAAAAGTCATTATTGCAATTGTAGCAGCAAGTTGAGTTCCTAATCCTAAATAAGGTGTAATATCTTTAATACTTTCAGAAAATGATAATCTCTTTTTAATTATTAACCTCTTTTACACTTCATCAGATGGTTTCATTGAACAATTACCATTAAAAATTGCACCATCGTCAATTACTAATCTTCGAGTATTGATATCACCTGATACATTAGAATTATTCTCAAGAATTAATTTTTCGGTAGCTTCAATATTCCCATTATACTTACCACTTATGGTAATATTGCGAGCATGGGAGTGCCCTTCAATTTCTCCAGTTAAACCTACAATGAAGTTACCTTCAGTATTAATTGTTCCTCGCACTCTTCCATCAATACGTATATTCCCTTGACTTTTAATGGTTCCTTCAATGTAAGTGCTTTGTCCAATAATGTTGTTTTCTTGACTTTCTCTTTCTTTGTTTGCCATATCTCAACTCTTAATTTCTTATTAATAAATATTTAAAAGGATTTTTTGGTACTCCGTTTTTCCATATTTCAAAATGTAAGTGAGGACTGGTACTTAACTTACCAGTATTACCCAACATAGCAATTATTTCTCCTCTGTGTACATAACTTCCTACAGATTTTAGATTGCATAAGTTATGTTTATATTTTGTTAAAAATTTATTTCCATGAACTAAAATCATTGTATTTCCGTAATCTGTTGTATAGTTTGAGAATACTACTACTCCATCAGCGGGAGCAAAGATAGGATCTCCTGTTTTCCCGGCAAAGTCTACACCAAAATGATTTTCTTCGTCATCATACTCTTGACTAACTAAAAAGTTAGAGATGGGTAAAGAAAATGGAATATCAAGGCTATTATCATCAGATAAATTACCTTTTATATTTTGCTTGCTTATTGTGTTTATTTCAATGTCAGATATTGTATTTAAAATACTATCAATCGAATTACCATTAACGTAATTTTTAGAAGTAGTATCTCCTAATGCGTACTTAAGTATGTTATTATATTCCTGAAGCACTAGCATTTCTGATGAAATTTTTTTTATTCTCGATTCAATTTCAATTAGTTTTTCATTGTTTGTTCTTACCTTAAAGAGATTTTTAATCGGTAAAATAGAACTAATAAATAATGATATTAAAATTACTATTACTGAAAATAAACCTATATATACAATTAAGTTCTTTTTACTAAAGTTAATGTTCCTCGTTGGTTCTTTTGGATCATTAGAATATATCGTTATATGATATTTTTTTGTTTTTAATTCTTTTATGTAGTATTTAAATGATTTCATATTTTGATTTTGAACAAAAATATACTCAATTTTTTAAATAATGTCAATCGAATTGGAAGGTACAAATTTTTTAATTTCTTTTAAGCTTTTCATAAAAATAATAATAAATTACTAATTTTTTGAAGATGGATAAATAGGGGATATTTATGAGAAGTATAATTTTTATTGTAAAAGTATATTTCTTATATTAAACTTGAAATGAGCTAGAGGCTGCAGATAAATACAGCCTCTAATAACATTATTAAATTGTAAATTGGTTTACTATCTTTTGTAAGTTAGATGAAAGTTTAGAAAGTTCTGTAGCACTTTCTTTTAATTCTAAAGCTTCCTGAGCGGTAGTTTTTGAAGCGATTTTTACTCCTTCTATGCTGGATACAATTTCACCGCTGGCGGCTTTGTTTGCTTGAGCTATATTATTCGCAATTTCTTTAACAGTTGCAGATTGTTGTTCAACAGCTGTTGCTATTGTTTGAGAAATTGAGTCAACTTCCTGAATGACTTTTGTAATTTCTTCAATTGAAGATAGTGCTTCTTGGGAATTTTGCTGAATTTCTTTAATTTGAGATGATATTTCATTTGTTGCATTAGCAGTTTGTTTTGAGAGTTCTTTAACTTCATTAGCAACTACTGCAAAACCTTTTCCAGATTCTCCAGCTCTTGCAGCTTCTATTGTAGCATTCAAAGCTAAAAGATTTGTTTGTTCTGAGATTTCGTTTATCATTTTGACCACGTGATTGATTCTTTTTGCTGAATCATTCAATATCCTCATTATCTCTGATGCTCTATCAGCTTTTTTACTCGCTTCAGATGCTATTTGTGATTCCTTCTGACAGTTTTGTGAAACTTCATTTATTGAATATGTCATCTCTTCAATTGCTGAAGCAACAGAGTTAACTGACGAAGAAACTGATTCAATTGCATTTCCTACTGTATTAACTGAAGCACTCATCTCTTCCGCATTTGCTGCCATTTGATTTGATGTAGCTGTTAATTCTTCCGAGGCATCCGATACTGTTAAAGTATTGTTATATACTTCTTTAATACTGTTTTGAATTTTTTCAATAAATAAATTAATTTGATTTGATACATCAGCTATTTCATCATTAAATTTAGTTTTAATTCTTTTAGTTAAATCACCTTTTCCACTTGCTAAGTCTTTTGCCATTATCTCAAGCTCTTTCAAAGGTGTGAGTATCCAACTTTTACTTGCAAATGATAATATTACTACTAATATAATAATTAAAATTATACTACTTATTATAAGTATATTTCTTAATGAGTTGCTATCTTTTAAAAATTCTTCTCTATATGCACTTGAAGCAATAATCCAACCCCATTCATTAATTGGGAGAAAAGCGGCAACTTTTTCTTTTATCTCATCTTTTTCTTTCCAGTTATAATATAGTATCCCTTCTTTTTTTTCTAAAATTGTTTTAAAAATAGGTTTATTATCAGCATCAGTTTCATCTATCACACTTTTACCTTCCAGGGTTGGGTGAGCTATTATATTTCCATAACTTTTACCAACATTTGCATCTATAATGAAAAAATAACCTGTTTCTCCAACTTTAAGAGATTTAATTTTATTTTTTAAAGCTTTTAATCCTTCAGAAAATTCTAAACCAATAAATAATACAGCTATTACTCGTCCATTTTGTATTATAGGTTTGTATTTTGTCATATAATCTTTATTAAAAAGGGTTGCTTTCCCAATATATTCTTCGCCTGCTAATAATTTATTATATGCTGGGTGGTTTCTATCAAGTGCTGTACCTAATGCTCTTGTGCCGTCTTCTTTTTTTAGTGATGTAGTAATACGGTAAAAATCATTTTCATATCTCACAAATACTGTAGATACACACCCTGTCAGATTATAGAAATGATCTACTACAGAAAAATTATTATTTAATGAAATACCCTCGTTAAGTAATGCAGGAGTTTTTTTACCATTTACTTCAATCATTCTATTATTATCGATCACAAAATTATCAGAGAAATAATCAACAAAAATATTTTCAAGCTTATCTGTTGATTCTTTTAAGCTTTCATTATAAGTTTCGATCATATCTCTGATATGAGAATTTTCTTTCTGCAAATTTTTAATCGCTTCATTTTCGAATGAGTTTGAAGTAAAATTAGTAATTAAAATTGTAAAAAGAATAAGAAAAATAAAAAAAACTACTTGAATTAATAAAAGCTTAACCCTAATCGATAAATTTTTAAAAGTCATTGAACCCTCACAAATAATAAAAAATTTAAATAATTAAAAAAACCTAGCTAATTTAATAATTATTTTTTAAAAAGTCAATATTTGACTTGACAAAATAATTTTTTTTTACATCACAAAAAAATGATTATGTTTATTAAAAAAATTAATTATTATTGGGTAAGTAAAATAAAATTATTTAATTGTAATTTGAAATTTCAATAATATTTACAATTTATTTAGTGTATGCAAAATATTGGGGATTGAAATAATTGCAGCTGTTTCTGTTCTTAACCTTGTATTACTTAACTTAAATTTTTTAAATCCATAAGATATTGCTTTCGATATTTCAATATCTGAAAAACCACCTTCTGGGCCGATAATTATGAGTATATCCTGTAGAGAATCTTGATTATTAATTTGTAAATCTTCAGATTCTATATCAGCAATTAGCTTTAAATCAGCTTTTAAATCTAAAATTTCATCGAATTTTTTGCATTCTTCGATTTCTGGCAGAAATGCTCTTTGTGATTGTTTCATTGCACTAATAGCAATATTTTTCCATCTTTCAATTTTTGGATTATTTGCAATAGTGTATTGTGAATTAAAAGGTGTGATTTTTTTTACACCTAATTCTGTAGCTTTTTCTATAATAAAATCATATCGAGATGGGTTTTTTAATAAGCCTACTGCGAGATGAATGTTCAAATCAAGTTCATTTTTATGCAAATTTATATTATTTATTTTTGCAATAATAAAATCTTTTTTTATTTCTTTAATTGTGCAATTATATATATAATTATTACCGTCAACAATAAAAATATTATCGCCTATTGATTTTCTAAGCACTTTTTTTAAATGATTGTACTCTTCTCCAGATATTATATAATTGTTGCCAGATATATTATCAGGTGGAGAGTAGAAAAATTCAATGTTTTTAAAATGATACTCCAACATCAAAAATTAATTCACTCTTTAATTTATTATTAAAAGCAACTTCTGTTCTTAATACAACACTATATGGTAATAAAAAGTTTAAACCAAAACCCCAACCATAATCAATATCTTTCCAGATAAATTTATCTTTATTCCATACCTCAGCAGCATCGAAAAAAAGGGTAAAATTTAGTCCATATCTCAATATTGAAAATTGAGGAATTGGAAAATCTTCGAGCAAGTAATAATTAGGGCCAAATATCGGTATCCTTAGTTCAGTTGAAAAGCCAGTTATATTTTCACCTTCAAGTACTTTATAAAAATTACCCCTGACTCTTTCGTTATAACCAATAAAATAATGAGAATAATTTGGTATTTGGTTACCTAAAGAGAAACCAGAAAAACTTCGAAAACAAATACTATTATTTTTTATGGGTATATATTTTCTAACATCAATCCATAGTTGTAGGTAATCAATTTCAGATTCTCCAAAGCCAGATTTTTTAACTAATCCAGTGATATATTCACCTTTCATTGGATATTCAATTAGATCTCTTGTATTAATTTCATAAGATAAGTTAAATGAAAAAAAGTAATCTTTTCCAGAATTTGATATTGTTTTATTTACATTTTTCTCAGTAACTTCGATTTGGTTATAGCCTAAACTAAACCAAAGAGTTTTGTAAATATTTATCCTATTACCCAATGATATTTGAGCATTATACCAGTATTCATAAAAATCTTTTTCTTTGGTATAAATACTTTTGTTTTTTGTTTTTGAATGTCCTAGTGAGATATCAAATATATAATTCTTTGAGAAAAAAGAAGGATTATAGTAATGTAAATTTATCCAGGGATCATAACCTAATGCAAATGAACCAAAAATTTTTTGATTCAAACCCAAAAAATTAATGTGTGCTAAACCTAATCCATAATATAAATTTTTCCAATCTCTATCTTTAATACCAAATACCGGATATGGAAAAAAGAACCACCTTTCATGAACGCGTAATTCTAAAATATTAATATTGTTTTCTAGATATAAAAAATCTTCTACTTTATTGAAAAGTGCTGTGCTATAGATTCTTTGTTTATTATATTCAATTAAATCCTGAGTTATTGTATCTTTTGTTGAAAAGGAGAGCTCTTTTAAAATAACTTCTGCTTTGGTAACTTTGTTGCCAGAAATTATGATTGTATCGATTTTTATTTTTTCGTTTTTTTTTAAAGAAAAAAATAATTTACCTGAAGAAAATGTTTTTAAAGTATCTTTTTCTTGTGATAAAATATTTGTTTTTAAAAATAGTAAAAGAATTAAGAAAACTACTTTCATTAAATATCTAAAAAATTATTTTAACAAAAATAGATAAAATTTGTGATTCTTTCAAGGTTATAAAAATTATTGTTAAAATTATTGATACCATTTTAGCTTGAATTTTAAACCTTTTTTTTCAATATTTATGTTATGTTAGTAATACCAATTATTAAAATATCAAATGGTATAGCTACAAAAAGAATTGATTGCAATTTTTGTAGTAAATTAATTACTGATAATCCTTCTGAATTAGCAATAATTCTAAGAGGGGAGAACTTCAAAGCTATTCATATATCAATTGAAGATGCAGAAGAAAATAATAGAAAAAATTCTTTTAAAGCTATTAAAGATATATTAGAAAAAGTTGATATTCCTTTAGTAGTATCAGCTTATCTTTTTAATGATGATGAAATTTCTGAATTATTTAGACTTGGTTGTCATCGTATTGTTTTAAATTTTCCTGTTTTTGAAAATCAAGATAGAGTAAAAAACTTAATTAAAAGGTTTTCATCATCTAAAATTGTTGTAAGATTAAATATCTTAAATAAAACTATTTATGATTGTATTTGGAAAAAATTACCTTTTGATATTTTAACTGCTTATAATTTTGTAAAAGAATTAGGAATTCAGAGAATTCTTCTTTCTTGCTACTCTAACAAAGAACAAAGAATTATTGATTTTGATTATTTAAAAGATGTATTATCAATTTCTAAAATAAGGCATACTTTTATTGGTGGAGTTAATAATCTAGATTACTTATTAAAATTATCTCAATATGAAAAGATGGGTTTAGATTCTGTTGTTATTGGCAGAGCGTTATATGAAAATAAATTTAAATGCCAGCTTTTATGGCGTGAAAATGAAAAATATTTAGATGACTTAGGGCCAACAAGAAGAATTTAATAAAATAATGGAGTAAAAATGCCTCAAATAGCAATTTTAATTGGAAGTAAATCAGATGAATTAGTAATTAAGTCTTGTGAAGAATATCTTAATTATTTTGGGATTGATTACGAGTTAAAGGTATTATCTGCACATAGAAATCCTGTAGAGTGTGTAGATTACGTTCATAAAGCTGAATCGTTAGGAGTAAAAGTATTTATTGCTGCTGCTGGTATGGCTGCACATTTACCAGGAGTAATAGCTTCTCATACTACTTTACCAGTTATTGGTGTTCCTCTTGGTGGTTCAGAGCTAAATGGAGTTGATGCTCTTTATTCTATTGTACAAATGCCAGCCGGAATACCTGTTGCAACAGTAGCAATTGGAAAAGCTGGTGCTAAAAATGCAGCAGTATTAGCTGCTGAAATTCTTGCTTTACAGGATTCAAATATTAAAAATAAATTAATCGAATTTAGAAAAAATGGTTCTAAAATTTAAAATATGAAGATTCTTGTTATTGGTAGTAATGGTTTATTAGGTCAAAAGGTATCAAATTTACTTGCAAATGAAACTAATTTTGATGTTCTTTTATCTTCTATTGAATATGAAAATTTTTTAAAAGATATACGTTTTAATTATAATCAATTAGATGTTACAATAAGATCAGATGTTAAAAGCATAATCAAATGTTTTAAACCTGATGTAATAATAAATACTGCTGCTTTTACTAATGTAGATGAATGTGAAAATCAAAGAGAATATGCATGGCGTCTTAATGTTGATGCTGTAAAGCATCTTATAATTGGAGCAAGGCTCACTGGTTCAAAAATAATTCATATCTCTACTGATTATATTTTTGATGGCAAAAATGGTCCTTATACAGAGCAAGATATGCCTAATCCAATTTCTTATTATGGTAGAACTAAACTTGCCTCCGAAAATGCCTTAAAAGCAAGTGGAATTGATTATTGTATTATTAGAACTATGATACTTTATGGATTAGGTAAACGGGTAAGACCCAATTTTGTTTTATGGGTGATAAAAAATCTACAAAATAACATTCCCATTAAAGTTGTTACAGATCAAATAGGCAATCCCACTCTAGTTGATGATCTTGCCTATGCCATATTAAAGATAATTAAAGGTAATAGGTCAGGTATATATAATATATGTGGAGCTGACAGAATATCAAGGTATGATTTTGCAAAAAAAATTGCTTCAATATTTAAGTTAAATCAATTACTTATTAAACCTGTTTTAACTAGTGATTTTGCACAAATAGCTCCAAGACCTCTTAACTCTGGATTAACATGTTTTAAAGCCACAAGTGAAATGGGAATAAAATTTTTAGGTGTTGAGCAAGGTTTATATGTTTTAAAGAAACAAATAGAAATAGAAGGTTTTATAAACAAATAATAGGTAAAAAAATGTTGGATTTAAAATTTATTAGAGAAAATGTTGAAATAGTAAGAAATGGTATTCATAATAAAAATGAAAAAGATAGATTAGATGAGCTTCTTGAATTAGATGCAAAAAGAAGAGCTCTTATTCAAGAAACAGATGACTTAAAAAGCAAAAGGAATAAAGTTTCTGAAGAGATTGCAAAATTAAAAAAAGCAAATCAAAATGCTGATGATCTAATAGCAGAAATGAAATTAGTTTCTGATACTATAAAAGAAAAAGATGAGATTATTCGTTCACTTGATTCTGATATAGAAAACATTCTATTATATATTCCTAATATTCCTCATTCCTCTGTAAAGATTGGGAAAGATTCTAGTGAAAATACTGAGGTTAGATCATGGGGAAGAGATTTACATTTTGGACCCGAAACTGAAGAAGCCGATTTTGAAATTAAGGACCATGTAACTTTAGGTAAAAAGTTAGGTATTTTAGATTTTGAGAGAGCAGCAAAAATTTCTGGTTCTGGGTTCCCTTTATATATTGGTAAAGGTGCTATACTGGAAAGAGGATTAATACAATTTATGTTAAATTATCATATTGAAAAACATGGCTATACTGAAGTATCAACACCTTTTATAGTTAATAGAGACTCAATGAGAGGAACGGGACAAATTCCTAAACTTGAAGAAGATATGTATCATTGTGAAGAAGATGATCTTTTTCTTATTCCAACTGCTGAGGTGCCAATTACAAACATTTTCAGAAATGAAATGTTAAATGTTAAAGATTTGCCAATTAAATTCTGTGGCTATTCTCCTTGTTTTAGAAGGGAAGCGGGTTCTTATGGTAAAGAAACAAAAGGTTTTTTAAGAGTACATCAATTTAATAAAGTTGAAATGGTAAAGTTTTCTTTACCTGAAAATTCATATGACGAATTAGAATTATTGGTTAATGATGCTGAAGATATACTCAAAGCTTTGGAAATTCCTTATAGAGTTTTAGCATTATGTACAGGAGATTTGAGTTTTTCAGCCGCTAAATGTTATGATATTGAAGTCTACTCACCCGCAGAAAAAAAATGGCTCGAAGCTTCAAGTTGTAGTAATTTTGAAGATTTTCAGGCAAGAAGAGCTAATATTAGATTTAAGAGAGATCCAAAATCTAAACCTGAGTTTGTTCATACTTTAAATGGATCAGGATTAGCTACATCTAGATTAATGGTTGCTTTACTCGAAAATTATCAAACTTCTGAAGGCAAAATTATTGTTCCAAAAGTATTACAACCGTATACTCAATTTAATGTTATAGGGTAATTTATGATTAAAGCTATAACACTTGATTTTTGGGATACAATATTCAAGATGGATTTTGAAATAGATTTAAATGCTTATCGTATTCAGAAGCTTGAAGAAATAATTAGAAAATATGGTTACAATTTTCAAAAAGACAAAATTTTTGAAGTTTATAAAGATGTTCATAAAGAATTTGATAGAAAATGGATTGATGAATGCTATACTATGACTACATCAGAAGTGTTAAAACTTATTTTGAGTAAACTTCAACTTACAATATCTGTAGCTGATTTTGAGTATTTAGTAAAAATATTCCAAGAAGCAATTTTACTTAATCCACCTTCTGTTATGGATGGTTCTAAACAAGCAATCATTGAGTTATATAAAGAATATAAACTGGGTATAATTTCTGATACCGGTTTTTCTCCTGGTAAAATTTTAAGAAATATTTTAAAAGAAAATGGTCTGATAGATTATTTTTCAGTTTTAATTTTTTCAGATGAATATGGGAAATCAAAACCTCATCCTGATAATTTTTTATATGCCGCAAAAGAATTGGGAGTAGATATATCTTCACTTGCACATATAGGTGATAACGAAAGAACGGATGTAATCGGTGCAATTTCTGCAGGAGCTAAAGGAATTTTTTATACAAAAGAATTAGATTTAAAACCTGTAAAATCTTCTCCTTCAGCAATTTTAAAGAATTGGTCAGATATTCATTCTGTCTTGAATCAATTAAATAGAAATTAAGATATAATTGAAAAATACTTTTCAATTTAATTGAAAAAAAAACTTGATTGATAAATAAATATTAATTAAATTAAATAAACTTAATTGAGGGCAAATATGGATTTAAAAAATTATATCAGGAATGTTCTTGATTTCCCCAAAAAAGGTATAAATTTTTTTGATATTACAACTCTATTAAAAGATAAAGATGCTTTCAAAGTCACATGTGACTTAATATATGATAATTATAAAAATATAAAAATAGATAAAATAGTTGCACCTGAATCAAGAGGTTTTATTTTGGGTTCTGTCCTCGCATATAAATTAAATGCAGGTTTTATTCCGGTAAGAAAACCAGGGAAGCTCCCTGCAGAAAAAATTTCAAAATCCTATTCTCTTGAATACGGAACAAATACAATAGAAATTCATAAAGATGCAATCTTAAAAGGTGAGAAAGTATTAATTCACGATGATTTATTAGCAACAGGTGGAACGATTAAAGCATTAATAGATTTAGTTGAAGAATTGGGTGGAGAGGTAGTTGGTTTATCATTCCTAATAGAACTTTCTTTTCTAAAGGGTAGAAGTATCTTGAATGGATATAATATCCATTCACTTTTAGTTTATGATTCAGAATAAAGTATAGAATAAAACTTTTATGAATATTATTAGATTTTTCTCAAGTCTTTTTCCCAGAAGAAAAATATTTCCGGGACATTATAATATTAAAGTTGTATCTTTACCCGACGAATTAACTTACTACCCTGTTTTACCAAAAGAGCTTATCTATGTAATTGAAAAAATCCCCTCTATTAAGATTAGAATAAGTAAACTTCTCGAAAGATACGGATTAGGTTTGAGAACTATTGAAAAAACTCCAGAACTTGTTTTAGAGGCTGTAAATGAAATTTCTGTACTAACACAACATCGTACAATTATAACTTGGTTAATACCTTTACTCAAAAAGGGAATTAGACCAAAATTCTCTGCAGAAGATTATGAAAATGCTAGAAACAAAAACATTGACCTTGAAAGATTGGTCGATATTATTTTTACTCGAAGATTTGATTTTAAGCAATTTATTTTAATTGATGAATCATGTAATTTGAATCCTCAAGATAATATTCAATTAGAACGATTTATTGAAATTGAAAAAAAATCCTCCCTAAAAATTGATACAAATAATAACATAAGAGAAAGAGATTTAGCTCTTGTTGCGGAGTTGAATAAACATATTGAGGATATTTCTTTGGAATATGCTGTAAACCGTATCATTTTTGATAATGCTGATACAAGAACTGCTGTTGCTCAATCAATAATTAAAGCTTTATTAATTATTGGACCAATAACTCACTTTTTGGAAAAATTTGCCAGGGGTATCGGTAAAGTATTTGCTGCTTCTACCGATGACATTTTATCTGAAACAGCTGAACTTTTTGCTTTAAGAGGTTCAGGTTTTACTTGGAAAGTTGTGCTTTTCCAACGATTGAAGATTCTTTTGCCTGTTTTCATACTTGCTACATATGGAGCGTTTAATGTAGAATGGTTTATTGAAAGAGAAATGTATCCTTTAGCTGGTTTTCTTTTTGGTTTTTCAGCTGTAGCTTTATCTTTAACAACAGCTATTCAAAGTATAAAAATTTATAAAAAATGCATAGATGATTTAATAAACGAGAAAAAAATTCCTGATACTGAAAAAAGATGGAGATTGGCAATAAAGCAAGACTTTACTAATCCTGCAAGGCTTGGACTTTTTGCTGGTGCTATTACATCACCTATTATTTCTATTATTATTTTTGATTTTTTCCCATATTTAGTACATAATGGTTGGGTTTTAGCTCTTCTCGGTTCGATCGAAACTATTGTTGCTGGGATTACTGTATTACTTTCTCGTGGTATAAATGACTTAAGGTATCGATTGTTCTTATCTAAATTATTAGATGATTTAAATAAATAATAATTTTTCCTATAACATTCTCACTTTTGAATACATAGAATTCTTTCCTTTTTAGATTTAATGTGCGAAAATATACTTGTAAATTATTTCGAGTAAAATAATACCATTTGACATAAGAAAAAAAAGTATTATATTCAAATGAGACCAATTTTTAGGGAGGTATTTATGAAAAAGTACATTTTTCTACTACTTCTCTTCATATTAACTTTTTCATGTATTTACTCTCAAGTTATTGAAGGTGTAAGCAAAGCGGGAAAAATTTATATTTTGCAAAGCAATGATAATCCACAAAAATATTTTGCAAAAAACATTCAGAGATGGGCAGTAGTTATTGGTATATCCCAATATAAATATTCAAATAAAGGTATTACCCCTCTTAGATATGCTGATAAAGATGCCAAAGCATTTTACGATTTTTTAAAAACACCTAATGGTGGTGCTTTCCCTGAATCTAACATTAAACTTCTCCTAAATAAGGATGCTACATTAAGTAACATCAATGAAGCTATAAATGTTTTTTTAGCTAAAGCAATAGAGGAAGATATTGTTATTATCTATTTCGCTGGACATGGATCACCTGATCCAAATAATGCTAAAAATTTGTTTCTTTTAACTTATGATACTGATCCAAATAAAATGGCAGCTACAGGCTATTTAATGGATGATTTGAAAAAAGCAATGGAAAGATTTATAAAAGCTAGAAATATTTTAATTTTTACCGATGCTTGTCATAGTGCTGGAGTTACTGGAGGTTATGCTACAAGATCAAGATCAGATGAGTTAATTGTAAACAGATATCTTTTAAATTTAGCAAAAAGTGAAAATTCTACACTTATTTTTACTGCTTCTGAAGCTAATGAAAAATCATTAGAATCTACTAAATGGGGTGGTGGTCATGGTGTATTTACATGGGCATTATTAGAAGGAATGAAAGGTGAAGCTGATTTTAATAATGATGGTATTGTTACTTTAGGAGAGTTAATTGATTATACTCAAGAAAAAGTAAAAAGAGAAACTAATTCTCAACAACATCCTGATAAAAGCTCAACAAAATTTGATAGAAATTTACCAATGTCTGTTTTAAGATCTGAATTGTGGAGGTAAAAATGAAAACTTCTTTTTTAATGATTACTTTATTCCTTTTTGGAGCTATATATTCTTATTCTCAGTCTATCGAAAATGTTGTTTTTAATCAAAAAGAAAATAAAATAATTATTAGTTATGATTTGATAGATTCGGATAATTCACATTTGTATGAAGTTACATTAGAAATATCAAATGATGGAGGTGTTACTTTTAAATCCATTCCTAAATCTCTTCAAGGAGATATTGGTAGAAATGTAAAGCCCGGTTTAGAAAAAAAGATAATCTGGAATGTATTAAAAGATGTTGCAGAATTGCAAGGAGATGAATTTGTTTTTAAAGTTATTGCAAAACCTATTGAAGATAGATCTCTAAATAGTGATAATTTTTCTAAAACTGAATCAAGTGGAATATCACCCTATATATGGATAGGTGGTGGAGCGCTGTTATTAGGAGGAGCTGCTGTTTTACTATTAAATAAAAAAAATGACAATGGTACAGCTACAGTACCAGATTTACCTGATACTGGTAATATACCTTGGCCTCCAAAATAAATTTTTTGAGGTTTAAATGAAAAATATAATTATAATAATATTATTATTTGCTTTTAATTCATTTTTAATTTTTTCTCAAAATAATACACTAAGAAAAATTCTTAAATATGATAATAATCTTATTATTCAAAAAAATGTAAATAATAAGAATATTATTCAATCAAAAGGATTAGTAGATGCGAATACTAAAATTAATAGTAATAATATAATCGGTCCCAATTTAATTCCTTTTATGCCTTCTCAAGTTAGTGGTTTTGGGTGGGATGATGTTATAATAGCTTCTCATACTACAAAAGCTAACAAAAACGCTAAAGCAATTTATGATGATGCAGATATCTATCTTAGCTTTGCTGTATTAAATAATGGAACTTCATCTGTTAATACAAAATTTTATGTCAAAATATTTATTGATGGTTATGATTTGTTTATGGATTATTATGATAAGGAATTACCGCCTAATAATTTCGTTTATTGGAGAGATTTGAATATTGGTAAATTGACTTCTGGTGTTCATATAGTTTCTTTATATGCAGATTATACTAATGCTGTATACGAAAGTGATGAAACTGATAATAATTATTCAAGATATTTAATTGTAATTCATGATTCTTTACCACCTGTAATTTATCATACACCTCCTTCATCTGCAGAAATTGGTAAACCTATAACTATAAAAGCATCTGCTATAGATTATGAAACTTTCACTACAAAATTTTATCTTAATTATCGAATATCAGGTAATCTTTGGGATGATAATTTAAAAGTTAATTTTATTGGAGATAGTGCAGTAATTCCAGGTGCTTATGTTACTGATAAAGGGTTAGATTATTTGATAATAGCCTCAGATGGAAACGATAACTATGATTATTTTTATTTCCCAAATGATAATTATTCTCATTATTATTCTGTTCCAGTTATAGTTCCTTATTCTAACATAACTCCCAAAAAGTTTTATGGTGGTTCTTCTTATACGTCTTATAGGTTGTTTTCTTTACCGTACGATTTTGGTACAGTTATAGCTAATATTTTATTCCAAAGCTTAGGTGATTTTAAAAAAGGGTGGAGGTTACGTACCCTTGCTGGAAATAATATTTTCGTTGATGCTGAAACTTTACCTTTAGAAAATAACAAAGCTTATTTTTTAATTACAAGAAATGATTGTAACATTTTGCCAAATAATAACGCAAGAACCAATAGATTGAATTATTATGATTATATGGGGATGTCTATAAAATCAGGATGGAATTTAATTGGTAATCCTTTCCCATTCAGGGTAGCTGTTTCAAAGTTAAGAATTTTAAATCCAAATAATAATGAATTTGTAAGAGTAAATGATGCCTATGAATATATGGGAGATAGAGGTTGGCTGAAAGCTGATTATCTTAATCCCTGGGAAGGACTAGCAATATATTCCGATTATGATTCTAAACTTCATTTTTTAGTAGGTTATGATAATATACTAAAGGAACAGAATAAGTATTCATTTAATGAAAATGAATGGATATCTCAAATAGTTGTTTCTAACGATGAAACTATAGATGAAGAAAATTATTTTGGTGTTCAGAAAAAAGCACTAAAAGAAAAAGATGATTACGATAGACCAGAACCTCCCCTGATTGGTGAAGGTGTAGCAATTTATTTCCCACACAAAGATTGGAATATGCCTATTCAGAATTTTTCTACTGATATACAGTCAACTCAAGTTAATGGAAATGAATGGTCATTTGTTTTATATTCAGGTTCAAAAAAAGATATTACTTTAACATTCAATAATATTAGTAATCAAAAGAATGATATAGAAAAATATCTTGTAGATATTGAATCTAATATTTTGTTTAACTTATCAAAACAAAATGTGATAAAATTACCTGGTTTTATCGGAGAAAAACAATTTAAAATTATTGTTGGTAATCGTTTCTTTGTAGAACAACAAAGCAAACTATCATTAATACCAAGCGAATATAAAGTTTTTAATAATTACCCAAACCCTTTTAATCTAAGTACAAATTTTGTTTTTTCATTACCCCAAAAATCCAATGTAAAGGTAACACTATATGATACTTATGGAAGAGAAGTTAAACAAATTGAAAACAAGGAATATGAGAGTGGATATTATAATATTTTAATTAATGCTAATAATTTATCAAGTGGTGTTTATTTTTGTAAATTCGAAATTAATGGGGCTAGAAAAATAATTGATACAAAAAAGATAGTATTAATTAAATAATTAATTTAAATTTACTAAATTCAATAATTAATTATTATTATCTTGTTATTTATCAAAAAAATTTGTACATTAAAGATTGTTAGAAAACTTCTTTAAATCTTCTAAATACTTCATGGTTTCATCCATACCATTTTATTTTTTAATTTAAAGAAAATTTTCTTTTATTTTATAATTAAACTAGGTTTTAAATGAGAAAATTAAGATTTGATGATCTTACATTATCAAAAACATTACAGAAAGCAATAGCTGATATTGGTTTTGAAGAAGCCACACCTATTCAATCAGCAACAATTCCCTTACTATTTGAGAATAAAGATATTGTTGGTCAGGCACATACTGGAACCGGAAAAACAGCTGCTTTTGCAATACCAATTATTGAAAAAATTGATATGAATTTAAAAGAAATTCAATCATTGGTTTTATGTCCAACAAGAGAACTCGCTATACAAGTTACAGAAGAATTTCGAAAATTATTGAAGTATAAAGATGAAATCACAGCAGTTTCAGTTTATGGTGGTCAGGATATCAATAGGCAATTAAAAGCTTTGAGAAAGGGACCACAAATATTAATTGGCACTCCAGGGCGTACTATAGATCATTTAAAAAGAGGTTCAATTAATCTAAATAAGGTTAAAATAGCTGTATTAGATGAAGCTGATGAAATGCTTGATATGGGTTTTAAAAAGGATATTGAGTATATTCTTTCTTCAATTCCATCAGATAGACAAACAATAATGTTTTCTGCTACAATACCTAAAGATTTTTTAGAATTGACAAAGAAATTCCAAAAAGAGCCTCAATTTATCGATGTTACTTATCAGAAGATTAATACTCCAAAAATAGAGCAAATTTATTTTGAGTTAAATGAGAATTCTAAACCAGAAGCTTTGTCAAGACTTCTTGATGTATATAATATAAAATTAGCTCTTGTTTTCTGTAACACAAAAAATAAGGTGGATCTTTTAGTTGACTTATTGAAAAATAGAGGTTATTTCGCAGAGGGTTTGCATGGTGATCTTAATCAATCAAAAAGAGATCTAGTTATGCAATCTTTTAGAAATGGAACTATTGAAGTATTGGTAGCAACAGATGTAGCTGGTCGTGGTTTGGATATAAACAATGTAGAAGCTGTATTTAATTTTGATTTACCATATGATGATGAAGATTATGTCCATCGTATTGGTCGAACTGGTAGAGCAGGGAAAAATGGGAAAGCATTCACATTTATAGTTGGGAAGGAAATATATAATCTTAAAAGGATTGAAAAAAACTATAATTTAAAAATAGTATCTCAAAAAGTTCCAACTGTAGATGAATTAGAAGATGTAAAATTACAGAATTACATTGATAAAATAAAAACAGTAATTGATGAAGGTAAACATCATAAGTATTTAAATTCAATAGAAAGAATAATTAGCGATGATTATACTTCAATTGATATAGCTGCTGCTTTATTGAATGTAATAATTATGAATGAATTTGAAAAATTTGAAAAATCAATCGATTTTAAAGAAATTAGCGAATATGATAGAAACAATGATTCTAAAAACAATAGAAAGAAGAAATCAAATAATCGGCCGGGACGTAAAAATTCAGTAAATAATCGAAATAATAACAAAAATAATGTTTTAAATAGATCAAAAAATAGACACGAAGGTCATCATAATAATAATTCTAATGGCGATTGGAGAGAATTGGTTAAAGATTATTCAGATAATAATTATGATAGGAAAGAATACAGAAATCGATTTAAAAAGAAAAGAAAATAAATTAACTATTATAAAATCCCTGAATAAACGTGCGTCTTGAAGTGTAATTTTATGATATTATTTACACAATATTTATTGAATATAATTTGAATTTCTTCAAAAATTTTGTTATAAGATTCTCCTTTCAGTGGTACGTAAGACGAAGATTTTAAAAGCCCACAAATTGAATTAAAATTATAATCAATATAATTATCAAATATTTCTTTTTTATAAGTTTTAAATAAGCTTTTACTCATTTTGTCATAATTTTTGTTGTGGGCTCTTTTTGAATAATTTTTAATATTTGAACAAAGGATATTTTCGTAATCAGCAAAAAAGGGATTTTCGGTATTTCTAATATTCCAGATTAAGGCACAAAAGTTATTACTATCAGTTATCCTTTTAAACTCCTTCTTGGCTTTATTAATATTAAACCAATGAAATGCTTGAGCACATACTATAGCATTAACCGAAGAATTTTTTAGGGTTGTTTTTTCATAAGTTGCATTAATTGGTATAAAATTTTTTTGTTTGGATAAATTTTTTTTTGCAAATTTAAGCATTTCAGTATTTGGTTCTATTCCATAAATTATTTTTATTCTATCTTTAAATAAAGAACTAAAAATTCCTGTCCCACAACCAATATCTGCTATAATTGAATCTGAAGATAATTTAAATTCTGAAATTATAAAATCTGCAACCACTATAGGATACGTTGGCCTATATTTATTATAGTAGTCTGCTCGATTTGTAAATCTATTTATTGAGTTATAATTCATTTTATTATATTAAATTTTTATATTTTGTAATTAAAAGCTCTGCATTTAAAATTGCACAACCTGCAGCACCTCTAATTGTATTATGAGATAAAATTACAAATTTATAATCAAAAATTGGGCATTCTCTTAATCTTCCAATAGATACTGCCATACCGTTTTCTACATTTCTATGTATTCTTGGTTGAGGATAATTTTCTTTTTCAAAATAATGTATTGGTTTTTTAGGTGCAAAAGGTAGATTTAGTTGTTGGGGAATAGATGTGTATTTTTTCCATACAGATATTATTTCTTCTTTTGTTGTTTTTCTAATAGTCTTTATAGATACGCATTCAGTATGGCCATTTATTACTGCAACTCTATTACATTGAGCACTTATTTTAAACTCAGCAAAATCTATTTTGTTATTATTAATTTTGCCAAGTATTTTAAGTGGTTCAAGCTCTATTTTTTCTTCCTCATCTTTTATAAAGGGTATTACATTATCAATAATATCTAGACTTGCTACACCGGGGTATCCAGCTCCACTTATTGCTTGCATTGTTACAACATTTACTGAGTCTAACCCAAATTCATCAATTATTGGTTTTAAAGCCATACACAAACCAATGGTAGAGCAATTTGGATTTGTAATAATTAGTCCTTTGCCGTATTTTTGGTGTTTTATTAAATCAAGGTGATCAGGATTTACATCAGGAATTAATAAAGGAACATTTTCAAACATTCTATGATTTTTAGAATTTGAAATTACAATATAACCATTTTTTGCAAAATTAGATTCAATCTCACCAGCTACTTTTGAATCTAGACCAGAAAAAACGATTCTTGAGTTTATGTTAGGTTCACAAGGTTTTACTACTATATTTCCAATTCTTTCTGATAACGGTTTAGGAATAATCCAATTAACCGCTTCGGAATATTTTTTACTATGAGATCTTTCTGAAGCACACAAGTCATTTATTTCAAAAAAAGGATGATCTTCAAGTAAATTTACAAACATCTGGCCTACGCTACCAGTAGCTCCTAAAATACCAACTGGAATTTTTTTCTTCATATATTAGTTCTCCTTTTTCATAAAAAATTCATTATGAATTGATTTTATTGATTCTTCTAAATCTTTTTGTTTAACAATAAAATATATTGCTACTTCAGAAGCTCCTAAAGATATCATTTCAATATTAATATTCTTTTGAGCAACTGAGTTAAATAATTTCGCTGCTAGCCCTGGTGTTTTATCAATACCTTCACCAACAACTGCAATTACTACATCATCATCCTTATGAGTTATATTTTCAATTACTCCATTCTCCATATCCTTTATAGCTTCGTAACTTATAATAGAATTCTTTTTGTCAATAAGTAAATTAATGCAAGTTTGTGAAGTAATTATTGAATAGATATTTATTCCAAGTTTTGCAAGTCTGCTACCAATCTCTGAAATAATTCCTGGTTTAGAACCTACTCCAGAACCTTCAATTTTTAAAACAGAAATATTTTCATTATAAGTAACACTTTTAATTATTGTATCTTTTTTTTCTCCTTCTCTTGATACCTCTGTACCTTGGTTTTCTGGTTTATTAAAATTTTTTATTGTAAGTGGTATTGATGATTTTATTA
Source organism: Ignavibacteria bacterium (assembly GCA_036567745.1). GTDB lineage: Bacteria > Bacteroidota > Ignavibacteria > DATCTW01 > DATCTW01 > DATCTW01. The sequence continues at coordinate 26,690 of DATCTW010000067.1, read as the reverse complement.
ATGGATTAACAGTTCTTGGATGAAGAATTTTTGCGCCAAAATAAGAGAGCTCAGCCGCTTCATAATATGATAATTTTTCAATTAAATGAGAAGAGGATACTATTTTAGGATCAGCACTCATAAAACCATCAACATCTTTCCATATTTCTAATTTGGAAGCATTTATTCCAGCACATATTACAGCAGCACTATAATCGGAACTATTCCTTCCAAATAGAGTAGTTTTACCTTCTTGATTACATCCAAAAAATCCTGTAATTATAGGAGTGATACCATTATTCAATAATGGTGTTATTTTTTTTTCACAATTTTGCTTAACCAAAGGCATTATTGGCGAGGCATTCTCATAATTATTATCAGTAATTATTCCGACTTTATCAGACTCAAGAAACACTGAATTACCCCCTAAAGAATTTATTACATTAGACATGATAATTACTGCCAGCCTTTCACCAAAACTCATTATTAAAGCATAGATTTTTTTTGTTATTTCTTCGGTATAAGAAATTCCATACAGAAGTCTCTCAAGCTTTTGAAACCTTTCATCCAATAATTGTAATGTAGAATTAAGAATAGTTAGATTTTCTATACTTTGAGAAGCAATTATATAGTGTTTATTTTTAATTTCTTCAATTCTAGTTTTTATTAAAATTTCATCATTTTTTGAATCAAAGATACTTTTTTCAAGTAAATCAGTAACTCCATATATTGCAGATAGTACTACTATTTTCATGTCTTTTTCATTCAGAATTATATTAGCTGTTTTTAAGAAATTATTTTTATCTTTTAAACTAGCACCACCAAATTTCATTACTTTCATGTTTTACTCCTATTTTGCTATTAAATCAAAATCAATATTTGTTTCACATAATTCGGGTATATCTCCAATAAAACCTAAATAATCATCAAATATTACTATAGCTCCAATTATTCCATCAATATAAAATTTTTTTAACGATTCTTCTATTAATATTTGATCTTTTACTTTACATTCATTACATAAAGCTGTAGCTACTGCATCAGCTAATAATGTATCATAGGATAGTACAGTAACGGCATGAGCTCTACCAAAACTTAATGAATGTCCAATAATTCCGCTTGATGTACATATTCCCATTATTTTATCATTTGGTTTAATTTTGATTCCGATATTTTGAATTTTTGCATCACCAGTATATATACCAATAATTATCTCTCTATCTGTAAAAATTGAAATATCACCACCATTATCAAAAATTCCAAAATTTTCATTGCAATCTAATATTTTTTTTACTGCATAATGACTTATAGCTCCTGCTATTGTTGCCATTGGTCCAACACCAACTTTCTCTGAAGCTAAACACATTTCTTTTACAATTTCTGGCATTGATGAATTTATCTCAATTGGTTTCAGAGATGATAAAAAGTTGGTATCATATTTAATATAATTCTCTATTTTTTCTCTACAGATTTTTACCTCCTCAATAATTTTATTCTGAATTGCGTCATTACAAATTAAATTTGCAATCGTTTCCTTAATATGGATTCGATTTCTTTTAATCATATTATATTCTTTTTTTAAATTTTAAAACAACGCATTGGGCAGAATTCAAAGCAGGCACCACATTCTGTGCACAAACTATAATCAATACAGATATTATTATCAAGTTTAATAGCTTCAGTTGGACATAGTGAAATACATAACTCACACTTCGTACAGTTTTCTTCTTCAAAAGTGACTATCTCATACTTCTTTGTTGATATTTCAATTTTATTTGATACTTCTCTTACAGCAAGTGGTTTAACTTCATTATAAATATTTAGTCTTTGGACTGGTTGTGATATGAAAAAATGACCGAATGTAATTAATTTTTTTAATTCTTCAGTAATTAATTTTGCATAATATAAGCTTGAGATCGAAGCGGTTTTTACTTTTTTACCATTTAGTTCCACATAACCAGATTTTAATTCTTTGTAAGAAACATTTTCTTTCAATATTGGCCGATGTAAAGAAGGTATACCATAATCAATTATATTAGTTTTAATTTCATCATCGGTTATAGATAAGTTTTCTGCTATTTGTTCATTTAAAATAGGTATTGGAACACCAATTGATACAAATAGTGTACAACCATACTTTTCCATAACCCCTGCGCGCAAAAATTTTGGGTTCATATCTTTTAAATTACCCATTACCATTAGAGTAGAAAAATTTTTTTGTGGATTGTGTTGAGTGCCATTGTTAATAATATAACCTTGAGCTCCACATAAGAATATCCTTGTACCTACACCAATAACTTCAAAATTTGGATCATTATAAATTGGAGAAATTTCTCCTGCTCCTGAATAAGTTACATTTCCACAATCAGGTAATAATTTGCCCATATAAGTAAAAATTGTATCTAAAGTACTATTTGATGCTGCATTATACTTTTGGTAAGCATTACGAGGATTTAATAATATAGCTTCATTAATATCATCTAAAGTAATCTCTGTTTTTATATAATTACAAGGATAGCAAGATGTAGGTCTACCAGAAGCTTCTAATACTATAGGTTTTCTTTTTACGAGATCTTCAATAACATGTGCTCCACCATAGTTATAGTCCTTATCGTTCGATCTTTCAGTTGCTCCGATATATGCATCAGCTGCAGCGATTCCTCCATAAGCTTTAACTCCATTTAGAAGAATATTTTCCATTTTTATTGGTGGATTGTTATGTCCAAAATTTAAAAAAGCACCGGAAGAACACATTGCTCCAAAAGTACCTGTGGTGACAATATCAACCTTTTCAACGGTTTTTTTAATACCATTTTCTTTTATATATTTTTTTACTTCTTCTGCTGTTAAAACAACGGCTTTTTTATTTTTAATTTTTTCGTTGATTTCTTCGTAACTCTTAGTATTTCCCAATTAATTTTACTCCAAAAAATTAAACTTTATTTTAATAATTTTATTGATAAAATGCAAATCATTTTTAATGAAAATTCATTTTTTAAAATTTAAAATCATAAATCTCTTATATTTTTTTAATTATTATAATAAGTATTGAATAATTTAATAAAAAACATTATAATAGGTTAAATATAAAAACTTTTATAATGAAATCAAGAATAATTTTATTTTTTATCTTTTTTTCTAATTTAGCGTTTTCTCAATCTGCTATTTTAAGAGGTTTTGTAAGAGATAGTGCAACTGGTGAAACTATTCCTTATGCTACTGTACTAGTTCTAAAAACAGATAAGGGTGCTTATACCAATGTTAATGGATTTTATTTTATAAATAATATTCCTTTTGGTATTCATGAAATTCAAGTTTCAGCAATCGGTTATGAATCTACAACAAAACAGATTAGATTTAGACGAGAAGAACCAATAAATCAAAATTTTTATCTTTCACCTAAACCTATTGAACTTCAACCAATAACAAAAACCGCAGAAAGAGTGAAAGAAGTATATGAAACAAATATAAGTGCTCAATCAATTTCAAAAAAAGAGATTGATATGGTTCCAGTTGTAATACAAAAAGATTTGTTTAGAGTAATTAAAATTATTCCTGGAATTACTTCAACGAGTGATGTAACTAGTCAATTTTACGTTCGAGGGGGTGGTGGTGATCAAAATCTAATTCTCTTAGATAACATGATTGTATATAACCCTTTTCATGCTTTTGGTCTCTTCAGTATATTTAATAGTGATATTATCAAAATGTCTGAGATTCTTACAGGAGGTTTTGGTCCAGAGTTCGGAGGAAGGTTATCTTCAGTGATAAATATAATATCAAAAGAGGGGAATAAGAATAGTTATGGTGGAAAGATAAACCTAGGTCTTTTAAGTGGTCAAACATATTTTGAAGGTCCTATTTATGATGGTTCTTTTTTGATTTCTTTTAGAAAAAGTTATTTTAATAGAATGTTAAAAAAATTTTTATCAAAAGATTTACCTGTAGAATTTTATGATTTAAATGGAAAGATATCTTATGATTTTACAGATGATAGTAAATTCTTTTTTAATTTTTTCTTAAGCAATGATAATCTAAAAAATTCAAAAATATCTGAACCTGATTATAACTGGAAAAATAATGCTTTTGGTATAGAGTATTTACAATCTTTAGGAGATCAGTTTTTGCTTGATGTATCTTTTTCTCGAAGTTTCTTTAATGCTTATATGGATCCTAAAGGATATCAAAATAAACAAAAATCCGAAAGCAAAATTAATAATGTTTTCTTTAATGCGAAGGTTGATGCTTTTTTGAAAAATAATGATATATTAAGTGTTGGTTTTACTTTTGATTTGCCAGATATGAATTACAGTCTTACCAATTCTGCAGGTTATTATCTTAAAAATTCAGGTCATATTTCTGATGCTTCTATTTGGGCAAAGTATAAGTTAGTTAAGTTTGGACCATTTACTTTTGATTTCGGTTTTAGAGGTAATCTATCCAATATTTTAGATCAACCTAATTATTTTTTAGAACCCCGTTTTAACTTCAAGTATAAAATTGATGAAAATATTTCTATTAAAGGGTCTTATGGTAGATATCATCAAAAATTAATAACAACATCTAATGAAGATGATGTAATTCCTGTTTTTGAAACATGGCTTCCTATTGAACTTCCAAAGGTCCCAGAACGCTCTGATCATTATATTTTAGGAATAGATGGAAATATTTATGAAAATCTTGTTTTTTCATTACAAGGTTATTACAAAGCTTTTTCAGATATATTAGGTTATAATCTAAATAAATATGACTCTGATGACCCTGATTTTTCAGCTGGTAAAGGAAAGTCTTATGGCTTAGAGACTATGCTTAAATTTAATTACAATAAAATCTATTCTTGGATTAGTTATTCTTTATCATGTGCTGAAAAAACAATAAACAACATAACTTATCCGCCAAGATATGATAAAAGGCATTTAATAAATGTTTTACTTGGTTATGATATTGATGTAGATTTTTCAGTGATATTTAATTGGGAATATAGCTCAGGAAGTCCTTTTACCCAGATTGTGGGATATATGGATAAAGACAATTTAACAGATCTTTTTACAGGGAACTATCACTTTAACGAAGGTAATACTTTCCCAATTTTAGGCCAAAAAAATGGCTCAAGATTACCAGCTTATCATAGGCTTGATATGACTATATCAAAATCGTTTATCGTCTCTGATAAAGTAAAATTAAATACTGAAATTAATATTATAAATCTTTACGATAGAAGAAATATTTTTTATTATAATAGAGATACTGGTGAAAGAATAAATATGTTACCTTTTATGCCATCATTTTCATTAGGAGTTGAGTTTTGAAAAATAAGATAATAATAATATTTTTATCATTTCTTATACTTTCTTGTAATAGTGAGGATTTTTCGCCTGTTGGTAATTATGAAAAAAAGGTGGTAACTTATTTAATTCTTGATAATAGAATTAATAACCAGATAATTAAGGTTCAATCTGATTATTTAATTAATGACCAAAATACTAGTAAAAAAATTAATAATCTTAATGTTTATTTGATAAATGATAATAATAAATATACTTTTTCTGATACTATAATTCCAGATTCAAAGAATTATTCCTACTTTGTTTTAAGAAATTTTATTCCAATTAGAGGAGCAAAATATTCATTATATATTTCAGGAGATGAGGTGCCTACAGCAACATCTGAAATTTATGTTCCTCCAAAGTCTGATGTTACTCTTTATTATGATTCAGATAAAATTCAATTAACTTATTATAGAAATAGATTTGTAAAAGGTTATCTTCATCATTTATATGTAGATTTTTACATAAAAGATGATAAAAATAATGTCATAAAAAATGGTAGGGTAGAAGTACCTATAGGTATTGAAATATTAAATGATGGTAAAGATACAATTAAATACTATCCAACATTAACAAAAGATGTAAGTTTTAATTATTCATATTCTAATCTATTTACTGTTTTAATGGAAAATAAACCAAAAGATGATAAATATAAGTTAGTTGTGAAAAAAAGCGTGGCAACAGTTTTATCTTTAGAAGAGAATTTATACAATTATTATGTAACAGTTAAAGGTTTTAGTGATCCTTATTCTGTGAGATTAGATCAGATAAATTATTCTAATATAAAAAATGGGTATGGTATTTTCGGAGCAATAACAATTGATTCAACAATAGAAAGAATACCCCCTTTCATTATTTATGGATTTGGATTTGAACCAGAATAAACTATTTTGGTGGTGTTGGTGGTGTTTCAAGATTCGGTATTTCCATAGGTAAAATAGTTGATTTAATGTTTTGTTGTAAGGAAGATTGTGATAGATTTATTATGTTCTCAATTTTAGAATTCTTTATATTGTCAATTCTATCTAAAACCCATTCACTTATTATAATGCTTTCAGATTCTTCAAAATATTTTTTCTTAAGATAACTTATAAATTCAAAGAGATTTTCAGTTTTAAAAGTAATTATTTTCTTTCTAGTTTCATCATTTAAAGAAATCTTCATTTTATCAAGAGTTTCTAGTAGTAATTCTTTATGTATTTCAAAGAAATCATCGATTTTACCATCTTTTACTATTTCATCACTTATTTCACCATTATTAACATTGACAAAAAACATTCTTAAACTTAATTTTTCATTATCAATTTTAAAATTTCCTGTTAATAATTTTTCGGTTTTTAATAATTTACCAGCTCTTATAGCGGTTGATCTATCAATTATTTGTGATTGAGATAGATTAATTTCTTTATATAATTCATCTATTTTAATTCTTTCGAGTACTTTTAAGTTTTTGATATAACCAAGGTAAGTAATTGTTTGATCAGCTAATCCTTTTTCTAGTACATTATAATCTCCTTGTTCTCCAAAATTAGTAAAGGGTAATACTGCGATAGAGTTTTTTTCCAATGGAAATTCACTTAATTTATTTTCATTCTCTATAATATTTTTTAATTCTTTATTATAGAATAATTTTTTTTGATGTGTCATTAATTGTGTTGCAACTTTTTGTAAATCTTCATTATCAGTAGATAGTATAAATTTTTCAAATAAATTAATAGCTTTTTGGTGTTCTTCTTTTAAGCTATAGTAAAGAGCTAAAGAGAAAATATTTTCTAGATCATTACTTTTAGTATCAAATGCCTTTTTGAGATAAAATTCTGCTTGTTCAAAATCATTTAACATTAAATAACTTAAACCAAGTCCTTTGATTGCATCATAATTTGAGGTATCATTTTCAATAGATTTACTAAAATAATTTTTTGAGCCTTCAAAATTTTTATTGTAAAATAATTCCCAACCAATATTAATGTATCTTGAAGAGCATCCCCAAAAAATAAATAACACAAAATATTTTAAATATTTCATAATTACACCTTTAATAAGCAACATTGATATTTAAAAATGCTTCTATTCCTTTAATATTGTTTGCCTTATCTATTTCAATTTTGCCAAAATTATATTTAGTTGTAAATTTTAAATTAAGTAAATCAGTTATTGGTATTCTTGTTCCAATTCCAAAGCTTAAAATATTAGAGCTATTAATATTTGTAATTACTCCATTCCAATTATCAAGATATTTACCGTAGTTTCTATATTGGAGTATGGGGTATAAAATAATATTTGAAAAGGTATTGAATTCAACTTTATAATCGGCTTCAATTCGTATTGAGTTTTCATATTTTATCCAATTCCCATTTTCTTTCAATTCGTTATTAGTAATTTTTCTTAAATTAAGAAGAAAAGAATGATTAATATCATCAGAATTTATCCAAAAATATATTATGCTACTTATAATATCTCCTGGTTGAAAAATATCATTATTGTTAATTTTTGACTTATTAAAAGTGGTGTAAAGTAAATCCAAAGAAAAATTAATATTTTTTGTAATTTTTTGAAAATAATTAAAATTAACACCCAACTCATCAGAGGGTTTATATTTTAATTGTAAGTTTTTATCGATTCTTTCGTAGTTTACAGGTTCATATTCAGATTTTGAGTTATATGAAATACCAAATGCTATTGTACTGTTTTTATTTAAGGGTAAAGCATAATTAAATCCTAAACCAATATTAAAACCTTCACCTAATGTTATAATTTTGTATTTTAAAATGCTCATGCTTAAGTTAGTTAATATATCAAATTCATCAATGTCTATTTTTGTTTTCCCTGATGGTAGATTTAAAAATAGATTGACTAAGGCTTTTTTATCAAGAAATATATATTTTATTAAAATTTTTGTATCAGATATGTTTTTTAAATTATAAGAACTATTATCATACTTATGAGTTATTTGATATGGAATGTTATTTATACTTATTGACAGTTGGTTTGTAATAGGTACCATTATGTTTACAGGTAAACAAATTAAAGTTAAAGATGTATCGTTCATCTTATAATTTTGATAATGAATATCAAAATCTAAATAAATTGGAGATGTATAATAAACTTTTTCTCCAATTTGTGCAAAAGTTGATGATAAAGAAAATAATATTGCTAGTAGATATAAACTTTTTTTCATATTTTTTACTAAATTATTTATCTTATATAAATCATTTTTTTAACATCTATGAAAGTACTTGTTTCGAGCCTATAAAAATATATCCCTGAAGATAAATCATTTTTGGGATTAAACGTTATTTTATGTTTTCCTTTTTGCATCTTCATATCCAAAAGATTAGCAATTTCTTTGCCTAATAAATTATATACTGATAATTTAATATGTTCTTCCTTTGGTAAAAAGAATTCAATATTGGTTGAAGGGTTAAAAGGATTAGGATAATTTTGATACAGAATAAAATATTCTGGTAACAACTCATTATTATTATAAGATGATTCTAAATATTCATTTGTTCCAATTTTAATAATAATAGTATTATCATTTGTTTTTTTAAAATTAAATATTAATATAGAATCATCAAATTGTTTTCTAAATGTCTTACCAGCATAGTTAACTTCAATTTTAAAGGACGGTGGAAAATATTCTTTATTCTTTATCTTAAGTGTAAATAATTCATTAATACTTAAATTTTCAAGTTCAATATTCCAGGTATAACCATTATCAGTATTTGATCTAAAATCTTGAGATAATTTTCCGTTGTCAGTTTTTATATAAGCTTTTAGTTTAACATCATTATCGGGATTTATTGGTGATATTCCAATATCATTTGCATCCAAGCTGTTAATTGAATTTGTTTTTGCGCCAATTGTTAGATAATTTATTTTGGTACCATTCGTTTCTATGTTTAATGAAACTAGCCAATCTTTGTTATTTGATTCTTTAAAGTTCGGAATATTTTCATTTAAGTATGGATTTATTATTAATTCCTTTGTTTGAGTGCTATTATTCTTTATAAAATAACCTATATATGGTTCTAATTGATTTTCTTCAATCAGATAGTTCTTTATTTTCGCATCATATTTCCAGAATGCTTTTTCAACATCTGCAGGAATTACAATATTATTAAGGCTTATTGAAAAGGGGAATGGGTTACCAATCTGATTCCATCCTGGTAATAATTTTAATTTATAAGGCTCACCTGTTGGTGTAGTAATTAAGTTGTGAAGAATTAATTTATCTTGATTCGTATTTGTAATTAACCAGAATCCGTCACCTTTTCCTAATTTTACAGTATTATCTAAAATTTCAATGAAATCTGATTCTGACCATTTAAAAGCACGCCATACTTTACTTGAAGGTTCGCCAAAGTTTCGTACTAAATCACTATAAATCGAATTATCTAAAAAATCAAATATTGAAAACATAGAGTACGCTTTACGTTCTAATATTTGGGGATAAATTAGTTCAGGGATTTTTACTAATATACTAAAATTATTAGAACCATTACGATAAACAAATTCATTATCCCCATAATAAGCTTTTATGTAATAATCAATTCCTTTTATAGTAATTTTATTATTTGGAATGTTGAAAGAATATGAGCCATTTTGGCCCGAAGCAACTATTGAATCATATTTCAACTCTCCACCCATTCTATAAAATACTTGTAATTTATCAGGGAAATTTCCATTTTGTAAAGAAAAAGTAATAATAACACTTGTATTTATATCAGTTATTTGAGTATTATTTAATTGGAGAACTGGTAATATAATATCATTTACTTTATAATCTACTTTTACTATTTGGGGAGAGTTTGTTGCATTTGGATCAGTAATTAATAAGTCAGTAGAATATAAGCCCGGATTAATTCTTGTGGTATTGATTGTTGCTGTAATAGTAGCACTATCATTACCCGATAAAGGATATATATCAAGCCATGTTGCTGTATTTGTTATTTGCCATTTAAGAACTCCATTTCCTGAATTCATTATTTTAAATGTTTGTGAAGCTGGTTTTTGTCCATTTTGTATAGCAGAAAAAATTAATTTATTAGGAATTATAAGTATAGATGGTTGATTATTTGCAATAAAATCTAATGTTGTATCACTAATAAGGTAGTGTAAAGTATAAGATGGGGGAGTAAAACTATAACCTTCTTTAAATGGTGTTATTACATAATCACCACCTTTTTCTAAAATTATATGGTATTTACCCTCTGAGTCAGTTGTTGTATACTTATTTTCAGTTCCAGATACAGAAATTTTTACACCAGAAATTGGAGACTCATCTTTTTTTACATACCCTGAAACTGTAATAAAAATATCTAATGAATCCCATAGGATATGTGAATAATCAATTAAAGGTAAAGCTGAATCTAATTTTATTACTGCTGTTCTGGTAATGTCGGAATTATATCTTAAATCAAGATATCCATAAAAGTATTCCCCGTTTATTTCAGTTTTAATATTTTGATTACTTAATAATTTTAGATTATATAAGTTTACAAGATCAAGACCATCAAGATTATTAGCAGATAACGAAATATCTTCTATAGATGATAAATTTGATATTGAAGAAATATCATTAATATAGTTATGATCTAATGAGAGATATTTTAGAAATTTTAATGAAGATAAATTGCTAATATTACTTAATTTATTGTAACTTAAACTCAAAAATTTAATTTTATTAAGTTGTGAAATGTTTGGTATGATTTCAATATTATTTTCATCTGCAAAGATTGTATCAATATTTATTAAATAATTTAATGGGTCTATATTTACTACATTATTTCCAATGAAAGAAAAATATGTTAGGGTGGAGAGATATCTTACAGAATCAATGTTATTAATACTATTATAATTTAAATTGAGGTGAGTAATTTTTCTTAAAGAATCTAAATATGGTAATTGTTTTATTTTATTATTTGATAAATCTAAATATTCAATTTTTGATAAAGACTTTAATGGTGAAATATCTTCTATTTCATTATAATTAAGGATTAGAATTCTTATGTTTTTAGCTAACTCTATACCTGATAAATCATTTATGTTTCTAAATTCAGCATCCAATTTTGTTAAACTAAGCAGGTCGTTTTCAGTTAATTCTTCATCATACTTATTTATTTCTTCACGAATTGCTTGTTCAAGATTTGGATCTTTAATTAATTTATTGCTCTGTATTGTTGTAAAACTCCATATATCTGACCAGTCACTGGATAGGTTATTATAAAAAACTTTAACTCTCCAATAGTATTTATTTTTATTTTTTAAATTTGAAATAATAAATGAATTGTTGGTTAATATTGTATCTATAATTATGTTGTTAAAAGATAAATCATTGGAAATCTGAAGTTGAAAAGTGCTATTAGTATAATCACTTGTCCAGGAAAATGTTGTTGGTATAGAAACATCTACTGAATTATTAATTGGTTGGAGGTTCCTTGGTTTAGTAAGTGATAATTGAATAGTTTTAAATCTTCTAATCTCAGACCACTCACTGTTTCCTGCATCACTATAAGCCATAACTCGCCAAAAATAGGTAGTATTATTTTTTAGTGATTGTACATTTACTAAAGTATCCTGGAGTAAACTGTAATTAATAAATAATTGATTAAATAAACTATCATCAGTTAATTGAAAATTATAGTATGTGGCATCTTTTACCTTATTCCATTTAAAAGATAAATTTACAGGTAAATCAGTTGAATTATTCGATGGATAAATCAAATTTACTTTTTCTAAAGTCAGAGCTATAGTTGTAAAGTTCCATATTTCAGACCAATCACTGATAAGATTGTCATTTTTAGCTCTTACCCGCCAAAAATATTTTTTATTGTTCTTAAGAATTCCGGATATTCTTTGATTTGTATTAACCGTAGAATCATTTAATTGTAAAACATTAAACAAGGAATCTTCTGAAATTTGAATATGATAAAGTGTCGCTCCATTAACAGAACTCCAGCCTAAGAGAAATGATGTCGGAAAATTTTTAGAATTATTTGGGGGAGTTATAAGAGTAGGTTTTGTTAAATTACTTAATGAAGTTTTAAAAGTCCATATATTGGAGTATGGTCCTATGCCGGCATTATTTTTGGCAGAAATTTTCCAATAGTATTCTGAAAACTCATTCAGGTTTCGTAAAACATAATTAGTACTGTTAGTAGAATCATAAATTACCAATGATTTGAATAAGGAATCTGTTGCTACCAGTACAAAATATTTTGTTGCTCCATTTACTGATTGCCATTGTAAAGTAACAGGTGTTTGAATATTTGTAGATAAGTTTTGAGGTGAAATTAAAATCGGTGCCTCTGGTAATGTTAATATAATTGTTGTGAAGCTCCATATTTCTGACCAGGGACCATTTCCAAGTGCATTTACTCCTCTTATTCTCCAATAGTATTTTGTATTATACTCTAGTATTGAAATATTCTTTTTGTTATTATTAGATGTATCATTATAAATTATATTAGAGAAAGATGAATCCTTTGAAATTTGTATTTGATAATAACTTGAATTATTTGAAACTTGCCACTCAAAATTGTATGATATTGAAATGTTCAAAGAATAATTCTCAGGATATACAAGAATAGGTTTTTCTGGTAAGTTATTTTGAGTGGTAAAACTCCAAACACTTGACCATTCATATCCGCCTGTAAATGATTGTATCCCAACTCTCCAATAATATTTTGTATTATAATTTAATTTTTTTGTCGCATTTTTTATTAATGTGATTGTATCGAATATTATATTAGCAAAGAGTGAATCAGTCGATACTTGTAATCTATAACTTTCTTCATAAGTCGAATTCCAGACAAAAGAAACATTAATATTTACATTTGTTGAATTGTTTGTAGGAGAAATTAGATTAGGTGCCTGAACTATACCATTAAAAGAGATAACTCCTATAAATACATCAGTTAAACCATTATAGGTAACATCATAAGAGCCAAAAGTAGTTGGGAAATTTGCTGATTTTGTATTTCCTGCTATATATAGATTGTTGTTAGAGTATAATATAGATGAAATATTATCTTCATTTGAACCACCAAGGAATGAGCTGAAAATTAGAGAAGATAAGTTTTCATCAAGTTTTGTAATGAAACCATCTCCACCTCCATTATAAGTAGAAACTATTGCATCAGTACTTATGGGAAAGTCTGTTGATGAAGTAGAACCACCAATAATTACTTCATTATTAGGAGTAATCACTATAGCACGAGTACTTTCATCTCCAGTGCCACCTAAGAATGTTGAAGCAAGTACATTGGTTAGATCAGGAGAAAACTTTGTTATAAAAATTTCACTACTTCCACTATAAACATTATCATAAGCATTGTTTGTTGTTGGGTAGTTTGCTGATCTGCAATCACCGACTATATAAATATAGCCTTTTGAATCAGATGTAATTCCTAATGCTTGCTCGTATTGTGGCGATCCTATGTATGTTGAAGATTGCAATGAAGATAGAGATGTATTAAATCTACATATAAAAACATCACGATCACCATTGAAAGAGTTATCATAAGCTCCTGCTGTTGTTGGAAAATCATTTGAGGTAGTTCCTCCTGCAATATAAATTGAGTTATTAGCATAAATCATACCCCATGGTAACTCAGTTGAGCCAGCTCCTCCGATATATGTAGAAGCTAAAATTGAAGATAAATTTGAATTGAATTTTGTAAGTGTTACATCATAACCACCCTTATTTGTATTCTGATAAGAATTAACAAAAGTTGGAAAATTTGTAGATGTGGTTGTACCTGCAATATATATATTTCCACTTTCATCTACAGCAATACCCTGACCATAATCTGCTCCATTACCACCCAAATATGTTGATGCTACAACATTTGATAAATCATTTGTAAAAATTGTAACAAAAATATCACCCAAAGCTGTAGGATTATTGCCATTTCCAAAAACATCTTGAGTGGTAGGAAAGTTGGTTGAAGTTGTATAACCTGTAATAACTATATTTCCTGAAGGCATCAGTGCAATAGGTGCTCCAATATTAGTATAACCATCAGTGCCTGAACCTCCTATATATGTTGCAGCTTTAACCTGAGATAATGAATTATTGAATTTGAATAGAAAAATATCTTGTGAACCATTATAAGTATTATCATAACCAGATACTAGTGGTAATAAATTTGTAGAATTTGTCATTCCAGAAACAATTATATCTCCATCATTGTTTAAAATAATACCATTAACAATTTTGTCTTCATCAGACCCACCTAAAAAAGTAGAATATTTTATTTCTGGATCAATTATCAATGGATATTTTTTATTATATGTGTTTATGTCGAATGATATGACTTCATTTTGGTCTAGGTTATATTTTCCAACAATATGTATTCTTTTGCCATCTATAATTTGATATAATATTGGTTTAGCCTCAATTATTTTTCCATGATTGAAGGTGATAATTAAATTACCTTCTTTATCTGATTTTATTGATTTATATCCTTTATATTTGAATTTGATTTCTTTAAAATTCGCGTCTGGTTTTAAGATAAAGTCATATTTTATGTTATCATTATTAGTGTAATATATTAAATCAATATTTTTGTATAATTCTTTATAGATAATCTTCTCATAACTACTTATATTCGATTTCCACTTTGAAGGATTATTACCTATTATATAATTAACTTTTGTATCTAAAGGGTTTTCTCCTTCAATAATTAAATTCTCATTCGGATTTATAAATTTTAGATTAAAACGAAAGTATTCTTTTTTTGATAATTGTGGAGTGTTATTAAAGAGTAAATTATTATCGGAATAATTATTAGTGTTATAATTTGCAATGTAAGTAATTCCTTTCTCATCAAAAAAAAGTTCAGCGTTATCAAGTTTAGAATAAAATTTAATGTTATCTGGTAATTGACCTTTATTTTCTTTGAATGATAAATTAAATTTTTTTATTTCTTTTACAATATTATTTGTACTAATGTCAGAAGGAATATTACCATAACTCGGAAAATTATTTGAAATGAGCTTATTAGCAAATAATATAAAAAAAATCATTTGAAATGAAATAAAATACTTCATTTTCATAATTAGTAACCCACAATTTATATTAGATTATTCTTCAAAACCCTTATATATTTCAAAAAGAAAATACAATGAAGAGAGGATTGAAATTAAAAGATTTTTAAGATATTAATTTTTTTTTCATCTAGTATTAAAAATGATTTATTTCTATAATCTATTTATTCAAGCATTTTATTTTAACAAACATATCACATAATCGGTTTTAAATAATTCCAACCTTCTGAATGAATATCTTCCCATGATAAACCATCTTCTTCATTTCCTGGTATAATAAAAGATGCATCTGCAAAACAATATTCGAAATCGATATAGTTAATGGCATCAATTAATTTTTTAAATGATTCTCTAGAGAAAAGTTCATCTTCAGGAATGTTTTCTATAATAGATAAAAATTGAGATTGCCTTTCGGATCCTTCAAGTAAAAATAGAACAGTAACAGCTACATAACTTTTTTCATTTGACATTCTATGAACTTCATCAATCTCTTCTCCCATTTCTTCTTCTTCTGTAGAGATGCTTGCTTCAATTTCATTTACCCAATTGTGAAACTCATTTTCAGCATCAGAGGAGTTGGTTATATAATCCCAGAAACCATATTCAATTGATGGTATACATTCCAATAAAGTTGAAGAAATTTTTTTGTAATATCTTTTCTTTTCTTGTGGAGATTCTTCTTCAGAGCCGGAGCTAATTATATGATGTAGTTCTTGCCTTAAGTCATCTTTTGCATATGAACCAATTATTGTTTGCAAACCAAAGAAAAATACATCTGGTATTTTTTTTGAGCCAAAAATTCTTGAGAAAAAACCTCTTCTATTCATTATTATCCCTTTCTTATATTAAAATGTTATCCTCCGAATCTAAATGATCTACTTCTTCCGAAAGAACCAGATCTACCTGAGCGAATACCTGTCAATCTTCCATCTCTACTTAATCTTGTTGATACTCTTCCAAAACCTGATGGTTTTACTTTTCCTACTCCTCTTGCTCCACCAATTGTTGCAGAAGAAAACATAGTGTTTCTTCTAATGGGTGTATAGTTTGGTCGTGGTAAATTAGTAGGAGGAATTCTACTAGGTGTATAATAACCAATGGATGGTCTCATAAAAGCATAATACATAAAGAAGTAGGGAAGAAATGAACTCCCACCCCCATAATGATATACTGCAGGTTGTGTTGTTGCTGTTGAGGCAAGCTCACTAGTACCTAATTCTTTTTTGTCAGCTTCTTGTGATGGTTGAAAGCTTGTTAGTGGTAACATAGCTACATTTAAACCGTTTTCTTTATAGGTCGCAAAATCATCGTTTAGATCATCACTTTCAGTTTGTTTGTTTTCGTTTGGTACAGCATATATAATGTTCGAAATATTCATTCCTTTTAATTTATCAGAAGGAGGTAATTTTGCAATGTATCTGTTATCAAATTGATTGTCAGCGTCTGTATAAGGATTTAATCTATTTGCATCGAGAATAAATATTGGTGTAGCGTCCGCTTTTCGCAACTTTGATTTTTCTTCAATTTCTTTGGCATAAAATAGCATAGCCCCTAAAGTAAGATGTGAGGGAACAACTGCTAATGGATGAGGCCAATTATCAAATGTAATAATCGGATTTGCGATATCTGCCATCGCTGCCGCATAAGCTATTGCTTCAGGTCCTTTTATATCACAAATTATGCACATTTTTTCTGGTTCTTTTGTTTTTTGTATAATCTCTTTCATTCCTAATCCCCGTGAATAAGCCACTCCCATTTCAGGGGTATAAATAGGTGAGATTTGATTTTTTAATGAATTTTGGGATAAAGATTGGACTAAAGTTGGCACCATAAACGGTAAAAATTTATCAGAAGGTTTGTATGCATCTAATAGTTTCTTAGGATCCAGATAATTCATCCAATCCATTGAACCTTTACTATCGTTAGTAGATTTTCCAATGAATGATAAATTTTTATCAGTTGCACCTACATTCCATCCTTGCTCTTTCTGAAGTTCGTAGGTGTCTTTTTCTACTTCCATTTCGTCTTCACTATCACATCCACTATGAATGCCTACCATGCTTAATAAAATTGTTAATGCACCTAGCTTAGTTATTTTTTTATTTGCTTCTCTTCTTGAGAGCATTTCCTGCCACCAACTGGCACCAAACTTATAATTCTTATTATCATTTAATTCCATAATTCATCTTTTTATTAATTGTTAATAAATGTTGCTGCGGTTATTGCATGATAATCTGTACCGCCATTTGATAATCTTGTAAATATTCCACTCGGTTTGCCACCTATTAAATAGATACCATAATTTGATATTAATCCATCTTTATTTTTTTTAGCATTAAAAAATTTTTGTAAAATCCAATGTTCAGGAATTGCTTTTTCAAGTGATTCTTTCCAGATATCATCGCTAACATAGGGACCAATAATTACTTCATCACCTTCACAACCATAGTCTGATTTAAGAACCCAATCATTTTTTGAATTCTCAGAATTAATTCTATTAGAGAGTTTATAAGTTTCGGGTATATACTCTTTAATTGTATTTATTGATTCTTTCGAAAACAGCTCCATGTTTTCCCAAAAAAATGAGAGTGATAATTTATTTTGTGTTAAAACTGAACCAAATGGATTAATAATAACTAAATTTCCCGTTAATGACGCATCAAGTATTATACGAAGTTGATAGTCAAGAGGTTCCGGGTCAGGTACTTCTTCTTCGTCTATCCATATATTTAGGCGCTCACCCCACCAATCTGTTTTATAGTGCCTGAATAGTATGTCAACCTTGGTATCAAATAAAGCTAATTCATGATTCTTAAGCAAACGTAAATTATATGGAGAACCTAAAATAACCTCTGCGCTAATATCATTAAACCAACTCTCATATAATGAAATCATCGATAAATCTTCAGGCATTTCTGTAGGGTATACTATCCCTATTGTTGGTCTATCTAATTCACATGTAGATGAATTAAACATATATAATATCATTGAGCAAAAGTCATCTTTAAAATTTTTATTAGGATTCTCTAAAGAAGGATAATATTTTTCAAAAATATTATTTAATAATACAGCTTCTGCTTCACCAGATGGTGTATCGGAATTCATTTCGCAAACTTGTATTCTCCCATCTTCTAGCTCAAATAAATCCATTCTTGCTATACCATGCCAATCTCCATTAGAAGATAGCCACATTAACTTTTGATAGGGAGTAAGGTTAAAATATTCATCTAATATGTTTGGGTGATTCCAGACTATATGGGTAAATTCATCGTACAAAGCACCAATTCTTTCTGCTGCAGTGCAAAGTTTTTTATAAAATGAATGAGATAAAATTACTGGCTCAGTACTAAATCTTTCCTTTCCATCTATCCATGGATCAGTAATAATACATGTATCGTATATTACTTGTGCCAATTCATTATAATTTCGAAAAGGTTTCAAAATTTAGTACTCCCAACTTATTACATTATTCTTGTTACCAAAAGAGCGGTTGCTATATAAACACTTGCTTCTAGAGCTCCAGCACTTATGTTTTTATCTTCTTTAATTTCTTTATCGAGCCTACCGCCATATAAAGTAAAACCACCGCCTAATAATAATCCCTGAATTATCCATTGTCTTATTGGATATAAAGCTATAACCACTAATAATGCTTTACCAAACGCAATAAGACTTGTCGGATAATCTATAAAATCACCTTCTATAGAATGACCAACTATTAAACCAACAGCAATCATCAAACCAGCATAACTTAAAGCTGCGGCCATATTTCCTTTTAGAATCTCTTCATTATCATTGTATGCAGTTAATAATCTGAAAATGAAAGTGATAATTATAAATGAAATTTGACCTATAAAGAAAAATATAACTGCAGAATCCCAGGTGCCTTTACTATCTCCGGCTACAGTTGCTGCTATTATTAAAGATGTAGATATGTAACCTCCAGCACTTACAATGCCGGCAGCAATATTTCCAGATTTTATTGCTTTAAGGCACTCTTTTGAAATAATAATCTGTAAGCCCCATAATGAAAAAAGATTCAAAAAAAGTATTCCTCCAACACCATAAATTCCTATCCACATTAGTGTAATCCATATGTTTTGTTCTCCAGATCCAGCCAGTACAGATCCAATAATAATTAAAGTGCCAAATAAATAAGCAGAAATCTGAATTCCTAAGGAGTGATTATCTTTGTTTATTAGTGCGTCAGTAATACTTAATTTGAATACAATTTGATTTAAAAACCTCGCTATTATTAAAAGGATAATAATAGCTAAAAAGTCGATTAAAATGGTTAGCCAGAGCATATAGACACCTTATTTTATTTGATAAAATACCTCGCACATAACACATAAGATATCTATAAAATAATAAAATGTCAATATTAATTTTTTTTTATGAGTTTAATATACTTAAAATATTTCTCAAATAACTATCTATATTTACCATAAGTTTTGAAAGCTTCAACACAATTTTTGTAATTCTCATCAGACATACCTATTGAATGATATTCCTCAACATATCCAATAAATCCACCGTTATATTTTCCTAAATTTGAAATTAGTCTTTTTGCTTCATTAAAAATATCTTCTTTTGTTCCTGTTATCGATGTAGTTTGATAGCTTATAGGACATACAAAACATACTTTGCCACCAAAATCTTCTCCTAATTTTTCTATATTATAAAGGTTGGGTTGACTTATATTCATCATATCTACACCAATTTCAATAAAATCTGGTAATATATCATAAATATAACCACAACTATGAAAATATACATCTAATCCATTTTGATGGCACAAATCAAATTGCTTTTTATATCTTGGTTTAAAAAAATCTCTCCATAACTTTGGTGAAATTATTAGACTATTTTGATTACCCCAATCATCATAAAATGCTACACCGTCAAAACCATATTCTTTTAATTGTTTTATAATCTCTTCCTCAAAACCAAAAATTTTATCAGCTAATTTTTCAATGTTTTCTGGTTCCAAATAAAAATCTTCCAGTGTGTTAGTAAATCCTCGAAGAAAAGTCATAATTGTAAAGCCAGTTAAAACCAAACTTGCTAAATAATATCTTTCCGGATAATCGTTCATAACCTGTTTTACATTAGAAAATCTTGATTTATCAAAAGGGTCGGGAAATTTTATTTTGTCGAAAGAATCCCAGGTTTTTATAATTTCTTCTTTTGGTTGTCCCATAGTTTCGTCTTCTCTTTCCCATTTAAAACCATATTCTGAAATATCTTTGCCATTACCCATAAAATGTCTTACTACATCAACAATAATAATATCTGATTGATCAAAATCTTTATTAAAAAATAAAATTGGTACATAATCAGGATTTTGAAATTTAATTGCTTTTTTTACCTGTTCTTTTCTTGTCATAAAATTCTCTCTCTATTTTATTTCTAAAAAGTATAATATTGAATTGGTAAAACAAAAGTAATATTTTTTTCTAAAAATTTGAAGTGCTATTTTTTTTACTTGATATTTGTTGCTTCGTTAGTTAGAATTTATAAAATAAATAGGAGATGTAAAAATGAGATACATATCCCTATTCCTCATTTTAATTTTTGTTTTCTTTTCAAACAAAAGCTACTCCCAGCAAACCTTTATTCATAAGGAAGCAGGAGTTCAGCTTGTTATACCACCAGGTTGGTTTTATGAAAGTGAAGATAATAATATTACTTTCTATCCTGAAGATAAAGATTTGGTTGTATCTATTACTATTCATGAAATGAATAACGTTGAATCTATAATTGATTCTTTAATTTCTGATCTGACAAAATTATATACCAGTGTGGATTTAACAAATCCAAAAGAAGATAATATTCATGGAATGAAAGGTTGGCATTTTTATGGTACTGCAAAGAATGAAGAAGAAGATCTTATGATTCAGTATGGACTTTATCTAACTCCTCTTAATAAAATATTGGAACTAGGAGTTGTTGCTTCTGGTGATATTTTCGAAAAATATAAAAAAGATATCAAATCAATTCAAGATGGTTTAAAACCTTTGGAAAAGTAATTTATGCAAAATATTGATTGGGTAAAAGAATTTCCAGCTTCTATAACAGTGTGTGATATCGAAGGTGTAATTTTATACATGAATGACATTGCTATTGAAGTTTTTAAAGATGATGGGGGAGTCAGTTTGATTGGAACTAACCTGCTTGAGTGTCATCCAGAACCTTCTCGAACAAAATTAAAAAATATGTTGAAATCTGGAATGACTAATACTTATTCCACTTTGAAAAATGATAAGAAAAAAATAATACATCAGGCACCCTGGTTTATTAATAATGAATATAAAGGTTTTGTTGAAATAGCTTTTGAAGTACCTTTTGAAATACCTACTTTTATCAGATAAAAGATGCTACAAGAAAATAATTTCTGGGATTCAATTGGTTTAAAAAAGAAATTCACTATACCCTTTGATTTTCCAATATTTTTTGAAAAGATAAATACTAATTCTTGTATTTTAGACTATGGTTGTGGCTATGGAAGGGTTATTAATCTTATTTGTGATAAAGGTTATAATAATGTTTTTGGATGTGATATTTCTTTAAGTATGCTTTATCGTGCTAAACAAAATAAACCAGAATTAAACTTTTTCCAAATCGATTCAAACATAATTACACTCCCTTGTAAAAATAGTTCTTTTGAAGCTATTTTTTTAATTGCTGTTTTAACTTGTATAATTGATGATAAAAAACAATTCAATTTAGTCAAAGAGTTAAAAAGAGTACTCAAACCTGATGGATATCTATTCGTTTCTGATTTTCTTTTAAATACTGATGATAGAAATATAAAAAGATATAATAGCTGTCTCTCAAAATTTAATACTTATGGCATATTTGAAACAGAAGATAAAGTTTATTTAAGGCATCACTCGAAAGATCATATACTAAATCTCTTCAAAGATTTCTCTATAATTTCATTATCACTTGAAACTTTTACAACAATGAATAATCATACTTCAAATGGATTTTATTTATCTCTAAAAAATAAAGTTAACTAACTTGTTTAATATTGAATTATAAAAATTTTCTTGACTTTTAAAAATAAATGTAGTAATTTCAAAAAGTAAGTATTATGATAAATTAAAAAATCATACATTTGAATATTTTGCCCATTTTATAATAAAAATTTAGGTTTAAAATGAAAAAGATAATTACTTTCCTTTTAATTCTTTTAATTTCACAATTTATTTATGCGAAGGATCATAATTCTCTTGAATCTGGATTGATCGATGATTTTACTATAACTACAACAGTTACAGTAGTTGATCAGGCAGCCCCATTTGTAATGATATCTGGTAAGGTAACTCACTTAGGTGTAGGTTTAGCAGGTGTACGAGTAAATCTTACTGGTGATATGACAGGTGTTTTTGATACAGGACCTTCAGGTGATTATTCCTTTGTTGTATTAGCTGGAGGTAGTTATACTATTACACCCTCAAAAACCGGTTATAATTTTTTACCTTCATCAAAAACATTTGTAAATATTTTAACTGATCAAACTCAAAATTTTGAAACTTCTGTTCCTACAAATACTATAAGTGGTAATATTACATTCAATGGATCCCCTTTAGAAAATGTTATTGTTACTTTAAGTGGTTCAAAAGATGCTGTTGATACTACAGATTCAAATGGTAACTATTCATTTACTGTATATGCAGGTGGAAATTATACTGTAACGCCAGAGTTGCAAGGTTATGTATTTACTCCTCACGATTTTTCTGTAAATAATATTTCAACAAATCAGGTTGCTAATTTTATTGCTACTCAGGGGAGCTATACTATTAGTGGATTTATTACATATCTGGGTTCGGGGTTAAGTGGTGTTCTTGTATCTTTAACAGGTACATCTTCTGCTTCTGTTACTACAGATACAACCGGAGCATATTCGTTTAATGTTGATTTTGGTGGCACTTATACTGTTACACCAACAAAATCCGGTTACTCATTTAATCCTATAAGTAGAACCTTTTCAAATGTTCAGGGTAACGAAACTCAAAATTTTATAGCTTCGTTGGCAATACCTGATGCTCCTCAGCTTTCAACCCCTGTAAATAATTCCATAAATGTAAATACAGCAGTTGTTTTATCATGGAGTGCTGCTCCTAGAGCACAAACTTATAATTTACAAGTTTCAAGAAATGCATCATTTACTAATTTAGTAATAAATCGAACCAATATTTTATCTACATCATTTAGTGTTATAGATTTATTACCCGGCGTTACTTATTACTGGAGAGTAAGCGCAACAAATAATTCCGGAACTAGTGCGTGGTCCTCAACATGGAATTTTACTACTATTCAGACTCTTACAACTCCGCCATCATTGGTAACCCCAGTAAATAATTCTATAAATATTTCTCTTAATCCAACTTTGAGTTGGAGCTCTACTTTAGGTGCAGATACTTATACCTTACAAGTTTCAACAAATTCAAATTTCACTTCAATAGTTTTTCAGCAGGATGGTATTACTCAAAATTCAGCACAAGTAACTGGACTTTTAGCTAATACAAAATATTATTGGCGTGTTAGAGCTTCAAATTCTACAACCACAACAGACTGGTCACAAGTCTGGAATTTTACTACTTTACCTAATGTACCCGTTGCTCCAATTCTTCTTTCGCCACAAAATAATATTACTGATGTAGAATTAAATCAAACTCTTAGATGGAATGCTGTAAATGAAGCATCTTCATATAATTTACAGGTTTCTCTTGATCCAAATTTTAATGGTTTAGTTGCTTCACAAGCAGGCTTAACAAATACTAATTATACTATATCAGGATTAAATCACAGTACAAAATATTATTGGAGGGTAAACGCTACCAATATAGCTGGTAATGGTCCCTGGTCAGAAGTTTGGAATTTTACAACTATGGCTCCGATTCCAAACCCACCAACAATAATTTCTCCAACTATTAATGAAACAAATGTCTCAAGGAATCCATTATTGACTTGGTCTTCGGTTGCGGGAGCATCAGGATATGATTTACAGGTATCAATTTATTCGGATTTTGCTACTTACGCTATTAATGAAATTAATATTGTTATCAACGCATATCAGTTAAGTAGCTTATTCCCTGATAGATATTATTATTGGAGAGTAAGGTCAAGAAATGCTGCTGGTGTTAGTGCTTGGGTTACTGGTTATTTTAAAACCAAACCACTTATTTTAGGTCCTACTTTACTTGAACCTGCAAACTATTCGAAAATTACGTCTGTTGATGCTTTCTTTTCATGGACACCGGTTACAGGTGCAACTTATTATGAATTGATTTTATCAAAATCATCTAATTTCTCAAGTTACATTGCTAATCCTAAAAATCTTACTTCTCCGAATTTTGCTATTTTTGGACTTGATAATAGCACAACTTATTTCTGGAAAGTTCGTGCTATTGTAAATGGTGAAGTAGGTGAGTGGTCTGATATGTTCGCTTTCCTTACTCCAAGCAAAATTAAAGGACCAACTCTTGTTGCTCCTGAAAATGATTCTTATGGACATGGCACAGATATTACTTTTTATTGGAAACCAATACCTGATATGGATGGATATGATCTTCAGGTTGCTACTGATAATACATTTAATAATGTTATTGCAACTTATGTGGGAATAGAAAGAACATATCAAAAAGTACGTGATTTAATGCTCAACACTACTTTATATTGGCGTGTAAGAGGTTATAAAGGTGCCGATAATGGTGAATGGTCTAATTACTGGAAGTTAAGAACAGGTTCTACTTTGATTGGTCAACCAATTATTATTTATCCACCAAATGGAAAAACAAATGTCTCAATAGATCCCGTTTTTAAGTGGGAGCCAGTACAAAACGCAACAAGTTATGAAGTAATATATTCTGATGATTCAACCCTGATAAATGTAACAGGAAATTATGTTGGTATTGCAAACACCTCATTAAGTTTAAGTGGATTAAAATATAAAACTCAATATTATTGGAAAGTATTAGCAAGAAATGATAATGTAATTGGGCAGTGGTCTCCAGTTTATACTTTTATTACTCATGAGGAAGGAGTTGGTGTTAAAGCTATTGATGTAGCTCCTGATAAATTTATGTTAGAACAAAACTACCCGAATCCTTTTAACCCTTCAACTAATATTATTTATAGTATAAAAGAACCAGGTTTTGTTACATTAATTATTTATGATATCTATGGTAGAGAAATAGAAACTTTAGTAAAAGAGCATCAAAACTCAGGTAAATATCTTGTTAACTGGCAACCAAAAAATCTTCCATCAGGTGTATATTACTATCAATTAAAAACTGGTAATTTAACTTCAGTCAAAAAAATGTTGTATATAAGATAATTATTTCCTATCAAAAAATAAAAGGGCTGTATTATAACAGCCCTTTTTGTTTTCCTATCAGTTAAAAAAAATATACATTTTACTATCGATAATTCATCAAAATAATCAATATTAGACCTTTCAATACTTATACTACAATTAAAAGGAGGGAAGAACCCACCAATATTGTAAGTGTAGAGTCTCAATCCTTGTTATAATGGACTATTAATTAGAACATCGATAAGAATATTATTGACACATAAGCACAAATAAGTTTCAATCCTTGTTATAATGGACTATTAATTAGAACTGTAGGTTATATGATTAATATCGAATTCGGATTAAAGTTTCAATCCTTGTTATAATGGACTATTAATTAGAACTTATGTCAATCATTTCTGGATCTTTTAATTCTACAGGTTTCAATCCTTGTTATAATGGACTATTAATTAGAACACCAAACCACAATACAATAAATCATTACCCTAATGTGTTTCAATCCTTGTTATAATGGACTATTAATTAGAACATTTCATTGCCAGGTGCTCTAATTATTGTATCTGGTAGGTTTCAATCCTTGTTATAATGGACTATTAATTAGAACTTATAGTAGAAGACCCTTCTGATATTGGCAGGCAATATAGTTTCAATCCTTGTTATAATGGACTATTAATTAGAACGAGAAAAAGAATTTAAAAATTACGTTCCTAATTACGAGTTTCAATCCTTGTTATAATGGACTATTAATTAGAACTAAAATAAGAAACATAGATAAGAAAATAAAAAATACAAGTTTCAATCCTTGTTATAATGGACTATTAATTAGAACTCCTACAATTAGATAAATATTTAAAAGAACAATAGTTATATAATAAAAGTTATACAATAAAATTAATAAAAAATTTAAAAAAAAGACAAAAAACTTCATATTTTTAATATAAATCCGAAACAATTTTTTGATATAAATTAATAAAAATTAAAAATATATTTTTAATTTTTATTAA
>DATCTW010000066.1:0-65422 GCA_036567745.1 Ignavibacteria bacterium | reverse complement strand
TTTTTAATTGAAATTTATAAAAATTATTTTGAAATAAAAGTATAAAATTATTATCTTTAGTAAAGCAATTAATTTAAGAGGAAAAAATGAAAATAGAATTTACAAAAGCTACAGCCTCAGGAAATGATTTTGTAATAATTGATTCCAGAAATAAAATTTTCGATTTTAATTATAACAACTTTGTTAAAATAGCTTGTAATAGAAAATTTGGTATAGGGGCTGATGGAGTAATTTTTATTGAAAAAGATATTGATTATGATTTTTTGATGCGATACTTTAATTCAGATGGCTCTGAAGGTTCATTGTGTGGAAATGGAGCTAGATGTGCTTCAAAATATTATTCAAGGTTTACTAATAAGAAACAATTATCATTTAAAGCTATAGGGAAAAAATATGAATCAGATATTTTAGATAATTCAGTTAGGTTATATTTGCCAGATTTATCTAACGAAATTAAAAATTACAATTTTGAAATAGAAAATTACGATTTGAATGCTTTTTTTATAAATACCGGTTCTCCACATATAATAATTTTTGAAAATGAATTTAAAAAAATTGGTGATATTCAACAACTTGATGTTTACAAATACGGGAATTTGATTAGAAATCATTCATCCCTATTACCTGATGGTGCAAATATTAATTTTGTTAAAATTATTGATGATAATAGCATTAGAATTAGAACATATGAAAGAGGAGTTGAAGATGAGACCCTTGCTTGTGGAACAGGTTCAATTGCTTCTGCAATAATAAGCTATCTAACTTTTAATATGAAAAAACCTATAAGAATATTGACCCAAGGTGGAGAAATATTTATTGTGAATTTTGATCAAAACAACACCATAATTGAAAAAATATCATTAGAAGGTTCAGCTAAACTTGTTTTTGATGGAATAAGCTTTTATGATGAAAAAAATAATGAATTAAAAATTAATTAGCTAATGAAATGTACAAATGTGATGATGAAAAATTTGAAAAATATGTTATTGAAGCTTATAACAAAATACCAAAATATTTTTTAAGAAAAATTGATAACGTTGAAATAGTAATAGAAGATGAACCCATCAATAACAGCAAAGGATTTCTTTTAGGACTATATACTGGGGTTCCTTTAAGTAAAAGAAATACTGCTTATGGAATGTATCCTATAACACCTGATTTAATATTATTATTTAAGAAAAATATTCAAAAAGTTGTAAATAGCGAAGATGAATTAAAGAGTAAAATATTTGAAGTATTATATCATGAAATTGGACATTATTTTGGAATGAATGAAGAAGAAATAAGGGAATCAATGAGAAATTATAATCTTAACAAATTCGAATAGCTATATACTTAAAAAATAATCTTGAAAATTACTATAAAATATATTAACTTAAAAAATATTTAAAATTTGGAGAGTTTATGTCTAAAATTATTTTAACTGTAAATTACGAGGTGATTCCTGAAAAAAGAGAAGAATTTTTAGAAACGATGAAAATTATGAAAGAAAAAATACTTGCAATGAACATTTGCTCATATTCTTTATATGAACAAATGGGCAGAAAAAATAAATTCTCAGAAATTTTCATCTTTAATTCAAATGAAGATTACGATAAATTTGATGAGAGAGAAGATGAACTAGAAGAATTGGTAGATAAAGTTAATTCTGAATTCGTTAAAGAGGGAAGAATTAATTCAACTCAAATTATTGAAGTATTATAAAACATTTTAAACTTTAATGCAAAAAAAATGTATTATTCTTGGAGGGGCTGGATTTATTGGTTCACATCTAGCGGATTTACTTTTACAAAAAGGATATGAAGTAATAATTTTCGATAAGATTAATTGTTTTAAAGGGAACATCGAACATTTATT
This sequence comes from Ignavibacteria bacterium, assembly GCA_036567745.1. GTDB lineage: Bacteria > Bacteroidota > Ignavibacteria > DATCTW01 > DATCTW01 > DATCTW01. Next base: position 63,565 of record DATCTW010000066.1, on the reverse strand, counting down.
AAAAAAGGTTAAATTTATTGAAGGGGATTTTAATAATGATATTGATTTAAAAAATGCTTTAAAAGGTGTTGATTATGTTTATCATTTTGTAAGTACAACTTTACCCCAAAGTTCAAATCTAAATCCATTTTATGATGTAGAATCTAATGTATTGGGTTCAATCAAACTTTTTCAAGAATGTATAAATCAATCAATAAAAAAGATAGTTTTTCTTTCATCAGGTGGTACTGTATATGGAAGCCCAAAATATATACCAATTGATGAGAATCATCCTTTGAATCCACTTTGTTCTTACGGAATTACAAAAATAACGATCGAAAAATATTTATTTTTGTTCAACTATTTAAATAACTTAGATTACTGTATTATAAGGTTATCAAATCCATACGGTGAAAGACAAAATCCAAATGTTCCACAAGGAGTAATATCAGTTTTTTTAAAAAAAGTGTTCACAGGCGAAACAATCGAAATTTGGGGAGATGGTTCTGTTGTTAGAGATTACATTTATATTAGTGATGTTTCAAATGCTTTGGTCAAGGTTATTGAAAAAGAAACTCCCAAAAAAATTTATAATGTTAGTAGTTCCCAAGGATATTCACTTATTGAAATATTGAGCTATATTGAGAAAATAACAAATATAAAACCAAAAGTTATTTATACAAATAAACAAAGGAAATTTGATACACTTGTAAATATTTTAGATAATACAAGTTTTAAAATAGATTTTAACTGGAATCCTGAAATTAGTATTGAAAACGGAATTGAAAGAACCTGGAATTGGATAACGAAACAAAAGTTTTAATGTATGTTACCTTTTGTAGATAACTTAATGCCTTTTAGGTACCAACATTTACAATGGACTTTAAAAGGTCTGGAAATGACAGGTGTTCCATTAATTGAATATGATGGGACAAAATATCTTCCTGCTGGTATATCTGATGATACAGGTATTTATTATTTTATTCCACAAATTGCTAAATTATTGAATGTAAATCTTGATTGGGCAATTTTAATATTTTTTTCTTCGATATTCATAACTTCAATGTTTTTATCATTTTTTTTATTGTTTAAGCTATTCCCACAAAAAAATCAAAAAGCAATAACTATATATTTTATCCTAATTATTTTTTTATCATGTTTTTTCCGAGGAGATATTTATATTTTTACAGCAATTTCTGTGACTACACTAATTCCTCTGTTTTTATATATTAATGCTAATTATAGTAATAAAAAAATACTTTACTTTTTATTGATTTTTCTAGGTTTTATTTTATCAATATTTAATTTCATTAGAAGCAATTCTGCAACTGCAATATTAATTTTTTGTTTATATTTAATAATTATAAACAAGAATACAAAATTTTTATTAAAGGTTTCTAGAATATTGGGCATTTTTGCAGGATATTTATTATTTCTAGTAATTTTAAATTTAAACATATATAACGAAAGAGATAGTTTTTTATACAATCATAAAATTGATATTAAATCATTTCCAGAAGGTCATATTTTTTGGCATCAGGTCTATATTGGATTAGGTTTTTTAACAAATGATTATGGAATAAGATATACTGATGATTCAGCTTTGGAAAAAGCTAAAGAAATTAATCCAGATGTTATACCACAGAGTATTAATTATGAAAAAATATTACAAAATGAAGTGTTTAGAATAATTACTAGTAACCCCTGGTTTTTTATAAAAAATATTTTTGCAAAACTAGGAGTTATTTTTTTATATTTATTAATTTTCTCTAATTTTGGTTTAATCATTGTTTTAAAAAACCAAAATCATTTTCACTTAAATATTTCTTTTATTCTGGTTTTTATTTTTAATTTAATTTTTCCTCTTTTGGCAGTACCATACCCAAGTTATATTTTAGGTACGATAGCTGCATTTAACATTTTCGCAATTTGTACTTTGAATAACTATTTATTTAACAAAAATCAAAGTATTAAAAATTTATTTAGTTTTTGAACAAAAATAGTATTATAAAATGAAAGATTATAAAGATATTACTCTATCAGTTTTTTTTCCAGCATATTATGATGAAAAGAACATCGGAAAAGTTGTAACTAAAGCAATTTCAGTTTTAGAAGAACTAAATCTTAAAGATTATGAAGTTATTGTAATTGAAGATGGAAGTCCAGATAAAACAGGTGAAGTTGCAGATGAATTAGCAAAAAAGTATTCTAAAGTTCGAGTAATTCACCATGAAAAGAATATGGGATATGGGGCGACGTTAAAAGATGGTTTTTTAAATGCCAAAATGGAATATGTTTTTTATTCAGATGGTGATAATCAATTCGATCTTGAGGAATTAAAAATTTTTGTTGCAATTATACCTTATACTGATATCGTTTCGGGATTTAGGATACATAAAATGTATTCAAGGTATAGGAAATTTACTTCTTTTTGTTATAATCAATTATTAAGATTTGTTTTTGGTATTGAAGATAGAGATGTAGATTGTGCATTTAAATTATTTCCAACAAAACTTTTTAAGCAAATTACCATTGAATCAAAAGATGCTTTTATCGATGCAGAAATTATGATAAAAGCAAGATTGCTTGGTTATAAAATAACTGAAGTAGGTGTAAATCATTTACCAAGAGTTGATGGAATTTCAACTGGTGCAAGACCAAGTGTAATTTTTCGGACAATTTTAGAAATTTATCGTTACTGGAAAAAATATAAAAAAGAAATAAAAGAAGTAAAGAAAAATATAATAAATAGGTAAGAAAATGAAAATCAATGTTACAATACCTGTATATAACGAAGAAAAAATATTAGAAAAAAGTATAAGATATTTGTATGATTTTCTTTCTGAAAATTTTAAAAATTTTGATTGGGAAATTCTTATAGCTGATAATGCATCAATTGATAACACTTTAAATATCGCTAAAAAGTTAAGCAAGGAACTAAATAGAATAAATTATATACATTTGGATGAGAAGGGTAGAGGACGAGCATTAAAAAAAGCCTGGACCGAATCTGATGCAGATATAGTCAGCTATATGGATGTTGATCTTTCTACAAACCTTTCTCATTTCCCTGAAATGATAAATGGTATGATTTTAAGTGGTTATGATATTGGAACTGGTTCTAGATTGATGAAAGGATCAAAAACTAAACGCAGTTTCAAAAGAGAATTTATTTCAAGAGCATATAATATTTTAGTAAAGATATTATTTAGAACAAAGTTTTCTGATGCACAATGTGGTTTTAAGGCTGTAACAAAAAAAGTTGTAAATAAAATTATTATTCCTTATGTGAAAGATACAGGTTGGTTTTTTGATTCTGAATTACTAATTATTAGTGAGAAATTAGGATATAGAATATTAGATGTACCTGTTGAGTGGATTGAAGATTTAGATACAAGAGTAAAAATCTTTAAAACAGCTTATGAGGATATAAAAGGGTTAATTAGAGTAAAAGTGAATTTCATGAAAAATATTTATAAAAATATTTAGTAAATTTTAATGAAATTTGTAAAAATCGTTCTGCTATTTAAAAAAGAAATTTTTAAAAACTTACATAATATTATATTCAAAAAGATAAAAAAAAGGATTAAACCTCTAAAATTCACATCTTTTTCTTTCGAGCTTACTCATATATCAAAAATTAACCATTTATTTTCAAACTATGAAATTAAAGATTATAACAATCTTTTTCCAGAATCATTAAGTAATATCATTTTTAAAAGTGAAGAGTATTTAAACAAAAAATTTTATTTTCTTGGGGTACATTTTGAATTTGAAAATGAAATAGATTGGCATTACGATCCAAAAGATAAAAAAAAATGGGAAATAAAAAAATATGACGAAAGAAAAATTCATTATAGTGATTCACCTAAAGATGTTAAAATAGTATGGGAACTAAATAGGCATCAATATTTTTTTACATTAGCAAAAGCTTACAAATTAACTAATGATAGTAAATATGCTGAATGCATAATTTCACATATTTTATCTTGGATAAAACAAAATCAGAATTTTATTGGAATTAATTGGTCAAGTTCATTAGAAGTAAGTATTAGGTTAATTAGTTGGATATGTGCATTAGATTTAATCGAAGAATCTGAAATATATAAGAAAAATCAAAAGATTATTTTTGAGGAAATTTATAAACACATTATTTTTTTAAAGTACAATCTTTCTGATGATAGACTAATTCATACAAATCACTTAATAGGAGAATTATCAGGTTTAATTCTTTCTTGCATGGTTTATAATTTCCCTGAAAGAAATAAATTTCTGTCAAAATCTTTAAAAATGCTGGAAAAAGAGTTAAAGGATCAAGTTTTTCAAGATGGTGTTTCAAAAGAACAATCTGCTAGTTACCATAGATTTGTTATTGATTTTATTACATTGATAGTTGTATTTAGTAAGAAATTTAATATTATTATTCCAAATACAATAACTACTACTTTAGAAAAAATGATTGATTATGTTTCTTCTGCAATTATTAATTGTAATAATTTCCCAATGTATGGTGATTCAGATAATGGTAGAGGATTTATTTTTTCTGAAAATAATAATTTTTGGGATTTTAGCCATGTATTATCTAATGGAATAATAATGTTCAGAAAAAATGAATATCAACAAAATATTGATTTTAATGAAGAATCATTCTGGTTATTTGGAACTGAAGGTTTAAATATATTTAAAAAAATAAAAAGGATAGAAAAGGCTGATAATTTATTTTATTGCTTCGAAAAAGCAGGTCATTATGTTTATAAAAATTCATTAAATGGAATATATTTTTTTGTAAGAGGTGGCGTGTTCGGAATGGGAGGGAATTATTTTTCTTCACACTCACACTTTGATTTATTATCACCAATATTAAGTTTTTATAATTTGCCATTTTTAATTGATTCTGGTACTTATATCTATAATGGTGATAACTATAATAGAAATAAATTTCGGGAATCAATTTCCCATAATAATATTACCTGGAATAAACAAATAGTTAAACCAAAATTAAATTTTGGTTGGGAAAAAGTATGTAATACAAAAATTATCAAAAACATTCAACATAATAACAAATATATTTTAAAATTCATATTTGAAAATATTAGAGGATATGAAAGAGAATTCATTTTAAATAATGAATGTGTTATTATAAATGATATTTTTTCAAATAGTTTTAATAATCTTTATTGGCATTTTCATTTACACCCAAATTGTAAAATTATAATGAATGATTCTTCTAAAGTATTAATTGAAAATAAAAATAAAAAAATATTTTTTTCTTCAAATAAATCTGAATTGAAAATTATAAAATCAGAAGTATCATTTAATTACGGAGAGAAAGAAGAAAACTTTTGTATAGTATTAAATTCTAATGTAAATAAAAATGAAATTATTAGCTTTTTTTTGAGTATTAATGATGTTTATTGATTGCTTTAATAAAATCATTAAAAGAAAGAGTATTTAAAATATCATCCTTATATATTAAAGCTTTATTTACCAATGCAATTCCATAATGTAAATTATCAAGAGAAGAGATGTTATGTGCATCTGAATTAATAGCAATCTTTACTTTATTTTTTACTATATTTGTGATTTTTTCATAAGGCACATCCAATCTATGTTCATCAGAATTAAGTTCTAAAGCAGTATTGTTTTCTTTACAAGCTTGAATTAATCTGTCCCAATCAAATTTATAAGAATCTCTAGAAAGTAATAAACGACCTGTTGGGTGACCAATAATAGTAGTATATTTATTTTGAGCAGCATTAACTAATCTTTTTGTCATATCCTCATAATTAAGGTTAAAGTTTGAATGAATACTTGCAATAATAAAATCAAATTTATTTAATACATCGTCAGGGTAATCAAGAGATCCATCTTTTGAAATATCAGATTCAATTCCTTTTAATATTTTAATTTTTGGATATTTTTTTTGAATAGTATCAATTTCAGAAAATTGCTGGAAAATTCTTTCTTTATTTAATCCATTTGCATAAAATGCAGATTGACTATGATCACAAATACCTATATATTCAAAACCTCTCTCAAGAGCATTTTTGACCATTTCTTCAATTGAATTGTATCCATCACTATAGGTAGTATGAATATGTAAGGCACCCTTTAAATCTGAATAATCTATTCTTTTTTCTAGATTGTCATATTTTAACATCTCATCGAAGTTTGGATAATCTCTTAATTCTGGACGGATAAATGGTAAATCCAATATTTGAAAAATATCATATTCATTTTTAAAATTAATAACTTTTTCATTATGAAGAAATAATTCATTATTTAATTTAATATTCTTTATTTTTAAATATTTTTTGATATTATCTAGAAAATTCTCATTGCCAGTTTTTATAAATAAATTTGAATAAAAACTATTATTATCAGTAAGATAAATATTGAAAATTATATCATTAAGTTTTGCACTAATTTTGCCATTTGAATAATTTATTTCATTAAAATAATTTTTGAAATTATTAACTAAATTGTTGTGATTATTTGAAGAAATCAAATAGTTTATCGAATCGTAAACTTCAAAAAATCTTCTATTAATACCAATCGGTGAAAAAAGGTAAATATTTTTTAAAGATTTTAAAAACTCTTCAAATTTACTTTGTTCAAAAAATATCTTATTGATTAAAAATTTACCGGATCCTTTTTTTAAAAATTCGATATGATTTAAAACATTGGTTTGTGTTTTTTCTCCAAAACCTTTTAAAAGTATTAATCTATTTTCTTTACAAGCGTATTCAAGTTCACCTAAAGAAGTAATATTTAAATTTTTCCATAATAATTTTACTTTTTTAGGACCAAGTCCTTTAATTTTTAAAAGATCAAGAAGGCCTAATGGGACTAATTTTGTTAATTCTTCAAGATATGATATTTCCCCGGTGGAAATATATTCTTTCGCTTTTTCGATAGAAGCTTTACCAATACCTGTAATATTTTTTAACTCGCCAGAAAATAAAAGATCTTCAATAGGTTTAGTTAAACCTTGAAAAATTCTAGCTGAATTTCTGTATGCAGATATTTTAAATTGATTTTCGTCTAATAGTTCTAAAAGATCAGCAATTAATTCAAAAATTGAAGCTAAATTTTGATTTTGATCAATGCTCATTAAAAAGTAATATTTAATTCTTTGATAGCTTGCTTTAATTTTGCATATTGTTTTGTTAATTCATCTGAAATAACTTTTACTTCAGCTAGTACTGGCATAAAGTTAGTATCTCCATTCCAGCGGGGGACAATATGAAAATGTATATGATTTTCAATTCCTGCACCAGCAGCTCTTCCAATATTTAATCCAATGTTAAACCCATCAGGTTTTAAAGTATGTTTTAAAATTAATTGACATTTACCAACATAGGATAAAAATTCTCCTTTTTGTTTTTCTTCAAGATCATTTATATCCCCAATATGATAATTAGAAATTACCATTAAATGACCACTATTATACGGGTATTTATTCATAATCAAAGAGAAATTTTTTCCTCTTTCTAAAATTAAGTTAGAAATATCATCATTACTTTTAATTATATTACAAAAAACACATTCATTTTTATTTTCGTCTTGAAAAGAATCTATATATTGTGAACGCCAAGGCGACCAAAGTTTTTGCATTTAATTTACCTCATTTAGTTTAAAAAGAAAGCTGACTTTTAGTCAGCTTTCTTCATTATTTATATTCTATTCTTCTTCTTTGGCTTTTTCAGCAGCAGCGATTATTTTGTCCATTATCTCCTTAGGAACTTCGTCATAGTGAGAGAATTTTCTTGTAAAGAAACCTCTACCTTGAGTCATAGAACGTAAAACAGTAGCATATTGATGTATTTCAGCTAAAGGGACCTGAGCTTTTACTATTTGATTGTCACCATCAGCTTCCATACCTAATATTCGGCCTCTTCTTGAGGTTAAATCACCCATAATATCACCCATAAATTTATCTGGAATTGTAACTTCGATATTATAGATAGGCTCAAGTAATACGGGTTTTGCTTCTTTAAATCCTTTTTTAAATGCTTGTGCTCCAGCAATTTTAAATGACATTTCATCTGAATCTACAGGGTGATGTGTTCCATCAAATATTGTCACTTTTACATCAACTATTTTATAGCCAGCAATTACTCCTTTTTCCATGGTTTCAACTATTCCTTTTTCTACTGCTGGTATAAATCTTCCAGGAACAACACCTCCAACAACAGCATCTTCGAATTGGAAACCACCTCCACGAGGTAAGGGTTCAATTTTTAAATGAACATGACCATATTGACCTCTTCCACCAGATTGTTTTTTATGTTTATACTCTGCATCGTCTACTTTACCTTTTATAGTTTCTCGATAAGGTATTTTTGGTTCAACGATATCTACATCTACACCATATCTTTCTTTAAATCTTTTGACTATAATATTTAAATGTAATTCACCTTGGCCACTGATAATTGTTTGTCCTAATTCTGGATCGACTTTAAATACAAAAGTTGGATCTTCTTCATGAATCTTATGTAGACCTGAAGAAATTTTATCTTCATCTCCTTTAGCTTTTGGTATTAGTGCAAGGCTTATGACTGGTTCTGGAAATTCAATAGGAGGAACTATAACAGATAAATTCTTTGAGCATAGAGTATTATTAGAATGGGTATCTTTAAGTTTTACTACTGCAGCCAGGTCTCCCGCAATTACTTCTGAAATTTCTTTTCTGTCTTTTCCGTTAATCATAGAAATCTGACTAAGTCTTTCGGCTTTACCGGTAGAAGTATTTTGCAAATCTAATCCAGCACTAACCTTGCCACTCATTACTTTGAAAAACGCCATTTCACCGATATTTTTTTCATTTACTGTTTTAAAAATAAAAAGAACTGGTTCACCATTTGAGTTAATATCAAGGTTAATGAACTGATCTGAATTTAATTTTTGAACTTTCACAGGGGATCTTTTATCTGGAGATGGACAGTATTTTTCAATAAATTCTAGAATAGTTGCTAGACCGATATTCTTTGTAGCTGAAGTACAAAAAACTGGATAAATTTTTCTATTTAATAATCCAGTTGCCAAACCTTTATCAAATTCTTCATCGGATAAGCCGCCATTCTCGAAAAAAATATTCATTAATTCTTCATCAGATTCTGCAACTTTTTCAATTAATTCTTCTCTTAATTTTTTGGCTTGTTCCTGAAAATTTGCAGGAATATCTAATTCTGTATATTTCCCGGAAGCATTACTTTCATATTTTATTAATTTCATCTTAATAATATCAATAATTGAATCAAACCCAACTTTTGGATTTGCAGGAAACTGAGTGACCACAACATCAGAACCAAATTTATTCTTAAGACTATCAATACATTTTTGAAAATCTGAATTTTCGTGATCTAATTTATTGACAACAAACACAAAAGGTATATTATCTTTTAATGCATTTTTCCATATTATTTCAGTACCTACTTCAACCCCTTCAGATGAATTAATAAGCATAAAAGCGGTATCTGCTACTTTTAAGCCACATTTGACTTCTCCAATAAAGTCATTAAATCCTGGTGTATCAAGAATATTTAATTTAACTGAATTATAATTAGTATTTAATAAAGATGTAGAGATAGAAATTTTTCTTGAAATTTCTTCTGATGAAAAATCAGATACAGTATTTCCATCTTCAATTCTACCTAAACGTGTTGTTGCACCAGAAGTGAATAATAAAGCTTCTGTAAAAGATGTTTTTCCGCAACCTCCATGACCGGTGATTACGATATTACGAATGTTTGATGTGATATACTCTTTCACTTTTTTCTCCTTAAAAATAAATGCATTTATTATGAGTAAAATATCGATAAGAATAAAATATTAGTGGAAGGGAGGTCATAAATTTTGCCCGGTTTAAAACCGGGCAAAATTCATATAATCGGTATAATCCCAAATTAAACATATATTTTATTCTTCTTTTTTCTTATTAAAAAAAACACTAATTCCTGAAATAATTCCCTTAACAAAACTAATAAATTCTAATAATGGTTTTTCTATTGCGTTTTTAATATTTTGTTCTAGCTCAACTAAATTATTAGTAAAAGTTTTTAGATTTTGGAAAGAACCGTGTAATAATGATACTTGTTCTTTAATACTATTAATTATTTCATTGGATTTATTAATTAAATCATTTAAGTTATCTAATACTGGGGTTAATTTCTGTCTTATCTCAGAAATATTCTCTTCAATTCTAGTAAAAGAATTTACAATTTTTTTTAAATAAAAAATTGTAAAAATACTCAAAAGAGAGAGTGATAAAAATAAAATTATTTTTGCAAAAATGACTAAATTTTCCACATCTTTCTCCAGTAATTTCTAGATTTTATCTTTTTTATAAGCGTCAATTCCAGAAATAGGGTCTTCATCAATTTCATCATTAATTTTTTTGTCTTTAGCTTTAATTAATAATTCCTCACTTTCAGCGATTAAATCTTCTGCTTGTTTTTTTGCATGGCTAACTAATTCTTCAGATTTTCTTTTCGCTTCATTAATAACATCAGTTACTGTATTCTTAGCTACATCAATAAATTCTTCAGCTTCACCTAATATTTTTTGTGAATTCTTTTTCAATGTCTCACGCATTTCTTTACCACTTTTAGGAGCATACAATAATGCTATAGTTGCACCAATTATTCCTCCAGCAATTAAACCGAGGAAAAAACCTTTTGAACTTTTATCAGACATTTTTTAACCCCTTAATAGTTTTAATTTATAAAATTATATAAAAGAAATTTGAAAATCAAGATATTTCCGATTCAAGTTTTTTATTACAAAATATTAATATTTATCCATTCATAGAATTATTAAACCTATAATAATTTTTCTTGCTTATTTCATTCTTTTACATTAAAATTACATAAAATAATCCATAAACTAATTTAATTCTTGAGGTATTTATGAAAGTTTATAATATTCCTGAAAATCCAAGAATATTAACTACAACTGTTGGTTCATACTCTTATCCTGAATGGCTACTTACAATGCCAAATGAACAATCAAGAATTGATGCTTTAAGAGTTGTATTTGATACTCAAAGGCAATTTGGTATTGATTTAATTACTGATGGAGAATTAAATCGTTTTGATCCTAATCACCCTGATACAAATGGTATGATAGAATATTTTGTTTCTCGTTTATCTGGAATAAAAACTCAAATAAGTATAACTGAATGGAAAGAATTCCAAAAAAATGAGAGATTATCATTCAGAAGAAAACCTGCAGGAGTTGTAATTGACAAAATTGGTGAGGGATATTTAAATTTATATGAGGATTGTACTCGTTCGGCAAGTCTTGCAAACGCCCCATTCAAATTTACTGTAACTAGTCCTTATATGTTAGCAAGAACTTTACAAGATAATTACTATTATGATTTTGAAAAGCTAGTAATATCAATTGCAGAGGTTTTATCTTCTCAACTCTCTGATCTACCGTGTGCCTGTGTACAGATTGATGAAGCTAATATACCTGGCAATCCAAATGATAGTGATTTATGTTCGAAAGCAATAAATTTACTATTAGATAAAATTCAAGTCGAAAAAGCTGTTCATTTATGCTTTGGTAACTATGGGGGACAAACAATTCAAAAAGGGACATGGAAAGCATTAGTTGGTTTTCTCAATAATTTAAATTGTGATCATTTAGTATTGGAATTAAAACATCGACCAATAGAAGATTTGGATTCTTTAAAATTAATTGATACAAGAATAAAAATTGGAATAGGAGTTATTGATATAAAATCAAATCATATAGAAACTCCGGATGAAATAGCTTTTTTAATTGATACAGCAGAAGAAAAATTAGGACCAGATAGAATAAGGTTTGTTCATCCTGATTGTGGTTTTTGGATGTTAAAACGTTCTGTTGCTGATAGAAAAATGGAAGCTTTAGTAAGAGGGAGGGATAGATATTTAGGAATTTAGTATGCTGATATAAATATTTAAATTTTACCTTATCTGATTTATCCTTGAAAGTATTTCCATTTTAAATTATATTATTAAAATGAGAAATAAAAAAAATATTCTTATAGTTAGAACAGATAGGGTAGGAGATGTTGTTTTAACATTTCCAATGATATATTTATTGAAAAAAAATATTCCCGATTCAAATATCTTCTTTATGGTCTCTGATTATACGAAAGACTTACTTGAATACGATAAAAATATAAATGAATTAATAATACTTGATAAATCTTTTATAAAAAATTACTTAAATTTAAAAAAATATAAAATAGATATTGCTATTATTGCTAGTCCAAATTTTATTTTAGCATTTCTATTTTTTTTAGCAAGAATTCCGATAAGAGTTGGAACTGCTTATAGATGGTATTCATTTTTTTTCAATAAAAGGCATTTTGAACATAGAAAATTTGGAAATAAACATGAATTGGAGTATAATTTTAATCTTTTAAAAGAATTAAACATTGATGTTGAATATAATATAAATTATCCAATTAGTATTAATGAAATAGATAAATCTAGAGTTGATTCATTTATCGATTTTTCAGGAAAAAAAATAAAATTAATTACAATTCATCCAGGCAGTGGTGGTTCTGCTTTAGACCTGCCTTTTAACAAAATGAAAGAATTGCTAATTGAAATTAATAAAATTAAAGATGTAAAAATATGTTTAACTGGATTAGATAAAGAAGCGGAACAAATTAATCAACTTAATAGTTCAATTAATAATAATGCATTATGTTTTATTAACAAATTAAACTTAAGAGAATTGGCGTATTTAATTAAGAAATCTAAAATTTTTATTTCCAATTCAACTGGCCCGATACATTTAGCTGCTAATGTTGGAACAAGTATTATAGGTTTTTATCCTCCTGTTAAAGCTATGAGTGTCGAAAGATGGGGACCTTATACAAATAAAAGGTTTATTTTTATCCCAGAGAAAAGATACAATTCTAATTATCTAGTTGATGGTTATTGTAAAAAATGTAAACGCGAAAAATGCGAATATTACAACTGCATGAACTATTTATCAATAGATAATATTATGAAAAAAATTAATGAATTATTAATAACAGAATAATAATAATGAGAAAAAATAATCGAATCTTATTCATATTGGTTATTGTTATAACTTTTTTAAGTTATCATCAAATTACAATACCACAGATAAATAATAAATTTGAGTTCCGAAAAGTCAATAATTTAGCTTTTAATGTTGGTGAAGTACTCAAATTTGATATTAGTTATGGTTTTATTCATGCCGGTACAGCATCCCTTTCAATCCCGGAAATTCGAACAATCAATAATCGAAAATGTTTTTATATAAAAGCTGAAGCTTTTTCTGCTGCTGCTTTCTCATGGTTTTTTAAAGTAGAGGATAAATATGAAACTTACATAGATGTTGAAGGAATTTTCCCCTGGAGGTTTGAACAACATATCAGAGAAGGAAAATTTAAAGCTGATAATATTGCTACTTTTGATCAATATAATAAAATCGCATATACCAAAGATGGTCAATACCCAATACCAGAATATACTCATGATATCTTGTCAGCTTTTTACTATGTAAGGACTTTAGATTTTTCGAAATCTAAACCTGGTAATATTATAAAATTACATAATTTTTATAAAGATAAAGTATACCCTTTAGATGTTAAATTTTTAGGTCGTCAAATTGTTGAAGTAAATGCTGGGAAATTCCAGTGTATAATAGTTGAACCACTTGTTCAAGAAGGAGGGTTATTTAAACACAAGGGAAGGTTAATTGTATGGTTAACTGATGATGATAGAAAAATTCCTGTTAAAATGACTTCTGAAATAATTGTTGGCTCTATTTCAGTTGAACTCGAATCATATTATGGTATAAATGGTCCAATAAATGCAAAAAGGTAAAATGAACTCAAAATACAAAAAAATTGATCTGAATAAAATAAAAACTATTTCAATATTAGAAAGAAAAAGTAAAGTAAATATTGGTGATTTTTCAAAAATTTTTGATCCGGATGCAAGCTTTAATAATTTTATAAGCTCTTTACCTAATATTCTTATCTCAAAAGATTTAAAAGATTTTTCTAAAAAATTTGCATTAGCAGTAAAAAACAAGAAAGTAGTATCATTAATGATGGGTGCACATTTAATAAAAGTTGGATTAAACCCATTAATTATTGACTTAATTAAAAATAATATGATTTCAAGTATTAGTATGAATGGGGCTTGTGTAATTCACGATGTAGAACTTGCTATATGGGGTAAAACTTCTGAAGATGTTAGTGAAAATTTGATGAATGGCTCTTTTGGAATGAGTAAAGAAACTGCTGAATTTATAAATAACACCCTAAAAGAAAATTTTGATACTGATTGTGGTTATGGGGAATCAATTGGTAAAAAACTAATAGATATTAATCCTCTATACAAAGATTATAGCATTTTATATAACGCTTATAATTATTCCTTACCAGTTACAGTTCATGTCGGAATAGGTACAGATATAATTTATCAGCATCCTAATATGGATGGTGCCTCTGCAGGTGAATTAAGTTACCGTGATTTTAAAATCCTTTGTAATGTTCTAAGTAATTTAGATAGTGAAGGTATAATCATAAATATCGGTTCAGCTGTTATATTACCTGAGGTTTTTTTAAAAGCTCTTACTGTAGTCAGAAATTTAGGATATTCAGCATATGATTTTACTTCTGCTACATTTGATATGTTTCAACAATATAGACCACGTGTAAACATTGTACAAAGACCAACAATGAATAATGGAAAAGGTTACTATTTTATAGGACATCATGAATTAATGATACCTCTTCTTATTGCAATGGTCAAAAACTATTTAAGAGTAAATAATGGATAATAACAAAATTTCATTCCTAGAAAAATATAATATATCTCCTGTATTATTTGCTTCTTTATCTTTATTATTCATTCTTTTTTTATACCACTTTTTAGGGAGCATATTTATCTTTTTTGTACTAGGGGATAATTTAAAATCTTTAGACCCTTATAATCTTAGAATTGCCTCTTCTATTGGCCAGCTTTTTTTTCTACTTCTTCCAACATTACTATTAAAAAAATTAACACCTGATACCTATAAAAATATTTTTAAATTAAATCCAATATCGTTAAAATTAATATTTTATATAATTATTAACGTATTAGCAATAATGGAAATAGCTCAAATATTAATTCTTTTACAATCTCAAATACCTTTTCCAAATGAAATAAGAGATTTAATTTATCAATTTAAAAAGTCCATAGAAGAAACTTATAGAATACTAATCCAATCCCAATCCATAGGAGAATTCCTTTTTGTAGTTTTTGTAATTGCTATTATTCCAGCTTTTTCCGAAGAATTATTATTTAGAGGATTAATACAATCTTATTTTATAAAAGGGTTAGGTGTTAAAAAAGGAATTGTTATTACTGGTCTATTTTTTGCAGTATTTCACTTTAATCCTTTTGCATTTTTAGGATTATTATTATTAGGAATTTATTTTTGTTTTTTAGTATATAAAACCAATAGTGTATATTCTTCTATTATTGGTCATTTTTCAAATAATTTTCTAGCCACTTTAAGTATTTTTCTATTAGGTAAAGAAGATATTATTCTAAATAATAATAATGAAGTAATTTTAGCTTCTGAACTACCTACAATATTTTTTGTATTTATTTTATCATTAATCATATTTATATTTTCTTTATATCTAATATATAAAGAAACTGATAAACAAAATAAATAACATTTATCGGAGGTCATATGCTAATGTGCCCCGGTTGTAAAAGTGAATATGTTTCAGGAGTAAAAGTATGTCCTGAATGTGGTCTGGAATTAATTAATGTTGATTTAGTAGTATGTGATAATTGTGAAGAAGAGATAGACTCAAATTTTAAATACTGCCTTCATTGTGGGTTCATACTAAAAAAATCAAAATCAGATATTTCAGACGAATGCGAAAACCATCCTGGAAAAAATGCAATAGGTATATGTGTTATTTGCGGTAAACCAGTATGTGCTGAATGTGCTAAAATTTCTAATAAGAGAATATTTTGTGAAAAAGATGAACACTTACAAATCTATGGTGATTATGTTTTAATAAAAACTTTTTCAACTGAATATGAAGCACAAATGATAAAATCATTAATCGAAATGGCAGGAATAGAATGTGTTTTATTTTCCCAAAAGGATCATGTTTTTTTTAGTAATATTGGAGATACTGCTATTGTAAATTTAATGGTTCCTAAAGAATATGCAAACAAAGCTTTTGAACTGATTGATGAACTAAATAAGACCAAAGGAGATGATTTAAATTATGATGAAACAAAGTAATTTATTAAATAGAGTAATTGTAGCAATCATATTTATTCCAATTATTTATTTTATAATAATTAAAGGAGGTTTTTATTTCTTTCTATTTGTAACAATAATTTCGAGTTTATCTTTATATGAATATTACAAACTTAGCGAAAAAAAAGGTGTAAAGCCGATTATTTGGATAGGAATTTTATTTAATATATTACTTCAATTTTCTTTTTTATATGAGAGAGTTAAATATTTAATATTAAATTATTTAGCTAATTATGGAATATTTCCGTATTATCCCACTCAATTTGTTATTCTTCTTGGTTTAATTGCTTTATTTGTTTTTTTAGTTATAATTTTAGAACTATTTAGGAATAATGGTTCACCCTTGTTAAATATTTCTACTACAATTTTTGGATTTTTTTACATATCTCTTTTTCTTGGTATGCTAATAGCAACAAGAGAATTATTCGAATGGGAAAATTTTAATTCTTTTTTCCTGACTCACAGTTTTAATGAATTATTGAAATCAGGAAATAATGCTTATGAAATTAATTCAAAAGATTGGGGTGGATTATTCATCTTTTCAACTTTTGTTACGATATGGATTTGTGATTCAGCTGCTTATTTTGTTGGAAAAGGTTTTGGTAAACGAAAACTTTTTGAGAGAGTAAGCCCTAATAAAACTTGGGAAGGAGCTTTAGCAGGTTTTATCTTTTCAATAATATCTATGTTACTTCTAAAAATATTCGTAATTATATTTCTACCTTTATGGCACTCTATCATAATTGGAATTATAATAGGTATATTTGGCCAAATTGGAGACCTATGTCAATCTTTAATTAAAAGAGATGCTGGAGTCAAAGATTCTTCAAGTATAATTCCAGGACATGGGGGAGTATTTGATAGATTCGATAGTATAATTTTTATTTCTCCTTTACTATATTTATATGTTGATTTAGTAGTCTTATATATATAAAATGAAAAAAATTTATCTTCATACACTAGGATGTCCCAAAAATATAGCTGATTCAGAAATTTTACTTTATCAAATTAAAAAAAATGGTTTTTCAATTAGCAATAATCCTAATAATTCTGATATAGTGCTAATAAATACTTGTGGCTTTATTAATGATGCTAAAGATGAATCGTTAGAATATATTTTTGAAATAGTAAAATTAAAACAAAAAGGTAATATAGGCAAAATAATAGTATTCGGATGCTTATCAAAAAGATATTCTCAAATATTATCTAAGCAAATACCTGAAGTAGATCATTTTTTTGGAGTAAATGATCTTTCTAAAATATTAAAACAAATAGGAGTAAAAAAAGCACCAACAGATTTATATTATCACAGTCTAATAACACCTCCACACTATGCTTATGTAAAAATTTCAGATGGTTGTAATCACAAATGCTCATTTTGTGCAATACCTTCAATAAAGGGGAAATATAAATCAAAAAAAATATCAACTATAATAAAAGAGATATCATCTCTCCCTGATAGTGTTAAGGAAATCAATCTAGTAGCTCAAGATATTACATATTATGGAAAAGATATTTATCAAAAATTCTCTTTATACAAGCTTTTAAAAAATATTGCAAGTATTTCAAAGGATAAATGGATAAGATTGTTATATGCTTATCCTAATAATTTCCCTTATGAAATACTAGATATTATACTTGATAATAATTTTTTCTGTAAGTATCTTGATATACCAATACAACACGTGTCTCATTCTGTATTAAAAAGCATGAAAAGAGGAGGTGATAGAAAAAGTATCGAAAAACTCTTTAATAACATAAGGAAAAGAATTCCTAATATTGCTTTAAGAACTTCAATTATTGTTGGGTATCCGACTGAGACCAAAAAAGATTTTTACGAATTAATTGATTTTTTAAAAGAACAAAAAATAGATAGAGTGGGTGTATTTACATATTCTCACGAAGAAAATACAGGTGCATATATATTAAAGGATTCGGTTTCCTCGAAAACAAAAGAAAAGAGAAAAGAAATTATTATGGAAATCCAACGAGAAATCTCAAACAATTTAAATTCCAAAAAAATTGGTAAAATTTTTAATGTTTTAATAGATGATAAAGATGAGAATTATTATTATGGACGAACTGAATATGATGCTCCTGAAATTGACAATTTGGTTTTAATTAAGAATGAAAAAAATACATCTTTAAAAATTGGACAATTTGCTAAAGTTCTTATAACAGATTATTCCGATTATGACATATACGGTAAAATAATTATTTAAATAAAACTATGAGACAATTTATCAAAATCCTTATTTTTTCATTATTTTTTATTTCATTTTTGTATTCACAAACAAATGTAATAAAATTTAATGATATCGATTTTCCAAAATTTACTCCAAGTATTCTAAATTTCTATTCTTACAATAATAAACAAAATAGAATTGATGTTTTTATTCAAATCCCATATAAAAACTTAAGGTTTGTTAAAGAAGGATCTTTATTTTCAGCATCTTATGAAATTAGTATCATTATTAGCGATTTTAAAAATATTATTTATGACAGATCCTTTTTAAAAAAATTATCAACTGAAAACTTTGATCTTACGACATCTTTACAAACTTATGATCTTACTCAAAAATCATTCGATTTAAAACCCGGTAAGTATAGTGTTGAAATAATTGTGACTGATGAGGACTCAAAAAAATCTTATAAAACCAGACAAAATATCGAAGTAAGAAACTTTGATGATGATAAAATAAATATTAGTGACTTATTGTTTGTTTCCAAAATAAATGAAAAAGATGGAAAACTAAAAATAATTCCAAATATTTCAAATAATATTGGAAATTTAAATGATACTTTTTACGTGTTTTACGAGGTATATTCACCAGTAATAATCAATGATTCTTTAGAATTCGAATACTCTATATATGATAAAGAGGAAGATGTTGTTTTATCAGGTAAATCATCTAGTTTTATATCAGATAACACTACACAAGTAATTATACCAATTAATAAGAAAGATTTAATATTTGGCAAGTATCGTCTTTATATTGAAGTAAAATCTCAAAAATATAAAAATTTTATTAGTAAAAAATTAATTGGTAAAGATTTCTTAATTAGGTGGCAAGATCTACCAATAAGTATAAATGATTTAGACTTAGCAATTAAACAAACATCTTACATTGCATCTTCAAATGAAATGGATAGTCTTACTTCAGCAAAAGATCAAAATGAAAAATTGAAACGATTTTTATCTTTTTGGAAAAACAGAACACCTTCTATGGAAGAATATTTTGCGAGAGTGGATTATGCAAATGAAAAGTTTAAAACTCATAGAGAAGGTTGGAAAACGGACATGGGTATGGTTTTTATTATTTTTGGTGTACCAGATAATATTGATAGACATCCATTTGAATTAGGAGACCCTCCATACGAAATATGGGATTATTATGCTATAAATCGTAGATTTATTTTTGTAGATGAATCTGGTTTTGGAGAGTATCGTTCAGTATATCCAATTTGGGACGATAGAGTAAGAATTAGATAATTATTGTATCCTTCTTAAAAAGTTCTAAAATATGTTATTGATTATTTTTATAAAATTTAATATATTATTAATCTTGATAATTTAATAAAAAATTCGGAGAAATAGATGAAAAGAACTTATCAACCTAGCAGGATTAAAAGAAGACACAAACATGGATTTCGTGCAAGAATGAAATCAAAAGATGGAAGAAAAGTATTAGCTAGAAGAAGAGCTAAAGGTAGAAAAAAATTAACAGTTAGTGACGAAAAATAAATTATACTAATTCATAATTATTAAATTATTCTTGAAAAACACTCTTAAAAAAAAAGAAATTTTAAGAGGCTATAATGTTTTCAGCAGGGTAATATCATCTGGAAAACTTATTAAACGGGGAAATATATCGTTTTATTATCTTGTTTCGAATTGTCAAAATAATAACAATATTAAAATTGGTTTTGCCGTCTCAAAAAAAGTAAAAACTGCTGTTAAACGTAATAGAATAAGAAGACTATTGAAAGAGTATTTTCGTTTAAACAAATTTTCTTTTTATAAGTTAGCTTTTTCAAGAGAAATATTTCTTATGTGTGTTGTAATTTATAATGCTAATAAAATAGATTTATTAAAAAGCGTAAATTACTCACTAATTAAACATGATTTTGATTTAATTTTACAAGAATTAGAAAACCAGCTCTAAAATAAACAAATAAATGAAAAAAATAGTAATCTTATTGATACAGTTATATAAAACGATTATTTCTCCTTTTTTTCCTTCTACTTGCCGCTTTTATCCATCTTGTTCATCTTACAGTATTGAAGCGTTAAAAAAATACGGTTTTATTAAAGGATTTTTTTTATCAATTAAAAGGATATTAAAATGCCACCCATTTCATCCCGGTGGCTATGATCCTGTACCATAAAATAATCGGAGGTTAGATGGATCGTAATACTACAATTGGATTTATTCTCATTACAGTGATATTGATGATCTGGATTTTTCTGGTTACACCAAAACCAGAACAAAATATTAATTTAGAACAACCAAAAAATGAAAAGAATTCAACCCAATCTTTAGAAAAAAATGACCATAAAGATACTAGTTCTATAGTACAAAATAACGATTTAGTACTAAAAGCCAAAATTGATAGCTTTGGCAAATACTTTTATGATAAATTAAATGGTAATAATGATATCCTTACCATTGAAACAGACAAAATTATTTTAAAAGTAGAAAAGAAGGGTGGCAACATATTAGAATGGACATTAAAAGAATTTAAAACATGGAATAATTACCCCGTTCAACTAATAAGAAACTCAAATGGTGGTGACTTCAATTTACTATTCAATACATTAGATGGAAAATTAATTAATACTAAAAACTTATATTTTAATGGTAATTTTAAAAACGGGGATTATATAAAACTTCAAGAAGGGCAAAAGTATTCAATAAGCTTAATTTTATCTTTCAAAAATGATTCCAGTAAAATAATAAGAGAATATACTTTTGAGAATGGTAAATATTCATTCGAATCTAATGTAAAGTTAATTGGAATGAATAATATTATTGCAGGCCCTGATTACCAAGTACTTTGGGAAAATCATCTTAATCTAACAGAATATAACTCTGTTGATGAATCTGGTTTTTCTTATGCTTATGCTATGTATGGCGATGAATTAATTGAACTCGATGGAAACTCATTCGATCATCCAAAAATCGATAAAAAAGATGGACAAACAAGATGGGTCTCGACTAGAAACAAGTATTTTGCTTCTGCAATAATTACTAAAAATCAATTTGGTTCAGGTTATTATTTAGAAGGTAAAAGCTTTCATATAAAAGATGAAGGGATTGATGAACAATACTCTATTGCAATTAAAATGCCTTACAATGAAAGTTCCTTAGAAAGTAATACTTTTGAAGTATTTATTGGTCCTTCAGATTATTCAATTTTAAAAAGTTATGATGTTGGTTTAGAAAAAATAATAAGTCTGGGTTTAACTTGGTTGATAAGACCAATTTCTGAATATTTTATGATTCCCTTATTTAAACTTATACATTTGGTAATTCCAAATTATGGGTTGGTCATTATCGTATTTACATTCATTATTAGACTTCTTTTACATCCTTTGAATAAATCTCAGATGGATTCAATGAGAAAAATGCAGGCTTTACAACCTATGATTAATGAAATTAGAGAAAAATATAAAGATGATGCTCAAAAAATGAATATGCAGATGATGAAGCTGTATAAAGAGTACGGTGTAAATCCTGCAAGTGGTTGTTTGCCTTTATTACTTCAAATGCCAATATTATATGCTTTATGGGCTGTTTTCAGATCTGCAATAGAATTAAGACAAGCTAGTTTTGTGTGGTGGATTACAGATTTAGCCAATCCTGATGTTATACTCCATTTACCATTCAAAATACCAATTTTTGGAATAAATCAATTAAGTGGATTAGCTTTAATGATGGGTGTAACGATGTTTTTTCAACAAAAAATGTCTATTAAAGATCCACGACAAAAAGCTATGGTTTACTTAATGCCAATTTTATTTACTTTAATGTTTAATAATTTCCCTTCAGGATTAAATTTATATTACTTTTTATTCAATCTAATTTCTGTTGTTCAACAATTATATTTAACGAAAAGTAAAAAAGGTCAAGTAGTATTACAAAAAATTCCTGAAAAAGAAAGAAAAAAAGGTTTTATGGATAGGATATTAGAAGCTCAGAAAGCTCAGCAATCTCATGTTAGTAAAAAGAAAAAGTAAAGTTGATAAATTAAATAAAACCCAATGTCTTACCAATACATTGGGTTTTTTATTATTAAGATGTTTAACAAAAAGATACTTTTAAAATTAGTAAAAATAAAATATAATAAATTTTGGAAAGGAATTAACAAGTACCGAAGGTGGGACTCGAACCCACACGAAGTTTTAGCTTCACTGGATTTTGAGTCCAGCGCGTCTGCCAGTTCCGCCACTTCGGCAAGTCTTTTAATATAATAATTTTTTTAAAAAAAGTCAAATTATTTTTGTTTTTCATTGCAATTATATATTTTTTTTTGTAAATTTGTAAAATATAAATATTGGAGTTTAATATGTTTGCTTTTTTTATAATTCTGAATATTATAGTTTGTATTTTATTAATGATTGTAGTCTTAATGCAATCAAGTAAAGGAGGAGGCTTAGCAGGTACTTTTGGTGGAGCTGGAATGGGTGCAGTTTTTGGAGTTAGAAGAACTGCTGATTTTCTATCAAAAGTCACTACAGTGCTTGCAATAATTTTTGTAGTATTAACATTGCTTATTAATCTATTCTTTTTACCTGGTAAAACAACAAAGGAAAGTGTTATTCAAACAAATACTGAGCAAATGCCAACTATACCTCAAGTTCCAAGGCAATCTGCTCCAGCTGCACAACCTCAACAACAAAAGTAATTTTAATAGCAGTAGTAATTTCTACTACTGCTCAAAACTATGCAAGTTTACTTATCTGGCGGTATTGAATACGCCAATAATTTTGGAAAAGACTGGAGAAAAGATTTATCTAGTTGGCTAACTTCTACTTTACATCACAAAGTATTTGATCCCACATATGAGAGTTTAGTTTTCTTCAGAAAAAATTTCCCAAATTTTAAAAGAGAGCAATTAAAATCCCTATCATTTAATGAGATAAGAAATATAATAAGTAAACTAATCGATTTCGAAATTAGTACTATTCTTAATGACATTGATTATGTGATTTGTCTTTGGGATGAAAGCTGTGCCTTAGGAGCGGGAACACAAGGAGAGATAACGGTTGCAAAATATTTTAAAAAACCAGTATACTTAGTAACAAAGATTGATAAAATTAAAATTCCATCATGGGTAATAGGTTGCTCTCAAGAAATTTTTAATGACTTTAACGATTTAAAGCAATTTCTTCAAAATAAATATCTTTCAACTTAAATTTTATACACCTTCTTTTAATAAAATTTGGTTACTTTTTGATCTAGTCTCACCTATATTAGTTATATAAATTGCTGGTCTTTCTTCTAATGGACACGCAAATTCGCAAGCACCACAACCAACACATAAAGCAGGATCAACTATTGGTCTTTTCAAGTGAACTGGTTCACCATTTCTTTTAAAACTATCAATTTCTTCAAGATAAATTGATTTCGGTGAAGTTGGGCACCATTCTTCACAAACAATACAAGGTGTATTCATTGCCCAAGGTAAACATCTGCCTTTATCGATAAACGCTAAACCAATTTTAATTGGATTCTTTCTGGAATTCTCGGTTTCATTTTGAGAAACCCATCCTTTTTCATATTGATTAATTTCATTAATAGCACCAGTTGGACATACTGTAGAACATAGAGTACAACTTGGCTCACAGTAACCAATTCTAGGTATCAATGTTGGTGTCCATAATCCTTCGAAGCCAGCTTCAGAAAAAGTTGGATGCAAAGCATTATTTGGACATACTTTCATACATGCACTACATTTAACGCATTTAGATAAAAATTCCTTTTCTTCTAAAGCTCCTGGAGGTCTTATTAATTTTGAAGAATAATTTACGTCTAATCCAGCTTCAGATCTTAATAAAGGGACAGAAAATACACCCATTAGAATACTTGTTATTGCTTTTCGTTTTGAAATATCCGGTGTACTAATTGTAAATTCTTTTCCTGGGAAAAATTTAAACTTAAGTGCATTTTCGGGACATTCACTAATGCAATTTAAACATAAATGACATTCAGATGATCGCCACTTTTTTCCAGGTTGGGGGTCATCACCACCTTGACAATATAATTCACATCTATTGCAATTTGTGCATAACTTTTCATTTTTTTCTAAACCAAAAATTGAATATTTAGAGAAAACCCCTAATAAAGCACCTAATGGGCATAATAATCTACACCAAAAACGTGTAACATATCTATTGGCAAAAACAATAATGATAAAAATCAGACTTATTAATAACGTTGAATTATAATAAACTGGTTTATATGGTATTATAGTATGTTGTCCTAAATATAATAAAAAGTTTGCAATAGTATTTAAAAAGGGAATATTATCATTGTAAAGGAAAGATGAAATACCAATAAAAGAATAATTAATAGTTGGGATTAAAAATGTAGACATTGTTCTAGTTATCAAACAAATTGGATCAAGGAGACCGATTTGAACTGTCGTAAAAATCGAAGCAGATAAAAGAAAAAGTAAGATATAATATTTTATCTTTTGCCAATTTTTATAAGAATTAGTTTGTAATCTTCCTTTACCTTTTAGTTTTCCAAAATTGAAACTTGAAATAAAATGATTTATTGTTCCAAGTGGGCAAATCCATCCACAAAAAAATCTTCCAAGAAAAAAAGTCAATACTATTATGATTAATGAATAAATCAAATTATTATATATAGTATGACTCGATAATAAAGTACTTATAGCTATCAAAGGATCAATTTCAAGAAACATACTCACTGGATAGGGAAGTTTAATACTTTCTATATTCTTAGCATTACCAGTAAATTCACTTTTAGTAATCAAAAAAATAAAAAGAAAGAAGAATATTATTTGTGAAAATGTTCTTGTTTTTTTATTAAATAATTTCATGAACAAAACCCTAAAAAACATTTTTATAAAAATAAGAATATAAATTTTTATATTCAAGAATATTATCAATAAAAAATTATATTTGACTTGAAGACTTAATTTTTTCAATTTATATTGAAATAAAATTTTTGGATAGGTTATTTAATGAAAAAGAAAAAAATTTTTTTATTAGATGCTATGGCTCTTATTTATAAGTATTACTTTGTTTTTTTATCCAGGCCATTAGTAACTAGCAAAGGAGAAACCGTCGGCGCTATTTATGGTTTTTTGAATTTTGTCTTTAGCATCCTTGAAAAAGAAAAACCAGATTATATTGCTGTCGCTTTTGATAATAAAGAACCAACATTTAGACATAAACTTTTTCCTGAATACAAAGCAACAAGACAAAAGATACCAGAGGATTTAATCCCACAGACCGAAAAAATTAAAGATATTGTTAAATGCTTGAATATTACATTATTGGAATTTCCAGGTTATGAAGCTGATGATATAATAGGTACTTTAGCAAAAAATATTTCATTAAAAGGTGTTGATGTATTTTGTGTAACTAGCGATAAAGATTATTTTCAGTTAATTGATCATAATATTAAAATATATAAACCCGGAAAAACAGGCAATGATGTTGAAATAATTACTGAAAATGAAGTCAAAG
This sequence comes from Ignavibacteria bacterium, assembly GCA_036567745.1. GTDB lineage: Bacteria > Bacteroidota > Ignavibacteria > DATCTW01 > DATCTW01 > DATCTW01. Next base: position 37,545 of record DATCTW010000066.1, on the reverse strand, counting down.
AAAAATATAATCTATCTGTAAATCAACTAATCGATTTTTTTGCTTTGATGGGTGATCCAACAGATAATATTCCTGGAGTACCTGGAGTGGGTGAAAAAACAGCATTATCATTGTTACAAGAATGGGGTTCACTTGATAATATTTATAATAATTTAGAAAAAATTAATAAAAAAAGTATTTATGAAAAACTGAAATCAAACAAAGAATTAGCATATTTATCAAGAGAATTGGTAAAAATTAATGTTAATGTTCCATTAAAAATTGATCTTAGTGAATTAGAATTGAAAGATTATGATACTGAAAAATTATCTAATTACTTTAAGGAATTAGAGTTCAAAAGTCTAGAAAAAAGATTAACTCCAGATATTAAAGAAAATATAAATTCGAATAATTTTGAAAATAATGACGATAAACTTAAAGAAGAAAATATTAATAGTATCAAAAAGAATTATCATTTAGTAAAAAATCTTAATGAAATTGATAAAATTGTTCAGGACATAATAAAAAAGAAATTTTTCTCTTATGATTTAGAAACTACATCTATTGAGCCATTAAATGCTGAAATAGTTGGTATTGCAATTTCATTCGAAGAAAAAACGGGTTATTATATACCAGTATTGGTTGAAAACATACCAGAAACAAACATTATTTCACTAAATTTCACACCCCAAAAAAAGGATGAGAATTTATTACCAGTTCATACTGTTTTAGAGAAATTAAAATGTATTCTAGAAGATGAAAAAATAAAAAAAATTGGTCAAAATATAAAGTATGATATGCTTGTTACTTCCAGATATGGCATAACTATCAAAGGGATAGGATTTGATTCAATGGTTGCAAGTTATATTTTAGATCCTGATTCTCAACATAACCTCGAAGCACTTGCAAAAAGGTATTTAAATTATAAAATGATTCCAATATCAGATTTAATCGGATCTGGTAAAAATCAAAAAAATATGAAAGATATTGATATTAATTTAGTTTCGAATTACGCTTGTGAAGATGCCGATATAGCTCTTCGTTTAAAACCTATATTAGAAAAAGAATTAGAAAAAAATGGAATGAATAAATTATGCTATGAAGTAGAATTCCCTTTAATAAACGTTTTATTTGAGATGGAAAGGGTAGGGGTACTGATTGATACCAAATTTTTAAAAAAGATATCTGAAAACATAGAAAAAAAACTTAATAAATTAGAAACAGATATTTATGATCTAGCTGGTGAAAAATTTAATATTAATTCAACAAAACAACTTCAAAATGTATTATTCGAAAAGCTTAGATTAATTTCTGATAAAAAAACTAAAACTGGCCAATCTACAGATGTATCTGTCCTTGAAGATTTAAAATTTCAACATCCAATAGCTGAAAAATTATTAGATTATAGACAATTAACAAAATTAAAATCTACATATATTGATGTTTTACCAAAATTAATTAATCGAAGATCTGGAAGAATTCATACTTCATATAATCAAACTATAGTATCAACAGGTAGGTTATCTTCTTCGAATCCAAATTTACAAAATATACCTATTCGAACTGAGATTGGTAAAGAAATTAGAAAAGCTTTTATTCCTGAGAAAGGTTATAAGATATTCTCTGCTGATTACTCACAAATTGAATTAAGAATTATGGCTGAAATTACTCAAGATGAAAATCTAATAAATGCTTTTTTAAATGATGAAGATATCCATTCAAGTACTGCTTCAAAAATATTTGGAGTTTCAATTAAAGATGTCACTTCTGATATGAGAAGAAAAGCAAAAGAAATAAATTTTGGTATTATGTATGGTATAGGGCCTTTTGGTTTAAAAACTAGATTGGAAATATCTCAATCAGAAGCAAAAAAGATTATTGATAATTATTTCATTAAATATCCTGGAATAAAAAAATATATGGAAAATACAATAAATGAAGCAAGAATGAAAGGTTATGTTACCACTCTTTTAGGAAGAAGAAGATATTTTAAAAATATTAATAGTAAAAACAATACATTAAGACAATTAGACGAAAGAGCTGCAATAAATATGCCTATACAAGGAACTGCAGCTGAGATGATTAAAATTGCAATGGTCAATATTCAAAAAGAAATTGAGAAAAATAAATTAAAATCTAGAATGATAATACAAGTTCATGATGAACTTGTATTTGAAATATATGAAAAAGAAATTGAAATTATTTGTCCAATAATTGAAAATAAAATGAAGACCGCTTTAAATCTTAAGGTTCCAATAAAGGTTGATACCGGTATTGGTGATAATTGGTATGAATCTCATAAATGATCCTATTTACTTTTTCCCTTTGATATTAGCATTGATATACCGATTAAAATTAATATTATTGGCCAATAAATAGCTAAGAAATCCCATACTTCATAATAAAAAAGATATCCTAACCTTGTAAAAGTAATTAGTAGCCCGATACAAATAAAAATTAGCGAAGGGATTAATACACCCCAGTCCTTAGGTTCAAATACGAATAACATAAAAAAAGATAATCCAATTACAATCATAAGTGCAGGAAGAAATATATCATGTCTTAAAGAAATATAATTATAATTTTTCAAAAAATACAATATTCCAAAAAGGAAAATAAATGTACCTGCAAATATTTTACCTCTTTGGTTATAAATAAAAGCACTTACAGTAGCCCAAATTCCTATAATTATTAACCCAATAGGCCATAAACGACTCCATGTAAAATCGAAAAGATTTAATTTATCGAAAAATATCCCTAGTCCTATCAAAATCAAAAAAACACCAAAAAAAGGAAATTGTTTTTTATTATTCATTATTACTCTCCTTAATATAATATTTATCGTTTGGCAAAATAACAGTTAATGTTAGATATAATATTACAGCTAACCCTAAAGAAGAAAAAGCAAATAAAATCCAAAACAACCGAATTATTGATACATCGATCTTTAAAAAATCTGATAAACCACCACAAACACCAAAAATCATTTTATTTTTTGAAGCTTTTGTTAATCTTTTATCATATCTATTGTAATAATCATTATTTATTATAAGTAAGATCCCCATTATAATCAGAAAAAAAGAAAAAGTAATTGAAAGTAAATGATGATTAATGAAAAACATATGAATACCTAAATTCGATAACAATATTAAACTACCAAAAAATATAAAAATAAATCCAAATAATATCTGTAAGTTTTTAGAATTTAAGTTTTTCTTATGATTTTCATAATTCGGATTTACTGGTATTATTATTAACGAAATTATATAGAAAAGGATAGTAATTCCAAACATTAAAGATAATATAATAAATAATACTCTTATATAGATAGAATTTATATTGCAATACTCGGCAATGCCACCACATACACCACCTAATATTCTATCATTTGAAGATCGATATAATTTTTTCTGTTCCATCTTGCCCTCCACTTCATTCTATAATAAACTACGAACGAAAAACTAAAAAGTTACACCCAAAAACCGGCAATTGGAGCTGAACAGTTAGGGCAATTACTATTTTTAATATTGTTTCTTAAAATCCTAAAACCTGATCTTTCTATTAGAAGCTTTTTACAGTTTGGACAATATGTGTTTTCAAAATTTTCAGTTCCACCAGGGATATTCCCAGTATAAACATATTTTAAACCGGTATTGTACCCAATTTTTGCCGCTCTCATTAAATCTTTAGAAGAAGTATATTTGTAATCCAACATTTTGTAATCTGGATGAAATGCAGTAATATGCCATGGAATATCAGGGGAAATATTATAGATAAATCCAGCAATATTTTTTATTTCTTCATCTGAGTCATTATAATCTGGAATAAGTAAAGTAACAATTTCTATCCAAATACCTTGTTGGTATATATATTCGATAGAATCAAGTACGTTTTGCAGTTTACCACCAATTTTTTTGTAATTTTTTTCATTGAAAGATTTTAAATCAATTTTAAAAAAATTAACAAATCTTTTTAAATAATTAACGACTTCTTTTGAAGCATATCCATTAGATACATAAGCACCAAAAATATTAAATTCTTTTGCTATTGAAAAAATTTTTTTGGACCATTCACTTGTAATTAAGGGTTCATTATAAGTACTTGTAATAATCTTAATTCCTTTTTCTTTAGCTAATTCAACAATTTTGTCAGCGGTTATTTTAAAGATTCTTCCTTCGGCTTCAGAATCCTTCATAAATTGAGAAATATCCCAATTTTGACAAAAAGAACATTTGAAATTACAGCCTAGCATTCCAAAACTTAAAGTTACTGAACCTGGGTATACATGAAAGAATGGTTTTTTTTCGATTGGATCAAAATTTATTGAACAAACATAATCAAAGGGAACATATAATATTCCATTTTCATTAAAACGCACTTTACATATTCCGGATCTTTTATCAGGTATTTTACATTTATGACCACAGGATAAACATTTTACCGTATTGTCATTAATTTTTTGGAAAAGTTCCCCTGGATAAGAAACATTTTTTAAATGGAAATATTCCCGGTTCATAAATGTTATTTATCTTTAGAAAGCATATTTGATAAAGCATTAAGTAATGCCTGTTTCTTTTTATCATCAACTCCACTTTGCTTAATGTAGGAAATTATGGTTGCTTTAGCTTTCTCAGCATCAGCTTTTTGTTTTAATTTTTCAGCAAGTTGGATTGATTCAATTGAAACTTTACTTTTTCCCATTTCTCTTAATTCTTCAAAAGTAATTTTTTTACTCATAATTATTCACTCTAATACTTTAAAACCATTTTCTTCAATAATAGTCTTTATTTGTTCTAAATCTAAATCATTTTGGTAATAGATTTTAACCATCTTTTTTTCACGATCTGCTTCAACGTCGTAAATATTTGGAATTTCCTTAAGAGTATTTTCGATGGTTAATTCACAATGTTTACAGGTCATTCCATTAACTTTTAATATTAGTAACTTATTATTTTCCATATAATTTCATTAATTTTATTCTTAAAGAGTTGCTAACAACAGATATAGAGCTAAAAGCCATTGCTAAAGCAGCTAAAGAGGGATCTAATTTTAAATTATTAATTACTCCAGCTGCAATAGGTATACATATAATATTATAAATAAAAGCCCAAAATAGATTTTGTTTAATTATCATCATAGTTTTATTAGAAATGATAATAGAATTATAAACGGAATTCAAGTCATTTTTTGTTATTGTAATGGAAGAAGTATCTATTGCAACATCAGTACCTGATGAGTAAGCTATGCTAATATCTGCTTTAGCTAAAGCAGGTGCATCATTTGTTCCATCACCAACCATAGCAACTACTAAACCTTGAGATTGAAGGTTTTTTATTATATCTAATTTTTCATCAGGTTTTACATTCGCATAAAATTGATCTACTTCTACATTTTTCGCTGTCTTTTGTGTCCTTATCTCGTTATCTCCTGAAATTAAGTATGTTTGGATTTTTAACTTCTTTATTTTTTGAATAACTGGTTTTGCATCTTTTTTGATAGAATCATTTAAAGATATTCTTCCAACAATTGAATTATTTATACTAATATAAATATTTAAATCACCTGAATTTAAATCTTCCTCAAATTTTTTAGCAAGATCATTATAATTAAGTTTATCTTTCATCAAATCTAAATTACCAATTTCAACGTCATTTTTGTTCAGTTTAAATTTTATTCCATAACCAGATAAAGAAACAAAATTTTCAATTTTTAAAAACTCTGTATTATCTTTTTTATATGACTCTACAATAGTTTTTCCTATAGGATGCTCTGAAAAATATTCACCGCTTGCAGCAATTTTCAAAAGCTCTTCTTTTAAAAAGTTAGAAAAAGATTCAATTTCATTTATTCTCAAAATTCCCTCTGTGATTGTCCCTGTTTTATCAAATACAATAGCGTTAATTTTTTTGATTCTCTCTAAAGTGTCAATATTTTTAAAAAATATATTATTTTTTGCTGCTAATCCAATAGCACTCACTATTGCAGTTGGAGTAGCTAAACCCAATGCACAAGGGCAAGAAATAATTAAGACAGATATTGCTCTAAGAAGTGCTTCAGAAATTAAACCTGAATGATTATACCAATATAAAAATGCAATAAGAGATATTATTATTATAGTAGGTACAAAAAAAGAAGCGATTTTATCTGTTAATTTTTGTACAGGTGGTTTTGAAGATTGTGCATTTTTTATTAATTCTATAACTTTTGATAGATATGAATCTTTACCTACTTTTTCAGCTAAGACTTTAAGATAACCACTTTTAACTATAGACCCGCTTATAACATTATCCCCAGTATTTACATCAATTGGTAACGATTCACCTGTAATAAAAGATTCATCAACAAAAGCTTGCCCCTCAATAATTTTACCGTCAATAGGAATAGAATCACCAGGTCTTAATAGTACAATATCATTTGGTAAAATAAACTCAGAACTAATAATATACTCTTGATTATTTCTAATGATAGTAACATCGTGATTTTGAATAAGTAAAAGTTTTTTTAAAGCATCTGATGTTGAATTTATAGATTTTCTTTCTAAGTATTTTCCTAAAAGTATAAAAGTAATAATTGTTGCTGTTGTATCAAAATAAAAATGAGGAAGATAGTTCGAAGGATTCTTTAAATAATTATAGAACCCATAAATACTAAAAATGAACGCTGAAAGAGTGCCAATTGCCACAAGAGTATTCATATCGGGGTATAAGTTTTTCAATGATTTATAAAAACCTATGAAAAATTGATTACCACAATAAAATAAAACAATACTAGTTAGAAAAAGCAAAATAAAAAAAATAATAACAAAAGATAAAAAGGTTTCTGGTTTATAAATCCAATACATATTAAATAACATTATTGGAATGGTTAAAACTATGCTTAAGAGGAACTTTCTTTTTTGAATTATCATTTCTTTTTGTTTAACATCAATAAATTTGTTAAACAAATTAGCAGGGTATGGTTGATAACCTAATTGTTTAATTCTATTAATTATGAATTCTTCACTAATTTTCTCTTGATCAAATTGTATTGTAGCAGATTCACTTGCTAAATCTACTTTTGCTCCAAGTATCCCCATAGTTTTATTTAAAGTTTTTTCTATACGATTTGAACAATTTGCACAAGTCATCCCTTGAATATTTAGATCGATTTTTCTAAGATTAACAATATCTTTCATATATATAAAATAAAATTTAAAAAAATACTTGATTAAATCAGAAAACTATCATAAATTACTAAAAATATTTATCAAAAAAATAAACTATTTGAGGATAAAATGAAAGAGAAAAATACTTTTGGTCTAATTATTGGTAATAGAGGTTTTTTCCCTGATGTATTAGTCAAAGAAGGCAGAGAACAAATTATAAACTTTTTTGAAAACAATGGTTATAATGTAATATGCCTATCGACAGAAGATACAAAATATGGCGGGGTTGAAACTTTAGAAGATGCAATAAAATGTGGAAAACTATTTGATGAAAATCGTAATAAAATTGATGGGATAATAGTTACTTTACCAAATTTTGGTGATGAACGCGCTGTTGCTAATTCTATTAAATTTTCTAAATTAAATGTACCTGTTTTTATCCATGCATTTAAAGATAACTTAAAAGATATGACACTTGCAAGAAGAAGAGATTCTTTTTGTGGAAAAATTTCTGTATGTAATAATCTTTATCAATATGGAATAAAATATTCATTATCTGAAAACCATACTGACAATATAGATACTAATCAATTCAAAAATAGTATCGAATGGTTTGCAGGTATATGTAGAGTTGTTAATAAACTCAGAAATGCTAGAGTAGGGGCAATCGGGGCTCGAACAGGAGCCTTTAATACAGTAAGATTTAGTGAAAAGTTATTACAACAAAGTGGAATAACAACTGAAGTAATTGATCTTGCTGAATTTCTTAATCTTGTAAATAAATTTACTGATACTAATAAGCAAGTAATTGATAAATTAGAAAGTTTAAAAAACTATGTAAGAATTAATTCCAATGTATCTGAATCCTCTCTTATAAGAATGGCAAAATTTGGTGTAGCTTTAGATAATTGGGTTACAGAAATGAAGCTTGATGCAATTGCAATTCAATGTTGGACAGCATTACAAGAAATATTTGGAATTGTTCCATGTACCTTAATGAGTAAACTTTCTGAAACATTACTTCCCAGTGCCTGTGAAGTTGATATTCCTGGAGCATTAAGCATGTTAGCTTTACAAGAAGCTTCTAATTCCCCAAGTGCAATTGTTGACTGGAATAATAATTTTGGAGAAGACCAAAATAAATGCGTTATCTTTCACTGCAGCAATATACCAAAATCATTTTTTATTAATCCAGAAATGAAAATTCAAGAAATTATTTCACAATCAGTAGGAAATGAAAATTCTGCTGGAGCATGTGTTGGAAAACTTGCACCTGGACCCATCACATTCTGTAGAATTTCAACTGACGATATAGTTGGTGAAATAAAAGCTTATGTTGGTGAAGGAGAAATTACTAATGATGTATTAGATACATTTGGAGGTTATGGTGTTGTTAATATCAATAATTTAAATCAATTATTACTATATATTTGTGAAGAAGGATTTGAACATCATACTGCAATAAATAAAGGGCAAGTTTCTAATATTATTTTTGAAGCATTTACAAAATATTTGGGATGGGATACATATTATCATTTATGAAGTGCTTGAGATTATATAATAGATTTAACTTAAAATATGATGACATATTAATCCCAAAAATAAAGGATAATTATGTATTAGTTAATGTAAAGTCTACAACTATTTGTAGAAGTGATTTTCATTATTATAAATTAGGTAAAATTGGTTCAGTAAAGGTAAAAAAACCCTTAATTTTAGGTCATGAATTTTCAGGAATAATAGTTCAAAAAGGCAGAAATGTCTCAGGAATTGAAATTGGTGAAAGGGTTGCAGTAGATCCATCCTTATCCTGTGGCACTTGTGAATATTGTTTAAATGACAGTCCAAATTTATGCCCAAAAGTTAAATTTTGTGGCACACCACCAAATAATGGATCCTTAGCTGAATACTATCTTGCTCACATGGATCAAATCATAAAATTGCCTGATAACATTAGTTTTACTGAGGGAGCATTATTAGAACCTTTAGGAGTTGCTATTCATTCAATAAGATTGGCTAAAATCAAAAAGAATAATAATATTGCTATTATTGGTTTAGGTCCAATTGGTATCTTAATTTATAAAGTATTAAATTTAAATAAAAATATATCAGTTTCTGGATTTGATATTTTAAAATATAGAGTAGATTTCGTTAAAAAAAGAGTAAATCCAAATTCTTTTTTATTGTGTAAAAGTCAGTTAAGATCAAAAAAAGGATTTAAAAAATATGTTAATAATTTTGATATAGTTTTTGAAGCTGCAGGAACTGAAGATGCAATCAATGAATCATTAGAATTCGCAAAACCAGGTGGAAAAATTATATTAATCGGAATATGTGAAAATGATAAAATTATGCTAGATTCATCCTTATACAGAAGAAAAGGACTTACTCTTAAGGGCGTAAGAAGAATGAAAAATACATATCCAGATGCATTAGAATTAGTAGGATCCAAAAGAATTGAAATATGTGACTTAATAACTCACTCATTTGAATTAAAAGATTGTATTAAAGCTTTTAAATTATTAAAAAATTATTCTGATAACGTAATTAAAATTGAAATAAAAACTTAAAGGAGAACAAAATGCCACCAAAATATGCTATTGGAATTGATTTTGGTACTGAATCTGGAAGAGCATTATTAGTTGATGTAACTAGTGGTAGAGAGATTGGTTCATCAGTAATGCAGTATAAGGATGGAGTTATTGATGAACGTTTACCTAATACTAATATAAAACTTGAACCCGATTGGGCTTTACAAAATCCAAATGATTGGTTAGAGGTATTATTTAATGTTATTCCTAATGTTATTAAAGAAAATAACATTAATCCAGATGAAGTTATCGGTATAGGAGTTGACTTTACATCTTGCACAATATTACCAATAAAAAAAGATGGAACTCCACTTTGCAATATTGATAAATTTAAAAATAATCCTCATTCCTGGCCAAAATTATGGAAGCATCATGCTGCACAGTCAGAAGCTAATAAACTAAACAAAATCGCTTCTGAAATACCAAATTCTTTTTTACCAAGATATGGTGGAAAAATTTCTTCTGAATGGCTCGTCCCAAAAGTAATGCAAATTTTAGATGAATCCCCAGAAATATATGAAAACACTGATTTGTTCATTGAAGGAGGTGATTGGGTAGTATTACAATTAACAGGAAATTTTACAAGAAACTCCTGTGCTGCTGGATATAAAGCTTTGTGGGATAAGAAAACTGGATTCCCTGATAATAATTTCTTTAAACTTCTGGATAGTAGACTCGATAATTTTGTCGAAAAAAAGTTGACTAATAAAGTAAATTCTATAGGGGAAAGAGCTGGATTCTTAAAAAAAGAAGTTGCATTAAAATTAGGATTAAGCGAAAAAGTAGCTGTTGCAGTAGCTAATGTCGATGCTCACGTTGCTGTTCCAGCAATGACAGTTGTAGAACCTGGTAAAATGGTGATGATAATGGGAACATCAATTTGTCATATGGTTTTAGGAAATGAAATGAAAATTGTAGAAGGTATGTGTGGAGTTGTTGAGGATGGAATTTTACCAGGATTATTCGGTTACGAAGCAGGTCAATCAGCAGTAGGAGATATTTTTGCATGGTTTGTAGATAATTGCGTTCCGTATTCATATTATTCAGAAGCAAGAGATAAAAATATTGATATACATTCATTTTTAGAAAAAAAAGCTAATAAATATGCTCCCGGTGAAATAGGACTATTAGCATTAGATTGGTTAAATGGCAATCGTTCAATACTAGTTGACGTTGATTTAACTGGAATGATATTAGGTTTATCTTTATCTGCTAAACCAGAAGAAATTTATAGAGCGCTTATAGAATCTACCGCTTTTGGTACGAATATTATTATTCAAGCTTTTGAAAAGGCAGGAATAGAAATTAAAGAACTGTATGCTTGTGGTGGCCTTGCTGAAAAAAATAAATTACTAATGCAAATATATTCTGATGTAACAGGAAGAGAAATTAAAGTATCTGCTTCGAATCAAACCGTAGCTTTGGGATCTGCTATGTGGGGTGCTGTTGCTGCAGGGAAAGAGAATGGAGGTTATGACTCAATATTTGAAGCAGCAAATAAAATGGCAAAATTAAAAGATGAAACCTTTAAACCCGATTTAAATAATCATAAAACTTATTCTATCCTTTTCAAGGAATATGAAAAATTATATAATTATTTTGGCAAAGGGGAAAATAACGTAATGAAAATTATCAAACAAATGAGAGTATTAAAATGATTCTTGAAAAGTTAAGAATTGAGGTATGTGAAGTAAATAAAGCATTGCTTAAGTACAATCTAGTAACTATGCATAGCGGAAATGCCAGCGGAAGAGATTTTGAAAATAATTTAGTTGCTATAAAACCGAGTGGGGTAGATTATGAAACACTCGAACCGGATGATATTGTAATCGTTGATTTGAACGGAAATGTAGTTGACGGGAAACTTAAACCTTCAGTTGATACTCCCCATCACTTATTTTTATATAGAAATAAACCTGAATTCGGAGGAATAATTCATACTCATTCAAATTATGCAACTAGTTTTGCAATTCATGGTAAAAATATACCAGTATGTTTGACTGCAATTGCTGATGAATTTGGTGAAGATATTATTTGTACTGAATACGTATCTAATGAAGGAAATAAAATTGGGGAGACAATACTTAAATACATTAATAAATCACCTGCAATTCTTTTAAGAAACCATGGTGTATTTACCTTTGGGAAAAATCCAAAAGAAGCATTAAAAGCTGCTATAATGGTCGAAGATGTTGCCAAAACAGTTTCCTTAAGTATTATGACTTTTGGAACCCCAAAAAAATTACCCAAAAAAGAAATAGATAAATGGTGGAATAGATACCATAATGTATATGGGCAAAAACTTACAAGAGACTGATAAAAAATAAAATTAAATATACAATCTTATAAAAAATTTTATTTAGAGAAAAAATTCGAATCAAAAATTGGTATAGGTTTTGGTGAATAAAAAGGTTCACCATACCTTACCCCAATTTTAAACCCCCAATATCTTGCTCGTGCCTCAATATATTCAATAAATGATTTTTGTGAAATAAAAGTTTGAGTACCTGGGTCATCTTCAGAGAAAAATTGAGATTTAAAAGCTCTAATTGATTTCATTTTATCTTCAAATTCTTCTGAAACATCAACAATAAAACTAGGTATAAAATCAACCATTTCCATAAAATAATAGAGATAGTCAGGCCTATGTGGCTCTTGTTTTTTACCATTATCGAAAGTTTCAATTTTTACTAAACCAGCATTATGAAAGGCTTCTTTAACTAACATTCCAGTTCTCTGATGATCAGGATGCCTACAATCCAAATATGGACAAAATATCACATTAGGTTTATATTTTCTTATAGCGTAAATCAATTTTAATTTATTTTCCCAATTCAATTCAATATTCCCATCGGGTATTCCTAAAATTTCTCTATGTTCCAATCCTAAAACTTCATTTGCCTTTTTTGTTTCTTCTGCTCTAGTTTTTAAATTCCCTCTGGTAGAAAGCTCAGCATAAGTTAAATCAACTACTGCAACCTTTTTATTATTTTTAATAAGTTTTCTAAGTGTTCCTGAACAAAATATTTCTATATCATCAGGATGAGCCCCAAAAGCTAAAACATCAACGCACATAATTACCTCAATTTTTTCTTAATTATTTCTTGAAAATTCTGAAAGCAAAGATACAATTCTATCCTGTATTTTTCTGATTTCATATTGATTACTTTTAAAATTATTAATAAATATAGCATATATTAGTAATTCATTTTCACTGGTATTTATATAACCTGCTAACGTGCATGCATTGCTTAAAGTTCCTGATTTTCCTCTTACATTCTGTGGATTTGTTAATTCGTTCATCCTATGTTTCAACGTTCCATCTATACCAGCAATAGAAAGGGAATTACTAAAAACGTTGAATACATCATTATTTAAAGTATTATTATATAATATTTGTGAAATACAATAAGTTGATAATTTGTTTTTTTTAGAAAGTCCTGAACCATCATAAATATTATAATGAGATGAATCTATTCCATTCTCCTTCAAAAAATTTTGGATAGCATTTGCACCATTTTTAGAAGTACCTGGGACAGAAATTAGCTCTGCTCCAAGAATTTTTAATAAATGATCAGCACAAAAGTTATTACTGTGTTTGTTTATCACTTTTATTAAAGAATCTATTTTAATTGAATGAACATAAATTTCATTGTATTTTGTTGGTAAAAGACCTTTTACTACTTTACCTTTTAAACTGATTCCAATATCTTGTAATATTGTTTTAAAACACTTCCCCAGATAAATAGCAGGTTCTTTAATACTTATAGAATAATACTTAATCCTTCCTGGTCTCATTATTCCAGTAATTGATAATAAATATTCATCATTTTTTTCTTTTAAAGTAATATTTATTTTTTCTTTTCGTTTATTAACTTTTTTTACTTTTAAATTATTTATAACTTTTACATCAGATATATTATTAATTATGGTAATCTCAGGTTTAGTATTTATTTTTGAAGATGAATGGATCAAAACAGGAAAAGAATTATTATTTAATGATAACGCAGAAATAGCATTCTCTTCATTATTTTCATTTTCGTCAATCCAATCTTTTCTAAATAATTTTTTTTCAAAATAAGAATCGTCTAAGATGATATTTCCTTCTATAGTTCTTAGCCCCAATTTATACAAATATTCAGCAATTGACTTTAAATCATTACTTGTTAATAATGGATTTCCATAACCCTTTATATAAACATTTCCTTTAATTTTCCCATTGTTAATTGGGTTATCACTTAAAAATTTTGTTCGAATTAAAAAGGAGGGACCAAGTTTATAAATAGCTGCAGAAGTAGTTAAGATTTTTATGGTAGATGCAGGAATTAATTTCGTTGATTCATTTAACGAAATAATGATCTCTTTTTTATCTTTTGATAAGACTCTTATTGAAAATTCACTATGTTTTAAATGTTTATTTTCAAATATTTTTTTTATTTCATTTACTATTTCCTCTTTACCTTTAGATATACAAATATCTTGAAAAAACAAAAAGAATATAAAAAATATAATAAAACTTTTTTTTATAAACATTTAGCTCCTTTGACATTGATTTAATTTTTTTTTATTAGTATATTTTAAAGTTTTAAAAAATAAATTCAATACATTTATAAATATATGAATATTTTTAGTAGTTTTTTCTTTTTAATGATATTTTCATTTGTTACATTTTCACAGGAAAATTGTTTATCAAAAATTGATTTTTTTACAATATTATCTCAAAAAATACCAATTTATAAATTAGAATCCCTTTACAATAAAATACCAGATAATGTATGTATCTGGGGTTATGATATTGGTGATTTTAGTGGCGATACCCTCGAAGATTTAGCTTTTTCATATAAAATTATTGAAGATAATTCAAAAAATATTGAAATAAGATTATATGTAAATGATAACGATTCATTATCTTTAATTTCAAATTTTGAGCTAAAATATTATAGCATACCTATTGAAATTGGTTTTACTATTCAAAATTCTGAATGTAATATTACACATAAAATTAGTGAAGAGGATTGGAGAATATATAGTTATAGCTATAAAAATGATGAGTTGAAATGCACTAATATTTTTGAATCAAGAAGTAAGATAATAACTGGCTCCAGAAGAAAATTTGTAGGTTATGAAAAAAATATGAATCAAAAAAATAACTTAGTTACTGAAAATTATTATCAATTATCTACAGGAAGGCAATATTTTAAGCGTAAATATTACAATACCTTATGCTATTATACAAATAAGAACCACAATTTATTTTTTCCTACAATATCTTTAATAGATACAAATAGCATGTTTATTACATCAGGTTATTTATCCTGGAAAGATTTTTCTGATTTATCCATTTCATTTAATACATATCACGATGATTCATTAGTTTACTTTTGCTATTTTATACAAGATGATTGTATTTGTATGAGCAATAAACAGTATCAAGATTATATCAACTTTTGGATAGATTATAACCCCAAAAAACTTATTTTTACAAAAGTTGATGGTATCTATGTAAGAGATGGCCCTGATGAAAACATTAATAAGTATAAAATTTATTTCGATAATAAAATTATAAAATACTTTTTAGATTCAAAAGGAACGATTGATTCATTAGAGTATGTAAAAGACATTAAAACTAATTTTAAAAAAATTATTGAGAACTATTATTTTTTAGAAATATATTTCCCAAAAACAATTTTCAAAACAAATAATATGTTTGGATTTGGTTGGCAATATTTTGATTTTGACTGTAATAATGAAGAACCAACTGTTATGAGTTCAGGAATTATTGAAGAATGGAACCCTTCATCCCTTGGTGAAATTTATTTTATCGATGATAAAGAAAAAAATAAAATAAATCCCAATTTGCAAAAGATTTTTTCTAAAATGATAAAATTCGGTATATAAAAAAATTACAGTATAATATGGTGTTGAAAAAAATTATTAAATAGATTATATTGAAATTATTACAAGGTGCTGAAAATGAAGAAAAGAATAAATATTATTTTTTTAGTTCTTATAGTTATTGAATCATTACTCAATTTTAATTGTGCCTCAATTATCCATGGCAACAAACAATTTTTACCAGTTTCTTCAAATCCAACAGGAGCACAGGTAACAGTAGATGGACAAGTGTATTATACTTCACCTTGTATCATTGAATTAGAAAGAGATAAACCATATATTGTCACAGTTTCAATGGAAGGTTATCAAACTGAACAGATCAAAATCGAAAGGGGTTTTTCAACTTGGTTTTTTGTTGGGATAATTCCAGGATTAATATTCCCAGGTCCAATCTATGATTTAGTAAGTGGTAGCGCATATCATCTAACACCAGAATCAGTATCAATAAATTTAAAAAAAGTTAAAAATAGGTAATTTTTATGAGTAAGGAACAATTTTTTTATTCTCAATAAATTTCATAATTATTAATGAAAAAAATACTTTTTTTATTCTTTCCTTACATTTTTCTAAATGTTACTTTTTCACAAGAAATATATAATTTCATCCCAAGTAAAACTATCAAATTATTCCTTACTGATTCTGTAATCTTTTTACCTGATAAATTTATAAAAATCGGTAGTGAGGTTATTTTTTTAAAAGATTCTTCAATATTAAAAAGTGATTACTATAAAATTAACTATTTAGATGGAATACTTGATATTAAATCGTCAAAAATTAAAGATGATTCTATATTTATTTTCTATTATTATTATCCTTTAACTATTAATTCAAAGTTTTATAAAAATTATCTTCGAGAAGAAATAGATTCAACTAAAATAAAATATCAAATTATTCAACAAACATCAAAAATACAAGAATCTTCTGATATTTTTGGTAACAACATTAATAAATCAGGTAGTCTCATTAGAAGTTTTTCTTTTGGTTCAAATAAAGATTTTACTTTAAATTCTGGCTTTAGAATGCAATTAAATGGGACTATTTTTGATGATATTACGATAACAGCATCACTATCTGATGAAACAACTCCAATTCTTCCTGAAGGCAATACACAAACAATTAAAGATATTGATAAAATTTTTATCAATATTAATCACAAAAATTTTAATTTGACTCTTGGAGATTTTTTATATGAAAATAGAAATGGTTTTGATGATGTTATAAAAAGAAAACTTCAAGGAGCGCAGATTGAGTATCAAAACAATTTAAATAATATCAACGCATTTTATGGAATAACGCCCGGTAAATTTTTTACTAATCAGTTTTTAGCTAGAGATGCTGTGCAAGGACCTTATAAGCTTTATTCCGAAAATGGATACACAAATATATTGGTAATACCTGGTAGTGAAAGAGTATACTTAAATGGTTTACTTTTAAAACGTGGTGAATCTGAAGATTATGTTATTGATTATAGCACTGGAGAAATCACTTTTACTGTTAAAAATATTCTAAAAAACAATTCGAGAATTTTTGTCGAATTTGAATATAAAGATAATTCTTATGAAAAAATTATGTTTGGAATATCTACAAACACACACCTTTTTAAGAACTCATTGAACTCATCAATAACATTTATTCAAGAAAGTGATGATTACAATTCTCCAGTAGATTTTGAAATGACTCAAGATATTAAAGAAATTATAAGAAAAGCAGGGGGTAATAAAGAGAAATCATATATAGAGTCAATAAAATTTGTTGGTATAGATTCATTAACTAATAAAGGGAAAGGACAGTATGTTCTTATAGATACAATAATCAATAATAACGAATATAAGTATTATTATTATAATCCTGGTGCAATTAATGCATTATATTCTATTAGATTTTCTTATGTCGGAGAAGGGAAAGGAGATTATATCCGAGAATCCTATGGTGTATTTAAATGGGTTGGAATAAAAAAAGGATCTTATTTACCAATTACACTTTTGTCTATCCCTGAAAGAAAAAGATATGCATTTTGGAACATTAGTTATCTACCTGATAGTAATTTTTTCTTTACAAATAATTTTTCATTAAGCAATTATAATAAGAATATTATCTCCAATAATGAAAATGATTTAAATGGAATAGCATTAAATACAAAATTTCATTATTCATTCTTTTTAAAAGAATTATTTGGTACAAATTTAGGGAAAATTATTTTAAATTTTTCTAATTATTACTTATCAGAAAATTACACTAATATTATGAAAAATAATCCTGTTAGCTATTTCTATGATTGGAATATTAATGACAGTACAATAAATAAAAAAAATATTTTATCTTTTAATTTTCAATACATTCCTATAGAAAAGTTAATAATAAATTATGAGTTTGCAAATAACAAATATGGCAATAATAACAATGCAAATAGAAATCTTTTAGAGCTAAGTATTAACGAAACAACATTCCCTGATATAAAAATAAAATTTCAAAAAAATGATAATAATGAATTAAGCTTTAAAAATTCTTTTTACCATTTTGATTTTAATTCTGAATACAGAATTGACAAATTTAATATTTCATTAAATTTTTTCAATGAAAATAAAGAAATTAAAAGTAATATTGCTAATAATTTAATTGATGGATATAAAATTCTATCATTTAATCCAACGATAGGGTATTTTTTTAATAATAATTCGGTAGAATATGAATTAGAATATAGAGAAGATTATATGCCATATTTAAATAGTATAGTAAAAGAATCTTATAGATATATAAATAAATTCAATATCAATTTTCATTATCAATCAAACTTATATACACAATTAATTGGAGGTTTTCAAAAAAGAATATTTACTGAAAATTTTAATAATTTGAATAATAGCAACCAATTAAGTTTATTTTTAAAATCGTATAATAAATACTCTAATAATAGTAAATCTCTAGAATCTAATGTTTTTTACGAAGCTTCTTCTCAATATTCTGCTAAAAGTCAAAAAATATACCTTAGAGTTGAAAAGGGTAAAGGTAATTATATATATTTAGGAGATATAAATTCTAATGGAATTGCAGACGAAAATGAATTTCAGCAGGTAAAATATGATGGCGAATATATCCCTGTTTCAGTAAAAACTGATGAATTATTACCTGTTACAAATATTAAAACAAGTTTTAGAATAAAGATAAATCCAGATAGAATCTTTAAAAGGAATGAATCCTTTATTGAAAATTTGTTATCAAATTTTTCATCAGAAACAAATTATCAAATAAACGAAACAAACAAATATAAAAAAAATAGTGATATTTTTTTATTAAAAATGTCAAAATTTCTTAATGATTCACTAACACTTACTGGTAATCAAAATTTTATTGAAGATTTTTTTCTTCTTGAAAAAAATAAATATATTAATATTCGATATAGATATTATTTAAGAAAAAATCTAACTCAATACAACTATGGAATTGAAAAAAGAAACTCCTATGAAAGATCTATCAGGATTAGATTTAATTTTGCAAATGATATAACAAATGAAACAAATTTAATTTCATCTAATGAATATTCAATTTCCGATGGTAATATTGAAAGAAATTTTAAAATAAAAAAAAATGTGATATCCTCAATATTTTATTATAGGCCTATATCATATTTTGAATTAAGCTTTTCCTTTACAAATGGGAAAAAGAATGAAGATATCCAAAAAATTGAATCACCTTATAATGAACAGTCTTTTGGAATAAACTATTCTTTTTTGGAAAAAGGGAATTTAAATATTAGCATAGAAAGGAACGAAATATTATTGAAACCATTTTCGAATACAATTCCATATACTTTAACTGATGGCAAAAATATTGGAATTAGTTGGATACTCAATGTAGATTTTAATTATAAAATTAATGATTTTACTAATTGTAATTTTTCTTATATTGGAAGAAAACCACAAGAAAAAAATATAATACATTATTTAAATTTTGAGATAAAATTAATCTTTTAAAAAATGAGGTGAAAAATGAAAAATGTTTTTTTGGATCTTTTCGATTCTCCGATTGGTACTATTTATGTTTTATCATCTTCAAAAGGATTACTTAAAATATCCTTTTCAAAAAAAGATATCAAATCTTTCATACAAAAATATTTCAATAATTATAAGATTTCAAATAATAATATAATTAATCGAAAAGTATTAAAGTTTTTAAACGCTTATTTTAATAAAAAGAGGATAAGTATTGATATACCAATATTTATGAAAGGTACAGAATTTCAACAAAAAGTATGGCTTGAATTGTTAAAAATTCCTTATGGAACTGTTACAACATATAAAGATATTGCAAAAAAATTAAAGCTTAATAAAGGTTATCAAGCAATAGGACAAGCAAATAGTAAAAATCCATTCCCAATTCTTATACCTTGTCATAGAGTTGTAAAAACAGATGGAAACTTAGGTGGTTACTCCTGTGGAATTTCAAAAAAAAAATTTTTGTTAAATTTTGAAGGTATTAAGTTATAATCATAAATAATAATCAATTTCAAAACCATTTGAAGATATAAAGTTAGCAATTTTTTCAAGTTCTTCTTTTGATATCGCTTCTAAAGTATCAAAAGGAGTTTTTCTATCAATAGAATAAATCATTACTTTCTGGGGTTTAATAATCTTTAACCTCTTGATATATTCATTTAATTCTTCATTAGTAGTATTATCAATAAGTTGATTATTTACAAATCCTCTTAAAAAAATGGTTTGAATTATTACTTTATTTCCAAAATTCTTTAAATGATTAGTAATTTCATCAATTGAAATTTTTATTTCAGGAGCATCAATAAGTTGAAATTGCTTTTCAGTACCAGCATCTAATTTACAAATTGGCACATCAATTTTCTGTAAAGCATTATAGACTTTTTCAATATGTAATCTTGTTGAATTCGTCAATACAGCAATTTTAGTATCAGGGTAGTAAATATTTCTGTATTTAATTGTTAAATCAATTATTTTATCAAAATCTGGATGTAAAGTTGGTTCACCGTTTCCTGAAAATGTTATATGATTAATTACTTGATTAATATTTTTAAAATATTCTAACGTTTCTTTTAATGCATTTTCAAATTCAGTTAAAGTAGGAAGAGGCTCTTTCTGCTTAAATTTCTCATTTAAACCACATTCACAATATATGCAATTGAAATTACATATTTTCTTTTTGTTCGGCAATAAATTCACCCCTAGAGAATAGCCAAGTCTTCGAGAAATTACAGGTCCATAAAAAATTTTTTTCCAAAGCATAAATTCACCTCTTTATTAAGTTAATTTTTTTATTGATTTATATCAAGTTACTTTTTCATTATTCACAAAAATTATTGTATAAATTAAACTTATTCAATAATTTGATTAACCCATTTTATTTTTGAAAGAATTTGTACCTTCTAAAATATTTTGCATATTGGTTAAGTATTTCATATATTTTACAAATTTAAAGAGGTAAGATGGATTTTAAAAAATATATAATCAAAAATAAATTTGAGATAGTTAAAAAACAAAAGCAATATAAGATAAATTATGAACAAGAATTGAATTCCGCACAATATGAAGCTGTAACTTATCTAAACGGTCCTGCTTTAATTATTGCTGGAGCTGGAACAGGAAAAACTAGAACAATAATATATAGAGTTGCTTATTTAATCGAAAATGAAATAGAACCATCAGATATTTTACTTTTAACTTTTACCAGAAAAGCAGCTAGAGAAATGTTAAGAAGAGCAGCTCATTTATTAGAAGATGGTAAATGTGAAAAAGTATCTGGTGGTACTTTTCACTCATTTGCTACATCAATTCTCCGCAAATATGCTAATCTAATCAAATACGATAATTCATTTACCATAATAGATTCGTCTGATTCAGAAGATGTCATAAACCTTTTAAGAAGCAAAATGAAATATGGTGAACAAAAGAAACGGTTTCCAAAAAAAGATACTCTTAGAGATATTTTTAGTAAATCAATAAACACAGTACAAAAAATTGAATACATCCTTGAAAAAGATTATCCTTACTATATGGATGAATATGAAAAAATTAACAATCTTTTTCATCAATACACCATATATAAAAAAAGATATAACCTAATGGATTATGATGATCTTCTATTAAATTTACTTTTTCTTTTAAAAGAAAATCCCAAAACAAAACTAAATATACAAAATAAATACAAGTATATTATGATAGACGAATATCAAGATACTAATAAATTACAGGCTGAAATTGTAAAATTATTAGGTGATAAAAATGAAAATGTATTTGCAGTGGGAGATGATTCACAAAGTATATACTCTTTTCGAGGTGCAAATTTCAAAAACATATTAGAGTTTCCAAGTATTTTTAAAAATACAAAAATTATTAAACTTGAACAAAATTACAGAAGCACGCAAGAAATTTTGAATCTTACGAATGAAATAATAAATAATGCTATTGAAAAATATTCAAAAAGATTATATACAAATAGATCCGGAGTGGAAAAGCCTTGGATAGTTGTTGCAGAATCAGAAGAATATCAATCAAAATTTATAGCTCATAAGATTTTGAGATTGAGAGAAGAGGGAATTGATTTAAAAGATATTGCTGTTCTCTTTAGATCTAGCTTTCATTCATTCGATTTAGAAATTGAACTATCAAAATCAAATATACCATTTATTAAATTTGGAGGTTTTAAATTTATAGAAACAGCTCATATAAAAGATATCATTTCTTATCTTAGAATTCTCACAAATCCAAAAGATATTGTTAGCTGGAATAGAGTAATTTTATTAATTGATGGCGTTGGACCTAGAACTGCTGAAAAAATAATTCAAGATATTGAGATGAATAAAATTGGAATTGATAAACCTCATACATTTGAAAAATATGGGAAACATGGAACAAAAATATTTGAACTGTTAATGGTTTTGAATAAAATCTATTCTGATAAAGTAGACCTTTCTACAAAATTAAACATACTGTTAGAATATTATGACCCTCTTTTTAAATCCAAATATGATGATTTCTCAAAACGAAAAAAAGATATTGATATTTTTTTAACAATTGCTGAAAGATATAAAAATGTCGATGATTTACTTGTAGATATTCTATTAGAACCTCCTAATGAAAGTGTGATCGATATCGATGCAGAGGATAAAAATAGAGAATACGTTACTTTATCAACTATTCATTCTGCAAAAGGATTAGAATGGAAAGTTGTATTCGTAATCTCAGCTTTAGATGGTCGATTCCCTTCAAGTAAAGCGATAGATAATTCTGAAGAACTCGAAGAAGAAAGAAGACTAATGTATGTAGCCTGCACAAGAGCTAAAGATTATCTTTTTATAACTTATCCAACAAACATATTTGATAGAGATAATGGAATAATTTTAATGAAACCATCAAGATTTATTTCAGATATAGATAAAAATTTAGTGGAGAATTTTAATATAGTTATAGAATAAACTATTATTATTTTAATTAAATTAGAAAATTAAATATAACTAAATTTTAATGGTTAAATAATAGTGTTGATTTTATTCTTTATTTATAATATTTTAGTTTTATTATTAATTATTTTATATGAAAAATTTACATTATTTAAAAATTTTTGTAATAATATTGTTTTGTTTTCTTTTAACAAAAACAAGTGAATTGTATTCCCAAGAATACGATTATAATGACTATGAAATTAAGAATCCTCGTTATGGCTTCGGTATTGGGTTCAATCCTTTTTATATTTTACATGATTTTTCAGATGTTAATCAAAAACTTTCTATTTCTGGTTATAACAAGCTTTCCAAAGATAACATAGTTTCTTATGGTGGTTCTTTTTATATTTACACTGGATTTGTACAAAATCTTCGAGTAGGTGGTTTTTGGTCACAAGCAGATAAAAACTCATCAAAAAAAGATAATAATTTAATTAAAGATTTCGATTATAATTTTAGTTTTTGGGCAGTAAATGTAGATTATGCATTACCTTTAGCAAAAAGACTAAGCTTAGTATTTGGTTCCTTTTTTGGAAAAGGTACTCAGAATTATGATATTTCAGAGAAATATAACAATGATATTGATTGGGAAGAGTTGTGGAATTCAAGTTCTAGAGTAATTGATAATAAAACTAATTTAAATTCATCATTTTTTATTTTTTCTCCTTATGTGCTATTAGAGTATGCACTATTGGATTTTTTAATGATAAGAATAGGTGGTGGTTACATTGGAAGCGCCAAAACAGATTTGAATTATGAAAATTTTTACCCCGTAAAAAATGTCCCTTCTTCATTACGTATTAATGATTTTTATTTTCAATTTGGAATACTAACAGGTTTATTTATGGAATAAATTATAGGATTATCTTATGAGTTTGAAAGAAAAAATTATTTCAAAAAAAGCAGTTATTGGAGTTGTTGGACTTGGCTATGTAGGATTGCCTCTTGCAGTTGAGTATGCCAACAAAGGTTTTAAAACTTACGGTATTGATGTTGACAAAAAAAAGATTGATTCTTTAAAAAAAAGAATAAATTATATTCTTGATATACCAAAAGAAGATTTTGACAAAGCAATATCAAGTGGTAATTTTTCCGCTACCGATAACTATTCAATTGTAAAAGATTTAGATGTAATTTTTATTTGTGTCCCAACTCCATTTACAAAAAATAAAGAACCAGATATTTCATATATCGTAGATGCATCTAAAAACATTGCAAAATATTTAAAAAAAGATAAGATAGTTATATTAAAAAGTACGACTTTCCCTAATACTACTGAAGGATACGTTCAACCAATTTTAGAATCAACAGGTTTGAAGGTAGGTAAAGACTTTTATTTAGCTTTTTCTCCTGAAAGAATTGATCCAGGTAATAAGGTTTTCACTACTGCTAATACCCCTGTGGTCGTTGGTGGAGTTACTAAAAAATGTACAGAGCTATCAGCACTGATTACTTCACAAGCAATTGCTAAGGTTCATACTGTTAGCAGTCCTAAAGTAGCTGAGATGGAAAAGTTATTAGAAAATATATTTCGAAGTGTGAACATCGCTCTTGTAAATGAATTAGCAAGATTATGCGATAGAATGGGTGGAATTAATATGTGGGAAGTTGTAGAAGCTGCTTCTACCAAACCTTTCGGTTTTATGCCTTTTTATCCTGGTCCCGGAATTGGAGGTCATTGTATTTTAATTGATCCTTATTACTTAAGTTGGCAAGCAAGAGAGTTTGATTTTCAGACAAAATTTATTGAATTAGCTGCTGAAACAAACGAAAATATGCCTTTTTACGTAAGAAATCTTATTCTTCGTGAATTAAGTAAAATGCCTAAAACTCTTAAAGATGCTAGAATTTTATTTTTAGGTGCAGCTTTCAAGAAAAACGTTGATGATACTAGACATTCTCCTGCAATTAGGGTAATGGAATTAATGATAGCTGAAGGAGCAAAAAACGTATATTATACAGATCCGTATGTAAAAGAAATAACTGTAAACAATAAAACATATAAATCAAAACCATTAACTGAAAAATTACTAAAGGAATCACATATTGTTGTAATTACAACTGATCATGATTGCTTTGATTATGACCTTGTTGTAAAACATTCAAAATGTATAATAGATACCCGAAATGCTTTAAAAAATATAAAAAATAAGAAAGCTAAAATTAAATTATTAGGAGACGGTAAATAATAGTACGGAGTAGAAATTGAAAAAAATAATTAGCGTAGTAGGAGCAAGACCAAATTTTATGAAAGTTGCTCCAATTTATAGAGAATTGCTTAATTATAAAAATAATATAACTCATTTAATTGTTCACACGGGCCAACATTATGATGAAAAAATGTCAAAAATATTTTTTGATGACTTAGAGTTACCAAAGCCAGATATTTACTTAGGTGTTGGTTCAGGAACACATTCAGTACAAACTGCAAAAATTATGATTGAATTTGAAAAAATTATTCAAGAAGAAAATCCTAACTTAATAATTGTTGTAGGAGATGTGAATTCAACCTTAGCTTGTAGTATTGTAGCTGCAAAAATGCTGATTCCACTTGCACATGTTGAAGCTGGACTTAGAAGTTTTGATAATACTATGCCAGAAGAAATTAATCGAAAAGTGACTGATATTCTTAGTGATTTACTTTTTGTAACTGAAAAATCTGGTTTAGAAAATTTGAAAAAAGAAGGTATTTCTCTTTCAAAAGTTCATTTTGTTGGCAATGTTATGATTGATTCATTAAATTATTATTTACAAAAAAGTAAAAATTCTAATTTAATAAATGAATTAAATATTCAACCAAAAAAATACATACTTGTCACTTTACATAGACCAAGTAATGTAGATCAAAAAGAAAATCTTGAAAAAATTTTAAGTATCTTTGAAGGATTTAACCAAAAATTACCTATAATATTTCCAATACATCCAAGAACTCAAAAAAATATAATTTCTTTTGGATTAGAGGAGAGGTTTAAAAAACTTACTAATGTCAAGATAATTGATCCAATTGGTTATCTAGATTTCATTAATTTGATGAATAATTCTTCTTTAATTTTGACTGATTCCGGGGGTATTCAAGAAGAAACAACATATTTAGGAATTCCTTGTATAACCATGCGTGAAAATACAGAGAGACCAATTACAGTCGAAATCGGTACTAATTATTTAGTTGGTCTTAATGTTGAAAAAGTAATTGAAGTTGGTAATCAAATACTTTCAGGTACTATTAAAGAACATAAAATTCCAGATCTATGGGATGGTAAAACTTCAAAAAGAATAGTAAATATTATTAATGAGTTTTTGAATAAGAATTAAGCTTTTAATCTATGAAAAAAAATATTTTTTTATATTTAATTTTTGTTATATTATTTTCCAATTGTGCATTATATTCCCAGAGTAACAAAGATAAAAAGGAAAATCAATATTTATCAACTGAAGCATTTTCAGAACTGGATGTTTTGAGTAAATATTATAAGAAAGCTTTAACTGGAAAAGGTGATAAAACAGATCTCGAAAGTCTCAGTAATGCTAAAACTGACTATGCAAGAATTTTTGATAAATCATCCGGTTTACTTCCTATTGATGGTTTTGTAAATGCTGAAAATTATTATCTAGGTCCAAATGATATTTTAGAAGTAACAATATCAAGTGCTACCCCTATTACTATCCCGGTTACAATTTCCCCTGAAGGTTCAATTGTTATTAATTATGTGGGAGAAATTAACTTAAAGAATTTGACATTAGATAAAGCTAAAGAAAAGATTATTAATGAAATAAAAAAGAAATTTAAATCAAACGATATTTCTGTTATTTTAAAATCTCCAAGAGTATTTAATGTATCTGTTGTTGGTAATGTTAATTTTCCTGGAACTTTTACTGTTTCTGCTTTTGATAGAGTAGATAGAATAGTAGCATTAGCAGTAAAAGAAAAAGAAGTTCAGCAAATTAACAAAACAATTGAAATGGAAAAGCTTCCATATTTCCGAGATGAAGTTGTTGAAAATCGTTTTGATTACTCACTTAGAAATATTAAAATATTCCGTAAAAATGGTGATACAATAAATGTTGATTTAATTAAATATTTTGCAATTGGTGATAACAGCTCGAACCCATATCTAAGAGATGGGGATATAATTTTAATTCCTAAAGAGGATATTGAAGGTAATTTTATAGGGATTTTCGGAGCTGTAAAACAACCAGGAAAATTTGAATATTGTAAAGGGGATAAACTCTCTACTGCAATAAAAATAGCACAGGGGACAATTGAAAATTCAGATTTATCAAATATTGAATTAACTAGAATAAGTGAAGATTGGTCTACTTTTACAGTATCTAAAATTGATTATAATGATATAATTACTAATAAATCTCATGATATTGAGTTAAAACCAGGAGATAGAATTTTTGTTCGTCCTTTAAAAAGCATTAAACCTACAAAAGAAGTTACCATTAAAGGAGAAGTTTTAAAACCAGGTAAATATCCAATTGTTAAAGGTGTTACCAAGCTTTCTGAAGTAATTAAATCTGCAGGTGGATTCACAGAAAATGCATCATTAGCTGAAGCAAGAATAATAAGAAAAATAATATATGATGATGAGCTAAGAAAAAATCCTGATTATGAAAGATTAGAAACTATGCGATTAGGTAAGTTAGATCGTACAGATATTGAGTATTTTACTGTTGAAGAAGCAATAAAAAGAGGCTATGTTGTCACTGATTTTAAAAAATTGTTCTTAAAAAACGAAAAAAATTATGATATTACTTTAGAAGGTGATGAGATTATTTATATCCCAACAAATTATAATTCTGTATATGTTTATGGGCAGGTTAACAATCCCGGCTATATTAGAATAGAAAATGGTAAAGATTATAAATACTATATTGAGAAAGCAGGTGGGCTTAGTGAAGGAGCTATTAAAGGTGATATAGCCATTATTAAAGCAGGTACTAAAGAATGGAAAGAGCCTTCTGACACTCAAATTGAAAGTGGTGATATTATATGGATTCCTAAAAAGACTTATCGAGATTTCTCAGGTTGGTGGGAAATAGCTAAAGATATTACTTCATTTATAATTTCAACAAGTACTTTAGTATTATTAATTATTCAAATTAAAAAATAATATTGTATTCTATTATGAACCAAAACAACAAATCTGAAAATTCTTCATTTTTCAATTTTCTTTTGATTATTTTAAAATGGAAAAAATTTATTTTAATAAATTTACTTGTGGTATTAGTCATTTCGACCTTTATAGCATTTCTTCTACCTAAGATTTATTATTCTTCTGCTTCAGTACTTCCTCCTAAAGAAGAAATGTCAATTTTAGGGGGTAGTGGATTAGGAGGTTTAACATCTGTAATGAGAGAGTTTTCATCTATAAAAGGGATAGGAAGTCTTGGTAATAAAAACACTTATAATTATCTTGTTATTTTAAACAGTAGAGAAGTTGCTGAGAAAGTTATTAAAAAATATAATTTACAAGAAATATATGGATACCCTAATTCGATGGACAAAACTTTGAAAGCTTACTATCAAAATGTAGTTTTTGAAGTACAGGAGGAAGGTAATCTTGAAATTGGTTTTTACGACGAGGATCCACAAAGAGCTGCTGATATAGCTAATTATCTTGTAGACTTATTAAATGAAAGAAGTTATGAGTTGAGTGTAACTGAAGCAAGAAGCAATCGAAAATTTCTGGAAGGCAGAGTAAATGAAAATATGGATAGTTTAAAAGTTGCTGAGGATCAACTTAAAGATTATCAAGAAAAGCATGGTATCTTTACTATACCTGAACAAACTGGTGCTCTTCTTGAGGCTAGTAGTAAAATTTATGCAGAAAAAATAGCTAAAGAAATAGAAATTGATTATTTAAGTAAAATGTTTTCTAATAATAACGAGATTTTAAATTCTGCTCGATTGCAATTGGATGCTATAAATAAAAAAGTTAACGATTTACCATCTTTAGGAATTGAATACCTACGAATTTACAGAAATATTCTTATTCGAACAAAAATACTAGAATTTCTTAGACCTATGCTCGAGCAAGCTATTTATCAAGAAAAAAAGGATGTTCCTGTAATTGTCGTAGTTGATAAAGCAAAAGTTCCAGAATATAAAGCAAAACCTAAAAGAATAATTGTTATTGGATCTAGCGTTTTTGGTTGGTTGATAATAACAATTATCATTGTTCTTTCTATTGAAAAATGGAGAAATTTCAAACTCCACAATAATGATAAATACAATATATTGAAAAATGCCTTAAAATAAAATTACTAAAGTGATAGAGACTGCAATTAAAAAAAACAATTTTTTTTCTCAAAAAAAAATACTATTTATTCTTTTTGTAATTGAAATACCAATCTTATCTTACCTGATCTATTATTACAGTCCTTATATTTTTCTTTTTCCAATTATTTTGATTTTTGGAATAATTTTTTATTTCACCTTAATAAACTTTGAATTCTGGATTTTAACTTCAATAATATCTTTTGCACCCTTGATTGCAATAAAATCTGAAGGCATTACAATCTTTGAAATAGCAATAGCTTTTTATATTTTCATACCTTTAGCTTTATGGTTAATAAAAAAATTGTTTATTGAAAAAGAAAGAATTAATAAAAATATTTCCGATTTTTTCCTTTTTTTATTCTATTTTATTTGTTTAAGTTCAATTATTTTGACAATAATAAATAACTTTAGTGTATTACTATGGTTTAAAGAGATAATTGTTTTTTCATGTTATTTTATTTTTTTCCCATTAAGAGAATACCTAACTGAAAATAAATACAGAATAAAGAAAGTATTAATTTCTTTTGGTATAATGTCTACTATTATAGCTCTATATAATTTATATCAATATAGATCTAGATTAGCTTTAGCAACTCAATTCTATCAAGTGTGGGGAAGTAGGGTTGGAACAACGGAACAAGTTTTTATGTTTTGTATTTTAGTCATTATTGCAATAGTATTCCTTATTAAATCTAAAAAAATAAAATCAATACTTTTACTATTAGTAGGTTTATTCCTTACTTCTCTTATCTTATCTTTTACAAGAAGTTATTTAATTTTTACAATACTTGGTATTATATATCTATGGTTTTTATTTGAAAAAAAAGATAAAATTAAAGTTTCTATTTGGGTTACTATTTTTCTGATTATTTCTTTTTTTACAATGTTTATTTTGTTTGATAACTTATCTAAATTTATTTTTCAAGCTCTTATTAATAGATTTTTAACTGCTAAATCAAATGATATTTCAATTATTCAAAGAGTAATTGAAACAGAAGCTATTATTAAACAAATTTTTCAAAATCCTATTCTGGGATGGGGTTTGGGAGCAGCCTTTAGAAGATATGATTTGTTTTTTGAGCTTCACATTATGAGCTATTATGCTCATAATGGTTATTTATACTTATGGTATAAATTAGGTATTCTGGGTTTGTTATCCTTTTTATCTTTTTATTTTTTAAAACTAATGATTATAATAAAAAGTATTAGAATTGAAGAGAACCCTCTTCTAAAAAAAATATTACAAGCATTTCTATTTATTTTAATTTCCTTTTTAATTATATCAATAACCTCACCACAATTTTATCACAAACCTTCAATTTTAATAATGTCAATCATTTGGGCTTTTGGAGATTCTGTTTATATAAATCATTTTAACCCCTCAACTCATATTGAGAATGAGGGGTAAAAGTAATTAATATTCTAATTAATTAATTCTATTAAAACTGAATTATTTACTTTCGACTGAGCTTCTATTTTCTGGCCCCCCTTGGTTATCTTCATACCAAATATAAAATTTGTTTTTAAATCTTTTTTCGTTACCATTCCATTTTCCAAATCAAATTCTATTACACCAGATCCGGATATTTTGGGTTTATCGAATTCATATTTTACTCCCTCTTTTTCAACACTTTGTCTTTTCTTAGTCTCAGATTGTAATTCTGCATTAATTATTGCAATTTCTTTATTGTTTCGTGGTTCAACTTTTAAAAAACGATATAAAGCAATATTCTTTGCGTCATCTTCACCTAACTTTTCAATTGTTGTTTTTGACCATGTTGAATTTAATTTTTGTGATTTTTCAGGCAAATATTGAAACATCTGTTGAGAAATACTTTTTAACTGATATTCAATATTAGTTCTTAATTGGTTCTTTAAATTATCATTAATATCTTTAATATTTTCACCTAAAATGTTATTTAAAATATTATCTACCCTAAAAATCTCTAAAACTTCTCCATTAATACCAAGCCTTAAATTATAATCTGAATGTTGAAAAGCAACATATTCTGCAAAGGCTGGATTTCTTTTCTTTATAGTATCAGCAGGGTTTTCTGAATCATAGCTGATAATTTGGTTACCCAATACAGCGTTAACTTTTATTGAATTAAATCTTACTTTTAAAATAAATTCACCTGATGAATCTACTTCTGTAGGATCTATCGACAATATATATTGTATTTCAATATTTGATGTTTGACTTTGATCTCCTTGTATTTGAACATTCTGTGATTTAGATAAAATTTTGTACTTATAAATTTTACCTTTTGTAAAACCATATTTAAAAGTATACACATCACCATTTTTATAATTAATTTTTTGTTCAATTACATTGTTATTCGAAACAATAACTTTATTATCTTTCTCTTTTTTACCACATCCAAAATAAAGGAGAATCGACAATAAAAAAAATATCAAAATAATTTTATTTTTCATTTTTTAACCTATAAAGTTAGTATAATAAATATTTTTTTCTAATCTTATTATATTTTTGTAAGTCCTTTTCCCATCTTTTCATAATTTCTTCAGGCTTTTTACCTTCATCAATTAGAAGTCTTACATCTTTTGTGCCTGCAAGTAAATCAATAAAATACTTACTTGTTGAACGACTTGGAGAACGCCATTTAAAATCTTTTGAATATAATTTTTTTAAGGTATATAGAATATATAGTCCTGTTTTAATGGGCTCAAATTTATTCCTATCTTTAATATGAATGAAAATGCCATTACATTCTATTGAATCATATTTTGGATCAACAGTAACTCTTAGAATATCTGTAGGTGTAAACTTTATTGGTTCAAATTCAACACCTTTTAATTTATAACTATTCAATGTTTTAGCAAATTGATCTTTATCAATAAATGGAGCTCCAATTATTTCAAAAGGATTTGAAGTACCGCGTCCTTCAGATACGTTTGTTCCTTCAATAAAACATAAACCCGGATATACAATAGCAGTATTCATATTCATCATATTAGGGGAGGGCTTCACCCATGGTAATCCAGTATCATCATACCACATATTTCTCTTCCAGCCCTTCATCTTTATAACAATCAAATCAGCTTTTACACCATTATTTAACCATCCTTCTTCGTTTACTAATTTTGCTAATTCACCTATAGTTAATCCATGTACTACTGGAATTTTATGTAATCCTACAAAAGACTTTAAAGAGTCATCTAATACCGCACCTTCAACTCTTATACCGGTAATGGGATTGGGTCTATCTAAAACAATAAACTTTATTTTTTCTTCAGCAGCAGCTTCCATACACAAAAATAAAGTACTTTGAAAAGTATAAAATCTCGCACCAATATCTTGAATATCATAAATTAAAACATCAATATCTTTTAACATTTCTTTTGTAGGTTTATTATTACCAGTTCCATATAATGAATAAACTGGTATTCCTGTTTTTTCATCAGTAGTATGACTTAAGCTCTTTCCATCTGGAGCATCACCTCTTATACCATGTTCAGGACCAAATAATGCTTTAATTTTAAAATCTTTGTTCCCATTTAAAATATCAACTATATGTCTACCATCAGGTAGCTTACCTGTATGATTAGTAATAATTCCAATATTTTTACCCTTGATTAGGTCTAGATGATTTTCAATAAATTCTTCTATTCCTAGTTTTACTTTAATATTTTTATTATTAGTTACTTGAGAAAAAAGTGAAAGATTAAATAAAAAAGTAAATAATAAAATAAAAAATCTCATTTTACACCTCGTTTTTTTTCAAATATTAAAAGGGAAGATAGGGTCATCCCATCCCAAATTTTATTCTCAATAATATAATTATTTATCTCATCCAATGAAAGAAAAACAAGTTCGAATTCTTCAGTTAAATCTGGTCTACTTATACATTTTTCTAAACTTTTAGCTACATAAACTCTACAAAATTCATTGGTAACCCCATTGAAAGGATTAAATTCGCCAATAAATTGAATATCTTTTGAAGTATAGCCAGTTTCTTCTTCTAGCTCTTTCAAGGCAGTTTGTTCATAATTATATCCTTTTTGCACTCCACCACAAGGCAATTCAATACTAAACTTATTATTTAAATAACGATACTGATTTACAAATAAAATTCTACCATCATCAAATACAGGAATAATCATACTTGAACCACGGGAATAAACATAATGATATTCACCATTACTCACACCGGGTATTTCAAAAATATCTTTTCGATATTCCCACCAATTATTAGTATGAATTGTTTCTTCTGCTATTTTGATCCATTTCTTTAACATAGTAAGGAATGTAATAAAAAAATAATTAATAAGAAATATAATTTCTTTTTCGATTTTATAATAAACAAAAAAGCTCGTTAAACGAGCTTTTTTGTAATTGCTATTTTTTTCTTTTATTTCGTTTCTTTTTTATTATTTTTTTATCAGTCTTTTTTATTTTCAATCTATCAAGAGCTTTTTTTACTGTAATACCAATCTCAGAAGGATCTTCACAAACAATAATACCAGCTTTTTTCATAGCTTCAATTTTTTCTTTAGCAGTACCTTTGCCACCAGATATTATAGCACCAGCATGACCCATTCTTCTCCCTGGAGGGGCTGTTCTACCTGCAATAAAACCGATTACAGGTTTTTTTACATATTTTTTAATATATTCAGCAGCTTCCTCTTCAGCTGAACCCCCAATTTCGCCAATCATCACGATTGCTTTTGTACTTCTATCTTCATTAAAAAGTTTAATAGCATCTATAAATCGAGTACCAATAATTGGATCCCCACCAATACCTATACAAGTAGACTGTCCAATTCCTAATTGAGTTAATTGAAAAACAGCTTCGTATGTTAATGTTCCACTTCTTGAAATAACACCGACATTTCCTTTTTTATGAATAAAAGCTGGCATTATACCGATTTTACATATACCAGGGGATATTATTCCAGGGCAATTTGGACCTATTAATACAGCATTCTTACTTTTGACATAATGATATGCTTTCAACATGTCATTGACCGGTATTCCTTCTGTTATACACACTATGAGTTTTATACCAGCATCGCAAGCTTCAGCAATAGCATCAGCAGCAAAAGCTGGGGGAACAAAAATGCAAGAAGTATTAGCTCCAGTATTCTTTACAGCTTCTGATACTGTGTTAAAAATTGGAACCCCTTGAAATTCAGATCCTCCTTTTCCAGGAGTAACACCAGCAACAATTTTTGTTCCATATTCAATCATCTTTTGAGTATGAAAGCTTCCTTCCATACCTGTAATACCCTGAA
The DNA here is from genome assembly GCA_036567745.1 of Ignavibacteria bacterium. Taxonomy (GTDB): domain Bacteria; phylum Bacteroidota; class Ignavibacteria; order DATCTW01; family DATCTW01; genus DATCTW01. The sequence continues at coordinate 2,926 of DATCTW010000066.1, read as the reverse complement.
CAACGACTTTAGTATTTTTGTTTAATAAAACACTCATATAAACCTCTTTATTAATAACTATGCCTTCATTCTTTCACCTTTTTCTTCTTCAATAAAGATCCAGCTAACAATTTTTCCTTCATCAATTGATTCAAAGTTATCCCAAAAATCTAAATTTCTAATAAATCTTGAGCTTGTGTCATCATGTCGAATTTTTGATGTTTGGTCAATTATTGTCTTGAATCTTTTTTGCCATATTTCCATATTTCTAGGTCTCAAATCAACCCAACCGTCGTTTGCCCATTTTTCAATATTTGAAGCATTTATTTCAACTTCCATTTTTGTTTCGAAAGAGGGTACTTTTACAAATTTTGATCTTAATAATTTATTACCTTCAAGCAAAATTGGTATACCAATAGAAATAATTTCACTTCTTAACTTTTTATTATTTTTAATTAAATTAATAGCATCTTCAGAAATTTTTGTTGGTGTATTTTGTAATACATTATTAAAATTCTTATATAATAATTTCAATATATGAGCTTCATAAAGTAATTTAGATAAACGTGGTGGTCCTAACATTTCAAAAGCAACACTTGAAACATTATATTTCTTTTCTAAATCATCCAATTTCTTTATTGCATACTCGTGCAAGTATCCAGCTCTATATGTTGGTCCTAATGTAGCATTATCGAGTGCATTAATTATATCTTTTCCAGTATTTCCACCTTGAATCTCATAAATTACATCTTCAGCAATTTCTTCTGGAGTAACATATTCCATCTGACCTGAACTTGATATAGTTTCAAATTCACCTCTGGAAAATAAACCATTTTCTCCAGTATCAATGAATACTGATTTCAAAGTATCATCCGTTTTATAACAATCATCAAAATCGAAACTAAAAATATTATTGTTTAAATCAAATGCATTTTCAATCTCACAATCATATAATTCAATTGGTTTTCCATATTTCCTAATTTCACCATATCCAATTTTTTTCCATGCAATGGCAGCGGTAGGTTTAATTTCTTTGGTAATAGGCCCTTCAGGTGTTCTTCCCATTAAGAAAAGTAGGAGAGTATGAGCTCCGGCTACAGCAGACTTACTTAATAGTACTCTACTTGGCCTTTCTTCGCTATGAGTATAAGGAATATTCAAACCCATTCCTCCTGTACCACTTGTTCCAATTTTCACATAGATTTTAGTATGATTTTCAAACATTGCTTTATATAGTATTTGAATATGTCTTATTAATGGGGGAACATATGTTGAACATAACAATTGTTCAACTTTAGTTACTAGATTTTCAACATTATTATTATTTTTCAACTCTTCTAAACTTTTAATTACTTCTTGAGCTGAGAAATATATATTTTGATATGCTATACCAGTAGCTGTATTAATACAATCAATAATAATATCAGGTTTATATGTGCTTATTAGTAACTGTAAAGCTGAATTTTTATAAATATCATCATTTAGATCAGTAAAGATATCCTTGAAAACAAGTTTCCTATTATTGGGATCGTTAATTATTGCTTCTCGATTTAAATCTTTTAATTCTTGTCTAACAAAAATATTTCCCCACCACGGTATAAAAAATTCTGGATACCTATCTGGAAATTCCATTCTAAGATTTTCGACTGCTTCTTTGGCTTCATTTTCTTTTAGTGAAGCAACTATTAAACCTCTAGGATCATGTTTCATAATTTTTCTACAGATTGCTGATCCTACAAGTCCCCATCCACCTAATACTAAAACTAATTTGTTTTTGATTTCCATAAATCATCTCAATTAGTTATTATATTTTTGTTTAGTAAATATAATTAAAATCATTAATAAAATCAAATCACTCTAAATCTTTTAATTTTCAATAATCATTAAAATATATTTAAATATTTTTTTCTAAATTTTATAAAATTTTCTCTTGATAAACTAATTTTTTTTTATTACTTTTAAGAGCACCTTTAGCTCAGCTGGTAGAGCAACTGACTCTTAATCAGTGGGTCGGGGGTTCGAGTCCCCCAAGGTGCATTTTCATTTTAATAATTACATTAACATTCTTATATAAACTCTTCAAGAATAAGTATTTTCTTAATCAAATAAATTATATTTCTTCATCAAGAAATTAATATTATTTAGAATTCCCGATATTTTTAATTAATTTTTTAAAATTATTTTCATTGAAAATGTTATTGATTCACCTAAATATTATCCGTAAATTGTATAACTTTAAAATAAAAATAATTTTATTTTAAAAAAGGTATTCTTATGAGTCGAACTATAAATGATATGTTTAATAAAATTTCAGATAAATATGATTTGCTAAATACAATATTATCATTTGGAATTCATCATTTGTGGAAAAAAACTTGCATAAAAAATATTAATTCAGAAAAAGATAAAAAAATACTAGATTGTGCAACTGGAACAGGAGATTTAGCTCTTAAAATCAAAGCATATAATAAAAAATCCGAAGTATATGCATTAGATTTTAGTTCAAATATGCTAAGTATTGCGAAAAAAAAAGATAAAAAAAATAAAATCATTTTTATAAATGGAGATATTTTACATTTGCCATTTAAAGATAATTCTTTTAATGCCATTACAATTTCATTTGGAATTAGAAATGTTGACAATATATATTTAGCACTTAATGAAATGGCTCGTGTAACAAAACCAGGAGGTAAAATTATAATTTTAGAATTTGGTCAACCGAAAAATTTTATTAAATATTTTTATAAAATTTATAGTTTTTTATTTATTCCTTTTATTGGGAAAATTATATCTGGTCATAATAATGCTTATAAATATTTACCGTCTACAGCTTTGAGTTTTCCATGTGCTGAAAATTTTATTACACTTATGAACAATTCGAATTTGTTTACTGAAAGTTCATATATCAGTTTAAGTTTCGGAATAGCATATTTATATATTGGTATAA